>JAFEBW010000031.1 GCA_018242445.1 Pseudomonadota bacterium | reverse complement strand
TGCGAGTTGGCCGGCCAGCTCGGGGTGGTGCCGCCGTTGCCGCACTCGTCCGCGCCGGAGTCGCCGGTGGAGATCGAGAAGGTCTGGCCCTGCGCCACGCCCTGCGAGAACGCCTGATCGGAAGCGTTCGCGCTGGCGCCCTGCGAAGAGGTTTCGCAGCCGCCGATCGACACGTTGATGATCTTGGCCGCGTTGGCCGACACGATGGTGTTGAAGTTGTCGATCATGTCCTGATCGGTCAACTGCGGGGTCTGGTACAGGATGAGCTTGCCGACCGCGCCGCCGCCCATGCCGACGATGTCCTGGCTGTCCAGATCCCATTCGCCGATGCCGCTGGTGTCGGTGCCCTTGCCGTCGGTATCCACTTCCTGCGTGGTCACCGAGGCCAGGCCGTTCTGCGAGGTGAACGCATTCAGGTCCTGGATCGACTGCGACAGGTCGCCCTGCGTGAAGATGCCCACGGTCACGCCGGCGGCCGTCGCCGTGTTGCCGGCGCCGTAGATCGACGGGAAGTCGGTCGGGTTGTGGCCGGTGACGGCCATCGTGTGCACGCCCGAATGCGGATGGGCGATGCGGAAGAAGGTGTGCGCCTGATTCACCGTCTGCAGGCCGACCACGCCGAGCACGTTGTTCTGCTGCGCGGAGGGGATGCGCGCCTCGAGGGTGTTGCCGTAGGCGATGCGGCCGTCGTGCGTGCGCACCTGCATCATCGTCGTGTAGAACGAGCGGTTCACCTGCCCGGCGTTGCCGGTGGCCGAGACCAGCATGCGGTTCGGGGCGACGACGATGTTGCCGAAGCCCTGGCCCTTGAGCCAGCCGACGACGGAATCGACCTGCGCCTGCGTCGGCGCGTGCTTGGCCATGAACTGCGCCGTGGTCATCGGCTTGTTCTTGTGCTGCTTCAGGCCGGCGATGAAGGCGTCCAGCCCGGCGCGGTCGCGCATCTTCAGCGACACGCTGAAATGGATGGTGTGGCTCTGCGGGAGCGCGCCCATCACGGCATCGCCGTGGCGCATGTAGGTGGGATGGGCGACGACCATCAACGAGTCGGCGGCGCTGGCCGAACCGACCGCGAACATCGCTGCCGTGCAGGCCAGTGCGAGTGACGACTTGCGAAGCATGTTCATTGTGAGGAGCCCCGATTGGCGTAAGTGGAATGTGGTTGGATGCCGCGCCTTCGTGTTGGGCGCTGGTTGGTGCGTTGATTGCTGCGGCGACGGTTTGCCGCGAACGGCGTGCCGATCCGATGACCCGTCGTGTAACCCGGCGTTGCCCCGTGCCGCGATCCGCAGGGCCATTTCCGCGCCGCATTCGCGGTGTCTCGTGCGAACGCGGCGAACCTACTCGGCGATTCCGCACGTGGCGATGAAATTTTGTTCATGCTGTGATGCGACGCAGCAAAGCAAGCCGGCGCGATACCCGTTCCCTGGCGTGAAACAGGCGGAAGGCCGGCGCGCATGCCGCGCTCGTTCGCATCCACATCTGTGCATTGAAAACTCACAAACAATGCGATCCAACAGGGTGTGCACGGGGCATGCCGGGAGGTTTCCCGACCTAGGATGGATGAACTCGAGATGGATGATGCGATGCGTCAATACCGGACGGGATGCGAGGCGCGGCCGAACCTTTGCATGCCCGTCATGCGGGAGAAATGCGCAAACCGGTCACGTTTTTGATGTTAAGCCCGTCTCTAAGCGGCGTGTGTTTCGATGCCCACGGTCGATCAACGTGGAACGCCAAGGGTCGTGTCGATCGATGTGCCGATGACCGGATCGGCATCGACGTTACGGCCGCTGTCGATGGGCCGCCTGCGCTAAACTGGCCGAACCATCGACAGCACCGGCGCGGGACTGCCGCGCGGCGGAGGAACCATGACCCAGCAACCGTTCGACGCGCACCTCGCCCCCGATCTCGACCTCGACCCCGTCGAGACGGCCGAATGGCTGGATTCCATCCGTGCGGTCGTGCAGGCCGATGGCGGCGGGCGGGCGCACTACCTCGTCGAACGGCTGGCCGACGAAGCGCGCCGCGGCGGCGCGGAGATCCCGTTCTCGCCGACCACCGCCTACGTCAACACCATCGCGCCGCAAAACCAGGCGCAGATGCCCGGCGATGCGAACATGGAATGGCGCATCCGCTGCCTGATCCGCTGGAACGCGATGGCGATGATCGCGCGCGCCAACCGCAAGCCCGGCAGCCTCGGCGGCCACATCGCCAGCTTCGCGTCGTCGGCCACCTTGTACGACGTGGGCTTCAACCATTTCTGGCGCGCGGCATCGGCAGACCACCCGGGCGACCTGATCTGCTACCAGGGCCACTCCAGCCCCGGCCTGTACGCGCGTTCCTTCCTCGAGGGCCGCATCAGTGCGCAGCAGCTCGACCACCTGCGCATGGAAGCCTCCGGCCACGGCCTGGGCCTGCCCTCGTACCCGCACCCGTGGCTGATGCCCGATTACTGGCAGGTGCCGACGGTGTCGATGGGCCTGGGGCCGATCCAGGCGATCTATCAGGCGCAGTTCATGAAATACCTCGAAGCGCGCGGCTTGGCGCCGGTGAGCGACCGCAAGGTGTGGTGCTTCCTCGGCGACGGCGAGTGCGACGAGCCCGAATCGCTGGGCGCGATCTCGGTGGCCGGGCGCGAGGGGCTGGACAACCTGATCTTCGTCATCAACTGCAACCTGCAGCGCCTCGACGGCCCGGTGCGCGGCAACGGCAAGATCATCCAGGAACTCGAAGGCGTGTTCCGCGGTGCCGGCTGGAACGTGCTCAAGGTGATCTGGGGCAGCTACTGGGATCCGCTGCTGGCCGCCGACGACAAGGGCTTGCTGCGCAAGGTGATGATGGACACCGTCGATGGCGAGTACCAGGCCTGCAAGGCCTTCGGCGGGGCCTACACGCGCGAGCATTTTTTCGGCAAATACCCGGAGACCGCAGCGATGGTCGCCAACCTCTCCGACGACGACGTCTGGCGCCTGAATCGCGGCGGCCACGACCCGCACAAGGTGTACGCGGCCTATCACGCGGCGGTGCGCACGCAAGGCATGCCGACGGTGATCCTCGCCAAGACGGTCAAGGGTTACGGCATGGGCGCGGCGGGCGAGTCGATGAACATCGCCCATCAGGCCAAGAAGATGGACGATGCGGCGGTGCGCGCGTTCCGCGACCGCTTCCGCATCCCGGTGCCGGACGACAAGCTGCACGAGGTGCCTTACTACAACCCCGGCAAGGATTCGCCCGAGGTGCAGTACATGCTCGAACGCCGCCGCGAACTCGGCGGCTTCCTGCCGCATCGGCGGAGCAAGTCCACGGCGGCGTTGCCGGCACCGGCATTGGGCAGCTTCGAGGCGATCACCAAGGGCACCGGCGAGCGCGAGGTGTCCACCACCATGGCGATCGTGCGCGGCATGAACCTGCTGCTGCGCGACAAGGACATCGCCCCGCACGTGGTGCCGATCGTGGTGGACGAGGCGCGCACCTTCGGCATGGAGGGCATGTTCCGGCAGATCGGCATCTACGCGCCGGGCGGGCAGAAGTACCAGCCGCAGGATTCCAGCCAGTTGCTGTACTACCGCGAGGCCGCGGACGGGCAGGTGCTGCAGCAGGGCATCAGCGAGGCCGGCGGCATGTCCTCGTGGATCGCCGCGGGCACCAGCTATTCGATCTCCGACCAGCCGATGCTGCCGTTCTTCATCTTCTATTCGTGCTTCGGTTTCCGCCGCATCGGCGATCTGATCTGGGCCGCCGGCGACCAGCGCGCGCGCGGCTTCCTGCTCGGCGCCACTGCCGGGCGCAGCTTCGCCGGCGAGGGATTGCAACACGCCGACGGCGATTCGATGCTGGCCGCCAGCGTGGTGCCGAACTGCAAGTCCTACGATCCGACCTGGTCGTATGAAGCCGCGGTCATCCTGCAGGACGGCATCCGCCGCATGCTGCACGAGCAGGAGGACGTGTTCTATTACATCACCGCGATGAACGAGAACTACGCCCACCCGGACATGCCGGCCGGCTGCGAGGAAGGCATCATCAAGGGCATGTATCTGTTCCGGGATTCGGGGAACGGGGAAAGGGGAACGGCGAAGGGCAAGAAGAACAACGTGCCTTGCGTGCAGTTGCTGTCCTGCGGGGTGGTGCTGCGCGAGGCGATCAAGGCCGCCGAACTGCTGGACAAGGAGTTCGGCGTGAAGGCCGACGTGTGGTCGTGCCCGAGTTTCACCGAGCTGGCGCGCGACGGCAACGACTGCGAGCGCTGGAACCGCCTGCACCCCGATCCGAAGCAGCGGCGCACGTCCTACGTCGGCCAGTGCCTGGCCGATCGCCCCGGCCCGGTGATCGCCGCCACCGACTACGTGCGCGCCTTCGCCGACCAGATCCGCGCCTGCATCCCGCACGGCCGTCGCTATGCCGTGCTCGGCACCGATGGCTACGGTCGCTCGGACACCCGCGCGAACTTGCTGGATTTCTTCGAGGTCAACGCGCAGTGGATCGCGCATGCGGCGATCGCCGCGCTGGCCGAGGACGGCAAGATGACCGCCGCCGACGTGGCGCGCGCCATCAAGATGTTCAAGCTCGACGCCGACAAGCCCTACCCGCTGCATTCGTGAGGCTGTCGATGGTGCATGCAGGGCATGGCGGCCCGGTGATCGCGGGCCGCCGATGATCGAGGTCGCCAGCCTCGGCAAGCGCTACGGCGATTTCACCGCGGTGGACGAGCTGTCGTTCACCGTGGCCGCCGGGCAAGTGCTCGGGCTGGTCGGCCCCAACGGCGCCGGCAAGACCACCACGCTGCGCTGCCTGTGCGGGATCATCCCCGCCACCTTCGGCAGCGCGCGCATCGGCGGCATCGACCTCACCGCCGATCCGGTCGCTGCCAAGCGCCAGCTCGCCTTCATCCCCGACGAGCCGCGCCTGTTCGACCACCTCACCGTCGAGCAGCACCTGAACTTCGTCGCCCGCCTGTATGGCGTGGCCGACTGGCGCGAGCGCGCGCAGCCGCTGCTGGATGAGCTGGAGATGGGCGACAAGCGCAAGCTGCTGCCGGCCGAACTCTCGCGCGGGATGAAGCAGAAACTCGCCATCGCCTGCGGCCTGCTGCACGGCCCGCGCGCGGTGATCCTCGACGAACCGCTGACCGGGCTGGATCCTTACGGCATCCGCAGCATGAAGGACAGCATGCGCCGGCTCGCCCGCGAGGGCACGGCGATCATCCTGAGTTCGCATCTGCTGGATCTGGTCGAAGAAGTGTGCACGCACCTGCTGATCCTCAAGAACGGCCGCAAGGTGGTGGATGGATCGGTGGCCGACGTGCGCGCGCGCTTTGCCGCCGACGCCGATGCCAGCCTCGAGGATGTGTTCTTCGCCGCAACCGATGACGGGCAACCCTCTCGCGCATGAATGCGGTGAGTCCGGCTGCACTGCGCGGCGGGCGGCCGCACGCGGCCGCGGCGCTGTTCTGGCTGCATGCGATGTCGCTGTACAACAGCCTGCGCCAGCGCCTGCTGCGCCTGCGCCAGCCCAAGTACCTGTTCGGCGCACTGGCCGCGCTGGCTTATTTCTACCTCATCTTCGGCCGCCGGCTGGGGCAGGATCATCACTCGAACACGGTGCACACGGTCTTCACGCTGACCCCGGCGCAATCGGTCGGCCTGGGCGCGCTGGCGGCCACGGCGCTTGCGCTGTTGACGCTGGGCATCTGGTTGTTCGCCGATGGTCGCGCGCGGCTGGCCTTCAGCGAAGCCGAGATCGCCTTCCTGTTCCCCGCGCCGCTCACGCGCACCACCCTGATCCACTATGCGCTGCTGCGCGCGCAACTGGGCATCGCCTTCTCGGCCTTGCTGATGAGCGTGTTACTGCATCGCGGCGCGGCATTGGGCATCAATCGCCTGCACTACGCGATCGGTTACTGGGTGCTGATGTCGATGGGCCAGTTGCACGAGTTGGGTGCCGCGTTCACCCGCGAGCGCCTGCTCGATCTGGGGCTGCGCCCGTGGCGACGCCGCGCGCTGGTGGCCGGCGTGGCGATCGTGCTGGCGCTGGCGTGCTGGTGGTCGCTGCGCGGCGTGCTGCATCTTCCGCAAACCGCCGTGCTGGCCGATCCGCCGGCGCTGTTGCACTGGTTCGACGGCATCGCCGGTACCGCGCCACTGAGTTGGCTGTTGACACCATTCCGCTGGGCGGTGGCGCCGTTGTTCGCAACCGATGCGAGCGCTTTCTGGCTGGCGTTGCTGCCGGCGCTGGGCCTGCTGATCGCGCATTACCTGTGGGTGGTGCGTGCGCAGGTGTCGTTCGAGGACGCTTCGCTGGCCTTCGCCCGTCGTCGCGCCGAGCGGCTGGCGGCCCTGCGCTCCGGCAACCTGCGCGAGCGCAAACCGACGAAGCCGCGTGGCGAACCGTTCCGGCTGCTCGGGACGGGCTTCGCGCCGATCGCCTTCCTGTGGAAAGGCTTGATCGCGATGGGCGGCTTCTACCGCCTGCGCAGTTTCGTGATCGCCGGGGTGGCGTTGTTCGCGCTGTGCCAGTGGTTGGCCGCCGATCCCGCGCGCCAACCGATCCTGACCGTCGCCGGCATGATCGTGGCCATGGCGGGCGCGTGGCTGCTGATGCTCGGGCCGATGCTGTTCATCGCCCGCCTGCGCGGCAGTTTGCAGACGCTGGACATCCTCAAGTCCGCGCCGCTGCCGGGCTGGCAGATCGCCCTGGGCGAGGTGCTCGCGCCGTGGGCGGTGATGAGCGCGGTGACGTGGTTGTTGCTGCTGGTCGGCGCGCAGGTTGCCCTGCATGGCGTCGACCATGCGCCGCTCGCTCCGAACCTCATGCTGGAGGTCGCCGCGGGCGTGGCGGTGCTGGCGCCCTTGTTGTGCGGGCTGATGCTGTGCCTGCCGTTCGCCGGCATGCTGTATTTCCCCGCTTGGAGCGGCAGCGGCACGGCGGGCGGGCGCGGGCTGGAGGTGATGGGGCAACGCCTGATCCTGATGGGCGGCTACATGGTGGCGATGGTGTTGGCCTTGCTGCCGGTGGCGCTGCTGGGTGGCCTGATCTGGTTGCTCGGCGAGCGCTTCGCCAGTCCGCAGGTCGGCGCACTGCTGGCGGGGCTGTGCGGCGCGGGTGTGCTGATGTTCGAACTGGTGCTCGCCTTCGACCTGCTGGGCCGGCGCATCGATGGCTTCGACGTGGCGCAGGAATTGCGCTGACGAGGGCGTCGAGTCGACGGAATGGCCGCGTCAGGGCAAGGGCCGGGACTCCGGCGTAGACTCCAGCCAGCAGGGGGCGTGGATGAGTGTTCCCGGACGCGGCACCGAGGATTGGGAAGGACCCGCGGATGGCGGGCGCACGGCGCCCGGCCAGGGCGAGTCGCTGACCGAAATCCTCGCCTGCGTCTCCCGCGAGGCGCTGCAGGGCGAAGGGCTGCACGAGATCATGCAGCGCATCGTGGATTGCCTCGTGCGCAAGCTGCCGGTGGCCATCGCCAGCATCATCCTGCTCGATCACGCCGGCACCTGTTTCACCCACGAGGTGTATGCCGGCGACCTGCACCTGCAACAGCCGGTCGGCCTGCCATGGCCGGTCTCCATCGGCGCGGCCGGGCGCTGCGCGCGCACCGGGCAGGCGCAATTGATCCCGGATGTCGCCGCCGATCCGGATTACGTGGCCGGCAACGCGGCGGTGCGCGCGGAGTACCTCGTGCCGATCCGCCATCGGCAGCGCATGCTCGGCGTGCTCAACATCGAGAGCGCGCGCATCGGCTTCCTCACCGCCGAATCCTGCGCGGCCTTCGATGCCATCGCCGACCAGATCGCCGGGGCGATCCACCTGGCGCGGATCGCGGCGGAACTGGAAACCGCCAACCGCCGCCTGCAGGAACTGTCGCTGCGCGACGGCCTGACCGGCATCGCCAACCGGCGCTGCTTCGACGAGCGGCTGGCGACGAGCTGGGCGCTGCTGGCGCGCGAGTCGGGCGTGCTGTCGCTGGCGCTGGTGGACGCCGACCATTTCAAGGACCTCAACGACGCCTGCGGCCATCTGTACGGCGACGAGTGCCTGCGCGAACTGGCGCGCATCTGCGCGCAGGCGGCGGTGCGCGAGTCCGACCTCGCCGCGCGCTACGGCGGGGAGGAGCTCGTCGTGCTGTTGCCCGGTTGCGAGCTGGAGGACGCCCTGCGCATCGGCGAGGGCCTGCGTGCGCGCGTCGAAGCGCTGGCGATGCGCCATCCGCGTTCGGCGATCGCCGGGCACCTGACCGTGAGCGTGGGCGTGAGCACGGTGCGGCCGGCCCCGGCGTTGCGTCCGGAAGCCTTGATCGCCGCCGCCGACAACGCGCTGTACGCGGCCAAGGCCGCCGGGCGCAACCGCGTGGCGGGCTGTGCGGTGGCTGGCGCGCCCTCGCTGGCGGCGTGACGGGCAGGCATCGAACCGTTGACGCCAGACGAGCGGTGGCGTTGCGATGCAAGCATCCAGCCGGCCCTGCGTTGCGGTTGGATTCGATAATGCCGGCTTAACGGGCTTTGCTGCACCATGGCTCCATGCGGCGGCGATTCAGCCGCCGCGCGTTTTCATGCACGCCATCGGCACGCCCTTTATGAAGGCGGATCGAGCCAACGACAACCACCTGGGGAACGCCACATGTCTTCCAACCGAGTACTGCAAGCATGGATCGCCGCCGCCTTGTTCGCCGCGTTCGCGTGGAACGCGCAGGCGCAGAGCATGTCCGGCGATCCGCCCGACCGCGTCGCGCGCCTGTCCTACCAGACCGGCGACGTTGAATTCGCCGCCTCCGGCGCTTCCAGCTGGGGCTACGTGGACATCAACCGCCCGTTGATGACCGGCGACCAGCTCGGCACCGGCGACGACGGCTACGCCTCGCTCGAACTGGGCCGCGCGAGCCTGCGCGTGGGCCCGGGCAGCGCCATCCAGTTGACCGACCTGCACGACGACTTCGCCCAGATCCAGCTCACCCAGGGCACGCTCGGCCTGCGCGTGCGTTCGATGGACGCCAACGACAGCTACGAGGTGGACACCCCGACGATCGCCTTCGTCGTCAGCGAGCCTGGCAACTACCGCATCGACGTCGCCGCCGACGGCACCACCACGGTCACCCTGCGCCGCGGCAGCGGCATCGCGTATGGCGAGGGCGGGGTCAGCGACTCGCTGGATCCGGACACCGCCTACCAGTTCAACGATCCGCAATTGAACTCGGTGGATGAGTACGACCCGGCGGCCTACGATGCCTTCGACCGCTTCTGCGCTGCGCGCGATGCGCGCTACGACCGCTCGCGTTCGCGCCGTTACCTGCCGCCCGGGATGATCGGGTACGAGGATCTGGACGGCTACGGCAACTGGTCGCGGGCCCCGGGCTACGGCAACGTGTGGTACCCGCAGGTGGCGACGGGCTGGGCGCCGTACCGCGATGGCCACTGGGTGTGGGTCGATCCGTGGGGCTGGACGTGGGTGGACAACGCGCCGTGGGGCTTCGCGCCTTCCCATTACGGCCGCTGGGCGTACATCGGCGGGCGCTGGGGCTGGATCCCCGGTCCTGCAAACGTGCAGCCGGTGTATGCGCCGGCGCTGGTGGCCTTCGTCGGCGGCGTCAGCATCTCGATCAACCTCGGCGGCGGCGGAACGCCGGTCGGCTGGTTCCCGCTCGGCCCCAGCGACGTGTACGTGCCGCCGTATCGCGTGTCGCAGAACTACTTCACCCAGGTCAACGTGACCAACGTGAATGTGGTCAACAACACGGTCATCAACAACACCACCATCAACAAGACCGTCATCAACAACACGGTCATCAACAATTACTACAACAGCTACGCGGCCAATCGCCCGCTGCCGCAGGCAACTTACGTCAACCGGACGGTGCCCGGCGCGATGACCGTGGTGCCCAATTCGGTGTTCGTCGGCGCCAAGCCCGTCGCCGCCGCGGCGGTCGCGGTCAAGCCCATGCAACTGGCGGCAATGAAAGTGGTGCCGGCGGTGCGCATCGCGCCCGTCGCGGCGAGCATCGCCCCCGCGTCCGCCGCACGCAGCGTGCCGCTGGCGGTGCGCGCGCCTTCGTTCAATCGTGCGGTGATCGCGCGCACGGCACCGCCGCCGCCGCCCGTGCCCTTCGCCGAGCGCGCCAAGCTGATCGCCAGCCAGGGTGGTGCCCCCTTGGCACCCGCCAAGCTGCGGCAACTGGGCGAGCAACAGGCCGCGACCCGTCCGCAGGCGGCACGCCCGGTCATCGCCGCGCCGGGCGGTGGTACCTTCCAGGGTGCCGGGCACGGCACGCCTGCCGGGGTGACGCCGCGTGCGCCGGTCGGCGTGAGCGCCAACGGCCGGGCACCGGTGATCCGGCATCTGCCACCGGCGGCGCCGCAAGCCGAGCGTCCGCAGGCGCAGGGATCGCCGATCAAGGGAAGTACAGGCGCCGGTCACCCGACGCGCCCGCAGGAGCAGGCCGAACGTCCGCAGGCGGAAGGTACGCCGATCAAGGGCAGCACCGGGATGGGTCATGCCGTTCCCGCACCCGAACAACCTGCGCGCGTTCAGATGCCGGCGCCGGTCGCACGTCCCGTCATCCGCCAACCGGTCGAGCCGACGCGCCCCGAGCGCACGCAGGAACAGGCACCGGTGGTGCGCCCGGTCGTGCGCCAGCCCACCGAGCCGGTGCGCCCGGAACAGGCGCAGGAACCGGTTCGTCCAGCCAGGCCGGTCGAGCACGAACGTCCCGCCGTGCAGCCGCCCCGCGTCGAGCGTCCCGCGCCCGTGCAGGAGCGCCCGGTCGCGCCCCGCGATGCGGCCACCGGTTTGTCAGCCGGCAATCGTGTTCCGGCCCTGCGTCCGCCGCAGGAAGCGGCCAAGCCGAAGCCGGAGCCCGCAGCGAAGGATCGCAAGCCCAAGGACGAGCACGCGGAGTCGTCGCACGACGATCGTCGCTGACGGCCGCTGACGGAAGGCGTCGCGACGGCGTGGCCGATGCCGCATCGGCCCACGTCCGCGGCATGGGTGCGGGCCGCGTGGGTGCGGGCCGCGTGGGTGCGGGCCGCGTGGGTGAGGCGCAAGCGACGAGACCGCCGCCGCACAAGCAAACGCCGAGGGGGATCGCTCCCCCTCGGCGTCGTTTTATTGCAGCCGCGAGGCTGCGGGATCCCGCTGGTCGCCGATCAGTTCAACTGGGTGAACTGGATGTACGGCGCGGCCGCGCTGCGGGCGCTGCACCACATCAGGTTGAGGTTGTTGGTCTCGCCGGTGGTGCCGTAGTTTTGCAGGCAGTAAGGCGCGGCGGTCGAGCCATCGGTGATCGCCAGCTTGACCTGCATGAACGAGCCGCGGTTGAACACCGCCTCCGAGCCGCCCGCATTGCCGACGACGTTGAACTCGCCGCCATTCCACACGCTGGCCAGATACACCATGTTGTCGGGCGCGCTGACCGAATACGCGGTATTGCCGTAGGTGAAGGTGACCGTGTCGTTGCCGCCGGTGGCCGCCGATGCGGTGATCGACTCCTGCGCCAGTTGCGTGGCCGGAATGTCCGGTGCGGGCACGTAGTCCGAATTCACGTAGCAATCGCCGTTGCCTGCATCCCAGAAATTGGAGGGGCATGGCGCGTTGTAGCCGATCAGCCAATACTGCATGAACACCGCGGCGCTGCCCTGCTGCGCGTAGTCGGGCGCATAGATGAACTGCTGCCAGACCAGGCACTGCGGATTGCCGCCGGCGCAGGCCGCTGACGAGCCATAGGCGAAATTGGAATTGAGCTGCAAGGTGTATTCGTTCGGGCCGAGGATGCCGCCGCCGCCGAATGCCGGCACGCCGACGCTCTGTTCGGAGGTCACCCCGCGTACGGTCGGGAAGCTGCCCTCGGCCTGGCTGACCAGGCCCTTGATCGCGATCGCGTAGTCGTGCCCGTTGCCGACCACGTCATGCGCGCCCTTGAAGGCGGGTCGCGGTGTGGGCGAATAGTGGTACGGCGTCGCATGGCACTGGTCGCGCACCCACTGTGCGCTCGGATAGGTGGCATGGAAGCAGCCCGTCGCGGGGGCCGGGTTCTGCTGCAGCGACTTGTGCCACAGGACGTGCGCGACATCCAGAGTGGGCGCGGCGAAAACCGAAGGCGCGGCGGCGGCGGCACCGGCGGCCAGTGCGATCAGGATCATGCGGCGCAGGGCCGTGGTGGTTGGCGTGTGCATGGTGACTCCCGGAAATGGATCGAGATGGAGACAGGGCACGAACGCTCGTAAGGCGGTCGTGCCCATCGATCGACCGATCGAGAGACGAAAGGTCGAGCTGGCAAAAATATCAGTGCGGCCACCGTTGTCGCGGAGGAAAAATTAACATTGGTTCGATGGCGATCAGCATGCCATTGGCGATGTTGCATCCACGCGACCTGCGAGACCGGATCAACGCCGGTTGCGATAGCGATCCAGCCGATGCTGGCGGGTGTCGGCATGGCCCAGGATGTCCGGCAGCACCGCGGCGATGCGCGTGGGCGCGATGCCCAGCCGATGCAGGCCGTCGATGCCGCCGACCGCGTCGAGCAGCAAGGAGCGGTAGTTGTCGGATGAAAACGGCTTGCCCGGCACGAAATCCATGGCGAAGGCCTGCATGCGCCCGAGCACGTCCGGCAACGGCACGACGAGCCGGCGCAAGCCGCAGGCATGCGCGGTCATGCGCACGATCTGCGCCAGCGTGATTGTTTCGGGGCCGTACAGCTCGTAGGTCTGGCGCACGCTCGCCGGCTCGCGCAGTGCGCGGATGAACGCTTCGACGACGTCGCCGATGTACACCGGCGCGAACTTCGCGCCGCCACGCGCGAGCGGCAGCGCCGGGGCCAGCCGCAGCAACGCGGCGAAGCGGCAGAACAGCCCATCGCCGGGACCGAAGATCACCGAGGGCTGGAAGGTCGTCCAGTCCAGCCGGGACGCCTTGACCCGTTCCTCGGCCTGCCCGCGCGTGCGCAGGTAGTGGCTGCGGCCACGGCCGGCGTTGAGCGAGCTCATGTGCAGCAGGCGGCCGATGCCGGCGCGTTCGCAGGCGGCGATGAGGATGCCGGTGAGTTCGACATGCGCGCGCACGAAGCCCGCGTCGCCATCGCCCGGCCGCGGATCGTTGAGCACGCCCACGAGGTTGATGGCCGCCTCGCAACCGGCCAGCGCAGCGGCCAGCGCGTGCGCGTCGTACACGTCGATTTCGCGCGCCGCCACGTCGGGCGGCAGGTAACGCAGGGCGTTGCGTGAGCGGTTGCGACTGATCACGACCGGCTCGTGACCCTCGGCAGACAGGCGCTCGGCCAGCGCGCGACCGACGAAACCGGTGCCGCCGAGTACGCCGATGCGGCGGCTGGCGTTCATCGTCCGCTTGCGGCCTGCGTGGCGGTCGATGCCGCCGTCGACGACGAAGGCGACGTTGACGCTGCCGGCGCGGTTGTGGGCAGCGCGCAGGCGAAACGCTGCTGCTGCGCGTCGGCCACCACGCGCCCGAGCATGCGCTCCGACAGCGGCGTGGCCTTGCCCGACAGTCGCCAGTCGTAGATCACCGAGAACGCGAGCACGCGCATGATGTAGTCGCGCGTCTCCTGATACGGCACGGTTTCGATCCACAGATCCGGATCGAGCGAACCGCGCTGCGCCAGCCAGCGCGACACCGGCCCGCCGCCGGCGTTGTACGCGCCGATGGCCAGATAGATGCGGCCGTCGTAGCGGTCGAGCATCTGCCGCAGGAAGGCGCTGCCCAGGGTGATGCTGGTGCGCGGATCGAACAGCGAGGCCACGCCGCCCCACGGCATGCCCAGGGTGCGGGCGAGGTGCTGGCCGACCGAGGGCAGCAGTTGCATCAGCCCGCGCGCATCGGCCGACGAGCGCGCCTGCGGGTTCCACGCGCTCTCCGCACGGATTTCGGCGGCCACCCACGCCGGGTCGATGGCGTTGCGGCGCGCCTGCGCGCGCACGGTGTCGGCGTGGTCGAGCGGGAAACGCAGCGTGTACAGCCGCAATTCGTCGGGAGCGGTTTGGCCGCTGGCATCCTTGCCCAGCGCGAAGGTCGCGCGGTCGTACCAGCCGATCTGGTTGGCCAGCAGCACCGCGATCTGCCGCTGGCGGTCGTCGAAGCCGGTCAGCGCCGCTTTCCATTCCTTCTCCGCCCAGCCGTTGCGGCCGATTTGGTACAACTCGAAAGCGCGCACCAGCGCCGGCGTGGCCGCGATTTGCGCGCGTTCGCTGGCGCCAGCATTCACTTCCAGCGGGCAGATCGAGTACGGCAGGTGCAGGCGATCAGCGGCGAGAAAGCCGTGGTAGGTGGCGGTGGTCGCGGCTTGTCGATACAGCGCATCGGCAGCCTTGAGTTGGCCGGCGCGCTCGCGCAGGCGGGCTTCGAAATACTCCCAGCGCGGGTCGGCGCGCTGCGCGGGATCCATCGCCGCGATGGCCTTGAGCGCGGTGGCATCATCGCCACGCGCCAGCGCCTCGCGCGCCTGCCATTCGTGCAGCTTGGCGTCATAGGCCGAGGCCGGCACGGCGGCCAGCCGGCGCGCCGAAGCTGGCAGGTAGGAGGCCACCGTCCACAGCGCGATCGCGTACTGCGCGCGGCCGCGGTCGGCCTCGCCCAGTTGCAGCGTCGGCTGCAGGCGCGCCAAGCGCGCTTCCGCGCCATCCGGATCACGGCGTGCCTGCTTGGCCAGGCCGATGGCGACGATGTGCCGGCTGCGCGCGTTGCGCGGCCAGCCGCCGACCGCATCGGATGGCGCATCGATGAAGCGCGCGTAGGCCTGCGCTTGCGCTTCCTGATCTTCCGGCAGGCCGCGCGCGGCGGCACGCATCACCGCGGTATCGACGGCGTCGGCGGCCGCATCGATGCGCTGCCAGCGAACATCAGGCGTGAGCTTGCCGCTGCTGGCCAGTTGTGCGAACACCGCATCGCAATCCGAAGGCTGCGCATCTCCACTGCGCCACAACGCCAGCGCCGCGTCGTACCAGCGCACGTCCGGTTCGCCGGCATCCAGCCGCGCATCGAGGTCGGCGCAACGCAGCTTCGGGCTCATGGCGTCGCTGCGGAAGGCGCGGAAGGTTTTCCAGTCGCGGCGCTGGGCGAGCACGGCCAGCCATTCGTCGCGCAGCATGGCCGCCGCGACCTGCCCGGGGTTGCGCTCGAGGAAGGCGCGCACGGTGGCCGGATCGACGTTGTCCAGATCGCGATGCAAGGTCGCGTAGTCGATCCACGGCACCAGCGGATCGCCACGGAGCTGGCGCGCGGTGGCGGCATCGAGCTGGCCTTGTTCGGCCAGGGTCAGGGCCTGGTCGACGCGGCCGAGAACGGCATCCGATGCGCCGCCGGGGACGGCCGCTGCGACGAGGGTGGTGGTGCCCAGACACGTGACACAGGCGAGGATCAGGGCTTTGTTCATGCGCGGCAGTGTAGCCCAGCGTGCCGAGGTATCTGCCTGGATGGTAAGTCGTGCCGGCGCAATGGGCGATTTCCTCATGGGCACATGAAATTTTTGCACTTGCAATGGTTTCACATATTGGTTACAAGGCGGAGTCGTCGGCGGGGGCCGACGTGCGCATCGCCTCGGGGAGAACCATCGCCTCGGGGAGAACCATCGCCTCGGGGAGAACTTTCGATGACTGTAATCCGTCGCAGCCGCCTGTGCGCGGCAGTGCTGATCGCCCTGCTACCCGTCGCCCTGCCGGCGATGGCGCAGGATTCCGCCAACACGGCCGACAGCGGCAAGGCCAAGACCCTCGACCGCGTGACCGTCACCGGCTCGCGCATCAAGCAGACCAGCAAGGTCACCTCCGCGCCGGTTGCGGTGATCACTCGCCAGATGATCGAGCAGAGCGGCGTCACCTCGTTGGGCGATTTTCTCCACGAGCTGTCGGCCAGCGGCAAGGCGCTCAACGCCAAGTTCAACTCCTCGGGCAACTTCGGTTATCCGGCCGACGGCGGCGGCATCGGTGCCGGCTCGGCGCAGGTGGATCTGCGCAACCTCGAATCCAAGCGCGTGCTGGTGCTGGTCGACGGCATCCGCTGGGTGAACGAATCCTCGGCCTCGGGCGTGAGCGGCAGCGCGGATCTGAATACCATTCCGCTGGCGATCGTGGATCGCATCGAGGTGCTGGAGGACGGCGCCTCGGCGATCTACGGCTCCGATGCCATCGCCGGGGTGATCAACATCATCACCAAGCGCAACTTCGACGGCGCATTGGTGCACCTGAAGGGTGGCAGTTATGGCCACGGCGGCGACGACACCGAGGGCGACATCACCCTCGGCGGCGGCGACCGCTTCCGCGGCGTGCTCAACGCCAGCTACGTGAAGACCAAGGGCATCAGCTCGGCCGTGTGGAACCAGTCGGCGTGGCCGGTGCCGGGAGCGGGGCTGTCCGCGGGAAGCTCGGCCACCCCGCAGGGGCGTTTCACGTTCTGCGATCCGCGCATCCTCACGGTCGGCGCGCCAGGATATTGCGATGCGCAGGGCAACGACTGGTTCGACATCACCTTGAACAACGGCACCACGGTGCCGAACTACAACGGCGGCAATCCGACCACCGGGGCCGGCACCTACCACGACTGGGTCGGCTCGGCCGATCGCTTCAACTTCGCGCCTTACAACCTGCTGCTGACGCCGAACGAGCGCAAGTCGATCTTCGCCAGCATGACCTACGACATCAACGCGGCGGTGTCGCTGCACGGCAAGGTGCTCTACAACCAGCGCGACTCGGCCAACCAGGCCGCGCCCGAGCCGATCTTCGTCGGCCCCTTCGCCGGCACCGGCGGCATCGCCGACGGCATCACCATCTCCGCCAGCAACCCCTACAACCCGTTCGGCATCAACCTGTGCGCGGCGGCCGATCCGGCCAACGGCTGCCCGGTGGCGAACCTGGGCTGGGTCACCAAGCGCCCGCTGGAACTGGCGCCGCGTTATTTCACCCAGCACGTCAAGACCTGGTACGCCAATATCGGCTTGAACGGCACCGTGGGCTGGGGCAACGGGATGGACTGGAGCGTGGATCTGGTGCACTCGGAGAACCAGGCCGACCAGTTGTTCGCCAACGGCTTCAACATCCTCAAGATCAAGGAGGCGCTCGGCCCGGCCTATCAGGACGGCGGCGGCGTGTGGCGCTGCGGTACACCGACGGTGACCATCCCCAACTGCGTGCCGCTGAACCTGTTCGGCGGCGAGGGCACGCCGATCACCCCGAACATGCTGGCCTTCATCAGCACGCCGCAGCACGATTCCAGCCGGCAGGTGCTGGACATCCTCACCGCCAACCTCACCGGTGACCTGTGGAGCATGGGTGGAGGCAACGCCGGTTTCGCGGTGGGCTATGAACATCGCCGCTACCAGGGCAGCTTCAATCCCGATCCGCTGCGCCAGGACGGCGAATCGCAGGATTCCTTCGCCTCGCCGATTTCGGCAGCCTACAGCGTGGACGAAGGCTATGGCGAATTGCGCCTGCCGTGGGCGAAGAGTTTCAGCACCGACTTCGCGTTGCGGTATTCGAATTATTCGACCTTCGGCGGCACGGCGACCGGCAAGGCGGGCTTCCTGTGGAAGCCCAACGACGACTTCGTGCTCCGCGGCACCTATTCCACCGGCTTCCGTGCGCCCAACCTCGGCGAGCTGTACGGCCTGACCCAGTTCGGCGCCACGCTCGTGGATCCCTGCAACGCGGCCACCGCCGGTGGGCCCCCGCCGTCGCAATACGCGGCTGGCTGCGCCGCCGCGGGCGTGCCCAACGGCTTCCAGCAGGCCAACACGCAGATCACCACCTTCACCGGCGGCAACCCTGCGCTGAAGCCGGAAAAGTCGAAGAACTACAACCTCGGCTCGGTGTGGAGCCCGTCGTGGGCGGAGAATCAGGCGTGGTCGTCGAGGCTCGATTTCGAGGTGGACTACTACCACTACAAGATCACCAACGCGATCCAGGCGCCGGACATCCAGCAGTTGCTCAATGCCTGCTATGCCGGCACCGCCAGCGGCCCGGTGTGCTCGGGTTTCACCCGCGGCTTGGGCAGTCAGCTCAATCCGCCCAAGGACTTCCTGTCCAATCTCGGCCAGATCACGACCCATGGCGTGGACCTGAAGGTCAACTGGGCCGGCCCGCAGACCGCATGGGGCCAACCCAGCGCCTCGCTGCAATCCACCCACGTCATGGGCTATCGCGCGGTGGACAAGAACGGCAACGTCGCCCAGCGTACTGTGGGCATCGAGGTCAACGACAGCGCCATCCCTTCGTGGCGCACCAACTTGCAGCTCGGCTGGACGGTCGGCGACTGGGTGGCGAGCTGGAATATCCGCTACACCAGCTCGGTCAAGGAGTCCTGCGGCAATGCGGTGGCGACCCCCGCGACGGGATGCCCCACCGGTGATGGTTTCCATCGCATGGGTTCGGCCACCTACAACGATGTGCAACTGGCATGGAACAACGCCTTCACCGCCAAGGATCTGAAGCTGTCGGTCGGAGCCAACAACGTGTTCGGCAAGGCGCCGCCGGCCTGCGTGAGTTGCTCTCTCAACGGCTACGATGCGGGTACCTACGACCTGCCGTTCCGCTTCGTCTATGCGGAGCTGGCCTGGAAGTTCTGACGGTTGCCCAGGGAGAGTTGAAAACGGAAGAGCCGGCGAGCGATCGCCGGCTTTTTCGTCGATGCCGATGCCGGGTACGGAAGCCCGGTATCGCAGGTGGGTTGGCCGACTGCGCGTTTGCGCAACAATCCGGCGGTCGCTATACTTCCCGGTTCCATTCAGCCGGCCATGCGCGCCGGCACCCGATCCGGAGCAAGCATGGCCCGCGTGACCGTCGAAGACTGCCTTGAAGTCGTGGACAACCTTTTCGAGCTGGTGGTGATGGCCTCCAAGCGCGCGCGCCAGCTCTCCCGCGGCGTGACCTCGGTGCTGCCCGGCGAGGAAGACGGCGACAAGCCGACCGTGCTCGCCCTGCGCGAGATCGCCGCGCGCAAGATCGACCAGACCACCATCGACCAGGTCGATCGCGCCGAGCGCGAGCGCAAGGAACGCGAGGCGCTGGAGTGGGCCGCCGCCGAGGTCGTCGACGACGACATGTCCAAGGGCGGCGACGACTGACGCGCTGCCGGGAATGGGGAATGGGGGACTATGGAGCCGAAGCGCTGATCCAGCCCCAATCCCCAATCCCCAGTCCCTGGCCCCTGCTCTCCCCATCCTCCCGGCGTTGCCGTTGCGCGGCTCGCCGCGTACTCTCGCGGCATGGATGCGCCGCTGGACACTCACCCGCCCGCCCGCCCGGATGCGATACCGGAAGATGTGGCTGCGCTCGAAGGAAAAGTCCGCGACTACCTGCCGGCCGAGCAGGTCGCCAGCGTCCGCCGTGCCTTCCTCATGGCCGCCGTGGCGCACGCCGGGCAGACGCGGCGCAGTGGCGAGCCCTACGTCACCCATCCAGTCGCGGTGGCGTCGATCCTCGCCGACTTGCGGATGGATGCGGAAACGCTGTGCGCGGCGATCCTCCACGACACCCTGGAAGACACGTCGCTCGGGCGGCGTGCGATCGTCGATGCGTTCGGCGCGACCGTGGCCGATCTGGTGGAGGGCGTCACCAAGCTGGACCGGCTGAAGTTCCGCGACCGCCAGGAAGCCGATGCGGAGAGTTTCCGCAAGATGCTGCTGGCGATGTCGCGCGACCTGCGGGTGATCCTGATCAAGCTGGCCGACCGCCTGCACAACATGCGCACGCTGGAGGCGATGGTCTCGGCCAGCCAGAAGCGCATCGCGCGGGAAACCCTCGACATCTACGCACCGATCGCGCAGCGGCTGGGCATGAACCGCATCCGCAGCGAGTTGCAGGATCTGGGCTTCCGCACCCTGTACCCGCGCCGCCACGCCACCATCGCGCGGCGCATCAACAGCCAGCCGGTGATGCGCCGCGAGGCGATGGCGCAGATCGAGCGGCATCTGGCCGAGCGGCTGACCGCCGAAGGCGTGCCGTGCCGCGTGGTCGGGCGGGTGAAGACGCCCTACAGCATCTACAACAAGATGCGCACCGAGCAGAAGACCTTCGCGCGGGTGATGGACGTGTTCGGCTTCCGCGCCATCGTGCAGACGGTGAGCCAGTGCTATCTCGCGCTGGGTGTCGTGCACGGCTTGTTCAAGCCGCTCGATGGACGCTTCCGCGATTTCATCGCCATCCCGAAGGCGAACGGCTACCAGTCGCTGCACACGGTGCTGTTCGGCCCTTACGGTTCGCCGCTGGAGGTGCAGATCCGCACCGAGGACATGAACCTGATCGCCGAGCGCGGGATCGCCGCGCATTGGGTGTACAAGCACGGCGGCAGCGTGCCCAACTCCGCGCAGGCGCGCGCCCACGACTGGCTGCGCAGCCTGCTCGAATCGCAGCAGTACGCGGCGTCGTCGCTGGAGTTCCTGGAGCACGTCAAGGTCGATCTGTTCCCCGACGAGGTCTATCTGTTCACCCCCAAGGGAGCCATCCTCGCCCTGCCGCGCAACGCCACCGCGCTGGATTTCGCCTACGCGGTGCACACCGACGTGGGCAATCATGCGGTCGCCGCGCGGGTGGACAAGAAGCTGGTTCCGCTGCGCACCAAGCTCGCCAGCGGGCAGCGCGTGGAAATCATCACTGCGCCATCGGCCAATCCGCACACCAACTGGCTGGACTTCGTCGTTTCCAGCAAGGCGCGCACCGCGATCCGCCACCACCTCAAGCATCTGGAGCACGAGGATGCGGTGGATCTGGGGCACCGCATCCTCGAGCGCGCGCTGGAAACGCGCGGCACCTCGCTCGACGGCGTGCCGGCGGCGGTGCTGGAAAAATACCTCGCCGACCACCGCTACAAGCGCCTGGAAGAACTGCTCTCCGACATCGCCATGGGCAACCGCATGCCCGCGCAGGTGGCGCACGCGCTGGCGCGCGGGCATGCGCACGCCGGTGCGCGCCCGACCAGCGAGGACGCCATCCTCATCACCGGCGCCGAGCGCGGCATCCTCACCTATGGCGGCTGTTGCCATCCGATCCCCGGCGACCCGATCATGGGTTACCTCAGCGCCGGCAAGGGCGTGGTGGTGCATCGCACCGAATGCCCGAACGCGCCGGAGTTCCGCAAGCTGCCCGAACGCTGCATCGGCGTCGACTGGGACCGCAACGTGGAAGGCGATTTCCGCGTCGAGTTGCGCATCGACGTGGTCAACAAGCCCGGCGTGCTGGCGCAGGTGGCCGCCGCGGTGGCCGAGGCGAATTCCAACATCGACAGCGTGGAATACCAGGATCGCGACGTGAGCGCCTCGGTGATGCACTTCGTGGTCGATGTGAAGTCGGTCAAGCATCTGGCCGAGGTGCTCGGGCGCATCCGCCGGCTGGCGGTGGTGCAGGACGCGCAACGGCTGTGATTGCGTTTGCCGTGCACTGCGCGGACAGGCATCGCATCGTGAAACATCCAGGATGCGCTGAATGATTCCATCCTGAAATCATCCGCGCGCGCTTCAGCCCGGTACATGCCCGGACTGAAGCGTACACGCTGAATGAATCGGCGTTGCCTGAAGGCTTGCCAGCGCAGCATGCCCGTCATCGGCGACAATGCCCGCCATCGCCCGCCACGAGAACGCGCCATGCCCCGCCAGCCCGTCGTCACGCCATCCGCCCCGGCCGCCATCGGCCCCTACAGCCAGGCCGTCGTCGCCGGCCGCACCGTGTACACCTCCGGGCAGATACCGCTCGATCCGGCCACGGGCCAGCTCGTCGAGGGCGACATCGCCGCGCAGGCGCGGCGGGTGTTCGACAACCTGCATGCGGTCTGCGCGGCGGCCGGCGGCGATTTCAGCCATGTCGCACGGGTCGGCATCTACCTCGCCGATCTTGCCGATTTCGCCGCGGTGAACGCGGTGATGGCCGAGTATTTCAGCGCCCCGTATCCGGCGCGATCGACCATCGGCGTGGCCGCGCTGCCCAAGGGGGCGCGGGTGGAGGTCGATCTGGTGCTGCAACTGGACTGACGCCGGGCGTGGCACGCGCGCCGCGAGCAAGGATGCCGGCACCGGATCTGGCGACGGGCGGCGATGCGCCGACGAGCGTGCTGGCCGGTGTCGGTCCGGGCGTGGCGGAAAAACTCGCCGCGCAGGGGCTGCTGTGCGTGCGCGATCTGTGGTTCCACCTGCCGTTGCGTTACGAGGATCGCACCCGGCTGAGCGCGGTCCGCGGCTTGCGCGCCGGGGAGCCGGCGCAGGTGGACGCGCGAGTGGAGGCGATCGAGCGCAGCTTCCGTCATCGGCCGATGTTGCAGGTGGCGGTCGGCGACGAGTCCGGTGCCAGCCTGGTGTTGCGGTTTTTTCATTTCACCGCCGCGCAAGCCGCGCAGTTCGCGGTGGGGCGGCGCATCCGCGTGTTCGGCACGCCGCGCGAAGGCCGCGTCGGGCTGGAGATCGCGCATCCGTCGTACCGGTTTCTCGCCGATGAGGGCGAGGTGGAGCTGAGCGATCGGCTCGATCCGGTGTACCCGGCGCTCGAAGGCATCGGCGCGGCTGCCCTGCGGCGCTGGGTCGGGCTCGCCCTGCAACGCCTGCCGCCGGCGCAGGAGCTGGAATTGCTGCCGCCGGCGATCCTTGCCGATCTGCATTTGCCCGGGCTGCGCGAGGCGCTGCTGGCCGTGCACCGGCCCACGGCCGGCACCGATACCGCGCTGCTGGCGACGGGCGCCCATCCGGCGCAGAAGCGGCTGGCGCTGGAGGAGTTGCTGGCCTACCAGATCGGCCTGCGCCGGCAACGCATGGCGATCCGCCGGCTGGGCGCGCGCCCGATCGTCGCCGGCGATGCGCTCGTCGCCGCCTTGCGCGCACGCCTGGGCTTCGCGCTCACCGGTGCGCAGGAGCGCGTGCTCGCGCAGATCGATGCCGACATGGCGCTGGCCGAGCCGATGCTGCGCCTGCTGCAGGGCGATGTCGGCTCGGGCAAGACCGCCGTGGCCGCGCTGGCCTCGGTGCGTGCCGTGGCCGCCGGCCGCCAGGTCGCGCTGATGGCGCCTACCGAATTGCTGGGCGAACAGCATTGCGCGAGCTTCCGCGCATGGCTGGAGCCGCTGGGTGTGCAGGTGGCGTGGCTGGCCGGCAAGCTGCCAGCGCGCGCGCGGCGCGACGTGTTGGCGGCGATCGCCGATGGGCGCGCGCAGGTGGTGATCGGCACCCATGCCCTGATGCAGGAAGGCGTGGCCTTCGCCGACTTGGGCTTGGTCGTCGTGGACGAGCAGCACCGCTTCGGCGTGCACCAGCGGCTGGCGCTGCGCGACAAGGGCGTCGCCGGCGAGCTGGTTCCGCATCAACTGGTGATGACCGCCACGCCGATCCCGCGCACGCTGGCGATGACCGCCTACGCGGATCTGGACGTGTCGGTGATCGACGAGTTGCCGCCCGGGCGCACCCCGGTGCAGACCGTGGCCGCCAGCGCGGCGCGGCGCGACGAGTTGATCGAGCGCGTGCGCGTGGCCTGCGCGGAAGGCCGGCAGGCGTACTGGGTGTGCACCCTGATCGACGACAACGAGGAACTGCAGGCGCAAGCCGCTTCCAGCCTGCATCAGCAACTGGTCGAACGCCTGCCCGGCCTGCGCGTGGGTTTCGTCCACGGGCGCATGAAGCCGGCCGACAAGCAGGCGACCATGCGCGCCTTCAAGGACGCAGCGCTCGACGTGCTGGTCGCCACCACGGTGATCGAGGTCGGCGTGGACGTGCCGCGCGCCAGCCTGATGCTGATCGAGAACGCCGAGCGGCTCGGGCTGGCGCAGTTGCACCAGTTGCGCGGGCGGGTCGGGCGTGGCGCGGCCGTCTCCACCTGCGTGCTGATCTACCAGCCGCCGTTGTCGATGCAGGCGCGGCAGCGGATCGAGGCCATGCGCGCGACCACCGACGGCTTTGTCATCGCGCAGAAGGATCTGGAACTGCGCGGGCCGGGCGAATTGCTGGGTGCCCGGCAGACCGGTCTGGCGCAATTCCGGGTGGCCGACCTGATGCGCGATGCGCCCCTGCTGCCGCGCGTGCAACAGATCGCCGCCGACCTGCTGGCGAGCGATCCGGCCCTGGCCGAGCGCCTCGTCGCCCGCTGGGTGGGCGGCGCGGAGCGCTACGCCGGGGCATGAGCCGCAATCCACCGCATCCGGAGCGCATGGCCTCGCCTTGCGTGAAAGGCATGCAACCCAATCCCGGATGCTGAATCGGCCGGAGAACCGGCGTATCGTGCGTGCTCCTTTCCTGTCATGCGGTGCTGCGATGACGACCCATGCCTTCGGTGCCCACGCGGCCGACCAAGCCCTCGTTGCCATCGACATCCAGCGCCGCGCGCCGGGGCCGCAGGATGTGCAGATCGACATCGCTTATTGCGGCGTGTGCCATTCGGATTTGCACACGGTGCGCAGCGAATGGCCGGGCACCTTGTACCCGTGCGTGCCGGGGCATGAGATCGTCGGGCATGTCAGTGCGGTGGGTGCGGATGTCGCCGGGTTCAAGGCGGGCGATACGGTGGGCGTGGGCTGTCTGGTGGATAGCTGCAGGCGGTGCGCCTCCTGCGACGAAGGGCTGGAGCAGTACTGCGAGCACGGGTTTACCGGCACCTACAATTTCCCGACGGCCGATGCCCCGGGGCACACCCTGGGCGGCTACTCGCAGCGCATCGTGGTCGATCAGCGTTTCGTGTTGCAGGTACGCCATCCGCAGGCGCAACTGGCGGCCGTCGCGCCGCTGCTGTGCGCGGGCATCACCACCTATTCCCCGCTGCGGCATTGGGGCGCCGGGCCGGGCAAGAAGGTCGGCATCGTCGGCATCGGCGGGCTGGGGCACATGGGCGTCAAGATCGCCCATGCGATGGGCGCGCACGTGGTGGCGTTCACCACCAGCGAATCCAAGCGCGCCGAGGCGCATCGGCTGGGTGCCGATGAGGTCGTGAATTCGCGCGATGCCGCGCAGTTGCAGGCGCACGCCGGCAGCTTCGATTTCATCCTCAACACCGTGGCCGCGCCGCATGCGCTGGATGGATACATCGCCCTGCTCAAGCGCGATGCCACGATGTGTCTGGTGGGCGCGCCGGCCTCGCCGCACCCCAGCCCCAACGTGATGGGCCTGGTGTTCGGGCGCAAGGCCATCGCCGGATCCCTGATCGGCGGCATACCCGAAACCCAGCAGATGCTGGATTTCTGCGCGCAGCACGGCATCGTGGCCGATATCGAGATCATCGCCGCCCAGGCCATCGATGCCGCCTACGAGCGCATGCTCGTGAGCGACGTGAAATACCGCTTCGTGATCGACTGCGCCACGCTGGGTGCCTGAGCGAGCCATCCGCTCCCGCGGCGGCGCTGGCAACGCGCCGGCTGGGCTACAATCGTTCGCAGACTGCGCGAAGGATGGGCCGTGCAATCGAAGGATGACCCCACCAGCAACACCGAACGCCACACCGTGGTCGAGGCGACCCGGCCGCTGGGCGGTGTCGCGCGACCGCGGCTGGTGGTGGTCAGCGGCCTGCTGCTGGGCCTGCAGGTCGAGCTGGGCGAGCAGCCGGTGCTGGTCGGGCGCGCGGCCGATTGCGGCATCTCCATCCAGCAGCCCGGCGTCTCGCGCAACCACTGCCGCATCTGGCGCGAAGCCGATGCCTACTGGATCGAGGATCTGGGCTCGACCAACCACACCTACCTCAACGGCCAGATGGTTCACCGCGCGCAACTGCGCGATGGCGACCAGATCTCGGTCGGCGGCAACGCCATCAAATTCTTCCTCGGCACCAGCCTGGAGGCCAGCTACCACTCCGAGCTGATCGACCTGGCGATCTACGACAGCCTCACCGGCTTCCACAACCGTCGGCATTTCTGCGCGGTGCTCGACGAGGAACTGGGCAAGACCGCCGGCATCGCGCCGCTGAGCCTGCTGATGCTCGACCTGGATCACTTCAAGCGAATCAACGACCAGCACGGCCATCTGGCCGGCGACCACGTGCTGGGCATGGTCGCGCGGGTGGTGCGCGAGCGCACGCCGGCGGGCCTGCCGATCGGCCGCCTCGGCGGTGAGGAGTTCGCGATCGCCTTGCCGGGTTCAGACCTGCACGCCGCCACGGCCTTGGCCGAGACCCTGCGCGCGGCGGTGGCGGCCACCCCGGTGGAAACCTCCGGGCAGGTGTTGACGATCACCGTCAGCATCGGCATCGCCCAGACCAGCGCGGATATCGCCAACCGCAGCAGCCTGTTCAAGCACGCCGACGACCAGCTCTACCGCGCCAAGCAGGAAGGCCGCAACCGCGTGTGCGTGGCGGGGTGAACGGGGAGCGGGGAGCGGGAATGCATGCTTTTTCCTTCTCCCTCCGGGATGAGATGTTGCGTTTGCGAACTACTGGTTCGCGCAACATCGAATGCCTCCGCGCTGGCGCGGAGGCCGGGGCGCGAAGCGAGGTGCCCGCAGAGCCTGCCCCGGACTTGATCCGGGGGCGGATGAGGGAAGGCCTTCGACAGCAAACGCATGCCGGCATCATGCATGCCAGCCACCCTTTGCTGGATGCTACCCTCCAGGGTCCGGCACAGGATGATGCAACGATGACAGGGCAGGGCAGCTACCCGATCGGAACCCCCGGCCAGGCGTGGGGCGATGCAGAACGCGCCGCATGGCTGGCGCGCCAGCAGCGCCAGCGCAGCCACGCCGCCGACGTGCTCGCGCCCGTCGAGCAATTGCGCGCGGATTGGGAAGTCGTCGAATACGGCCGGCTCGATTACACACCCGACAGCTACCCCTTGCTGGCGCTGCGCAGCCGTGGCTGGAGCCCGGCATTGCCGACGATGCTGGTCACCGGCGGCGTGCATGGCTACGAGACCAGCGGCGTGCTCGGCGCATTGCGTTTCGCCCAGTTGCATGCGCACACATGGCGCGAGCGTGCCAACCTCCTCGTGGTGCCCTGCGTCAGCCCGTGGGCGTGGGAGCGCGTGCAGCGCTGGAACCCGCTGGCGCTGGATCCCAACCGCAACTTCATCGCCGCTAGCCCCGCGCCGGAATCCGCCGCATTGCTGCATTTCGTCGCGCCTCTGCGCGAACAGGTGCTGATGCACATCGACCTGCACGAGACTACCGATACGGACGAAACCGAGTTCCGGCGTGCGCTGGCGGCGCGCGATGGCAAACCCTTCGAGCCCGGTACCATTCCCGATGGTTTTTATCTGTGCGCCGATCAGGATGCGCCCGAGCCGGCATTCCAGCAGGCGGTGATCGCGGCGGTGTCAAAGGTGGCCCACATCGCGCCCGCCGATCCGGACGGCACGATCATCGGCTCGCCGGTGGTTGCGCCGGGCGTGATCGAGTACCCGTGCGCGCAGTGGGGCCTGTGCGCCGGCATCACCGCCGCGCGCTATCGCACCACCACCGAGGTGTACCCGGACAGCCCGCGCGCCACGCCCGAGCAGTGCATCGCCGCGCAGGTGGCGGCGGCGAGGGCGGCGGTGGAGTTCGCACTGGCGACGATGTGATGGCGCGTTTCATCCGTTGATGCAAGCCGTTCGTCGCATCGCAGAGCCGTTCGTTCAAGCGGCGATCTGCCCCTCCCCTTGCGAAGCAGGGGGAGGCTGGGAGGGGGTTCCAGCTCATGCAAAGCACCCATCCCCAACCATCCCCTGCGCTGCGCGCAAGGGAGGGCGTGGTCGGTGGCCTGCTACTTGCGACGCAAGGGAGGGCGTGGTCGCCGGTCTGCCGCTTGCGCGGCAAGGGAAGTCGGTAGGGGGGAATTCGCCCTTCACCCCTCTCCCGCCGGCTTGGGCTTGAGCGCGGCCTTCGCAGCTTCCCATTTTTCCGCATCCGCGGTCTTGCCCGTGGCCTTGTAGGCTGCGATCAAGGGATCGATGTAACCGCCCATGCGCCAGTGGTCGGCGCCGAGGTCGTGCTGGCGCTCGGCGATCGCGGTGAGGTAGTGGGGGATCGCTTCGGCGTAACGCTTGGCGCCCGCCAGCGCATTGCCGAGCTGGAACTCCATCTCGCCGGTGATCTCGTCGTTGGCGCCGAACAGCGCCAGCGAGCCTTGCAGCGCGGTGCGCTCCAGGGCGATCGCCTGTTCCGCCTGCCCGATCTGCAGCAGGTAGTTGCCGTAGTTGCCGGTGGCGATGATGGTGTTGACGTGGTGATCGCCGTAGAGCTTGCGCGTGGCTTCGTAGGCGCGCTCGTAGAACGGGCCGGATTCGGCGATTTTCTCCGGCGTGCCTTGCTGGCGCAGCGCGCCGGCGAGGTTGCCGACGATGTTGATCGTCGCCCCGTGACTGGGGCCGTAGAGCTTCTCGTCGATGGTCAGCAGCTTGCGCAAGATCGCCTCGCCCTGTGCGTACCGGTGCGATTGCAGGTACATGATCGCGAAGTCGTTCATGGTGTCGAGGGTTTGCGTGCCCTCCGCGCCATATTTGTGCGTCTCGCGCTCGATCACGTCGCGGAAGATCGGTTCGGCCTGCTCGTAGCGACCGAGCGAGGTCAGGATGACGGCGTGCTGGTTCAATGCGTCGATCTGCAGGGTGCTGTCGTGGCCGGCGACCCGCGCGATCGTCGGCAGCAGCGCTTCGAGTCCACGGTTTGCCTCGGCCAGTTCGCCGACGTTCGCCAGCGTCTGCGCCAGTTGCACGCCGGTGGACAAGGTTTCCGGGTCGTTCGCGCCGCGCGTGCGCGTGAGCGCGGCGAGGTTGTCGCGCAGCATCGCTTCGGATTCCTTGAAATGATTGGAGTTGG
Source organism: Pseudomonadota bacterium (assembly GCA_018242445.1). Lineage (GTDB taxonomy): Bacteria > Pseudomonadota > Gammaproteobacteria > Xanthomonadales > Xanthomonadaceae > SZAS-103. The sequence goes on along the minus strand of JAFEBW010000031.1, from coordinate 15,263 downwards.
CCAGGTACAACGCCAGATTGCGCTGGATCTGCAAGGTTTGCAGGGCCTCGGGGCCGGGGCTGATGCGTGCTGCCGCGTAGGCTTTTTGCGCGTGGGCGAGCGCCGTGGCGTATTCGCCCAGGCTCCGGTAGCTCTTGCCGATGGCGTCCTCGATGGTGGCCAGCACGTCGGGCTGGCCTTGCAGTTGGCGGGTGGCGCGATCGGCGGCGCGATCGAGCACCAGATGCAGCAGGCTCTTGTCGAGATAACGCGCCTTGTTCGGATCCACCCCGGAGAGCACGTCGGTGAGGAAGGTGGTGGTCTCGTGCGCCTTGACTGCTTCCAGATTCGCCCGCGCGGCCTCGTTGCGCGCACGCAGCATGCCCAGCACCGCCGCGGTGGTGCCGAGCATCAGCGCGAGAGCGGCCACCGTGCCGGCGACGAGGATGAGGCGATTGCGCCGGGCGAAGCAGCGCAACCGGTAGCCGCGCGTGGCGGGCGCGGCTTCCACCGGGTAGCTGCCGAGAAAGTTGTCGAGGTCGTCGGCGAGCTTCTGCGCCGAATCGTAGCGGTCGGCCTTCGCCGGCGCGATGGCGCGCGCGACGACCCAGCGCAGCGGAACGGGGGTGGCGTCCATGCACGCGGCGATCGCGGCATGGACGGGTGCGCGCCCGTGCAGCGAGTCGAGCAACACGGCGTGCAGGTTTTCGCTGACCAGGCCGGCGGCAACGGTCGCGGCGAGGCGCTCGCGTGGCGCGAACAGCTCGAACGCGATGACGCCCAGCGCGTACACGTCGCTGCGGATGTCCACCTCGCCGGGGCGTCCGGCCATCTGTTCCGGGCTCATGTAGCCGCGCGTGCCCACGCTCTGCGCCACCGAGGTAGAACCTTGGCTGGAATCGGTGCCGGTGGCCACGCCGAAGTCGATGATCTTCGGCATCGGCTGGCCATCGACCTGCGCGACGAGGATGTTGCCGGGCTTGAGATCGCGATGGATCACGCCCTTCTGGTGCGCATGCTGCACGCCCTTGCACACGCGCACGAACAGTTCGATGCGTTCGCGCAGGCCCAGGGCATGTTCGTCGCACCAGGCGGTGAGGGCTTGGCCATCGACCCATTCCATCGCGAAGAACAAATGCCCCTGCGGCGTGGAACCGGCGTCGTACACCTTGGCGATGGCCGGGTGATCCATCCGCGCCAGCGCCTGCCGCTCGACGAGGAAGTAGGCTTCGGCAAGACCGCCGCGCAGCTGCCCGCGGATCAATTTCAGCGCAACCTGGCGCTGGATGGGTTCGATCTGCTCGGCGAGATACACCGCGCCCATGCCGCCCATGCCGAGCAGGCGCTCGATCCGGTACGGGCCCACGCGCTGGCCTGATTCGAGCGCCTGCCCGCCGCCGTCGGCGACTGCGGCGACATCCAGCACCGTGGGCTGTTCGGGCAGGCTGATGCGCGGGTCGGGTGGATTCATCGGCGTGCGCTCGGACGGGCGATCGTTCGAGTGTAGGTTTGGTGCATGCGCCATGCCAAGCGGCGAACGCCGGACAAGGATCCAGCCGCGATGCCGCGGCGCGATCTCCGGTAAACTGACGTGCTGCGCGACGTTGCCGGGCAGCATGCTTCGCAGTACGATTATTGCAAAATGTTTCCCTTTATTTTCAGCCGGTAAGGCGATAGTCTTGACGCAAGTTCTGTCAGGCCGATCAGGCGCTTGAACACCGTGGCCCGCACCTCCAAGGATCGCTCGGCGCGTGCGTCGGTTGAGCCGCCCTCGCCATCGCGCAAGTTCTGGCACGAGATCGCGCTGGTGGTCGTCGTGCCGGCGCTGCTGTATCTCGCCGTCAGCCTGCTCAGTTACAACTACGACGACCCGGGTTGGTCGCACGCCGGCAGCCTGACCGGTGCCCTGCACAATTACGGCGGCACGGCCGGCGCGTGGCTGGCCGACGTGATCTTTTATTTTTGCGGCTACGCGGCGTACACGCTGCCGTTCGTGATCGGCGGCCTGCTCTGGGTTGCGCTGTTCGGCAGCGATGGCGACAGCGAAGCCGGGTTGACGCCCGCATTGCGCCTGACCGGCATCGTAGGTTTTCTCGTCGCCGCGACCGGCTTGTCGTGGCTGCGCTTCGGCGATGCCATCGCGCGCATGACCGCCGGTGGCGGCGGCATCCTCGGCAAGGCCGTCGGGCATGGGCTGGTCGATGCCTTCGGCGTGTTCGGCGCCAATTTGTTCCTGTCCGCCTTGTTGCTCGCGGCAACGACCCTGGCCACCGGGATCTCCTGGCTGCGCGTGATGGATGGGATCGGCGCGGGCCTGATGGCCAGTCTGCGTTTCCTGCGCGCCCTGTTCGGCCACAGCGTGCGCCAGGCCGATGAACGCCAGTACGCGCGCGAAGCGCGGGCCGAGCGCGAGACGCTGCGCCGCGAGGACAGCGAGCGCCGCGCCAAGCGCGAGCCGGTGAAGATCGAGCCGCCGCCCAAACCCGTGGTCGAGAAAAGCGTGCGCGCCCTGCGCGAGACGCAGATGCCGCTGTTCAACGCCGACCCGGTGGGCGGGCTGCCGCCGCTGTCGCTGCTCGACGATCCCGTGCCGCAGCCGAAATCGTATTCGGACGAGACGCTGGAAACCCTCTCGCGGCAGATCGAGTTCAAGCTCAAGGATTTCCGCATCGACGTGCAGGTCGTCGGCGCGTATCCAGGCCCGGTGATCACGCGCTTCGAGATGGAGCCGGCACCGGGCGTGAAGGTCAGCCAGATTTCTTCGCTCGACAAGGACATCGCCCGCGGCCTGTCGGTGAAATCGGTGCGCGTGGTGGATGTGATTCCCGGCAAGTCGGTGATCGGCATCGAGATCCCCAACACCTCGCGGGAGACGATCTATCTCTCGGAGATCCTGCGCTCGAAGGAATACGACAAATCGGCGAGCCCGCTGACGATGGCGCTGGGCAAGACCATCAACGGCACGCCCTCGGTGGTGGACCTGGCGCGCATGCCGCACCTGCTGGTCGCCGGCACCACCGGCGCGGGCAAGTCGGTGGGCCTGAACGCGATGGTGCTCAGCCTTTTGTACAAGGCCAGCGCGCAGGACGTGCGGATGCTGATGATCGACCCGAAGATGCTGGAGCTGTCGGTGTACGACAAGATCCCGCACCTGCTCGCGCCGGTGGTGACCGACATGAAGGAGGCCGCCAACGGCCTGCGCTGGTGCGTGGCGGAGATGGAGCGCCGCTACAAGCTGATGGCCGCGGTGGGCGTGCGCAACCTTGCCGGTTACAACAAGAAGGTGCGCGACGCGAAGGAAGCCGGCAGCCCGCTGGTGGATCCGCTGTTTCGGCCCAACCCGGCCCTGAACGAAGCCCCGCAGCCGCTGGAACCGCTGCCCAACATCGTCGTCATCATCGACGAGTTCGCCGACATGATGATGATCGTCGGCAAGAAGGTGGAAGAACTCATCGCGCGCCTCGCGCAGAAGTCGCGCGCCGCCGGCATCCACCTGATCCTCGCCACCCAGCGTCCATCGGTGGACGTCATCACCGGCCTGATCAAGGCCAACATTCCCACCCGCATCGCCTTCCAGGTCAGCAGCAAGATCGACTCGCGCACCATCCTCGACCAGTCGGGCGCCGAAACCCTGCTCGGACACGGCGACATGCTCTACCTGCCGCCGGGCACCGCGATGCCCGAGCGCGTGCACGGCGCCTTCGTCAGCGACGACGAGGTGCACCGCGTCGTCGAGCACCTGCGCAAGCACGCCAGCGGCACCGACTACATCGAGGGCGTGCTGGAGGAAGTGCAGACGATGGGCGAGGGCACCGTGGTCGGCCCGACCGGACTGCCGGAAAGCGGCGGTGGCGGCGACGAATCCGACCCGCTGTACGACGAGGCCGTGCGCATCGTCACCGAGACCCGGCGTGCTTCGATCTCCGGCGTGCAACGTCGCCTGAAGATCGGCTACAACCGCGCCGCGCGCCTGATCGAGGCGATGCAGGCGGCCGGCGTGGTCAGCGCCGCCGAACACAACGGCGACCGCAGCGTGCTGGCCCCGCCGCCGCCGAAGGATTGAGGGCTGGCAAACCATTCCCTCACCCGCCGTGCCTGCGGCACGTCGGCCTCTCCCGGAGGGAGAGGCATCTAGTTCCTTCCCCCTCTGGGGACTGCATGCGCAGGATGCGCATGCGAACAGCGAAGCTGGCCCGAAGGGCGAGCGCCACGGATGGTGCGAGTCAAGGTGCCCGCAGGGCGGATGAGGGAATGAAGTGATCCTGTGTGTTGGTGAATTGCCAGTGGCAGTTCATTCGCCGAAGAATGTCCCGAGCACTGCTCCTCCCCTTGCGCGTAGCGCAGGGGGGGGTGGGGCGTGCTTGCGAACTGCCAGTGGCAGTTCGCGCGCCGAAGAACGCCCGGCAGGGCCGGACGGTTGGGAGGGGGTTGGTTCAGCGCAATTCCCCGACAATACCCATCCTCAATGCAGCTCATCAGCCCAACATGACCCTCCGCATCCGCCACTTTCTCGGCCTCTTGGCTCTTTCGCTCGCGCTCGCCGCCCACGCCGGCCCGCGCGAGGATTTCGCCCGCTACACGCAGGGCATCAAGGGGCTGGACGGCCGCTTCGAGCAGAAGGTATTCACCGCCCGCGGCCAGCTCAAGGAAGATTCCACCGGCACCGTGGCGCTGTCGGCACCGCGACAGTTCCGCTGGGAATACCTCAAGCCCAATCCGCAACTGATCGTTGCCGACGGCGATCACGTCTGGATCTACGATCCCGATCTCGAACAGGTCACGGTGAAGGATCAAAGCGGGCAGGAGGCGCAGAGCCCGCTGTACATCCTGATCGATCCGACCGAACTGGATCGGCGTTACCTGCTGGCCGACGGTGGTTCGCGCGATGGTTTGAAATGGTTGAGCCTGGCGCCCAAGCACAAGGGCGAGGATGGCGATTTCAAGATGGCCATGCTCGGCTTCGACGGCAACGACCTGCGCACGATGATCCTCACCGACAACCTCGGCCAGCGCACGCAGATCGATTTCTCCGGCTGGCGGCGCAATCCTGCCTTCGCCAAGGGCACCTTCGCCTTCACCCCACCCAAGGGCGTGGACGTGGTCGGCGAGGCGACGCCGGCGGCGCAGGTGCATCCGCTGAAGAACTGATGGCGCGATAGCACGATGCGCCGCCAGTTCCACCGGCCTGCGTAGAATCACCGGCATGCCGCGCAAGCCCAGCCATTCCGCCGAACCCTTGTTCACCGCACCCCAGTCCCTGAAGCCGCTGGCCGAGCGCATGCGTCCGCGCACACTGGGCGAGATGGTCGGGCAGCGCCGCCTGCTGGCCGAAGATGCGCCGCTGCGCCGCGCGATCGAAGCCGGGCATGTGCACTCGATGATCCTCTGGGGTCCGCCGGGTTGCGGCAAGACCACGCTCGCCCTGCTGCTGGCGCACTACGCCGACGCGCAGTTCGTCGCCATCTCGGCGGTGCTGTGCGGCCTGCCCGAGGTGCGCGAGGTGCTCGCCGCCGCGCAGCAGCGCCACGCGCAGGGCCGGCGCACGGTGCTGTTCGTCGATGAGGTGCACCGCTTCAACAAGGCGCAGCAGGATGCTTTCCTGCCGCACATCGAGCGCGGCTCGATCCTGTTCGTCGGCGCGACCACCGAGAACCCCTCGTTCGAATTGAACTCCGCGCTGCTCTCGCGCTGCCGCGTGCATGTGATGGAAGCGCTGGCGAGCGATGAGATCGCGCAGGCGTTGCGGCAGGCGCTGGAGGATGGCGAGCGCGGGCTCGGCGGTCGTGGCGTGGCGATCCACGAGGAGCAACTGCGCCTGATCGCGCAGGCCGCCGATGGCGACGTGCGCCGCGCGTTGACCTTGCTGGAGATCGCCGCCGAACTGGTGGGCGAGGGCGGGGCGATCACCGATGCCACGCTCGCGCAGGTGCTCGCCGATCGCAGCCGTCGCTTCGACAAGGGCGGCGAGCAGTTCTACGACCAGATTTCCGCCCTGCACAAAAGCGTGCGCAGCTCCAACCCGGATGCCGCGTTGTACTGGTTCGCGCGCATGCTCGATGGCGGCTGCGATCCGGCCTACCTCGCGCGGCGCATCACCCGCATGGCGGTGGAGGACATCGGGCTGGCCGACCCGCGCGCGCTGCCGATGGCGATCGATGCCTGGGAAGCGTTTGATCGGATGGGCAGCCCGGAAGGCGATCTGGCGCTGGCGCAGGTGGTGATTTACCTCGCCAGCACCGCCAAGTCCAACGCCGCGTATCGCGCTTATGGCGCGGCGCAGTCCGACGTGCGCGAGCACGGCAGCGCCGAGGTGCCGATGCACCTGCGCAATGCGCCGACGAAATTGATGAAGTCGCTCGGGTATGCGCAGGGCTATCGATACGACCACGATGTCGAGGGCGGGGTTGCCCTCGAGCAGACCGGCTTCCCCGACGCGCTCGGCGAGCGCGTGTACTACCAGCCGGTCGAACGCGGCATGGAGATCAAGCTCAAGGAAAAACTCGATGCGCTGCGTGTGGCGCGGGAACAGGCAAGGCGTGAACGATGCCAGGCTTCCGGAAACAGGCGCGGAACCGCGGATCGCCCTTGACTCTGGAGTGCGGTCAAGCCTCGATCATGACCTCCGTCAAGACGACCGCAACCCCAGCGTGCAAGGATTCCGCCCATGCCATTCCTCAATACAGCATGCGCCATCGCCCTGGGTCTCGCCCTCGCGGCAGCATCCGTACGTGCGCATGAAGGCGGCAACGACGCCGGCTTCGGTCAGCCGGGCACGGCCAAGTCGGTGCAGCGCACGCTCACCATCGTCGCCACCGACGCGATGCGCTTCGGCCCCTCCGCGTTCACCGTGCGTGCCGGGCAGACGCTGCGCCTGCACATCGTCAACGACGGCAAGCTGGCGCACGAGTTCGTGCTGGGCACCGATGCGGACATCGCCGCGCATGCGAAGATGATGCGGGCGATGCCGGACATGGCGCACGCCGACGCCAGCGCGGTGCGCGTGGCGCCCGGCCAGGCCGCCGACATCGTGTGGAAGTTCAGCATGCCGGGCCGGTTCGTCTACGGTTGCCTGCTGGCCGGGCATTTCGAGGCCGGCATGAAGGGCGTGGTGACGGTGGTGCGGGAACCCTGATCGCAGCGTGGCGGATGGCGTCCGCCCGATGGAGTGCCGTCGAGCCCTCGCGGCCGTCACGACCGTCGATTGCATCACATCGCGATTGCGAGCCAGTGCGTGGTTCGACGCGGCGGGCGCAGGCTAAGATGGCCGTGACCCCATGCCTGTGGCCGGAGGGATTCCGTCGATGCCCGAGCCCCGAGACCAGTCCGCGCGCCCCACGTCGTCGGATCTCGCCTACCGTCAATTGCTCGACGAGGTAGGCGCCTTCGTTTACACCACCGATCTCGATGGCCGCTACGCCTACGCCAACCGGCTGGTGCTGGATCTGCTGCGGCCGGGCCTGCAACTGGACGAGGTGATCGGCAAGGCCTTCACCGATTTCGTCAAGATCGACGAAAACACCGAACTGCGCGAAACCGACCGTCGTGTATTGCGCGACGGCGAGACGATCTACCGCGAAGAAACCAACCTGATCCACGCCACCGGCGAGCTGCGCACCTACTGGACGATCAAGAAGCCGCTGCGCGATGCCGACGGCGCCATCATCGGCATGATCGGCATCTCCCACGACATCACCGACAAGAAGCGCCTCGAAGACGCCGTGCGCCGCCACAAGGATCTGCTGGATACCGTGCTCGACAACGTGGAAGCGCTGGTTTACATGAAGGATGCCAGCGGCCTGTTCATGTATGCCAACCAGCGCGTCGCGCAGGCTTTCGGGCGGCCGGTGGAAACGATCGTCGGCCGTCGCGATGCCGAACTGCTGCCGCCGGAGGCGGTCGCGCGGTTCCGGGAGATGGATCGGCGGATTCTCGCCACCGGCGAGCGGTCCGTCAGCGAGGAAACCGTGCACGATGCGAGCGGTCGCGCGTGCCACTACTGGAGCGTCGTCGCGCCTTGCGCCGCGCCGGATGGGACGCCGGCGGTGATCGGTTTCAGCACCGACATCACCGAGTTGCACGACTTGAAGGAAGAACTGCAACGGCAGGCGCGCACCGACAGCCTCACCGGCATCGCCAACCGGCGCACCCTGTTCGTGGAAGCGCAGGCGGCCTTTTCGCGCAGCCGCCGCCATGGCCATGCGTTGAGCCTGATCGCCATCGACCTCGACCACTTCAAGCGGATCAACGACAGGTTCGGTCATCCAGCCGGCGACGAGGTGTTGCGCGCCTTCGCGCACGCCTGCCTGGGTTGCCTGCGCAAGGAAGACCTGCTGGCGCGCACCGGCGGCGAGGAGTTCTGCATCCTGCTGCCGGAAACGCCGCTGGCGCACGCCAATGCCACCGCCGAGCGCATCCGCGAGATGGCCGCGCGCATCTGCCCGGACGAACAATGCGCGGATCCGGTCACCGCCAGCATCGGCGTCACCTGCATGGAGCCGGGCGACGCGAGTTTCGACCAGTTGTTCTCGCGCGCCGACAAGGCGCTGTACGCCGCCAAGGCGCAAGGCCGCGATTGCGTGGTGGTGCTGTAGCCGGCCGGACCGTCTGGCCCTTCGAGTACTGCTGGATCGCCGCGCGGACGGCGGATGCTCGTGATCGGTTGCGACGCGAGCGCTTGCATCCGGTGCGGGTTGTGCTCGTCGGCGAGGTCATCTGTCACCGACGTGCATGGATTCGCATGACCCTCGAGCAACATGCTTGACTCTGGAGTCTAGTCCATGGTGCAGACTTGCCTCACGAGGAGGCAAGCCATGGACACTTTCAATATCGGCCAACTGGCCCGCCACGCCGGCGTGGCGATCGACACCGTGCGCTACTACGAGCGCGAGCGCTTGCTGCAACCGGCGGGGCGATTGGCCTCGGGCTATCGCCGCTACGGCGAGGGCGAACTGCGGCGGCTGCGCTTCATCCTGCGCGCCAAGGCGCTGGGCTTCACCCTGGCCGACGTGCGCGGGCTGCTGGCGCTGAGCGACGAGCAGGACGTGGCCAAGGTGCGCCGCGCCGCGCAGGACAAGCTCGCCGATATCGAACATCGGATCGCCGAATTGCAACGCGTGCGCAGCGGCTTGCGCACGCTCATCGAAGCCTGCCCCGGGCATGGGCGCGCCGAGCACTGCCCGATCCTGCAGGCGCTCAATCAGGAGGATGCGCCATGAACCACGAACCGCACGCATGTTGCCAGAACAAGGGCGATGGACACGCAGCCAAGTCGTCGATGCCGATGTCGATCGGGCCTGAAGGGCAGGGCGCGTTGACCGATCCGGTCTGCGGCATGACCGTGAGTGCCGATTCACCGCACCGCGCCAGCCTCGATGGCCACGATTACCACTTTTGCGCTGCCCGTTGTCGCGAGAAGTTTCTTGCCGAGCCGGCGAAGTATCTCGCTCCCAAGGCGGCATTGGGTTTGCCGATGCATGGCCACGCATCCACACCGATCGTGGGGATGGGCTCTACCCCCGCTGGTGGGGTAGGGCCGGGGTGGGTGGGGGTCACCGCGAAACCCAGCCCCCATCCCAACCTTCCCCCGCATGCGGGGGAAGGAGTCCAAGAAGCCACAGGGCGCGGCTGCTGTCACGGCGGTGGTCACGAGCGCGCACAACATGAGCCTGCGCATCCGCAGCATGCACAGCACGCGCATGCTCTGAAAGATCCGGTCTGCGGCATGACCGTGAGTGCCGATTCACCGCACCGCGCCCATCACGATGGTCACGATTACCACTTCTGCGCCGCGCGTTGTCGCGAGAAGTTCCTCGCCGATCCGCAAAAATACCTGTCGCCGAGCACGCACGCCGAACCGCCGGCACCTGCGGGCACGCGCTACACCTGCCCGATGCACCCGCAGATCGTGCGCGACGCGCCCGGCACCTGCCCGCTGTGCGGGATGGCGCTGGAACCGATGCTGCCTGCGCTGGACGAAGGCGAGAACCCCGAGCTGACCGACTTCCGCCGTCGCTTCTTGTGGACGTTGCCGCTGTCGGTGATCGTGATGGTGCTGGCGATGGCCGGCGAGCATGCGGCGTGGATCGATCCTGGCGTGCGCGTGTGGATCGAGTTCGCCTTGTCCGCGCCGGTGGTGCTGTGGGCCGGCGCGCCGTTCTTCGAGCGCTGGCTGGGCTCGCTCCGCCACCGCAGCCCGAACATGTGGACGCTGATCGGCACCGGCGTCGGCGCGGCTTTCCTCTACAGCGTGGTCGCCGTGCTCGCGTCGGACTGGTTCCCGCCGGCCTTCCGGATGCATGGACGGGTGGAGGTGTATTTCGAGGCGGCCGCGGTGATCGTCTCGCTGACCTTGCTCGGGCAGATCCTCGAACTCAAGGCCCGCGCCAGCACCTCGGCGGCGATCCGCGCCTTGCTCGGTCTGGCACCGAAGACCGCGCGCCGACTGCGCGCCGATGGCGGCGAGGAAGACGTGCCGCTGGCCGAGGTGCATCCGGGCGATCGCCTGCGCGTGCGTCCCGGCGAGAAGGTGCCGGTGGATGGCGTGGTGCTGGAAGGGCGCTCCAGCGTGGACGAATCCATGCTCACCGGCGAGCCCATCCCGGTCGGGAAAACCGTGGATGCCAAGGTGATCGGCGCCACCCTCAACGGCAACGGCAGCCTCGTGATCCGCGCCGAAAAGGTCGGTGCCGACACCGTGCTCGCGCAGATCGTGCAACTGGTCGCGCAGGCGCAGCGCTCGCGCGCGCCGATGCAGCGGCTGGCCGATCGCGTGAGCTACTGGTTCGTGCTGGCGGTGATGGCCGCGGCGGTACTCACGTTCGTTGCATGGGGCCTGTTCGGGCCGGATCCGTCCTGGGTGCATGCGGTGGTGAACGCGGTGGCGGTGCTGATCATCGCCTGCCCCTGCGCGCTGGGGCTGGCCACGCCGATGTCGATCATGGTCGCCAGCGGCCGCGCGGCTCACTCGGGCTTGCTGTTCCGCGATGCCGAAGCGATCGAGCGGCTGCGCCTGATCGACACCCTGATCGTGGACAAGACCGGCACGCTTACCCGCGGCAAGCCGACGTTCCGTGAGGTGTTGGCGGTGCCCGGCGGCGATGCCGACGACGTGCTGCGCCTGGCGGCGAGCCTGGATGCCGGCAGCGAGCATCCGTTGGCCGATGCCATCGTGGCGCAGGCGCGCAGTCGGGGTTTCACGCTTTCGACGGCGAACGCGTTCGAGTCGGTGACCGGCATCGGCGTGCGCGGCGTGGTCGATGGCCGTGCGCTCGCATTGGGCAATAGCGCATTGATGCGCGAAGCCGGCGCGGATACGCAGTCGCTGGATGCAGCCGCGCAGCACCTGCGCGACGAGGGTGCCAGCGTGATGTATCTGGCCGCCGATGGCGCGCTCGCCGGACTGCTCGCGGTCGCCGACCCGATCAAGGACGGCACCCCCGAAGCCATCGCCGCCCTGCACGCGGCCGGCATGCGCATCGTGATGGCCACCGGCGATGGCCTGCGCACCGCCGAGGCGATCGGCAAGCAGTTGCACATCGACGAGATCCACGGCGAGGTGCGCCCGGCCGACAAGGCCGCGCTGGTGACGCGCCTGCAAGCGCAAGGCCGGCGCGTGGCGATGGCTGGCGATGGCATCAACGATGCGCCCGCGCTGGCCGCGGCCGATGTGGGCATCGCCATGGGCACCGGCACCGACGTGGCCATGTCCAGCGCGCAAGTCACGCTGGTCAAGGGCGATCTGCGCGGCATCCTGCGCGCTCGCCAGCTCTCGCAGGCCACGGTGGCGAACATGCGCCAGAACCTCGCCTTCGCCTTCGCCTACAACGCGCTTGGCATCCCGCTCGCCGCCGGCGCGTTGTACCCGGTGTTCGGCCTGCTGCTCAGCCCGATGATCGCGGCATTGGCGATGAGCCTGAGCTCGGTGTCGGTGGTCGGCAATGCGCTGCGGTTGCGGCGGGGGTGAGGCACGGCTGGGCGGCGGGGGCAGGGTGGATTTCCGAGACCTGCGTTTCGGTTAATGCGACTGCGAAGCCCGGCCGCGTGTCGGGCTTCGTACTTTCCGGGGCTGGGGATGCGCAACGGCTGAGTCCGCCACCGGAGAAGCCCCATGAGGTCATGCCACGCCACGACCAATCAACTTCATTCGGGGGTTGCATTTATGGCATCAGGCTGCGCGATGCTCGGCTTCCCAACCCTTCAACGCCAGCAGCACCGTGTGCGGTACCGGGCGCGCGCCGGTGCGGTACTGTCTGGCGGTGCAGCGGGTCATGTCAATGGTTTCAGCCGCCTGCGCAAGCGACAGACCATTTCTGCTTAATCGGACCGCGACTCGCGCGTCTAGGAGCTTCGGCCTACGGACTTCCAGCACATGCTGCAAGCCAGCGGCCCGGTGAAAATGTGCGGGTCGCGACCACTTGGTTCCTTCCAGATTCGACGATTCCACTTCTCCATTTCCAGGCAGCCTCATGCCAATACGAAGTACCCGTTGAACCCAACATCCTTCGCCAGCCGTTTTCCTCAAACACAGGCTCCCTGCTGACCGCAGCAAATTGACAGCCACAGTGCCGTCAATATCTGGTTCCGATCGCACAGTCGGGCCAATAACTGCTGCAAATCGGCGCAACCCGATGGAACACAAAGGACTACATGAAAGCTTCAAGACTTGTACACGCGCTGTGGATGAGCGGCATGTTGGTGGCATGCAGCGCACATGGCTCAAGCACTCCCTTGCAGACCCGGGCAGGCCTGCCGTTGCCAGGGGCGGGGAGCGCACTCGACTATGCCGGGCCGCAGGGAGTTTTCGATTTGCCGAACGCGACATTCGATTCGGTGGTCACAATTCTCGATAGCGGCGAAGTCTACGGAATGGATCTGATCGGCGGCCGTGTAGCAGGGTTCTTCCACGGCACGCTCAAAGCTGTTGGCACGAAGATCACGTCGAAGAACCTGGTCGAATATAACGCTTTGGACGGCGGTTACATTCAGGTCGCCAGCTTGTCTGCAGTTTTCATGACTCCGTCGAATTCGACGCAATCGAATACGGATCCATCGCTTAAGGTGTCGCTGACCTTTCCGTTCGGTACATTCGACAGCAGGTCGAATGGCCAGAAACCTTATGCGACTGGAGAATCGAAACAGATCTACGTGAGGCCGGTCGCCGTTGCCAGTCTGGCCGGCAGTTACGACGGAGAATTGAGCACGGTTGGCACCACCATGAAGCTCTATAATCCAATCAGCACTCTTGCGTTATCGAACAACGGAGCGTTCACCGCCACTGCCCAAGATTGCAAGTTTGAGGGGACGCTGACGCAGCACCGAAACAAGGGTGTGTTCGACGTGACGGCACACGTCACTGGCGCCGACTGTGCAATCGCGGGTTCAATGAAAGGACTCATGACGCCGGTGACCTTGAGTCCAACCAACAAGACGCTCGGATTTCAATTGTTGAGTGCGGACGCAAGGAAATCGGCGATGCTCTACGTGAAGACAAGCAAACCGTGAGCAAGCCAATAAGATTCCCCGGAAAACGATGGAGACTATGATTCGAGGCACATACCGTTGCCAGGCCGATGCCCTTGAGCCAGCGCTGACCGTTCTGGCGCGCCTTGTCCATCAGGTTATAAAAAAGGTAAAAAAGGGGCCAGAGTAAATTAACGTTTGAAACGCGCATTTCATTTAGATATCGCCGTTCTCGGCGCGCGGGATCGGTGGTCGCCCGCGTGGCCTGATGGCCGTCGGACGGTTCAGGGTCTTTTCGACCATGGACTGGAATCGCGCCGAGCCCAATGCGCGCTCTTGCTGCATGTGGGTGCGAATCGCCATGAGGTCGCCCTCGCTGATGCCCTCCTGCAGCCATTGTCGATGGGATAGGGCGCGCAGGTCGGGGTCGGTGATCGCCCCGAGGTACGCTGTACGAGTCCCGTAGCGACCGCCCGCCGCGCCTGCATCGCACCCGTGCGCCCACCTCGGCGCAGTTGGCGCAACTGGCCGGCACGATCGCCCACCGCGTGTGCCGGCATCTGGTGCGCCGCGGCTGGCTGGAAGGCGAGGGCGAGTCCGCGTACCTGTCGGACAACGCGGCCGGCGAGGAAGGCATGGATGCGTTGCGGATGAGCTCGATCACCTACCGTATCGCCACCGGTGCGCAGGCCGGGCGCAAGGTGACGACGCTGCAGACGCTGCCGGGCGAGGTCGGCTTCATCGAAGGCGCTGCCGGCAAAGTCGGCGGCTTCTCGCTGCACGCCGGCGTGGTCGCCGAGGCGCACGAGGGTGCCAAGCTCGAACGCCTGTGCCGCTACATCGCGCGCCCGGCGCTCAGCGAGCAACGGCTGTCGATCTCGCCGCAGGGCCGGGTGCGCTATGCGCTCAAGACGCCGTGGCGGCAGAATCGGACACCCACCGTATCAGCCAAATCCTACACCGATTCGCGGCAAAGCCCGACAGTGCACGCCCGCGCCATTGGCGATGCTGCGCCCATGACGCAAGCGCGCTCCGCCCTCATCGCCCCCGGCAGCCCCGGCACCTTCCACTGCGTGCAGCGCTGCGTGCGCCGCGCCTGGCTGTGCGGGGACGATCAGCTCACCGGGCAGTCCTTCGAACACCGCAAGGGCTGGATCGAGCAGCGCCTGGCCTTGCTCGGCGAGTGCTTCGCCATTGCCATCCACGCCTACGCGGTGATGAGCAACCACCTGCATGTGGTCGTACAGATCGTGCCGCCCGTGGCGGCCGGATGGGATGCTGCGGAAGTCGCAGCGCGTTGGGTGCGCCTGTTCCCGCCACGCGAGGCTACCGACGATGCCTGGGCAGCCAAGGCCGCGCGGATCGTCGAACAGCCCGAGCGGCTGGCGCTGCTGCGCCGTCGTTTGTGCGACTTGTCGTGGCTGATGCGTTGCCTGGCCGAGCCGATCGCGCGGCGGGCCAATGCCGAGGACGATTGCAAGGGGCGGTTCTGGGAAGGCCGCTTCAAGGCGCAGGTGTTGTGCGATGCGCGCGCCGTGCTGGCGGCGATGGCCTATGTCGATCTCAACCCGGTGCGTGCCGGCGTGGCCGGGCGACTGGAAGACTCCGAGCACACCAGCATCAAGGCGCGGCTGGAATCCATGCAGAAATCCGACCTGTCGCAGCCGCTGGTGCCGCTGCATGGCGTGCTGGTGGCCACTTGCCTGCCGATCACCCTGGGTGGCTATCTGGCGCTGGTGGCGTGGACGGGCCAGCAGGTGCGCCCGGACAAGCGCGGCGCACTGGATGTCAAGGCACCCGGTGTGCTGGCGAAGTTCGAAGCGCGC
>JAFEBW010000030.1 GCA_018242445.1 Pseudomonadota bacterium | reverse complement strand
TGAGCCACGAGGCCGAGGTCGGGGTGAAGTGCACATGGTAACGAGGATGTGCGGCGAACCATGCCCGTACCTTCTCGGTTTTGTGAGTGCCGTAGTTGTCCATGATCAGATGCACTTCCCGGTCGCCCCGCTCTGGACATCGCCTGAGTCTCCGTCACCGAAAACTCATAGACAAATTGCAGCACAATTAGTTCAAATTACTTGTGAGACACCACACTATGTACTTTGCTAAATATTGGCAACGTTCATCTGCTACGGGCTCATAATGCACCCCGCAACCCCCCTGAAACCGCGCTATGACGCGGTTTTTTCTTGTCCGCACATCACGCAAGGCATGCCGACACCCCTTGGCATCACCCAAGTCCGACGGTAGCTTCTACGGGAGCCGGCAACCGCAGGAAGGGGTTGCCGTCATGCCGACACCTTCCGCCGCCCAACATGCCAAGGGCGTGGACTTGCCCTGCAAGCTCGCCGACGAACGCGGCCCGACGCTGCCGGGCGCTTGCCTTCGTGGCGTGCCTTCGTTGCACACGAAACCGCGACGCAACAGGGCGGGCGGAGGCTCGACAGACCGCCTCAGGTCGCCAATTCATCCGAACGCGCAGCTTGCCTGACGGGATGGCGCAGCCATGCGCAGAATGCCACCCCGCGTTCGCGCCGCAGCGTGAGCCAGAACCATGCCAGGCACAGCACGACAAAGGCCAGTACCAGCGCCGGCTGCGGTACGCCTGCGATCAATGCCAGGCTGGCCGCCAAGCCGAACAGCAAGTTGATGGCCATCAACGTCAAGACCAGGCGCGCCGGGGTGAACCCGCCATCGAGCATCAGGTGGTGCAAGTGATTGCGGTCGGCATGGAACGGCGACTGTCGATGCAGCAGGCGGCGGGCAATCAGCACCACGCAATCCATCAACGGCGTGACCACCAGCCACGGCGCCAGAATCGGCGTCACCGGGTGCGCGTCGTTCTGGGTCAAGCGGAACGAAATCCATGCGATGGTGAAACCGAGCAGCGCGCTGCCGGCATTGCCCATGAACACCCGCGCCTTGGGTTGCCACGCGAAGCGCATGTTCATCATCCAGAAGCCGAGCACCGCGCCGGACATCACCAGCAGATGCGCCGACAAGGGCGCGTTGCCGGAATAGATGGCGGCCGCCAGGAACATGCAGAACGTCGTCAACGCCACCCCGCCAGCCAGCCCATCCACGCCATCGGACATGTTGAGCGCATTGATGACGCCGACCGTGGCGAACATCGTGACCGGCAATGCCAGGTCTCCAAGCCCCAGCGAGCGGGCACCGAACAACCCGCCCACGTGTTGGGCGCTCACGCCGCTGCGGTACACGAGCAAGACCGCCGCGCACTGCACGCCGATGCGCAGCCACCAGGGCAAGTCGAAGCGGTCGTCAAGCGCGCCCACCACCACCAACAGCCCCGCGGCCCACGCGAACGCGATTTCCACCCCAGTCCAACGGCCCAGCAAGGTCATCCCGAGCAGCAGGCCCAACAGGATGGCGATGCCGCCCGTCGTGGGCGTCGGGTGCGCATGATCCTTGCGGCCCGCCGGGTGGTCCAGCAAGCCGAACCGCCTCGCCAGCGGCTGCAAGGCGCACACCATGGCGAACGTCGCGGCAGCCGTCATGACGAACAACGCCCCGGAACTGGACGCGATGTGGCTGGCCATGACGATGGGGGATGTGACTTGCACGGCTTGCGTCAACTACCGTCGATTGGGGTGTTTCGATGCGACGACGCCGGCGCGGCGTTCTGCGAAAGAGCGCACGATCCGAACCATCCGAAGCGCTGACAATAGCCGTTTTTGCCGTCCTCCGGCAAGCGGAAGGGGTGCGCAGGGCGCTTGCGCCGGTGGTTGCAACCCATGAACGCATCCGTCAGGCAAATCGGGACATCCTGCGATACGGGCATGCCTTGCGTGACGTGCGGACATGAAAAAACCGCGTCATAGCGCGGTTTCAGGGGTGTTGCGGGATGTAGGCAGATACAGGAATGGCGTCCCCACGGGGATTCGAACCCCGGTCGCGTCCGTGAAAGGGACGTGTCCTAGGCCTCTAGACGATGGGGACAGAGGCGATGCCGCAAGTACCAGTGCAACGCAGGTTTGTTCCGGGCCTGGAGCCGCCGCTGCACGCGGCGAACCGACCCAGGTCGCGAAACCCCGATGATCTCAAGCGGATCGACATCCCGCAGGAGAAACCGGTGCAACCCATGAACCTGCAACATCCTTAGACGCCCTGCACCTTGGGATGTGCAGTGAAACAACAGGTGGTGGAGCTAATCGGGATCGAACCGATGACCTCTACAATGCCATTGTAGCGCTCTCCCAGCTGAGCTATAGCCCCACATGCTGGCGAACGGAAAGCATACCGGGAATCGCGGAATTGCGTCAAGCCGGATCGGCTTGGCGGGGTGCCGTCACGGTTCGGCATCCAGCGCCCACAGGCTCGTTCCGCCCGCGGCCTTGGCGATCCGCGCCAGCCGCAGCGCATGCGCGCCCTGCTCGTCCGCGCTGGCGCGCAGCACGCGCCGCGGCGCATGGTTGGTTGCGGTAGCCAACGGGCGCGGCCCGGTCGCCGCGACGGCCACGGCGAAGCCCAGATCGCCCTGCCCCGCGGTCATCCGCAGGTACACGTCCGCGAGCAGCTCGGCATCGAGCAAGGCCCCGTGCACCGTGCGCTGGCTGTCGTCCACGCCCAGCCGTTTGCACAAGGCAGCCAGGCTGTTGCGCTGGCCCGGAAAGCGCTCGCGCGCCAATTCCAGCGTGTCGAGCACGCCGCATCGCTCGCGCACGCGCGCATGCCCGGCAGCGAGCAGGCCCAGTTCATGATCGAGAAACCCCACGTCGAACGCGGCGTTGTGGATGACCAGTTCCGCGCCGTCGATGAACGCCAGCAATTCGGCCGCGATGTCGGCGAAGCGCGGCTTGTCGGCCAGGAAATCGGCGGTCAAACCGGTGACCTCGCTGGCGCCGACTTCCATCTCGCGCCCGGGGTTGAGGTAACGCTGGAAGCTGCGCCCGGTCGGGCGGCGCTGCACGAGTTCGACGCAACCGATCTCGACGATGCGATTGCCCTTCTCCCACGACAGCCCCGTGGTTTCGGTATCGAGCACGACCTGGCGGCTCACGCGACGGCTCCGGCGGCCTGCATGCGCTGCGCCTGCGCGCGCGCCAGCGCATCCACGCGCTCGTTGTCCGGGTGCCCGGCGTGACCCTTCACCCACAGCCATTGCACGCGGTGCCCGGCGGCGGCGGCGTGCAGGCGCTGCCACAGATCCTGATTCTTCACCGGCTGCCCACCCGCGGTTTTCCAGCCGCGCCGCACCCAGCCCGGCAACCATTCGGAGATGCCCTGCTGCACGTATTTCGAATCGGTGAACAGCTTCACGTCGCACGACTCCTTCAAGGCTTCCAGTCCCGCGATCGCGGCCATCAATTCCATCCGGTTGTTGGTGGTGGCCGGCTCGCCGCCGGCGAGTTCCTTCTCGCGGCCGCCAAAGCGCAGCAGGGCCGCCCAGCCACCGGGACCGGGATTGCCGAGGCAGGCGCCGTCGGTGTGGATTTCAATCGTCTTCATCGATTCATCGCCGTGGATGTCGCAGTGCATGCGGCGTGCGTGCCGACGCCGCGGGCGCCCCGCCGCCCACGCGCAGACGCTGCGGGATCGTCCGCAGCGGCATCATCCCCGCATCACGCCGTCGCGCCTGCAACAAAAACGCGCTGCGCAAGGGCGAGCCGTGCACCTGCGTGCCGGCGACGTCGATCGAAGCGGTGCCGGCATCGCCCGACCAACGCGCCCCCAGATAACGCCAGCCCACGACCTCCAGGCCCAGCCCGGCGAGCAGGGCCGCGGTGGCCTCCGGCGACCACGCACGCAGCCCCGTGAAAGCCCAGCGCAACCGGGCCGGGCTCAGCGGGTTCAGGCCCAGCACCAACAACGTGCCTTCCGGTTCGAGCAGGCGCGCGCATTCGGCCATCAAGCCCACCGCATCGCGCGAGGTTTCCAGCGCGCAGCCCAGAAACACCAGCGCGAAACTGCCATCGGTCAGGGGCAACAGGATCTCGTCGCAACGCAGGTCGCCGTCGAGCCGTCCTTGCTCGCGCCGCAGGTCGATCCGCGTATGGATGTTGGGCGTAGGCAATCTGAAGCCATCGTCCGCATGGGGCTGCACGAACAGGCCATAAAACCCGCTGCAACGGGCCACATCGGGCGCGGCATCGCGGCAGGCGCGACGCAACAGGCCGCGCATCGGCCCGCCGGCCAGTCGATGGCTCGTCGGGTGGGCCGGTTGACGCGGGGCGGGAACTGCGGGCATGGTGCGGATTTTGCGGGATTCGCCCGCCGCGGTCATCACCCATCGCGCGCGCAGCCTTCTCGATCCAGCGAACGTCGATGCCGACACTGCAAGCACTGCCAGCTCTCAGCGACAACTACATCTGGATCGTGTCCGGCGACGACGGGCGCGCGCTGGTGGTCGATCCGGGCGCAGCGGCCCCGGTGCTGGCGGCGATCGACGCGGGGCTGCGCCCGATCGCGATTTTGCTCACCCACCATCATCCCGACCACATCGACGGCGCGGCGACGCTGCTCGAACACCACGACATCCCCTGCATCGCCCCGGTCGATCCGCGCATCGATTGCGCCACCCGGCGCGTGGTCGAGGGCGATACCGTGGCCATACCCGAGATGGATCTCGCGTTCACGACGCTGGAGGTCCACGGCCACACCCGCTCGCACATCGCCTACCACGGCGAAGGGCTGGTGTTCTGCGGCGACACCCTGTTCAGCCTCGGCTGCGGTCGCATGTTCGAGGGCACGCCGGTACAGATGCTGGCCTCGCTCGACAAACTGGCCGCCCTGCCCGATCACACGCGGGTTTGCTGCGGGCACGAGTACACGCTCGCCAACGGCGCTTTCGCCAGCGTGGTCGATCCGGACAACGAGGATTTGCGCGCGCGCATCGCACAGGCACGCGCGCAGCGCGAATGCGGCGAAGCCACGGTGCCCAGCACGATGGCCAGCGAACGCGCCTGCAATCCCTTCCTGCGGGTCGATACGCCGGCGGTGCGTGCGTCCGTTGCGGCGCACGCCGGCACTCCTTGCGCCGATCGCGTCGCCACCTTCGCCGCATTGCGCGGCTGGAAGGACGGGTTCCGCGCATGAAATCCAGCCATCGCCTGCTGCCAGCGACGCTCGTGGCGGTCATTGCGGCCGCCTTGCTGGCCGGTTGCGAGCCGATTCCGAACACCCGGCCGAATGCCGCGGAAACCGGCCCGGTGTCGGTGCCGGTGCCGTTGCCCGAATCCCCGCCGATCACCATCACCGACCTGCCGCCGGAAGATCGCGGCCCGCTCACCGCGCCATCCAGCGCGCCGCTGCCGCCGGAAGGCGACGTGCTCACGTCCGGGCAGGTACTCGACCGCCTGCGCGCGCGCCTGAGCCAGCCGGCCTGCATCGTCGGGCCGAACAACACCCGCTGGCGACACAAATACGCCGGCTATCCGCGCCATTTCGCCGACCAGATCCAGGCCATCCTGCCGCGCATGCTGGTGGTGATGGACGCGCTGGAAGCGCACAAGCTGCCGGCCGAGTTCGCGGTGATCCCGATCGTCGAGAGCTGGTACCGCCCGGATGTGCGCAGTTTCGGCGGCGCGGTGGGAATGTGGCAGTTTCTCGCCGAGACCGCGCGCAACAACGGCGCCACCGTCAACCGCGATTACGACGGCCGCCTGTCGATGGCCGACGGCACCGAAGCGGCGATGAGCTACCTCGGCAATCTGCAGAGCATGTTCCACGACTGGCGGCTTGCCGCGATGGCCTACAACTCCGGCGAGTTCCGGCTGGCCAAGACGATGAGCCCGGCCGAACTGGCCGAGCGCGGGGCCGGCCCGGGCATGCGCTACAAACGCCCGTGGGGATTGGCCTTCGGAACCTACGAGTACGTCTCCAAGATGCGTGCGCTGGTGTGCCTGCTCGATCAGCCGGAGCGGCAGGGGATTCCGCTGGATCCCACCATTCCGGTCACCCATTGGGTGCACTACGCCGTGCCGGACGGAATCACCTCCCTGGACGATCTGGCCGCCCGTCTGGGCACGGACGCGGAGGAACTCAAGGCATTCAACTACGCCTACCGCGACGGCCGCCTGTACGCCGACACGCCGCGCGTGCTGATGGTGCCAGCCTCCACGCGGCCGCGCTGGGCGAGCGTGGGTGCCGCTGTATCGACACCATCGTCCGCGACCGCACCGACTGCAACCGCCGCACCCGCGACAGCAACGGCGAATGCGGCGGCGGCCGCATCGGCGCAAGGATCATCGTCCACCTCATCGACTGCCACCACAACGCCCACGCCTGGCACGCAGCATCAGATCCTGTTGCCGCCGATGCCTGCGGCTCCCGCGAAGGCCCCGGCACCGGCCGTGGCCAGCCCGGCGATCGCCACGCAACCCCAGCCGGCACCGGCCGTGCAGCAGCCCGCAAGCACGCATCGTGTCACGGGCAATCCAACGGTGGAACCACCGCCGGCGCCGCAACCGCCGGCGACATCCTCGACGCGATCCATCACCGTTCATCCCACCACGGTGGATACCCTCGCAACTCCCCAGCCGGCACCGCCTCCGTCGCAGCCCGTACCGACACCTGCGCCAGCCTTGGGCAGCTTCCACCCGCCCGCCACGGAGGACGCCCCGGCATCGTCGGCATCGACTCGGACGGCACCGTCGGCGTCATCCTCCAGCAACGACACACCAATGCCGGCACCCGCCACGCTTTCGCAACACGCCGATCAACCCACCCACTCCGCGCCCACCTCGGAGCCCGCCCCTGCGGCAGCGGCCACGACGCCCCCCGCACCCAAGCCGCCGGCCACCTACAAAGTCCAGCTCGGCGATACCCTGGACGCCATCGCCGAGCGTTTCCACGTCTCGGTTGCAGATTTGCGCGCATGGAATCATCTGGCCCCCGACGCGATACTCGACGTCGATCAGGTGCTGAAACTGGAACCCTGAAGCGGCAACGGTCACACTACGCGCCTTCCCCGCTGCGGCGGTTCACCGGATCGGAGGCAACATGGGTTTCCTGCAAGGCAAGCGCGCGCTCATCACCGGCGTGCTCAACCAGCGCTCGATCGCCTGGGGCATCGCGCAGGCGATGCATCGCGAAGGCGCGCAACTCGCGTTCACCTACGTCAACGACAAGCTCAAGTCGCGCGTCGAGGAAGCCGCCGCCGCGTTCGGTTCGGATATCGTGCTGCCCTGCGATGTCGGCAGCGACGAGCAGATCGCGCAGGCGTTTTCGCTGCTCGGGCAACGCTGGGACGGGCTGGACATCCTCGTGCACTCGATCGGCTTCGCCCCCGGCGAGGCGCTGTCCGGCGGCCTGCTCGACGGCCTGACCCGCGAGAACTTCCGCATCGCCCACGACATCTCCGCCTACAGCTTCCCGGCGCTGGCCAAGGCCGCGCGGCCGATGATGCAGGGCCGCAACGGCGCCTTGCTGACGCTCACTTACCTGGGCGCCGACCGCGCGCTGGCGAACTACAACGTGATGGGCCTGGCCAAGGCGAGCCTGGAATCGTCGGTGCGCTACCTTGCCTACAACCTCGGCCCCGAAGGCACCCGCGTCAACGCGATCTCGGCCGGCCCGATCAAGACCCTGGCCGCCGCCGGCGTGGGCAACATCCGCAAGATGCTCGACTACGCCGCGCACAACGCGCCGCTGCGCCGCAACGTGAGCATCGAGGATGTCGGCAACACCGCCGCCTTCCTGTGCTCGGATCTGGCCGCAGGCATCACCGGCGAGGTGACCTTCGTGGACGCCGGCTACAACATCCTGGGGATGAGTGGAATGGAATGAGCCGATGCGCTTGCGAGGCACCGCCTCGCGCATCGGCGAAATCGAATCGGGTCGAACCAACGCGTTCGATCTACCCCGAAGTCCGCTCACGAGCCACCGCCACACGCATCGACAAACGTCCGGAGCCGAGTTTTCAACCCCTCTCCCGCAAGGGGAGAGGGGCTTGCAAGCGGCTTCGGCAAGGATCAAGCCGGATACCGCCCAAGGCCGGACAAACCAGATCAAGCTCGCCCCGTGATCAAGCTCGCTCCGTGGGCAAGCTCGATGCGAAATCCAAACCCGGCATCTCCACGCCGGATCATCAGCCCTCCGGGCTCAATGGCCTCGTCGAGGATCGAGTGAGCTACAACCGATCTTCGGCAATCTTGACCGGGAATTCCTTGCGCAAGGCGTCGATGTAGTCGCGCACTTCCAGTCCGCCGCGCGCCTGCTGGGCGAACTGCTTGCGGTAGTTCTCGCGGGTGGCTGCGTCCATGCTCGACGGATCGCCATCGACCACGCGGGTCACCTGCAGCACCGCCAACTGGTTCGGCGTCAGGCGCGCCTGCGCCGACGCCAGCGGCTTGCCGTCCTGCGGGTGCGGCTGCCGGAACGCGGTGTCGACCAGATCCTGCGACGGCGTGACCTGACCGCGCTCGACCGCGACGACGGTCTGCACCGGCACGTTCAACGACGCCGCGAGAGCATCGAGCGTCTCGCCTTTCTTCAGGCTCGCCAGCGCCGCTTCGGCCGCGGCCTTCTCGGCCTTGTCGCGGGCATCGGCCTGGATGTCGGCGATCACGCGGTCGCGCACCTGCGTCAACGGCAGCGTCTTGACCGGCACATGCTCGGCCACGCGGATCACCACCATGTGCTGGTGGTTCTTCTTGTCGATGTCGATCTCGTCGCTGTTCTCGCCGCTGTCGATGAGTTCGCTGGAGAATGCCGCGCGGATCACCGCCGGATTCGCGGCGATCCCCGGCCCGCCAGAGCGCGGGAACAGCGGCGTTTTCTGCACGGTCATGCCCATCGCCTTGGCGGCCGTCGCCAGCGTGGTGGGATCCTTGAGGGTGAGATCGACGAGCTTGCCGGAGAGGTCGCTGAACTGCTTCTCGCGCGCTTCCTTGACCGCATCGGCCTGGATTTGATCGTGCACCTGCGCGAAAGGAATCTGGTTGCCGGCCTTGACGTCGCGCAGCAGTATCACGTGCCAGCCCTCGGCCGTGCGCACCGGATCGCTGACTTGCCCGACCTTGAGCGAGAACAAGGCGGTGGCGAACGCTTTCTGATCGATGGCCTTTTCGGTCAGCCATCCCAGATCGCCGCCCTGATTCTTCGACCCGATGTCGTCGGAGTCGGACTTGGCCAGCGCAGCGAAATCGGCCCCCGGCGCGCGCGCCTTGAGCGCCAGGGCCGCCGCCCTGGCCTGCACGGCCTTCTCCATCGCGGGCGTGGCATTGGCCGGCACGTTCAGCAGGATGTGCGAGGCGCGGCGCTGTTCGGGTTCGAGGTAACGCGCTTTCTGCTCGTCGTAACGCTCGCGCAAGCTCGCTTCGTCGATGCCGGTCGGCGGCGGCAAGGCGGCGCCATCGATCTCCAGATATTCCAGCGCCACCTGTTCCTGCGTGCGGTAATCGGCCGCATGCGCCTTGTACCACGCATCGACCTGCGCAGCGGTCGGCGCGGGGGCTTGCGCGGGCACCGGCAGGGCGACATAGCGCAGGTCGCGTTTTTGCCCGGCCAGACGCAGCGCCTGATCGATCTCCTTCTCCGACACCAGGCCGGTGAGGGTGATCTCCTTCGCCAGCGACTGCACGAGCAGGTCGTCGTGTCGAAGCGCCTGGTATTGCTCGGGCGAGCGCGGCGGATTCTGGATGGACAGCACCTGCAGGTAGCGGGTCTGGTCGAACTTGCCATCCACTTGGAAGCTGGGGTCGTTGGCGATCGCCTCGTACAACTGTTGGCCGGACACCGCCATGCCGTCGCGTTCGGCAGCGGCCAGCAACAGCTCGCGCATGACCATCATGTCGGCCACCTTGCGCTTGTTGGCGGGCGTGTCGAACGTGGCCTGATCGAAATTGTCGCCGAGGCGCTGGCGCTCGTCCTGCCGCTCGCGCTCGAAGCGCTGGCGGAAATCGTCGCTGGAGATGTCCCGGTATTTCGCACCGATGCCGGTACCGAACCACCCGGGCTTCACGGTGACGCGCGCCGCATAGGTGTCGTTGCGGCCCTGAAAGTAATCGTTGATCCCCCACAACCCGAACAGCACGATCAACGGGCCGAGGATCAGCCCTGCAAACCAACCGGAACTGACATCGCGGATTTTCTGCAGCATGGGCGCGTGGCTCGTGTCGGAGCTTCCCGGGCCGCAGGCGACGACGGGGAAAGCCTGCGAGGTGATGCGGAGGAATCCGCGCACCTCTCTGGGCGGATGCGGCCGGCAACCGGCTTGGCCGACCGCCGACAAGACAAGGGCGCCCGCGGGCGCCCCTGGGGAAACATGGCGGAGTGGACGGGACTCGAACCCGCGACCTCCGGCGTGACAGGCCAGCATTCTAACCGACTGAACTACCACTCCGCTGTACTTGCAACTGGATCCACGTCGACGACTGCGACGCCCCCGCAGCCCGGAGGCTTCATGAAAGAAGGCCCTCGGTTGCGCAAGCTGCCGTGGTCGGCTCGGGTGGTGGGTGCTGAGGGTTTCGAACCCCCGACCCTCGCCTTGTAAGGGCGACGCTCTACCGCTGAGCTAAGCACCCTTGGCGTGGCGAAAAACCGCTGTGTCCTCGACGATGCCGAATCCTTGCAGACCCGGCACCGCGTTCATCGCGAGAACCGCATCCGCTCAGTTTACGGCATCCTTCAGCGCCTTGCCAGCCTTGAACGCCGGATTCTTCGAAGCCTTGATCTTGATCGTCTGCCCGGTGCGCGGGTTACGGCCCGTGCGGGCGGCGCGCTTGCGCACCGAGAAGGTGCCGAAGCCGACGAGGGTGACGCTGACGCCCTTCTTCAGGGACTTGGTGATCGACTCCACCATCGCATCGACCGCGCGACCGGCATCGGCCTTGGACAGTTCCGCATGCTCGGCGACGGACGCGATGAAATCAGCCTTGTTCATTGAATACTCCTGGGGGCTAGTGTGTGGCAGGCAATGGGATTCAATTCGGACGTGTCGCAATTCCCCTGCACGTCCGATCGACCTTGGCCGCGGCGCGCGCCAGAGGGTAGGCGCTGCGGTCAACGCGATTTATACCAGCGCCAAAGAGGACGCGCAACACGAAATCGCTAGGCTTGGCGCGGTTTCCAGCAGGTTTTCGTGATCCGCGTCGACGATCCGCGCCGACGGCGCCCTCAATGCGTGCGCGCGGCGTCGGACGTCGCGGCTTGATTTTCCTGCGCGACCGCATCCGGCAGCGTTTCGACCGCCGCGATTTTCGGCACCAGCGAACGTTCGAGCGCGATGTCGAGCACCTCGTCGATCCAGCGCACCGGGATGATCTTCATGCCCTGGGTCACGTTGCGCGGGATGTCGGCCAGATCCTTGCGGTTCTCCTCGGGAATGATCACCGTGCGAATGCCGCCGCGCAACGCGGCGAGCAGCTTCTCCTTCAAGCCGCCGATCGGCAGCACGCGGCCGCGCAGGGTGATCTCGCCGGTCATCGCCACGTCCGCGCGCACCGGCACTTCCGACAAGGCCGACACCAATGCCGTGGCCATCGCGATGCCCGCGCTCGGGCCGTCCTTCGGCGTCGCGCCTTCGGGCACGTGCAGGTGGAAGTCGAGCTTGTGGTAGAAATCGCGATCCAGCCCCAGCGCCTCGGCGCGCGCGCGCACCACCGAATGCGCGGCTTTCACCGATTCCTGCATCACTTCGCCGAGTTTGCCGGTGAGGATCATCGCGCCCTTGCCCGGCACCAGCGCAGCTTCGATCTGCAGCAGGTCGCCGCCGACTTCCGTCCACGCAAGGCCGGTGACCAGCCCCACTTCGTTGCGCTCCTCGGCATGCCCGAAATCGAAGCGGCGCACGCCCAGGTAATGTTCGAGATTCTTCGGGGTGATCTGCCGCGCGCCGTCGGCCTTCTTCTTCGGTTTCTGCGGGCCTTCCAGGGCGATTTCCTTGACCGCCTTGCGGCAGATCTTGGAGATTTCGCGCTCGAGGTTGCGCACGCCCGACTCGCGCGTGTAATAGCGCACGATGTCGCGCAGCGCGCCCTCGCTGACCTTCACTTCGCCTTCCTTCAAGCCGTTGGCCTTGAGCTGCTTGGGCAGCAGGTAGCGGGTGGCGATGTTGAGCTTTTCCTCCTCGGTGTAGCCGGGAATGCGGATCACTTCCATGCGATCCAGCAAGGGGCCTGGGATGTTGAGCGAGTTCGCGGTGGCGATCCACATCACCTCGGACAGGTCGAAATCGACTTCGAGATAGTGGTCGTTGAAAGCGTGGTTCTGTTCCGGGTCGAGCACTTCGAGCAGGGCCGAGGACGGATCGCCGCGGAAGTCCATCGACATCTTGTCGATCTCGTCGAGCATGAACAGCGGATTGCGCGTGCCGGCCTTGCTGAGGTTCTGCAGGATGCGCCCGGGCATCGAACCGATGTAGGTGCGGCGATGGCCGCGGATCTCCGCCTCGTCGCGCACGCCGCCCAGCGACATGCGCACGAACTTGCGGTTGGTCGCGCGCGCGATGGACTGCCCCAGCGAGGTCTTGCCCACGCCGGGCGGGCCGACGAGGCACAGGATCGCGCCCTTCATCTGCTTCACCCGGCCCTGCACGGCGAGGTATTCGAGGATGCGTTCCTTCACTCTTTCCAGGCCGTAGTGATCGGCATCCAGCACTTCGGTGGCGGCCTTGAGATCCTTGCGCACCTTGGAGCGCTTCTTCCACGGCACACCCACCATCCAGTCGAGGTAATTGCGCACCACGGTGGATTCGGCCGACATCGGCGACATCTGCTTGAGCTTGCCCAGCTCGGCCTTGGCCTTGGTTTCCACCGCCTTGGGCATGCCGGCGGCGGCGATCTTGCGCGCCAGTTCCTCGATCTCGTTCGGCGCCTCGTCGGTTTCGCCCAGTTCCTTCTGGATCGCCTTCATCTGCTCGTTGAGGTAGTACTCGCGCTGGCTTTTTTCCATCTGCGACTTCACCCTGCCGCGGATGCGCTTCTCCAGCTGCTGCACGTCGATTTCGCCCTCGATGTAGCCGATCAGCAATTCCAGCCGCGTGGCGACATCCAGCGCCTCCAGCAACTTCTGCTTGTCGGCCACGCGCACGCCGATGTGCGCGGCGATGGTGTCCGCGAGACGCCCGGGTTCGTCGATCCCGTTCACCGTCGCCAGCAATTCGGGCGGCAATTTGCGGTTGGTCTTCAGGTACTGCTCGAACTGCGACACCAGCGAACGCGCGGTGACCTCGACCTCGCGCAGGCGCTCGGGGGCCGGCGTTTCGAGCACCTCGACCTGCGCCACCATCACTCCCTCGCGCTCGCTGCTGGCGCGCATGCGCACCCGCGACACGCCCTCGACCAGCACCTTGATCGTGCCGTCGGGCAGTTTGAGCAATTGCAGCACGGTCGCCAGCGTGCCGACCTCGTAAAGATCGGCGACGGCGGGCTCGTCGATGTCCGGGCTCTTCTGCGCGAACAGCGCGATGCGCTTGTCGGCCGCCATCGCCATGTCCAGCGCGCGCATCGAGCGGTCGCGCCCGACGAACAACGGAATGACCATGTGCGGATAGACGACGACGTCGCGCAACGGCAGGATCGGCAACTCGACGTGCTGGGTGTGGTGGCTGGTCATCGGCAGTCCTCGACGGGCGCGGCATGCGCCCAAGCCATGTTTATGGGGCTGACGGCGCGGGCTTGCAAGCCCGCCCGCACGAATGCGGCGGATCGGTGGACGATCCGTTGGAAATCAGCAGATTGCAGGCAGCCGGCGGTTGCGCCGGCGGGCTTCACTCGGACGACGCCGCGCGCTGCGGCGCGGGGGCGTTGGAGTAGATCAGGTAGGGCTCGGTCTGCTTGTCGATGACAGCCTCGTCCACCACCACCTTGCTCACGTTCTGCAACGAAGGCAGGTCGTACATGGTGTCCAGCAGCACCGATTCGAGGATCGTGCGCAGGCCACGCGCGCCGGTCTTGCGCTTGAGCGCCTTGCGCGCGACCGCGGCCAGCGCCTCCGGGCGCAGTTCCAGCTCCACGCCTTCCATGTCGAACAGCTTGCGGAACTGCTTGCTGATCGCGTTCTTGGGCTGGGTGAGGATCTTCACCAGCGCGGCTTCGTCCAGCTCCTCCAGCGTGGCCACCACCGGCAGGCGGCCGACGAACTCGGGGATCAGGCCGAACTTGATCAGATCCTCGGGCTCGACATCGGCGAGCAGGCGCCCCACTTCGACTTTCTTCGACTGGCTCTTGACCTTCGCGCCAAAACCTATCCCGCCGGCGTCGGTGCTGCGCTGCTGGACGATTTTTTCCAGGCCCGCGAATGCGCCGCCGCAGATGAACAGGATGTTCTTGGTATCGACCTGCAGGAACTCCTGCTGCGGGTGCTTGCGGCCGCCTTGCGGCGGTACCGAGGCGATGGTGCCCTCGATCAGCTTGAGCAGCGCCTGCTGCACGCCCTCGCCCGACACGTCGCGGGTGATCGAGGGGTTCTCGGACTTGCGCGAGATCTTGTCGATCTCGTCGATGTAGACGATGCCCGACTGCGCCTTCTCGACGTCGTACTCGCACTTCTGCAGCAGTTTCTGGATGATGTTCTCCACGTCCTCGCCGACGTAGCCGGCCTCGGTCAGCGTGGTGGCATCGGCGATCGTGAACGGCACGTTGAGCAACCGCGCCAGCGTCTCGGCGAGCAGGGTCTTGCCCGAGCCGGTCGGGCCCACCAGCAGGATGTTGGACTTGGCCAGCTCGACGTCGTCGTTCTTGGCGCGGCTCTCGATGCGCTTGTAGTGGTTGTACACCGCCACCGACAGGGTTTTCTTGGCGCGCTGCTGGCCGACCACGTACTGGTCGAGCACGTCCATGATCTCGCGCGGCTTGGGCAGGTGGCTTCCGGCGGCCTGCGCCTTTTCCTCGAGCTCCTCGCGGATGATGTCGTTGCACAGCTCGACGCATTCGTCGCAGATGAACACCGACGGGCCCGCGATCAGCTTGCGAACCTCGTGCTGGCTCTTTCCGCAGAACGAGCAATAGAGGATCTTGCTGCTGTCGCTGGATCGGCTGCTGCGGTCGTCGCTCATGTATCCGGGTCTCCGGGACGGAGTTTGCATTGCAGAATAACACAGCCCGCGCCGCTGGCCGGCACGGGAAACGTGATGCGTGGCGGGCTTCCGGCCCCGTCGAAACCGGTCAGGACGCTTGCACGGT
Source organism: Pseudomonadota bacterium (assembly GCA_018242445.1). Taxonomy (GTDB): domain Bacteria; phylum Pseudomonadota; class Gammaproteobacteria; order Xanthomonadales; family Xanthomonadaceae; genus SZAS-103. The sequence continues at coordinate 84,744 of JAFEBW010000030.1, read as the reverse complement.
CTCGTCGGCGCGGCGCGCGATCACCTGATCGATCAGGCCGTAGGCGCGGGCTTCCTCGGCGCTCTTGAAGTTGTCGCGATCGGTGTCGCGGGCGATGGTGTCCACCGACTGGCCGGTATGGGTGGCCAGGATTTCGTTGAGCTTGGCCTTCAGCGACAGGATTTCACGGGCATGGATCTCGATGTCGGTGGCCTGGCCCTGGAAGCCGCCCAGCGGCTGGTGGATCATCACCCGCGAATTGGGCAGCGCATAGCGCTTGCCGTGCGCGCCGGCGGCCAGCAGCAGCGAGCCCATGCTCGCCGCCTGACCCACGCAGATCGTGCTGACTTCGGGCTTGATGAACTGCATGGTGTCGTAGATCGCCATGCCCGCGGTGACGATGCCGCCGGGCGAATTGATGTACAGGCTGATGTCCTTCTCGGGGTTGTCGGCTTCCAGGAACAGCATCTGCGCGACGATCACGTTGGCCATGTAGTCGTCGATCGGGCCCACGCAGAAGACCACGCGCTCTTTCAGCAGGCGCGAGTAGATGTCGTAGGCGCGCTCGCCGCGGCTGGTCTGCTCGACCACCATCGGCACGAGGTTGAGGTTCTGGGTGGGGATCATGCTCGTCTCCGTTTACGTGAATGAACGTTTGACACTCACCTTTCCAGCGCAGATCGCTTTGGTCCCTATCCCCGCTTGCGAGGGAAGGCAGGGATGGGGGGAGCTTTTGCCGTATTCGTCAGCCCCCACCCCTACCCTCCCCCGCAGGCAGGGGAGGGGGTGCAAGTGCCGGCGCTTTCTTCCTCAGAGGTGGTGCCGGGCACCACGCTTGCAAGCTGGACACGCCCTGAAATGGGAACCGATCGCCCCGCTTTCAACTCCGACCCAACCATGTCGTCGGGCTGGCAGCGCGATCAAACCCGCCGCTGCTGCATCGCGTCGGCAAAGGTCATGTGGTGCTCGGTCGCCTGCGCCTGCGCGGCGATCCAGTCGATCACCTGTTCCTCCATCACCCGGCTCTGCAAATCCTGCAGCATGCGCGGGTTGTTGCGGTACAGGTCGAGCACCTGCTTGGGGTCTTCGTAGGTCGAGGCGATCAGGCGCATCATTTCGTTGACGCGCTGCGGATCCAGCCGCAGGTTGTTCTGCCGCGCCACTTCGTTGATGAGCAACACGGTGGCCACGCGCATGCGCGCAGCCGGCAGGAAGCCCTCGAACGGAATGCTGGCATCGGCCTGGCCGGCTTCACGGGCCTGTTGCTCGGCAGCCCGCGCTTGCGCTCTGGCCTCGGCTTCGATCAGGCGCGCCGGCAGTTCCACGCCTTCGAAACGGGCCAACAGTTTGTCCAGCACCTCCTCGCGCAGACGCGCCATCAGCGCGCCCTTGAGCTCGCGCTCGAGGTTGGCGCGCACTTCCTTGCGGAACTCCTCGATCTGCCCGCTGCGCACGCCGAAGGTGCGGATGAACTCCACATCCAGCTCCGGCATATGCGGCTCGGCCACGCGCACCACCGTGACCTCGACCGCCGCCGTCTTGCCGGCCAGTTCCGGGTCGCTGGCATCGACGGGATGGGCGACTTGCACGGTGAACTGGCCGCCCGTGGACTGGTCGAGCAGACGTATCTCCACCTCGTTGGCGAGCATGCCCGAGCCCACCACGGTGGCCACGCGCTCGGTGCCCTCGACGGGGCGGCGCACGCCATCGGCCGTGGAGACGGTCTCCACCGTCACCAGATCGCCGGCCTGCGCCGGGCGCTCCACCGGACTCCACACGCGCCGCTGGGTGCGCAGGGTCTCGATCATGTTGTCGATGTCGGCATCGAGCACGTCGGCGGTGACCCGCATGATGGCAAGATCGGTCAGGTCGATCGCGCCGAATTCCGGCACCACCTCGAAGGTCGCCACGTAACCCAGCTCACCTTCGGCGGCCGGGGTCGGCTCGATCTGCGGGCTGCCGGCCGGGCGCAGGTTTTCCTTGCGCACGGCTTCGTCGAAGCTCTCGCGCACGAGGTCGCCGAACACCTCGTTGCGCACCTGCGCGCCGTAGCGCTGCTCGATGATCTTGTGCGGGATCTTGCCTGGACGGAAGCCCTTGAGGCGCACCGTGCGTGCGATCTCGCCGAGGCGCGAACCGGCGATGGCGTTGAAGCGCTCGACCGGCATGCTGACCGTGACGCGCCGCTCGAGGGTGCCGAGATTCTCAACCGAAACTTGCATGGGAACTCCTGTTGGCGCGCGCCACAGGGTGCGCACGCATGGCCGAAAGGTGTGCGTGCTTGCCGGCAACCGCTGGTGCGAAAGGAGAGACTCGAACTCTCACGGGTTGCCCCACTGGAACCTAAATCCAGCGCGTCTACCAGTTTCGCCACTTTCGCGATTGCCGCGCACGGCTGCCAGACGCGGGGGGAAGAGTTGGTGGGCCGTGTAGGATTCGAACCTACGACCTATTGATTAAGAGTCAACTGCTCTACCAACTGAGCTAACGGCCCAAGCTCTTCCCGCCGCTGCGGGCAGCGGACGCGACATTATGCCGCATCCGACGACTGGGGTGGAAGACGGGATTTGAACCCGCGACCCCCGGAATCACAATCCGGTGCTCTAACCAACTGAGCTACATCCACCACTGATCATTTTTCGCTCCGATCCATCCATGGAGCATTCTCCGGTCGGCATCCATGCCTCCCCCGAATCCTCCGCGCGAGCGTCCACCGGACGCTCGCAAGCGCTACGGATTCGACCAACTGAGCTACATCCACCATTCAGAGGACAGAGGACAGAGGACTGAAGACAGAACGGCGTTCTATCGACAGTGAACTGTCCACAGGCCTCTCGAATCATTCTGCTTACTGCTTACCTTTCTATCCTCTGTCTTCCGTCCTCAGTCCTCTGAACCTGGCGCGCCCGGCTGGAATCGAACCAGCAACCACCGGCTTAGAAGGCCGGTGCTCTATCCGTTGAGCTACGGGCGCTCAAGCAGAATTGTGCACCAACCGCGCCGCCTGGCTTTGCTGTCCCTTCTGCCTCCGGGAGAAGGCGGCGCGAAGCGCCGGATGAGGGGCAACGCTGCCGAGTCCTTCCTGGATACCGCGATACCATGCGCACACCCAAGCCAACCAGCCATGCGAAGTGGTCGGGGTAGAGGGATTCGAACCCCCGACATCCTGCTCCCAAAGCAGGCGCGCTACCAGACTGCGCTATACCCCGCACCGGATCGTCGTCTGCCCTTCCCGAACCAACCACCGACGACACGGGCCGCGATGATTTTGCCACCGGAAAAACCAGCCACGATATTCGCATCCGGCTGCCAACCCAGCCACCGCAGCCAAGCTGGCAAGGATATCATGCCGCACGGCAGCACGCACAAGGCGGCTGCCGCCTGAACGACGGGAGCCGCATGACCGCCAACCGCTACGACGCCATCGTGATCGGCGCCGGCCACAACGGCCTGATCGCCGCAGCCTACCTCGCCCGCGCCGGCAAGAAGGTGTGCATCCTCGAACGCCGCGAAATCGTCGGCGGCGCGGCGATGACCGAGGAAATCTTCCCGGGCTACCGTTTCACCGAGTTTTCCTACGTCGTCAGCCTGCTGCGCCCGGAGATTATCCGCGACCTCGAACTGCCACGTCACGGCCTGAAAATCCTGCCGCTGCCGAGCACGGTCACGCCGATGGACAACGGCGACTACCTCGCCGCGTGGGACGACCACGACCTCACCCGGCAGGAAATCTATCGCCATTCACCGAAGGACGCCGAAGCCTCGGACGAATACGGCCGGGTGATGGCGCGCGCGGCCAAGGCGATCAAACCGATCATCGGCCTGGTGCCGCCGGATCCGTCGTCGATGAGCCCGCGCGACCTGCTGGGCCTGCTCAAGCTCGGCCAGTACGCGAAATCGCTGTCCGAGAAAGAGCTGTACCGCATCGCCAAACTGGTGACGCAATCCTCGGCCGACCTGCTCGACGAGTGGTTCGAGTTCGATCCGCTCAAGGGCACCAAGTCCGCCAGCGGCATCATCGGCACCTTCCTCGGCCCGCGCTCGCCCGGCACGGCCTACGTGCTGCTGCACCACTACATGGGCGAGATCGACGGCGCCTTCCGCGCCTGGGGTTTCGCCAAGAACGGCACCGGCGGCGTCAGCGCTGCGATCGCACGCTCGGCGGCGGCGCTGGGCGTGGAGATCCGCACCAATGCTCCGGTCAAGCAGGTCATCGTCAAGAACGGCCGCGCAAGCGGTGTGGCGCTGGAGAACGGCGACGAATTGCAGGCCAAGGTGGTGATGGCCTGCGCCGACCCCAAGCGCAGCTTCCTGCAATTCGTGGAGCCCAAGCACTTCCCCGACGAGTTCGTCGCCGCGATCCGCAACTTCCGCGTGCGCGGCTCCTCGGGCAAGGTCAACATCGCCCTGAACGCCCTGCCCGACTTCACCTGTCTGCCCGGCGAAGGCCCGCTGCATCGCGGCGCGATCTCGATCAGCCCGAGCATGGACTACATCGAGCGCGCTTACGACGAAGCCAAGTACGGCGCGTTCTCGACCAACCCCTACATCGACATGATCATCCCCTCGATGATCGACCGCGACATGGCCCCGCCCGGCCATCATGTGATGTCCTGCTTCGTGCAGTACGCGCCCTACGACATCGAAGGCGGCTGGGACGATGCGAAGAAGGAAGCCTTCGGCGAGACCGTGATCTCCACCATCGAGAAGTACGCGCCGAACATCCGCCAGTGCATCGTCGGCAAGCAGGTGATCACGCCCAAGGACATCGAGCGCATCGCCGGCATCACCGGCGGCAACATCTTCCACGGCGAACTGCTGCTGCACCAATTGTTCTTCCTGCGCCCCGCGCCGCAGTGGGCCGATTTCCGCACGCCCCTGCCGGGTTACTACTTCGGTGCCGCGGGCGCGCACCCGGGCGGCGGCGTGATGGGCGCGGCGGGCAAACTGGCGGCGCAGGAAGCGCTGAAGGACTGGAAGTGATGCACCCTCGAATCGCAATTCGCTTTTCGCTCGTCATTCCCGTGCAAGCGGGAATCCAGTGCCTTTGCCGGCATGTGGATCGGGATTTCGTTTCAAGTCAGCAGTGCACGAAGTCGCTGGATCCCCGCCTGCGCGGGGATGACGAGCAACAGCAACAAGCAAGGCATTGCGCATGAGCACAAACACCTATGACGCCATACTCATCGGCACCGGCCACAACGGCCTGGTCGCCGCGAACTACCTTGCGAAGGCGGGGAAGAAGGTGCTGGTGCTCGAACGCCGCGACGTCGCCGGCGGCCAGCTCGCACGCGCGTCCTTCCCGGCCGCCGCTGCAGGCGCTGGCGAGGGCTTCACGGTCGATCCCCTGCATCCCGGCGGCATGCTGCGCCCGGACATCGTCGCCGACCTCGGGCTGATGAAGTTCGGCCTCGACGTCAAGCCATCATCGAAATCGCCTTGCATCGCCCTGCTGCCCAGCGGCGGCCGCCTGCACCTCGTCGCCGACGGCAAGAATGCGGCCACGCTGGCATCGATCCGCGCGCTGTCGGCGAAGGACGCCGAGCGCTGGCCCGCCTTCGTCGCCTTCATGGACAAGGCCGCCGGCTTCCTCGACGCCGCCTACCGCACGCCGATGCCGCGCCTGCCGAACGTGAACCTGCGCAAGCAAGGCTTGCCGCTGGCCAGGCTCGGCTGGACGCTGCGCCGGCTCGGCGGCCGCGACATGTTCGGCCTCATCCGCGCGCTGTCGATGTCGCTGGTGGAGTTCACCGAGGAGTGGTTCGAATCCGAACCGCTGCGCGCGGCGATCGCCGCCGTCGGCATCCACGGCCACACGCTCGGCTCGATGTCCGCCGGTGGCGGCTACACCCTGATCCACAACTGGCTCAACCGCGGCGGCCTCGCCCATCCGGCCATCGCCGGCGGCAGCGCGCGCATCGCCGATGCGCTGGTCGCGGCGCTGAAGTCGCGCGGCGGCGAAGTGCGCACCGGCGCGGAGGTTGCGAAGATCCTCGTCACGCATCAACAAGCCACCGGTGTGCGGCTCACCGGCGGCGAGGAGATCGCGGCGAAGCTGGTGCTGTCGGGTGCCGATCCCAAGCGCACCCTGCTCGGCCTCGTCGGCGCGGTGGAACTGCCGCCCGAGTTCGTCTGGGCCACGCAGTCGATCCGCATGCGCGGCAGCGTCGCGAAAATTCACCTGCTCACCGACGGCAGCCACGACATTCCCACAGGCACGCTCGTACACGCGCCGACGCTGAAATACCTCGAACGCGCCTTCGATGCCTCGAAGTACGGCCAGATATCGGAAGCGCCTTATCTCGAAGTCACGACGTCATCCCTGGAACACGGCCGCAACGTGGTGTCGATCCACTTCCAGTCCGCGCCCTGCGCGCTGCGCGGCGCGCCGTGGGAAGACCAGCGCGGCCACCTCGAACGACTGGCCATCGCCACCTTGGCGGTGCATTTCCCGGCATTGACATCATCGATCCGCGAGACCGCCTCGATCCTGCCCACCGATCTCGAGGCCACATGGTCCCTGACCGAGGGCGACCTCCACCACGGCCAGCTCCAGCTCGACCAGATGTTCTTCATGCGCCCGATCCCGGGCTGGTCGAACCACCGCACGCCGATCGACGGTTTGTGGCTGTGCGGCAGCGGCGTGCACGGCGGCGGCGGGATCAGCGGGGCGAGTGGGCGGAATGCGGCGAAGGCGGTGTTGAAGGTCTGACCGCCTCGCTTTACTTGCAGTCGGGTTTCTTCAATTCCACCCGCCGGTTTTGCGCGCGGTTGGCGTCGCTGTTGTTCGGCACCAACGGCACGGTATCGCCGTAGCCATGCGTGGTGATGCGCGCCGCGGCGATGCCGTGCGCCACCAGCCATGCCTTGACGGCTTCGGCGCGCTCGCCGGACAGCTTCAGGTTGTAGGCCGCCACACCGATGTTGTCGGTGTGGCCGCCGATCTCGGCGCGGTAGTTCGGATCGGCCTTGAAGATCGCCAGCACCTGTTCCAGCACGGGCGTGGATTCGGGTTTCAGCGTGGCCTTGTTGAAATCGAACTGCACGCCGTACACCGCGAGCTTGCACTTCACCGGCGGCGGCCCGCCGACTTGCAGGGTGGTCAGCGAATAGGATCCTGTCGAGTTCTCGTTGCCGCTGCCGTGCGCATAGATGTACCACCACTGCCCCTGCGGCGTGGACTGGGTGAGCACCGCGTTGTAGCCATCGTCAGGCCGGCTGACCAATTTGCCGCCGATCTTCTGGATCGCGGCGACGTAGTTGGAACGGACATACAGCGCGGTCGGATTCTTGCCCTGATCGGTCAGCTCGTAGTTGACATCGAGGAAATGGCCCACCAGCGTCTTCTTGCCGCCGGGCAGATCGACGGTGATGGCGTCGTAATCCCGCCGCGTGCAGCCTTGCAACTTGAAATAGGGGAACTGCTTGACCAGCCACGGCGGGTTGGCGCAAGCCTTGCCAGCAGCATCTTCCATCGACACCTTCGGCACCTGTGCCACGACTTCCTGCTGCATGCCGCCCACCAGCACCGTGGTGAGCGTGTAGCTGCCGGTCTCGTCCTCGTTGCCGCTGCCGTGGTCGTACAGGTACCAGGCCTCGCCCTGCGCGTCTTTCTTCAACAGGACGGCGTTGTAGCCCTCGTTGGCGGTCAACAGCTTCGCGCCGGCCTTCTGCGCCTGCTGGATCTGGTAGATGCGCACGGCATTCGCGGAGGCCGCCGACGCGCCTTCGCGGTGTTCGTAATCGAACGTCAGCACCCGCCCCTTCAAAGTGCGCGATCCGTCCGGCAGATCCACGTCCACGCTGGCGAAGGCCTTGTCCGAACAGTCGCTGAGCGTGAAGTCCTTCATCGGCACCGGTGCCCAGTCGGGATTGCTGCATTTGTTTGCTGCATGCGCCGACTGCCCCAGGCCGAGGCCAAGACCGATGACCAGCAACCACGGACTCAAGCGAACCAGCAGTTGGCTGACCATGAACGAAACTCCCGAATGCGGGCGATGGCGAAAGTTGGGTGATGTTCTACCGCAAGCCGTGGGGCATGGCAAACCAGCGGCAAGCCCGCCTGGGCGTATCCCTGTCCGGGATTCATCAACGGCATCACGCCGGAATCGATGTCAAATCCGCATGCAGTAGCCGATGGAACAGGTGCTCGCCCGCCTCGCGGCGCACCGACAAGCGGCCGGTGGAATAGGCGCGCGAATGCAGGCCGCGCTGCACCGACTTGCAGATCGCCATGTCCTCGTCCTGGATGATCTGCCCGACCTCGACGCTGGCGCGGTTGCGCTCGCGTGCGGCATCGGAGACATCGGCGAACCAGAAGTCGAAGATCACCTCGGTGTGGTCGGCATCCAGCGGCAGCACGAGGTTGGTGTCCATCATCCCCTCGTACCAGTTGATCATGAAGTTCGGATGCACCCAGTAATACAGCGCGCGCTGCCCGCCGCGCACGGCGGCGAACTGCTCGATCGCCTTGGCGCGCGTGACCGGGCTGGATTGCAGGCAATGCCGCGAACCGTTTTCGATCGTGTACTGCTTGAAGTCGAGCACGCTGTCCAGGCCCTTGTGCAGGTGCGGGACGTGGTAGCCGCCGTCGAGGTAGTTGTCGACGAACACCTTCCAGTTGCAGTCGAAATGGTAGTGGCGTCTTTCGAACCAAGAGAGATTCGATAGTTGCAAGGAAGCGATTTCGTCGAGCAAATTTGACCCGACGCCTTCCTCGAAACTCGGCCCATCCCGATCCAGCCGCACGAACACCCAGTTCTCCCACACGCGGATCGCCACCGGCACCAGCCCGTGCGCGGCGCGGTCGAAGTGGCATTCGGAGGTGAAGCTCGGCGTGCCCTTGAGCGCGCCTTCCAGCGTGTAGGTCCAGCCATGGTAGGGGCAGCGCAGGTTCTTCGCGCAGCCCTGTCTTTCGGTCATCACCGCCGCGGCGTGGTGGCGGCAGACGTTGAAGAAGCCGCGCAGCACGCCGTCCTCGCCGCGCACCACGAGGATGGGCTCGCCGGCGATCTCGCAGGTCACGTACTGGCCCGGCTCGCGCACCTGGTCGGCGCGCGCGGCCAGTTGCCAGGTGCGCGCGAACGTCGTGCGCCGTTCCAGTTCGGCGATGCGCGGGTCGATGTACCACGTGGCCGGGATGGTGGATGCCTCCTCCAGCGGCTGGGAAGGGTCGTATTGGGCGAGCAGTTCGGCGACGGTGGCGTGCATGCGCGACTCCTGCGGGCTGCCCGATGGGCGATGCGGCATCCTTGGCGAGTCGCTCCGTGCTGTCAAATGCCCACCCATCCATGGTGCCGCGAACGGTCGGAATGCCGTTTTGGCGCGCCCCCAACAGAGTGTTGGGAGAGTGCGTTCCTGCACTCTCTCAATTCGCCGTCCATGGCCGACGGGCAACGCCGAATGAATCCGCGCTGCCCTAAGCCCCGCCTCAGCGAACGCCTGCATCGTGAGCGCGCCGGCGCAGGGCCGGCGCTATCGACGAGGATGAACGACATGAAAAGAACCGCTGCCCGGGTCATGGGGGTGATGGCTGCCGCCGGATTGCTGATGCCCATGCTCGATGCATCCGCGGCGAGCCCCGCAAGGATCGACAAGACGAAGGCCAGGCACGTCGCGCTCGCCAGGGTGCCGGACGGAATCGTCCGCAGCGCCGAGCTCGAACGCGAGAACGGCGTGTGGGTGTGGTCGTTCGACATCGCTCGCCCGCATACGCACGACATCACCGAGATCCTCGTGAATGCGCAGACCGGGGCGATCGTGCAGGTGACCACCGAGACCCCCGCGCAACAGCAGGCGGAGTCCAGGGCCGACGCCAGGGCCGCCTCGCCGTCGCGCCCGTGACGAACGCGGGTGCCGCGCCCTGCCATGCGCGTGCACGCGTTGGCCGCAGGTACAATGCGTCGGCGATGACGCCCAGCCCCGCACGATCGTTGCTTCATGCCCTTGGCGCCGTGGCCATCGCCTGCCTGTGCGCGTGCGCGCCGCAGGCCACCGTGCCCGACCTGCCCGCCGCGACGCCCGCGCGGTACCGCAACGCGCTCCCCGCGCCGGCGGCGCATGCGCCGGATCTGACCTCGTGGTGGCGCGCTTTCGGCGACGCGCGCCTGGACGCCATCGTCGCGCAGGCATTGCGCGACAACCGCACGCTCGCGCAGGCGCAGCGGCGCTTGCTGTCCGCGCGCGCGCTGGCGCGGGCTTCGGGCAAGCAGTTCCGGCCCGAGGTGCATTTCAACACCTTGACCACGCCCGACCCCGACGCTACGGCAAGTTACCTGCAAGTCAATATCGATGCGCAATGGGAACTGGGGTTGTTCGGGCGCGAGGCGAGCACCCACCGCAGCGAGCAGGCCGCGGTGGATGCGGCCGATGCGGGCTTGCAGGGCGTGCGCGTGAGCCTGGTCGCCGAGGTGGTGCGCGACTATCTGGCGCTGCGCGGAACCCAGCGCCAGGTCGAGGGGCTCGAGGCGATCCGCCGCGCCACGGCCGTCCGCGAGCGGCTGCTGCGCCGGCGGCGTGAACTGGGCCTGGCGACCGCCGCCGACCGCGCCCGCGCGGACGCCGAACTCGCGCAGGCCACCGCCGCGCTGGCCGAGCCGCGCGCGCGCGCCGATGCCAGCGCGCAGCAGTTGGCGATCCTGTGCGGCATGGCCGAACCGCCCGCCGAATGGCTGGCCAGCGCACCGCTGCCGACCTTGACCGCGGAGGAACCCGCGCTGCTCCCGGCCGACCTGCTGCGCACGCGCCCGGACATCCGCCGCGCCGAGGCCGAGGTGCTCGCCGCGGCCGGCGAACTGGGCGTTGCCCGCGCCGATCTGTACCCGAGATTGAGCTTGCTCGGCGGCATGACGGTTTCGTCGATCACCGGCGGCGGCGAATTCGGCTTCGGGCGCGCGGTGCCGGCCATCGGGCCGATCATCGACATACCGCTGTTCGATTGGGGCGCCCGCCGCGCCCGCGTCAACGCCAGGGAGGAGGACCTCGCCGCGGCGCTGGAAGGCTACCGCCAAAGCGTGCTGGAGGCCGTCGGCGAAACCGAAACCGCCCTGGGCGCATGGCATGCGCAAGGCGAACGCCGCCAGCGCTTGCAAGCCGTGGTCGTCGCCCGCGAACGCGAGCGCGACGCCGTGGACGCCGCATTCGGTCATGGCCTGGCCGACCGGCTCGATCAGGCTGCCACGACGGTCGCGCTGGAGCAGGCGCGCCTCGATCTGCTGGACGCGCAACAGGCGCAGGCGCTGGCCTACGTCGCGCTGTACAAGTCGCTGGGCGGCGCGCCGATGGCCGTGGACGCACGCTGATGGTCGCCCTCGCCCGCAAGACATTGATCCATGAATGGCGGCGCTTCCTGCCCGCCGCGGTGAGCGTGGCATTCTCCGGCTTGCTGTTGATGATGATGGCGGCCTTGATGCAGGGCATCTTCGGCAGCGCGGCGGTGTATGTCGACCAGTCCGGCGGCGACCTGTGGGTGGGCTATCCGGGAACCCAGAGCATCGAGCTCGGGCGCCCCATTCCGCGGCTGGCCGAGATGCGCTTGCTGATGGATCCGGCGGTGCGCAAGGTGGAAGCGTTCCGCTGGGTCGGCGCCGACTGGCGCGGACCGGCCGATCGCGGCGGGCTTTCGGTGTTCGTCTCCGGCATCGATCCGCATGCCGATGGCCTGATGTACTCCCGCGTGCTGGCGCCGGAGTTGCGCGCGTTGCTGCAGGAGCCGGGCGCGGTCGTCGTCGATCAGGCCGACCTGCCCAAGCTCGGGCTGCGCATCGGCCAGAGCGCGACGATCAACGGCCACCGCGTGCGCCTCGTCGGTGCCGGCAGCGGCCTGCGCGCGCTGGGCGGCATCAATGTGCTGGCCTCCACCGACACCGCACGCCGCCTGGACACCGACGATGCCGACCCGGGCAACGTCGCCTACTACCTCGTGAAACTGGCCGACCCGGCCAGCGCAGGGGCCGTCGCCGCGCGCCTGTCGGCCGCATCCGGCGGGCGCTATGCGGTATGGACGCGCCAGCAGTTCGCGCGGCGCGCGGTGTCGTACTGGATGTTCGGAACCGGCGCGGGGCTGGGCGTTTTGTTCCTCTCGGCCATCGTGTTCCTCGCCGGCGCGGTGATCACCAGCCAGACCCTGATGGGCGCGGTGGCCGGCTCGATCCGCGAATACGCCACCCTGCGCGCGCTGGGCGTGAGCATCGGCGGGCTGCGCGCGGTGGTGCTCGAACAGGCCGGCTGGGTCGGGGTGAGCGGCCTGCTGGTCGGCTCGATCGTGGGCGTGCTCGCCCTGCTGCTGGCCCGCGACCAGGACGTGCCGGTGGAGCTGACCACGCTGAGCATCGCCGCTTGCGGGGCCGTGGTCATGGCGATCGCCCTGCTCTCGGGCCTGCTGGCGGTGCGCTCCTTGCGGCGCGCCGATCCGGCCACCTTGATGCGTTGATCCTGAAGGACACTGGCATACGCATGCTCAAGGCCGAATCACTGCGCAAAGCTTTCGGCGAAGGCCGCGCCCGCATCGAGGTGCTGCGCGAGCTGTCGCTGGACCTGGGCGCCGGCGAATTGACCCTGATCTCCGGGCCTTCGGGCTGCGGCAAGAGCACCCTGCTGTCGATCCTCAGCGGCCTGCTGTATCCGGACGAGGGCCGGGTGATCGCGCTCGGCGAGGATTTGGGAAAGCTCGACGAGCGCCAGATCGAGCGCTTCCGCCTGCAGCACACCGGCTTCGTGTTTCAGGGCTTCAACCTGTTCCCGGCCCTGACCGCACTGGAGCAGGTCGCCTTGCCGCTGAACTACCTCGGACTGGACGCTGCCAGCGCGAACCGCCGTGCGCTGCGGGCGCTGGAGGAAGTGGGCCTGGGCCCGCGCGCGCGTTTGCGCCCGGCCTCGCTGTCGGGCGGCGAAAAACAGCGCGTGGCCATCGCCCGCGCGCTGGCCAAGCAACCCGACCTGCTGTTCGCCGACGAGCCGACCAGCGCGCTGGATGCCGCCAGCGGGCAGGGGGTGATCGACACCCTGCACCGGATCGCCCGCGAACACGGCACGACCGTGCTGTGCGTGAGCCACGACCCTCGGCTCAACGTGCACGCCGACCGCGTGCTGGCCATGGAGGATGGAAGAATATGGTCGGATCGACGACCGCAAGCCGTGGAGGAAACCCCGACATGACCCGCTCCCCGAGGCCCATCGCCGCCGCCACCGCCATCGCCGTCTTCACGCTGGCGATCGGCGCCTGCGGAAACGCATCGCGCGACGATGGCGCTGCCGCCAAACCCGCGGAACGTGCCGCGCTCGCGGTCGCGCGCGGGCGCGTGGATGTCGAGGGCGGCCTGCTCGACCTCACCGCACCCCGCGATGGCGTGGTGGTGGCAGTGGATGCGAAGGCAGGCGAGCGCGTGAGCGCGGGCGAGGCGATCCTGAAACTGGATCCACGCGCGGCCGACCTGGCGGTCGCCGCTGCCGAAGCCGAACTCGCGCAGGCCAAGGCGCAGGCGGGCGTGTCCGCGGCCCGCTTGCCCGCGCTCGCGCAACAGGCCAGACGCCTCGCGGCCGCCGCGCACGACGGCGCCGGCACCGGGCAGGCTGCCGACGAGGCGAGCAGTGCGCTGGACGTGGCGAAAGCGGAGTCCGGGAGCGCGCAGGCCGCGGTGGCCGTGGCCGGCCAGCACCTCGCGGCCGCGCGCTTCGAGCGCGAGCAATCCACCCTGCTCGCCACGGCCGCCGGCAGCGTCGTCGCACGCGACGTGCAGGTGGGCGACCGCGTATCGGCGTCCTCCGGCAAGGTCTTGTTCCAGATCCTGCCCGACCGCCCGCTGATCATCCATGCCGAACTCGGCGAAGCCTTCGTGGACGCCGTGCGCCCGGGCATGCGCGCGCAAGTGATACCCGACGCCAACCCGGCGCGGACGCTGGATGCGCGCGTGCTGCGCATCGGCCAGGTGTTCGGTGTCGCGCGGCGCAGCGACGACCCGCAGCAGGCACCGGATGCGCGCGTGGTCGACTGCGTGCTGGCGCTGGACGGCGGATCCTTGCGCATCGGCCAGCAGGTGCTGGTGCGCATTCCCCGGCAGTGATGGGCGCAGCCGTTCACGCGCCGGCGATCTGCCGGCCTGCCGATTCCACCCGACCGCGAATCTGTGGTTCGATACCGCAGGCGGCCCCGGCCCGCCCAGGCATCAGTTTTACGCCACCCTGCTAGACTGGCCCAACCCGGCTCCGCCTTGGCACCGCCTCGCCCATCTGGAGATTGCACGATGACCGACTCGCCGAAGTTCCGCCTCGTCACCCGCAGCGATTTCGATGGCCTGGTGTGCGCGGTGCTGCTCAAGGAAAAGGGCCTGATCGACCGCATCGACTTCGTGCACCCGAAGGACATGCAGGACGGCAAGATCGCGATGGGCCCGGGCGACATCAGCACCAACCTGCCCTACGTGCCCGGCTGCCACCTCGCCTTCGACCACCACGCCAGCGAGATGACGCGGGTAACCGAGCACCCGGCCAACCACATCATCGACCCGCACGCCGCCTCGGCCGCGCGCGTGGTGTACGACTACTACGGCGGCGCGGCGGCCTTCCCGAAGGTCTCGGCCGAGATGATGGACGCGGTGGACAAGGCCGATTCGGCGCAGTTCAGCCGCGACGAGATCCTCCACCCCAAGGGCTGGGTGCTGCTGAGCTTCCTGATGGACGCGCGCACCGGCCTGGGGCGCTTCCGCGAGTTCCGCATCTCCAACTACGAGTTGATGATGCAGTTGATCGACTACTGCCGCGACCACCCCATCGACCAGATCCTCGCCCTGCCCGACGTCGCCGAACGCGCCAACCTGTATGCCGCCCACCACGACCAGGCGCGCGCGCAACTGCGGCGGCTGGCCGAGGTGTACGGCAACCTGGTCTTCCTCGACCTGCGCAACGAGGACATCATCTACGCCACCAACCGCTTCACCCTGTACGCGATGTACCCGGAGGTGACGGTGTCGGTGCACGCCATCTGGGGCGTGAAGAAGCAGAACACCGCGTTCGCCATCGGCAAGTCGATCATCAACCGTTCCAGCCCGCTGGACATCGGCGCACTGTGCCTGAAATACGGCGGCGGCGGCCACACCGCGGCCGGCACCTGCCAGGTCGCCAACGAGGATGCCGACCGCGTGCTGGGCGAGTTGATGGCCGAGATCACCAAGGCGGGGTAGGCCCCACGGCTGCCGCAACGGCCCATGCAGCCTACGCGACCTGGATGCGATGAAACGCCATCCGGGGTTGTGGTCGGTGACTCACCCCATTCCGAACACGCGTAGCAGCCGCGTCATCCTCGATGCCGTCTCGCCCTTGCGCAACGCGCGCGCGAAGGCCAGTTCGCAGACCTCGGCCGTCTTGCTCAAGGACACGCCTCTTGCGCCTGCAGCACCGGCTTGCCATGCCGCTTCGAGCAGGTCGATGACGGCTTGCGGCAAGGTTTCGCCGAGGGCAGCCGCCAGCCCGATCAGCAAGGCAGGATGCAACGTCGCATCGGTGCAGTCGATGTGCGACCTGCGCAGGACGGCGTGCAGGTCGTCGCGCACATCGGCATCCAGATCGGCCATCGCCGTAGCGAAGAAATCGTCTTGCGTGCCCACGTCGTCGAGCCGTATCAGCAGCGCACGCAAGAAAACCTGCAACACCACCCGGATGCGCTGCAGCGAAAGGTCGCCCGACTCGCGGGCGGGCAAGGGCTGCGGTGGTGGGGACGCTGGCGCACGCACCCGTTTCGCGACGGGTGACGTTGGGTCACGGCCGTAGAGAAGCCCCCCCTTGTGCAAATCGTCTGAACATCGCTTGAAAGCGGGCACGTCCAGATACGCAACGCAGCCTGCTCGGATGGATGCGAGCTTCATGGATCCACCCACGGCCATGCCATCCGGCAGCATCTGCGGCACCTGCACGATCCGCGCTTCGCCGTCGATTTTTTCCTCGCGGATCTTGACCAGCACCGCCGATGTCCACCGCGTCAACAGACCGTATTGCAAGGCGATGGCGGCGTGCTCGCGCTTGGCGCTGCGCAAGCGTTGTTGCCCGAGCAGGGCGCGCATGGCCGGTGCCTCCGTGCGTGCGTTGGGCATCACCTCCAACCGGAATCCCGACGCCGGTGCATGGAGGTGGATCGGGTCGGCGGTGCCTGCACCCTTCCAGCGAGCGGCCAGTTGGATGGGCATCGCCCGGATACGCGATGCCGGTCGCGATCACGGCGGCATCGTGACCCGGCCACCGCGCTTCCACCGCCGTCGCAGACTCGGCGCGTGCGCGCCGGAACTGGCGCATCACGCCCGCGTCGATCGGCTCGCCCGGCACCGCGCGCTCGAGCATCGCGCCGGTTGCCTCCGCCAGCGGGGTCAGCACTTCGGTACCCGCGCTGCTGCCCACGGCGACCACGAAGATGCGCACACCCATCGCCACCGCATCGTTGCGCGCGGCGAGGATGTCCTGCGCCTGCACCGCACCATCGGTGACGAGGATGATCGCGCGAGACCGCCCTGCCCCGCCCGCGCGTTCGAGATCGGCGATGGCCCGATCCAGTGCCGCACGCATTTCGGTGCCACCCAGATCGGAGTCGAGCATGCCTGCCAATTCCGTCAGCGCCGTTCGCTGTTTGTCGCCGAACGCGGCGAGCTTGCGGAACACCGGCACCACGGTGCTGCCGAAGCGCAGCACCTGGATGCGGTCGCCCTCGTCGAGCGCCTCGGCCACCGCGATCAGCGCCGCGCGCGATTGCGCGATCGCATCGCCGTTCATCGAGCCCGAACAATCCATCACCAGGCACAGGTCGAGCGCTTGCGGCGGCGTGTCGCCCATCGGCAACACGAAGCTCACCAATCCCAGCGTGGCCTCGCCATCGGCGATCAGGTGCGCGGTAGGTGCCAACGGCGTATCCAGGTCGAAGCGCAACACCAGATCGCGATCGAGCATCGCCGCGGCTATCGTCACCTCATGCGCACCCTCGCAGGCCGCGAAACGGGCCGCGTGCAGCGAGCACGCCACCGGCGCGCGTGCGAGCAGGCCTTCGATGCGGATCGTCGCCGCCAGCGGATGCTCGACGGCGAAATCGTGCTGCGGGGTTTGCAGCGCATCCAGATGCCAGCGCCCGTAGCGCGGCCGGTGCACCAGCGGCAGACTGAAGCGTGCGCTGCGGTCGGCCACTTGCAGGAAGGCGGCGAAGCGCAACTCGATGCGGCCGGTTTCTTCGGGGTACAGATTGCCCAGCCCGATCGTGAGCACGCCCGGCTCGGGTTGCTCCAGCAGCACGGCGCTGTCGCCGGCTTCGAGTGCATCCTCGTAGGTACGCGCGGCTTTCTTGCGCGGCTGGATCTGCGCGTGCAGCGTCTCGCCGGCGAGGGTGGCCGTCATGCCGAGGAACGCGGCATCCAGCGGAATCGGGAAGGTGAACAGCGCTTCGATGAGATAGCCGCTCTCGTTGCGAAACTCGTGGATGAGGGTGTACTCGGCGACCAGATCGACGATGCGCACCTGCAATTGCGTGCTGGCCAGCGGCGAGTCGATCAAATATGAACTTTGACGCGGCATGGGAGGATCCTTTCAAGTCGAAGCGATGGATGCGATGCGGGTCATGTCGATGCGGTTTCAGCTTTCCGCGTCGGCTTCGTCGGCGATGTCGTCGTAGGCCGCCTGCACGGCACGAAACAAACGTCGTACCTGTGTTTGCGTGAGCTGCGCGCGCTCGGGTGCGACCACCAGTTCCAGCCCGTCGGCAATCACCAGATGCGAGCGCACCTCGATCGCCCCCGGGCGCGACGGCGGCAGCGGCGCCTGCGTGCGCGCCTGCAACAGGTCACCGATCGCATCCAGCGACAGCCCGGCCTCCTGCCACTGGCGGATGCGCAGCAGGTCGGCCAGATGGGCTTCGTGGTACGACGCCCCGCGACGCACCCCGAGCGGACGCGGCAGCAAGCCCTTCTGGATGTAAAACCGGATCGAGCGCTCGGGCACGCCGGTGCGCTCGCTGAGTTGCTGCAGGGTGAGCTTATTAACGACACTCATAGTGTCGCAAATAGTGGCATTCAATTCGCAAGGTGTCAAGGGGCATCGGCTCACGCCGGGGCTGGCCCGAAAGGTGATGAAAATCCCCGCTTGCGCGGGGATGACTGGCAAGCTGCGTCGCTCCTGCGAACACAGGAGCCCAGCGGCTTTGGCTTCTGCAAGTCTCTGGATCCCCGCTTGCGCGGGGATGACGATCAAGAGCCACCCGATCCCCGCCTGCGCGGGGATGACGATCAAGAGCCTCTGGATGACCAGCCTGCGGTTGTTGTGCAGCGCATCAAGCGTTTGCTGGAATGCCGATCAAAGGCATCGCTTCATGATCGACGTAGCCCGGATGCAGACGCAGGCCGACATCCGAGATGGTCGTACGTGACGCCCCCGGTTCAGCTTTGCTGCAATCGAGCCACGCACTATGTGGTGCGGGCTTCAGCGCCCTGAACGCCCTTGCGGCCGCTCGCCGCGCCCGCCACCTTCCCTGCGGCCCTGCCCATGCCCACCCTTCGGCCCGGCATGCGCCGGTCGCTGCGGTGTGGCATGCGGGCGACGCGGGTGCTTGCGCGGCGGCGGCTGGCCGCCGGGGCGGCCGCGTTGCGGCATCGGCGCGTCGTGGCCCATGCGGATCGGGCGCGAGGGCGCGTAGCCGTCGATCGGCATCATCTCCACGTCCTGCTTGAGCAGGCGCTGGATTTGCCGCAGCAGGCCGCCTTCGTCCGGCGACACCAGCGACAGCGCGAGGCCCTCGGCGCCGGCGCGGCCGGTGCGGCCGATGCGGTGCACGTAGTCCTCGGCGACCATCGGCAGGTCGTGGTTGATCACGCAGGGCAGCGCGTCGATGTCGAGCCCGCGCGCGGCGATGTCGGTGGCGACGAGCACGCTGATGCGGCCGTCCTTGAAATCGCGCAGCGCTTTCAGGCGCGCGCCCTGGCTCTTGTTGCCGTGGATCGCGGCGGCCTTGAAGCCGGCGGCTTCGAGTTGTTTCGCCAAGCGGTCGGAGCCGTGCTTGGTGCGCGCGAACACCAGCGTTTGCCGGCGACTGTCGGCGGCGAGCAGGTGGATCAGCAGGTCGCGCTTGCGGTCGGAATCCACCGGATGCACGCGATGGGTGACGGTGGCGGCGACCGAGTTGCGCGGCGCGCACTGCACTTCGGCCGGGTCGCGCATGAACTGCGCGGCCAGCGCGCGGATCGGGTCGTCGAAGGTGGCCGAGAACAGCAGGGTCTGGCGCCGCGCCGGCAGCTTTTCGAGGATCGTGCGGATCGCCGGCAGGAAGCCCATGTCGAGCATGCGATCGCCCTCGTCGAGGACGAGCACTTCGAGTTTCGACAAATCCACGCTGCGGCGCTGGAGGTGGTCGATCAAGCGGCCCGGCGTGGCGACGAGCACATCCACGCCGCGCCGCAGCGCGTCGAGTTGCGGAACCATGCCGACGCCGCCGTAGATGGTGGTCGAGGCCACGCGCAGATGGCGGCCGTAATCGCGGAAGGAATCGTGCACCTGCGCGGCCAGTTCGCGGGTGGGCGTGAGCACCAGCACGCGCACCTTGCGCGGGCCGCGCGGCGCATCGGCAGCAGCCGAGGTATCGACGAACAGGCGTTGCAGGATCGGCAATGCGAACGCGGCGGTCTTGCCAGTGCCGGTCTGCGCGGTGGCGAGCAGGTCGCGGCCGGTCAGCACGACCGGGATGGCTTCGCTCTGGATGGGCGTGGGCGTGGTGTAGCCCAGATCGGCGAGCGCGCGCACCAGCGGGGCCGACAGGCCAAGGGTTTCAAACGACATGGATAAGCTCCGTGAAAGTCAGGATCGAGCCGACCCATCCATGACCGATGGCATCAGGCCTTCCTGCTCGAAGCGTTCCCTGTGAACCGCGCGACGAGAGACGATGGTGCGGGGCCGCGAATGCAGTCCCCGTCGTTCGCGCGGCGGGCTGGTGGTGATGGCTGACACCCGATGCCGCGAAAGCGACCCGTCAAGGGCCGACATCAGCAGCGGAGCAGGAGTCGAATGGCCGGGCAGGAAAGCAAGCCACGGCGCGCGAACGGGACGAACTATACAGGCAAATGCTGCGTTGCACCATCACTCCATCATGGCGCGGCGCAAGGACGTGCATCGACCGCTCTCATGTCTTCGGTCATCTGGCCTCTGCTCCCGGCATGCGCCCGAAGCGGCCGGCATTGAAGTCCTGCACCGCCTGCACGATCTCCTCGCGCGTATTCATCACGAACGGGCCGTAGCCGACGATGGGCTCGTCGAGCGGTTCGCCCGCAAGCAACAGCAAGGTGGCATCGGTACTGGCTTCCACCACCACCTGGCTGCCGGCAAGATCGAAGCGCGCGAATTGCGCCTCGCGCACGACTTGCTCGCCATTGACCCGCACCGTGCCGTGCAGCACCACCAGCGCCGCGGTATGCCCTTCCGGCACGCGCAGCGTCGTCGCCTTCCCGGCCAGCAGGCGCACATCCCACACATCCATCGGCGTGAAGGTGCGCGCCGGCCCACGATGGCCCGCGAATTCGCCGGCGATCACGCGCACGCGGCCGGCTGCATCCGCCAGCGGAATCGAGGGGATGTCGGCATCCAGCAGGGTCTGATAGCCGGCCGGCGCGAGCTTGTGCTTCGCCGGCAGGTTCACCCACAACTGCACCATCTCCAGGGTGCCGCCGGCGCGGGTGAAGGCCTCGGAATGGAACTCCTCGTGCACGATGCCATTCGCCGCGGTCATCCACTGCACGTCGCCGGGGCCGATGTGGCCGCCCGCGCCGGTGGAATCGCGGTGATCGACCTGCCCCTGATAGACGATCGTCACCGTCTCGAAGCCGCGGTGCGGGTGCTCGCCCACGCCGCGCTTGCGCGTGCCGGGCTCGAAGCGATGCGGGCCTGCGTAATCGAGCAACAGGAAGGGGCTGAGCACCTGCCCCAGGCCATCGTAGGAAAACAGCGAACGCACCGGGAAGCCGTCGCCCACCCAATGGCCCTGCGGGGCGCTGTGCACGCCGACGATCTTTTTCATGCTCGCTCTCCGGTTTGCGAGGCCCGAAGGGCCTGCCGCATCCCACCACAGGTGGGGACGATGGATGCGACGCACAGCGGACAATAGCCGTCCGCAGCGTTCCATGCAGCGGACAATAGCTGTTCACCCACTCGACCCGCAGTCTCGGGCACTCCGGCATGGCGCAAACGATCATGGTGACTGGCACCACCCTGGAAGTTGAAAGCGCCAGCGCCAGCACTTCCCACCTCGGGGAGGTCGCCGCGATCACGGCCCCCATCCCAGCCGTCCGGCCCTGCCGGGCGTTCTTCGGCGCACGAACTGCCACCGGCAGTTCGCAAGCGCGCCTCGTCACCCCCCGCTTGCGGGGGAAGGGGCCCAAGCGGTCTGGTCGGAAGAGGGTAAGGGTTGAATGCTCTTCCGCAATAGAATCGATATCTCCTCCCGCACACCGAGCCGACCCATGCAGGCATCGACCTTCAGCACCACCCTCGCCGCCTGCCTCGCCTGCATGGCCGTAACGCCTGTCACTCATGCAGCCGATGCCGGCGTGGCCGCGCACTGGGCCGACCAACTCGCACCGCAGGTGATTGCCTGGCGCCGCGACCTGCACCAGCATCCCGAGTTGAGCAATCGCGAAGTGCGCACGTCGGCGCTGGTCGCCAAACAACTGCGCTCGCTCGGACTGGATGTGCGCACCGGCATCGCCCACACCGGCGTCGTCGCCGTGCTCAAGGGCGGCAAGCCCGGGCCGAAGCTGGCGATCCGCGCCGACATGGATGCGCTGCCGGTCACCGAGGAGGTGGATCTGCCCTTCAAGTCCACGGTGCGCGCGCAGTTCAACGGCCAGAGCGTCGGCGTGATGCACGCCTGCGGCCACGACGGCCACACCGCGATGCTGCTGGGCATCGCCACCGCGCTGGCGGGCATGCGCAAGGATCTGCCCGGCGAGGTGATGTTCATCTTCCAGCCGGCCGAAGAAGGCGCACCTCCCGGCGAGCAAGGCGGCGCCTCGCTGATGCTGGCCGAGGGCCTGTTCGGCGACTTCAAGCCCGATGCGGTGTTCGGCATGCACGTGGTGAGCTGGCTCAACGCGGGCGTGGTGGGCGTGCGCGCCGGGCCGACGATGGCCAGCTCCGACACCTTCGAGATGGCCGTGCACGGCCGCCAGACCCACGGCGCGATGCCCTGGAACGGCGTCGATCCCATCGTGACCTCGGCGCAGATCATCACCGATGCACAAACCATCGTCAGCCGCAAGCTCAACATCGGCCTGCTGCCGGCGGTGCTGACCTTCGGCACCATCCACGGCGGCACGCGTTTCAACATCGTCCCCGACAGCGTGCAGATGCAGGGCACCCTGCGCACCTTCGACGAGGCCATGCGCCAGCAAGCCATCGCGGCCTTGCGCAGCATCGCCGAGCATGTCGCCCTCGCCAATGGCGCCACTGCGACCTTGACGATGCCGGTGGGCGCCAGCAATCCGGTACTGGTCAACGATCCGGCGCTGGCGGCGCGCGTGCAGGCCAGCATCGGCAAGGCGATCGGCGCCGGGCACGTGGTCGAACCGCCGGTGTGGATGGCCTCGGAGGATTTCGCGTGGTACGAGAAGGATGCGCCGGTCGTGTATTTCTTCGTCGGCGCCACCCCGGTTGGACAGGATGCCGCGCACGCGCCATCGAACCATTCGCCGAAGTTCTTTCTCGACGAGGCCGCCCTGCACGTGGGCATGCAGAGCATGCTGCAAGCCAGCCTCGACTATCTGGAAGCCAGCCGATGAAAGCCGCCACGACCAGCCTGTTCATGCCCGCGTTGTTGTGCCTGCTGGCGTGGCTGCCGCTGCAGGCCGCGCCGCTCACCGAAGCGCAGAAGATCGATGCCTTGCTCCATGCGGTCGAGGTGCTGCCCGGCGCGCAGTTCATCCGCAACGGCAGCAGCTACGATGGCCGTGCCGCCGCCGATCACCTGCGCCTGAAGCTGCGCAATGCAGGTGGTCGCGTGAAGACCGCCGAGCAATTCATCAACTACATCGCTACGGGTTCGTCCTGGAGTGGTCAGCCTTATCACATCCGCTTCGCCGATGGGCGCACGGTGACCTCGGCGGAGTTTTTCCGTGCCGAATTGAAGAAGCTGGAGACTCCTCCGAAAGCGGTGCCGGCGGCAGCACCTGCGTCGCGCAGCGGCAGCGGATCGAATGCCGGATCCGGCGCCCGTTAGCGTTGCGGCTATCCGCCGCGGGTGAACACATACACCGTCGCCGGCGGCAGGTTGCGCCAGGCCTTGCGGCCCTTGCGCGCTTGCAGGCCCAGGGCATCCACCACGTCCCGGTGCAGCGGAACCGCCGGGCCGTAGGTGAACTGCACGAAGCGCCCGCCCGGCCGCAGGCATGCGAAGGCCGCGGCCATGATGTCGTGCTGCAGGGACTTGGGCATCGACAGGAAGCCCAGCCCGGAGACGATGGCGTCCACCGGCCCGCCATCGGCAAAACCGTTGTCGGCGGCGATCCTCGCCAGTTGCCGGGCATCGCCCTGCGCCACCCGCGCCTGCGGAAACAGCCGCTGCAGGTGCGCGGCCAGCTCGTCATTGAGCTCGACCACCATCAGGTCCTGCGGGGCGATGCCACGGCGGAGCATGGCCGCGGTGAACACGCCGGTGCCGCCGCCGAGTTCGATCACGCGGCGCGTATCGGCGGGCAACTCGGCCACCATCAGCCCGGCCAGTTGCTGGCTCGATGGCGTGATCGAGGCGACCTTGAGCGGGTTCTTCAGCCACTGCCGGAAGAAGGTCCAGGCATGCGGCCGCAGCGCGGCGGTGTCGGAAGGGTCGGTCATACGCCGCGCATCATGCCTGTTGATCGCGGGCGCTGTCGTTAAGAAATTGCCGGATCGTCACCGTCGCAGCTCCCAGCAGCGGTGGATGCGCGGGTTGCGTTCGAAATCCACGGGAATGGTCGCCGCGCTGATGTCGTGGATGTCCGCGCAGTCGGCCAACGCGGCCTCATCCAATTTGAAGCGGCGGAAGTTGTTGGAGAAATACAGCACGCCGCCCAGCGCCAGCCGCGCCAGCGCCGCGCGCAGCAGGCGCACGTGCTCGCGCTGCACGTCGAAATCCTCGGCGCGCGCGGAGTTGGAGAAAGTCGGCGGGTCGCAGAAGATCAGGTCGTACTGGTCGCGTTCGGCCTCCAGCCAGGCCAGCGCATCGGCCTGCACCAATCGGTGCGCGCCGCCGGTGCAGCCGTTGAGCGCCAGGTTGTCGGCGGCCCATTGCAGGTAGGTCGCCGACAGATCCACGCTGGTGGTCTGCGCCGCGCCGCCCACCGCCGCCTGCACGCTGGCCGCGCCGGTGTAGGCGAACAGGTTGAGGAAGCGTTTGCCGCGCGCGATGTGCGCGATGCGCGCGCGCAAGGGGCGATGGTCGAGGAACAGGCCGGTGTCGAGGTAATCGAACAGGTTCACCCGCAGCCGCGCCACGCCCTCGCGCACGACGAGGAATTCGCCACGCTGCGCCATCGCACCGTACTGGCTGCCGCCCTTGCCACGCGCGCGGGTCTTGAGCGCGATGCGCTCGCGCGGCACCGCGAACGCCTCGCCGGCGGCGCGCACCAGCTCACCGAAGCGGCGGCGCGCATCGGCTTCCGGCACCGTGGCCGGCGGCTGGTATTCCTGCACGTGCAGGAAGGTGCGCGGCGCATCGTCGGCATCTTCGGTGTACGCATCGATCGCCGCCGCGTACTCGGGCAAGTCCGCATCGTAGGCGCGGAAACAGTCCACACCCTCGCGCTGCCGCCAGCTTTTTAACTTGCGCAGGTTCTTGCGCAGGCGGTTGGCGACCATCGCCGCGCCTTCCGACAAGGGCGCTGGCGGACGCGGCTCTTGCGCGGGCGGGCGCACCGTGTCGCAGGCCAGCAGCACGCATTCGAGCGCGCCATTGAAGAAGGCATACCGCTTGCTCGCGCGCAGGCCGGTGGCGCGCGCAAGGTGTTCGTCGCCGCACAAGATCGCCGCACGCCATTCGGGCGTGGCCCGGCGCAGGGCATCGCCCAGATCGCGGTACAGGTTTTCGTCGGCCGCGAGGCGCTGGTCGTAGGGCGGGTTGCAGACCACCAACCCCTGCGCCTGCGGTGGCGCGGCGAGTTGTTGTACCGGCGTCACCGCGAACGCGATCGCCGCCGCCACGCCCGCGGCCTGCGCATTGGCCTGCGCGGCGCGGATCGCGTGCGGGTCGCTGTCGGAGCCGTGAAACGCCGCGCGCAACGCCGTGCGGCCGACCCGTTCGCGCGCGCGCGCTTCATCGATCAGTCGTTGCCATGCGGTCGCATCGAAGCCACGCCAACGCGTCGGCAGTGCATCGCCGTGCCGCGCCAATCCGGGCGCGACATCCGCGGCCATCAGCGCGCCTTCGATCAACAGCGTGCCGCTGCCGCACATCGGGTCGAGCAGGCCGCCACCGTCGGCATGCACCTGCGGCCAGCGCCCGCGCAGCAGCATCGCCGCGGCGAGGTTCTCCTTCAGCGGCGCCTCGCCCTGCTGGGCGCGCCAGCCGCGCCGGTGCAGGCTGCCGCCGCCCAAGTCTACCGCGAGGGTGGCGCGGCCCTTGCGCAGCAACAGGTTCAGGCGCACATCGGGCGCATCGGTATCCACCGATGGGCGCGTGCCGATGCGTTCGCGGAATTGATCGACGATGGCGTCCTTGACCCGCAGCGCGGCGAACTTCGCATGCGTGATCGCCGTTCCCGCCACATGCGCATCGACCGCCAGCGTGTGCCGCGCATCCAGATGCGCCGACCAATCGATCGCGGCGACTCCGTCGTACAGCGCCTGCTCGTCGGCGCAGTCGAACGCCGCCAGCGGCCACAGCACCCGGCTGGCCAGGCGCGACCACAGCACGGCACGCAACGCCGCATCGATGTCACCGACGGCGTTGACCCCGGCCACCGCCGCAGTGGCGTGGCTCGCGCCCAACTCCAGCAACTCGTCGACCAGCAGGTATTCCAGGCCCTTGGCGCAACTGGCGAAGAAACGGCTCGCACCGCCATCTTCCCGCCCGTTGGCCTCACTGTCATTGGTGGCTGATGCATCGCCGTTCATCGTCGATGATCTGGCGATCACAGCGAACGCAGGAAATCGCCGAAACGCTCGGCGCAGAACGCGGCGTGATCGGACAGCCGATGGCCGTCGTTCACCAGCAGCAGGCGATCACGGCGGGGCCGCGCCCAGTCGATCACGCCCTGCGCGGGGATCAGTTCGTCGTCCCAGCCGTGGACGATGAAGGTCGGCACGCGCGCGGCATCGAGAACATGCCGATAGCCTTCCAGCCACGGCGGCGGCGCCAGCAGGAACAAGCCCGCGCAGGGCACCTGCAGCGAGGCCAGCGCCGAGATGAAGGCTCCCATGCTCGAACCGGCCAGCACCAGCGGCTGCTTCGCGGCGCGCGCACGCTCGCACAATTGCGCGATGCGCGCATCGACGTCGCCGAAGCGGCCATGCTCCTGCGCACGATCGCAGGCGAGGTAGTCGGGCCGTTCCGTCGTCCAGCCCAGCGCTTGGGCAACCGTGGCCAGCGCCGTCACCTTGGTCGCGTGCGGGCCGCTTTCCAGCCCATGCGAAAGGATGGCGTGGCCGCTCACGGCGATACCGTGACGACGAGCTGTCGGGCGTTGCGGATGGCCGTCATGGCGAGCCTGCCGAGGGCGTTGCGGAAGGCCGCGATGCTAGCATGCGGCCATGCCCACCGACCCCGTCGCGATCCACCTCTGGCCCCTGCCCTACCTCGACCGCCTCGATGCGCGCGCTGCCGCGCGGATCGACCTCGTGGTGATCCACTGCACCGAATTGCCCGACCTTGCGATGGCGCGCGAGTACGGCGAGCGCATCCTGCATCCGGCATCGCAAACCGGCAATTCCGGCCACTGGTACATCGACCGCGACGGCAGCATCCATGAATTCGTGAACTCCGAACGCATCGCCCACCATGTGCGCGGCTTCAATGCGCATTCGGTCGGCATCGAACTGGTCAACGCCGGCCGTTACCCGGACTGGCTGGATTCGCGCCATCAGGCGATGGACGAGCCCTATCCGCCGGCGCAGATCGCGGCCTTGATCGGCCTGCTGGCGACGCTGCGGCAACGCCTGCCGAACCTGCGCCAGATCGCCGGCCACGAGGATCTGGACACCGAACAGGTGCCGGCCAGCGACGATGCGACGCAAACCGTGGCGCGCAAGCGCGACCCGGGGCCGTTGTTTCCGTGGGAGCATGTGCTGGCAGCGGTACCGCTGCAACGATTGCTTCACGCTCCAACGAACGATTCAGCGCCTGCTCATCCGAGGTGATACCAAGGACCGGATCATCCCTGCCGGTATAATGCGATGCACCGCATCGTGGGTATCCAACCGTGAATCCCGTACCCCAAGGCCCCGTCAGCGAACTGGTCGAACTGCTCTCGCTGGAGCGGCTGGAGGACAACCTGTTCCGCGGCCAGAGCCGCGACATCGGCACCAAGTACGTGTTCGGCGGGCAGGTGCTCGGGCAGGCGCTGTCGGCCGCGCAGGCGACGGTGGATCGGCAGCGCTTGGTGCATTCGCTGCATGCGTATTTTTTGCGCGCCGGCGACATCGAGCACCCGATCGTCTACGACGTCGATCGCACCCGCGACGGCGGCAGCTTCTCGGTGCGGCGGGTCACCGCGATCCAGCACGGCAAGCCGATCTGCGTGGTCGCCGCTTCCTTCCAGCAGCACGAGCCCGGCCCGGAGCACCAGTTGCCGATGCCGGTGGTGCCGCTGCCCGACGAACTGCCGCCGCTGCCACCGATCGACCCGGCCGTGCTGGCGCGGCTGTCGCCGAAGTTGCAACGCTGGGTCAACCGCGGCGGGCCGTTCGTGTTCCGCCACGTGTATCCGCGCGACGAATTGAACCCGAGCAAGCGGCCGCCCTTCCAGCAGGTGTGGTTCAAGCTGGCCGAGCGCATCGGCGACGCACCCGAGCTGCACCATGCGATGCTCGCCTACGCCTCCGACTTCCACCTGATCGGCACCGCCACGTTTCCGCACGGCATCAGCTACTACCAGCCCAACGTGGTGATGGCCAGCCTCGACCACGCGCTGTGGTTCCACCGCCCGTTCCGGGTGGACGAATGGCTGCTGTACTCCTGCGACAGCCCCACCGCGCAGGGCGCGCGCGGGCTGGCGCGCGGGATGATCTACGATGCGCAAGGAACTCTGGTCGCTTCGACCGCGCAGGAAGGGCTGATGCGCATCCAGCCGCCGCAGGAGCACGCCTGATGCGCATGGTGTTCACATCCCCGCGTCTGGAGAATGTCGAAGCGGTGGCGAAGCTGCTGGTCGATGCCGGCATCGAGGTGAAGGTCGCCAATGACCGCTCGTACAAGGGCAACCGCCGCAAGGTGTTCAGCTATCGCGACAAACTCGACTCGGAAAGCAATCCGCAGGTGTGGGTGCTCAAGGCCGAGGATCAGCCGAAGGCGCGGGCGATGTTGCGCGAACAGGGGCTGCTGGAAAGCACGCGGCACGGCGTGGGCTTCGGCGGCGAGACCAGCCCTTCATCCTTTTTGCCCACGTCGGCGCACGCACCGGCGACGCGCCAGCGCGACGCCCGCGCCACGCTGACGATGCGCATCCGCCTGCTCCTGCTGGCGGTCATCGCCGCGTTGACGGTGCTGACGATGACCGGCGTGCTGCATCGCTGAGCGCTCATGCGCGACCTGCCACGGCATGCCGCCGATGGTTGCAGGCAGCGCTCGATGCGCAGCAGCCCGAAGCCGTATCAGTAACCCGGCGGCAAGGCGAACTCGCCGATCTCCACGAAGCCGTCGTGGTTCTCGTCGAAGAACGAGAACGCCGGCGCGAAGCGCGGGAATGCCGCCTTGAACTCGGCGGGATTGAGCTTGCCGTCGTGGTTGGTGTCGGCCTTGTTGAACAACTCCTGCATGCGCTGCGCGCGCGCGTTGAGCGCCCGCTGCGCCAGCGCCGCCGCGCCGCGTTGCATCTCCTCGCGGTCGATGAAGCCATCGTGATTGACGTCGAAGGCATTGAAGTTCGCGACCACGACGGTCATGCCGGCGTTTTTCGCCTCCTGCAGCGACAATTTTCCGTCGTGGTTGGCATCCGCCCGGTCGAACGCCGCCATGCGCAGTTGCACGCTTTGCTGCGCCGTGCGGATGATCTGCGCACGCCACCATGCCTTCACCTCGGACATCGTGATCACGCCGTCGCGATTGGTGTCGATGGCATCGAAATCGCGGGCGATCGCCGGTGCTGCCGCGGCTTCCTGGCGGGTGATGCGGCCGTCGTGGTTCACGTCCAGGTCGCCGATCCAGAAGATCGCCGCAGGCTTCGCGGCAGGAGCCGCTTGTGCGGCGAAGGCTGTCGTCGAAACGCATGCAATCGACAGCGCAGTCAGCAATGGCAGGCGAAAGGATTTCAAGCAAGGCATCAGTCATTTCCATGCGTGCGAGTGATGCCGTCACTATAGCTCACGCCTGTCAACGACAGCAGACTCGAGGGTGAATGGGCGAAAAAAATCCCCGGCGCTTGCGCGCCGGGGCCAATCGGGGTTCGACACGACAGCTTGCAGCAACCCCCTGCTCGCGCAGGGGACTTGTCACGCTTCAGGGCGAGACCGTCGCCTTGAGGCTGACTCCGGAGAACGCGGAGTAGGCACGCACGTTGACGTAGTACGTGGCCGCCGCGGGCGAGTTGAAGGTGCAGGTTTCCGCATTGCCGGACAGGTAGGGACGGCAGTCGTAGGTGGCCGAGGTCGGCGCCGAGCCCTTGCGGACGTACAGGTCGGCATCGCCGGTGCCGCCGGAGATCGCCACGACCAGCTTGGTCTTGCCGGCGGGTACGGCGATCGTGTAGTTCGGAGACACGCCGCCCGTGGACACCGAAGCGAGCGACACCGGCACGCCGCTGCTCAACACCGTGCCGCTGCCACCGCCACCGCCGGTGCTGTAGCTGCCCTTGAGCGAGACGCCCGTGTAGCTCGAATAGGCCTTGATCCGCACATAGTAGGTGCCCGCCTGCGCACTGGAAATGTTGCAGGTCTCGGCATTGCCGGACACGTAGGGACGGCAGTCGTAGGACGTGTCGGTCGGCGCCGAACCGTACTTCACGTACATGTCGGCATCGCCGGTGCCGCCGGACATCGCGAATTGCAGATTGGAGGCGCCCGAGGGCACGGCCATGGTGTAGTTCGCCGAGTTGCCGGTGGTGTTGTTGATGCCGGTCACGGCAACGCCGTTGCTCAGTACGCCGCCGGAGGTTCCGCCGCCACCGCCGCCACCCGAGCAGCTCACGCCCACGGCGTTGAAGGCCGCGGTGACGTCGGGTTTGTTCAGGCCCAGATCGGTCGCGGCGGTCTCCACGCCGCAGGCGCCGGAGTTGAAGGTGCTGCTGGCCGTCCAGTACAGGGCATTGGCGCGCGCGAACACCTTGAAGGCGGTCGGGGTGTTCCAGCCGGAGGTCTTGGCCAGGGTGCAGAAGGCCTTGTTGTAGACGCCCGAGGAATAATGCACGTCGAGGCTGCTGGTGTAATTGGCGGCGTTGTCGATGGAACTGCCGTCCTGGGTCGGGTTGCACATGTAGCGCAGCGCGCCGGTGGCCTTGAACACTTCCGGCCCAACGAGGAAGTCGTTGCTGCCCTTCCAGTAGTACTCGGTGGCCTCGCCGCCCATGTCGGAGAAGGCCTCGTTCATGCCGCCGGATTGGCCCGAGTAGGTCAGGTTGGAGTGCTGCTCGGTGAAGCCGTGCGACACCTCGTGGCCGGCCACGTCCACGCTGACCAGCGGATAGAACGTGCTGGCGCCGTCGCCGAAGCTCATCGTCGAGCCGTCCCAGAAGGCGTTCTCGTAGCTGGAGCTGTAATGCGTGCGCATCACCAGCTGGAAGCTCAGGGCGTTGTAGCCGGTGTAGGCCGGATACATGCCGGTGATCATGCTGCCGAAATAGTGGGCGTCGTTGATCGGCGCATACGCGCCGTTGATCGCCTTGGTGGTGTTGCGCGGGCAGGCGTACGACCACGCCGTCGTGCCGGAGGTGGCGCCGTTGAGGTTCACCGACTTCACGTTGGCGTTGTTCATCGTGCAGGTGCTGCCGCTCTGGGCGACATCCAGATAGCCGTACTTGCCGCCCGAGCCCCATTCGTACTGGCCGGTCTTCTGGTTGCCGCCGGGGCCGGTGCCGATCTGGTCGGTGGTCAGGCCATCCCACTTCTGGATCACCTTGCCGGTACGTGCGTCGAGGATCACGAACGGGCGGGTCGGGTGCCCGCCCTTGGCGGTATCGGCGAAGAAGCTCACCACGTACACCATCGAGGCAGTGCCGGCGCGATCAAGAAAGATCATCTGCCGATTGCTCTCGCCCCGCACGACCATCGACGCCAACTGTCCACCCAGCGCCACCTGCTTGGCGGCGGCCAGTGCATTGGCCGGGGCGATCAGAGATTGACCTTGATGCAAATCACCGGCCAGACCCTTGACCGTACGCCCGAACATGTTGCGGATCGAACCATCCCTGCCCTCACTGACGATCACCTGCTCGCCCCAGACCGGGATCCCGCGGAAGGTCTGCTGGTAGCGGTAGTGTTTCGTGCCGTCCTTGTCCTGGTTGAAGGTCAGCACTTGCAGGCTGGACTGCGCATCCAGGCCGAGCATGGCGGCGTGGCGCACGGCTGGCGTGGCGGCTGCGCCGGAGGCGGCGATGGCGGCCTTGTACGTGACATTGAGCGCCGCAAGATTCTGTCCGTGGAGCTCGACGCGGCTTGCGGCCTGCGCCGACATGCCGCAGGCCAGCAAGGCAAGCGTGGTGGCGAAAGTCAGCGAACGAAGAACTGGTTTGCGCGTGGCGTTCATGATCGTAGGTTCCGGATGAGGTGGTGATGGCGGCAGGGCGAAGACGCAGGGAGCTGAGGGAAACTTGCGACAAGCCGCCCCCGATGACCGTGCCTGAGCACGGCCTGCGAATGGCTGGCCTCGACGGTCACGATCCGGGTCGTCGCTCCGGATCTCCCACATCGCATCCACGACATGGATCACGTTTTTCGTGACGGACAAACCCTAGAACCAAATTCAAGCACATTGTCATTAAACTTATTTAATGTAATGGTGCGTCGCAATGTTCAATGACGCATAGTGCTAGTAATAATTTCTATCCAATTGTATTTAATGACTTACTTGTTATCTTGCATTGCAATATTTCTCGTTATTTTTTCCTACTCAAACAGATATTTTTAACTCTTTTGACTCCTCCAATTGCGCAAACCGCCAGGCATCTCCCGCGCCTGTCCGGGTGATGCCAAGCACCACGATCACTCGCGCCTCGCATGGCTCTCCTCCCCTTGCGCTCAGCACAGAGGGAGAGGCCGGGAGGGGCGAATCAGCGCACACGGATGGCCGACCACGCGCAATTCGTATTGACTCGACAGGTGCCGATTCAGGATAATTGCAAGTTCAGCGCGCCCGTAGCTCAGCTGGATAGAGCACCAGGCTACGAACTTGGTGGTCGGGAGTTCGAATCTCTCCGGGCGCGCCACTTCCTTCGATCAAAGCCAAGGGCCGGACGGATCACTCCTCCGGCCCTTGTTCGTTGCGGGGCGTGCGGCTTGCATGCCGTCGCGGCGAGATACACACGAGCGGGCGATGCGGCCGGCATGGACAGGCCGGCATGGATCGGCAAGTACCCGCGGCGTGGAGCCGCATCGCACCGTCGCGACATGACCTGCGCCGTGACATGGCCAGCGCGGCCGTGAACCGGGCGCAGTGCGGCGAGCATCGAAGTCTCGCCACCGCTTCCGCATCGCCCGCCCCGGATCAATCCACCACGATCAGATCGCGGCGGATCGAGCGGCGAGCGTGAGGCTCACACCGTCGGCGCGGGCCCGCCGACCGGTGCCGGCGTGGGGCCGGGGCGATCGCCTGGTGTCGGCTTGTCGGTGCGCGACCAATCCTGCGGCGGCGGCGGGCTGCGGCCTTCCATGATCGCGTCGATCTGCACCGCGTCGATGGTCTCGTATTGCAGCAAGGCCTGCGCCATCACCTCGAGCTTGTCGCGGTTGGCGGTGAGCAGTTCGCGGGTGCGCTGGTAGGCGCGGTCGAGGATGCCGCGCACCACCGCGTCGATGCGCCGCGCGGTTTCGTCGGACACGTTGTTGTGCTGGGTCACCGAACGGCCGAGAAACACTTCGTCTTCTTCCTCGCCGTAGGTCACCGGGCCCATCTCGTCGGACAGGCCCCACTTGGTGACCATGTTGCGCGCCATCTTGGTGGCGCGTTCGATGTCGTTGGACGCGCCGGTGGTGACCTTGTCGTTGCCGAACACCAGTTCCTCGGCCACGCGCCCTCCGTACAACGAGCACAATTGGCTCTCGATGGCCACCTTGTTGAGGCTGTACTTGTCGCCCTCGGGCAGGTACATGGTCACGCCCAGCGCACGCCCTCGCGGGATGATGGTGACCTTGTACACCGGGTCGTGCTCGGGGACGAGGCGGCCGACGATGGCATGGCCGGCCTCGTGGTAGGCGGTGAGCTTCTTCTCCGCTTCGCTCATCGCCAGCGAGCGGCGCTCGGTGCCCATCATGATCTTGTCGCGGGCGCGGTCGAAGTGCTCCATGCGCACGTCGCGCGCGTTCTCGCGCGCGGCGAACAGCGCCGCCTCGTTGACGAGATTGGCCAGATCCGCGCCGGAGAACCCCGGCGTGCCGCGCGCGATTACCGCCGCCTTCACGTCGTCGGCCAGCGGCACCTTGCGCATGTGCACCTGCAGGATCTGCTCGCGGCCCTTCACGTCGGGCAAGCCCACCACGACCTGACGGTCGAAGCGGCCCGGGCGCAGCAGCGCCGGATCGAGCACGTCGGGGCGGTTGGTGGCGGCGATGACGATGATGCCCTCGCTGCCCTCGAAGCCGTCCATCTCCACCAGCAGCGCGTTGAGCGTCTGCTCGCGCTCGTCGTGGCCGCCGCCCAGGCCGGCACCGCGGTGGCGGCCGACCGCGTCGATCTCGTCGATGAAGATGATGCACGGCGCGTGCTTCTTGGCCTGTTCGAACATGTCGCGCACGCGGCTGGCGCCCACGCCGACGAACATCTCCACGAAATCGGAACCGGAAATCGAGAAGAACGGCACCTTGGCCTCGCCGGCGATGGCCTTGGCGAGCAAAGTTTTGCCGGTGCCCGGCGGGCCGACCATCAGCACGCCGCGCGGGATCTTGCCGCCGAGCTTCTGGAACTTGCCGGGGTCGCGCAGGAACTCGACCAGCTCGCCGACTTCCTCCTTGGCCTCGTCGCAACCGGCGACGTCGGCAAAGGTGATCTTGACCTGATCCTCGCCCTGCATCTTCGCCCGCGAGCGGCCGAAGCTCATCGCGCCCTTGCCCGATCCGCCCTGCTGCATCTGCCGCAGGAAGTAGATGAAGATGCCCACGAACAGCAGGGTCGGCAGGATGTTGATGACCAGCGACCAGAACAGGTTGCTGCTCGGCGGCTTGTCCTGCGCGAAATCGACCTTGTGGCGGATCAGGTCGTCGACCAGCTTGCTGTCGGGCGGGCCGTAGGTGGTGCCCTGGGTGCCGTTCTTGCGCACGAACGACAGCGCGTTGATGCGCCCACCGCTGTCGCCGCTGAACTCGACCGACTTGACCGCGTCGTTGTGCACGTCGTCGAGGAAGGATGCGTACGTCACCTCGGAGGTGGCTTCCTGCCTGGACGGCGAAAAACTCTGGAACACCAGCAACAGGACGACCGCGACGATCACCCAAAGCAGAAGATTCTTGGCCATGTCGTTCATGTCTCGTTCCCGGCGTGTCTCACGCACATCAAGTAGTTCATCGCAGCGTTCGCATCGCGACCGCTTGGCGTCGGCTGGCCACGCAGCGTCGCGTCGCGCATGCCGGAGACGCCCCCGGCCAGCGGACGCAGCGGCTTCATTCTACGCCCGCTTGCCGACCGCCAGCGCGTACACCTCGGGCGAACGCTTGCGCGAGGCCTCGGGCTTGCGGATGACGACCCGCCCGTAACGCTGCCGAAGCTCGCGCACGTAGTCGTCGAACCCCTCGCCCATGAACAGCTTGGTCAGGAATGCGCCCTCGGGCTTGAGATGGGCATCGGCGAAATCGCGCGCCAACTCGGCCAGGTGCATCGCCCGCGGCTGATCCACGGTGTCCATGCCACTCATGTTGGGGGCCATGTCGGAAAGAACAAGGTCCACCGGCCGCCCGGCAAGCACGGCTTCCAGTCGCGCCAGCGGCTCGTCCTCGCGGAAATCGCCGTGGATGAAGTCCACCCCGGCGATCGGCGGCATCGGCAGGATGTCCAGCGCCACTACGGCACCCGTTCCGCCGAGCATCCGCCGCACCACCTGCGACCAGCCGCCCGGAGCCGCGCCCAGGTCCACCACCACCATGCCGGGCTTGAGCAGGCGATCCTTCGCCAGCAGTTCCTCCAGCTTGTAGGCCGCACGTGAACGCAGGCCTTCGGCCTGCGCCTTTTTCACGAAGGGGTCGGCGAAATGTTCGCGGAGCCAGGCTTGACTGGATTTGCTGCGGGGCATGGGCTGGAATCGGGGAACGGGAACGGGGATGGGAAACGGGGTATGGGGAACGGGGAACGGGGGATGGGAAATGGGGGATTTTGATTTTTCCTTCCCCCTCTGGGGGAAGGTGCCCGCAGGGCGGATGAGGGCGCCCACTTCGCTTGCGAGTGAGCAAGATCAAGAGCATTACAGGAATGAAAAAGGTGAATGGCTGAAAACAGGAACTGATCGGTAATCCCGCCGCCGCCATCCCGGCGAAAGCCGGAGGCGTTTTTCAACAGCCGATGGCTGGTCATCCAGTGGCTTCCCACGCCGACGAAGCCTCCGCCATCCGGCAAGCGCGCCCTCGCATGATAACCTTTCGCGTTCGCCGACCCGCCTGAAACCATGCCATCCACCCTCACCGCCGCCCAGAATCGTTACCTGCGCTCGCTCGCGCATGCGCTCAAGCCGGTCATCCTGGTCGGCGAGAAAGGCGTGACGCCGGCGCTGCTGGCCGAGGTGGCGTCGGCGCTGGAGCACCACGAGTTGCTCAAGATCAAAGTCGCCGCACCCGACCGCGATGAGCGCGATGCCTGGATCGCGACGCTGCTCGAGGCCTGCGGCGCGGCGCTGGTGCAGCGCGTGGGCCATGTCGCGACGGTGTTCCGGCCGCGCGCCAAGGATTCCGGGATCGTGCTGCCGCGCTGACGCGCCCTGCCCCACGCCCTGCGTCCCATGCCCTTCGTCCTGAATCGGCCCGATCACGCCTACTTCGTCCGCTCGGTGACGGATACCGTCATCGTCGTCAACGAGCGCGCACTCACCCGCAGTTTCTATCTGTCGCCCGATTCGCTGCACGAAAGCTGGCCGCCCACCGATGCCGCCGCGCTGACACCCGCGGATCTGCTCGATCCGCTGGCGTTGCAACCGGAAGTGCTGCTGCTCGGCACCGGCCAGCGTCAGGTGTTTCCATCCGCCGACGTGCTCGCCGCCTGCCTCACGCGCGGCATCGGCATCGAGGTGATGACCAACGCGGCCGCCGCGCGCACCTTCAGCGTTCTCGCCAGCGAAGATCGCAACGTGGTCGCCGCATTTTTGCTCGCGCAGGACTGAGCTCGCGTCGATCCAAACCGGTGATGCGGCATGCCGACCGTGCGGGACGTCGCAGCGTGCGTCGATGCGCGGATAGGTAGACTCCCCCTCTCCCCCACCCCTCTCCCACAAGGGGAGAGGGGCGTCGAAGCA
This sequence comes from Pseudomonadota bacterium, assembly GCA_018242445.1. GTDB lineage: Bacteria > Pseudomonadota > Gammaproteobacteria > Xanthomonadales > Xanthomonadaceae > SZAS-103. Next base: position 47,998 of record JAFEBW010000030.1, on the reverse strand, counting down.
GAAGTTCCCGCTGGTCTTAGGTCGCCTTGCGGAAACGCTGATAGCGCTTGATCAGCGCGCTGGTCGAACTGTCGCGCGTGGTCTTGGCCGCCCGCGGCGCGGCGATTTCGGCAGCCGTGCCTTTCGCCAGATGCTTGCCCAGTTCCACGCCGAACTGGTCGAAGGAATCGATGTTCCAGACCACGCCCTGCACGAACACCATGTGCTCGTACAGAGCCACCAGCGCGCCCAGCGTCTGCGGGGTGAGTTTTTCGGCCAGCAGGGTATTGCTGGGGCGGTTGCCCTGGCACACGTGGAACGGCGCCAGCGCCGCCGGCACCCCATCGGCGATGGCCTGCTCGGGCGTGCGGCCGAACGCCAGCGCCTCGCCCTGCGCGAACAGGTTGGCCATCAGCAGGTCGTGCTGCTCGGCCGATGAGCCGTCCACGGGCTGGCAGAAGCCGATCAGGTCGCAGGGGATCAGTCGCGTGCCCTGGTGGATGAGCTGGTAGAACGAGTGCTGGCCGTTGGTGCCCGGCTCGCCCCAGTAGATCGGCCCGGTCTCGAACGCCACCGGCATGCCTTCCAGATCGATGTGCTTGCCGTTGCTCTCCATCGTGAGCTGCTGCAGGTAGGCCGGGAAGCGCTTGAGGTAGTTCGAGTACGGCAGCACCGCCACCGTCTCGGCACCGAACAGGAAGTTGTTGTTCCAGATCGCCAGCATGCCCATCAGCATCGGCAGGTTGCGTTCGGCCGGCGCGGTGCGGAAGTGGTTGTCCATCGCGTGGAAGCCGGCCAGCATGGCGCGGAAGTTCTCCGGGCCGATGGCGATCATGGTGGACAGGCCGATCGCCGAATCCATCGAATAACGCCCGCCCACCCAGTCCCAGAAGCGGAACATGTTGGCCGGGTCGATGCCGAACTTCTTCACTTCCTCCTCGTTGGTGGACACCGCCACGAAGTGCTTGGCGACCGCCTTGGGGTCGCGCATCGTGGTCACCACCCACTGCTTGGCGGCGTTCGCGTTCGTCAGGGTCTCCAGCGTGGTGAAGGTCTTGGAGCAAATGATGAAGACCGTCTCGCCGGGGTCGAGGTCGCGGGTGGCCTCGTGGAAATCCGCGCCATCGACATTGGAGATGAAGCGGAAGGTCAGCTCGCGCTGGCTGTAGGCCTTGAGCGCCTCGCAGGCCATCACCGGGCCCAGATCCGAGCCGCCGATGCCGATGTTGATGACGTTGCGGATGCGCCGGCCGGAATTGCCGCGCCATTCGCCGCTGCGGATCTTGCCGGCGAAGGCCATCATCTGGTCGAGCACGGCGTGCACGTCCGGCACCACGTTGCGCCCGTCCACGTTGATCGTCGCGGTCTTCGGCGCGCGCAGCGCAACGTGCAGCACCGCGCGGTTTTCCGTGGTGTTGATCTTGTGGCCGGCGAACATCGCATCGCGTTTTTGCGTCACCTCGCTGGCCGCCGCCAGCTTGAACAGCAACTGCAAGGTTTCGTCGGTGACGCGATTCTTCGAATAGTCCAGATAGATGCCGGTGCCCATCGCCTCGGCGCACATCTTCGAGCCGCGCCGGTCGTCGGCCTTGAACATGTCGCGCAGGTGCATCGGCCCGACTTTCACCGCGTGCGTCTTCAGCGCCAGCCATTCGGGACGCGCAGCCGGCCGGACGGACTTGCCCGGTCGCGACGGCGGCGCGGCAGGCGCCGTGGTGCGCGAGGATGGTGCTGCCGGTGTGCGTGCAGGCGGCGCGGCGGGCGGGCGCGGCAGCGGGGTCGATCCGATGGGCATCATGCGGCTCCAGCGTGGGACAGGTGGCGGGTTTTGTCGGCGATGCGCGACAGCAGTTCGTTCCACGATTTGACGAATGCCGCCGCGCCTTCCGTCTGCAAGCGAGCGGCGAGCGCGACGACATCCACGCCAGCCTGCGCGAAACGCGCGAGCATCGCCTCGCCGGCGGCGGCATCGGCAGCCACGCCGGCATCGGCGCGGCCATGGTCGGCAAAGGCGCGCAGGGTCTTGTCGGGGATGGTGTCGATGGTATCGGGAGCGGCCAGCGCTTCGACGTACAACACGTCGGATGCGGCTGGATCCTTGGTGCCGGTGCTCGCCCACAGCAGGCGCTGCGCGCGCCCGCCGGCGGCGATGATTTTCTGCATCCGTGCGGACGCCAGCAGGTCGCGGTAGGCGCGGTGGGTGCGCTGGCCGATGGCGATGCCGAGCTGGTTCTTCAACTCCGCCGGCACCGATGCGGCAACCGCCTTGTCCCAGCGGCTGATGAAAACGGAGGCCACCGAGGCGACATCCGGATCCATGCCGGCGGCGATGCGCCGCTCGATGCCGCGCAGGTAGGCTTCGGCGGCGGCGCGGTATTGCTCCGCCGAGAACAGCAAGGTGACATTGACCGGCACGCCGGCGAAAATCGCTTCCTCGATCGCCGGCACGCCTTCGGGCGTGCCGGGAATCTTCACGAACAGATTGGCCCGTTGCGCCTGTGCGTGGATCGCCTTCGCGGCGGCCACGGTGCCGGCGGTATCGGCCGCCAGCAAGGGCGAGACTTCCATCGACACCCAGCCGTCCACGCCGTTGGTGGCCGCGTGGGTCGGGGCGAACATGTCGGCGGCGCGGCGCAGGTCGTCCAGCGCGATGCGGATGAAGGCGTCCTCGCCCGTGACGCCCTGCCCCGCCAGCGCTTCGAGGTCCGCATCGTAGGCAGCGGTGCCGGCGATGGCCTCGTCGAAGATGGTCGGATTGGAAGTCAGTCCGGTGACGGAATACCCGGCGATGTAGCGCGCCAGCGTGCCATCGGCCAGGATCGTGCGGGTGATGTTGTCCAGCCACAGGCTCTGGCCGAGGCCGTGCAGCGACTGCGTCGCGTTCATGCGGGCTCCTTGCAGGGATGGTTCATTCTACTGCGCGCCCGCTTACTCGCGGATGTACGGATTGAACGCTGCGGCGGCGAGCGCACGCACATCGGCGATGCCTTCGACCACCCGATCCGGCGATGGTTCCAGCGCCGCGCCGGCAGCCTGCGCGGCATAGTGGCCCTGCTTCACGAACACCGTCGTGAGCGTGTCGCCCATGCAGCGCTTCATCGCCGCCAGCAACTGCGGCTTGTCGTCCACCATCGCGTAGTGGCGGGCCGGGAAACGCGCGCGCACGGCAGAAATCGCCTGCTCCTTGTGCACGGTGATCGCCACCCTGCCCTGCACCGCGTCCCACAATCCCGAACGCTGGATCTTGCGCGGCTGGAAGACGATGTCGCCGTCGGAAAGAATCGCGGTCGTGGCGAACGTGCCCAGATGGGCGATGGCATCGAGCGCGCCGGGATACAGATGGTCGGCAAACGGGTAGTCCAGCACGAACGACGCCAGTTGCAGCAGCGCCGGCGTTTCTTCCAGCGGGCCGCGCAGGCGTTGCAGGGCGGCGAGGTAATCGACGTAGCCCAGTTGCGCGCGCACGTCCTCGTAGCATTTCCAATACAAGTCGCTGCCGGCGTTGCCCAGATCGCGCAACAGGCGCGCGGCGAGGTCGTCCTTGAAGCGGTCGTTGTCGAACAAGGTGTTGTCCACGTCGAGCAGGATGACCAGCCCATCGCTCAGCACGGCGCGGCATCCTCGGCTTGCGGGTCGTGCCAGCCTTCGCGCGCGGCGACCACCTTCGCCGCCGCAGCCGGCCCCCACTGCCCCGGCGCATACGGCGATGGCGGTTCGAGGTGCAGGCCCGGCACGCCGCTCACCATCGGTGCCACCACCCGCCACGCCGCTTCCACCGCGTCGTCGCGGGTGAACAGCGAGGCCTCGCCGTGGATGGCGTCGCCGAGCAGGCGCTCGTAAGGCGACTTCTCGCGCGAGAGTTGCCGCCGCGCGACCAGCTCCACGCGCTCGCCGACCATGTCCTCGCCGACCTTCTTCACCCGCGTGCCGGCACTGATCGACACTTCGGGGCTGAGCCGGAAGCGGAAGTAGTTGGAATCGCGCGCGTCGATCTCGTCGAAGATGCCGATCGGCGGGCGCTTGAGATCCACGAGCACCTCGGTGGCGCTGATCGGCAGGTTCTTGCCGGCGCGGATGTAGAACGGCACGCCGGCCCAGCGCCAGGTGTCGATGTGCAGGCGCAAGGCCGCGAATGTCTCCACCTGGGAATCCCTGGCCACGCCGGGTTCGTCGCGATAGCCGGTGAACTGCCCGCGCACCACCTCGCGCGGATCCAGCGGCCGCATCGCCCGGAACAGGCGCAGCTTCTCCGCGCGCAAGGCTTCCACGTCGCGCCCGGTGGGCGCGTCCATCGCCAGCAGGGCCACCACCTGCAGCAGGTGGTTCTGCACCACGTCGCGGATCGCGCCGACCTCCTCGTAGAAGCTGCCGCGCCCCTGCACGCCGAAGTTCTCGGCCATGGTGATCTGCACGCTGTCGATGAAGTTGCGGTTCCAGATCGGTTCGAGAAACGTGTTGGCGAAGCGGAAATACAGCAGGTTCTGCACCGCCTCCTTGCCGAGGTAATGGTCGATGCGAAACACCGATTCTTCGGGGAACACCGCGTGCAAGGTCGCGTTGAGCGCCTGCGCCGAAGCCAGGTCGCGGCCGAAGGGCTTCTCCACGATCACCCGCGCGCCGTGCGCGCAGCCGGCCTTGGCCAGCCCCTGCACCACGGTGCCGAACAGGCTGGGCGGAATGGCGAGGTAATGGATCGGCCGCTGCGCGGCGCCCAGCGCCTGCCGCAGGCTGGCGAACGTCGCGGGTTCGGCATAATCGCCGTCGATGTAGTGCAGCAACGACGACAATCTGGCGAACGCATCGGCATCGAGGGTGTCGTGTTTCTCGATGCCATCGCGCGCCCGCTCGCGCAGGCGTTCCACGTCCCAACCGGCATGCGCCACGCCGATGATCGGGATGTCCAGCCCATCGCGCCGAACCATCGCCTGCAGGGCCGGGAAGATCTTCTTCCACGCCAGGTCGCCGGTGGCGCCGAAGAACACGAAGGCGTCGGACGCCGGGTTTGCCGTTGCATGCACCATCGTTCGTCACCCATGGTTTGGTCGTCCATTGCGGCCGCATCGCACGCACGAACGTACCGCCAAGGGTAGCAGGAGACGCGCAGGCCGGCCCCTCGGGTCGGTTGTCATGGCGGCCAATACGGGGCAGCCCGTCGCAGCCGGCCAACAACGGCGAGGCCGGCCGAAACGATGATTCGGATGGGAAGCATCGCATCCATCGCTGCGCCGCTTTGGGCGGGCATCGGAAACGACGTCGCTTGTCCACTCCGACGCGGCCGGATTCGGCCCATAAAAAAACGGCCGCAGCCGTTGATTTATTGTGGTGGGCGGTACAGGGCTTGAACCTGTGACCCCTGCCGTGTGAAAGCAGTGCTCTACCGCTGAGCTAACCGCCCTGAGAAGATCCGTCCGGATGCTCCCGAAGGGCGCGCAGGATAATACCGGAGCCGGTTGCGGTCAAGCGCACGACCGCGAATCCGGGATGAAGCATGGCGGGCGTGACGCCAGGTTGAGCTGCCGCGCGGCCATCGTCAGCGCAGCGGGCCTTCCACATAGCCCACCGAATCGTAGGCATTGATGACGTCGAACACCAGGTCGATGTCCACCCGGCTCATCCGCGCCACCTCGTGCAATTTGCGCGGCACGGCCAGTTGCGCGCCGATGCGGTGCACCTGCGGGTATTCCACCGCCACGTTGAAACGGTTGAGCAGACGGAACTCGCCGGTCGCGTTGAACTTGCGCGACAGCAAGCCCTTGGAATGGATGAAGTGGTACATCCACACCAGCGCGACCCATGGTTTGGTGAAGGACGAACGCTCCAGCGCAGCGGCTTCCGACGGATTCAGCGGCTGCCAGTCGGCGTGCCGCCAGCGCTTGCGCGCATACGGCTCCATCGCCGCCAGCGAGCCCTGGGTGAGGAACATGCCGGTGCGTGGATTCACGTCCAGCGGCGGCGTGCCGGGCAGGGTCAGCCGCGACGGAACCCGCAGCAGTTTGCGTTCGAGGAAATCCAGAAAAGCATAGGTGGCCTTCGGATCGATCTCCTCGAAGGCTTCCTCGGCCTCAGCGGGCGGCTCGGCTTGCGGCGGCATCGCACCCGACTTCCCCGCGCCCCCGCTGCCACGGCCGGCCGGCTCGGCAGGGCTTGCCGGCGGCGAGGGCAGTTGCGACAGGTCGATGGCAAGGTCGTCGATCAATGGCATGGACTCGGCACGCGGTGCAGCCGAATCCGGTTTGCCGGCGTAGCGATCGTCCAGCGCCGACAGGTCGATCGTGCCCATGTCGAACTCGATCTCGTCGTCGCCCCACGCCGTGGCGGCAGAACCGACCGTCATCACGTTGCCGTCGCTGACGGCGTTCAGCAAGGCCACCACGGCCTCGCGCTTGAACGGCCGACGCAGGAATGGCCCATTGGGCTGGCGTTCGCGCGGGCCGATCACGTCGGCGCAGGGCACCTCGCGCTGCTGCGCGCGGCGCTTGGCCGATTCGCCGAGCAGCCGCCGCGCATCCACGATCACCACGTCGGCCCTGCCTTCCGGCCCCCACGACCAGCCATCCTTCAGGTCTTTTTTCGCCGCGCGCAACAGCAGGCGCAGATGCGCGCTGTCCTCGTCGGTGATGCCGACGCAGTGGAGGAGTCGTTCGATGGTCATGAGGCGAATGGTACCGGAAAGGCTGTCTCGCAATCCCCGTCAATGAGTAGCAGGCGTCGCAGTTGTCGATGACGCAAAATCCAGATTTGCCTCGAGGAAACCGGCAATTCCAGTCCACATCGCGTTTTCATTACTTGCACTGAAATTACCATGCCCCTCTCCTTCGAATGTCATCAGTACGGGAGGTCTTCCAGCCAGATTGAGCATGCGTACCATCCGCCGGGTGTGTTCGTAATCGACACGAACATCCTTGGTTCCATGCGCAAACATCACAGGCAGGGTGAGTTCTTTATAGCGGTACAGCGGCGAAAATTCGCGCATGGTCGCCGCATCGACGATCGGATTGCCGATGGCAGTTTCGAGCGCCTTGCGGCCTTCGTCTGACTGTGCCGTATCACTGGCGGTGAACATCAGCATTTGATCGCTGACCCCGGAAATCGAAATGGCGCACCGGAAGCGCTGCGGCCAGCGGATCGCCGAAACCAGCGCGGAATACCCTCCATAACTCGCGCCTACTACGCACAAACGAGAACCATCGACAGGAAAATCCCGCAGGACGACTCGGGTGGCAGCATCGATGTCATCTTCGATCAGACTGCCGTATTGGTGCCGTCCCGCCTCGCGGAATGCACGCCCGTAACCGTCCGAACCTCGAAAATTCACCTGCAAGACGGCATAACCCAGCGAGGCGAACAGTTGCACCGCCGGATCGAAACCGATGTCGTCGCGGATCCCGATCGGCCCACCATGTGAATACACTATCAGTGGCGAGCGACCCTGCACCCCAGGAGGCATCGTCAGGTAAGCCTCGATCGATGCTCCATCGCTGCCCGTGGCGTGGATCGTCTGCGATGCAGCCAGATGGCGGTCGCGCAACCAAGGCGCCGAATCCTCCAATAATTCAGCCACCGCCGTATCTGCATCGTAGAAATATATCTTGGCAGGCTGGTCACTTTTTTCGACCGAAACAATGAAACGTTTCCCCGAGTCGCTGCGTTCGATGATATTGACTCTAGCCCCTGGGAAAGCTGCGCCCAAATGCCCGACGATGCCACGATCGGCCGCATTGAAATATTCCACCACAGCAACACCATTGGCGTGGTAACGCACCCCTAGCAGGCGGCGACGCGTATCGAACACGGGTTCATCGACATCGACACCGGGTTTGCTGAACAGCGTCGTGGTAGCCTTCGTGGTGGTATCGAAGGCCACCAAGTCGCGTTGTGCGCGACCGTGATCGGTCACCATGTAGAACGTATTCCCATCGTTCGACAGGTAGTATTGCTGGTCTTCATCGTCCTTGTCGTCGGTGATCGCCGGCACGAACTTGCCACCCCCCTCGTGCAACAACATCAGCTTGCCATTGCGACGCACGAGCGCAGCGCGCAAGGCGCCTGCGCCATCACTCATCCAGTCAATCGCGTCAGGCACCCCGCGGTCGATCTTGAACATGTACGACATGTGATAGTTCATGGACGCAGCACCAGCGTGCACATCGACCCGATGCACCATCACGCCGCCATTGCCGTTGCTCGATTCCAGTAATGCCAGACCGGAATCTCCCGGCAAGGCACCGATGAACTTGACCCGATAAGGGACGTTGATCGCATCGAAGGACAAGCCATTCTTGCGATCCTCGAACAAGCGGACAAAGTAGATTTTGTCAAAAAAATACGCATGCTCGCCCTGGAGCGAGACCGCAAATGCATGGTTGCCTACCCAGTCGATCGACCGCACCCCGGCGTCAAGTTTGATGTTGAATGCGACTTTTTGCTTGTCAAGATCAACCACATCAATACGGCGCTTGCCATCTTCGTAAATTTCTTCCGCGAGCAAGTTTCCATTTGGGCTCAGACTGATGCTGCCTACGCGCAGCGGCTTCCACAAATCACCTACAGGGATTGGCAATCGGGTGGGAGCTGGCGCTGGTCGCGACTGATCCAGACCACCATGAGAAACTGCTGCACCATCAAGTTGAGAGCGATAGAAATCCGGGAACGGATCGGCATAATGCCCCGTATATTCAAATGAATATTGCCGCAAGACGCCAGAATCGTGGGTATTGATCCAGTCGATGGACAACAGACCCCGATTGATGATGCGAAAACCCGCCCTCATGCCATTGGGGTAATAGATCAGATCCCCAGGATAGTTGACGACGCCCGGCTTTACCTCGAATCGAGCTTCCGGATCATTACCCATCCGGAAGGTAAGGATGAAATTACGCGTGTCGTATTCGATGTCGTTCCACTGATAACTGCCAGCCGTGGCAACGAACAACCGAGTTGTCCTGCCGGGCTGGATGTCATCGATCGAATCACCATCGACATAACGCCCTGGTCGATTGAAATGGAGCGAGCTGACTCGTTCGGGAGTTTCCACGTTGATCACAAGCAAGCCGTCGTTCGGCCCGAGCTTTGGTACTTCACCCTCGGCCACTGCATGCACTGCGGCATGGACGTCTGCCACAGACAACATGAGCAATCCGGCCATGACCGGCCAACAGCACAGAAAACTCGCCGCACGCCGCATCACTGGCACCAGATCCAGAGTTCGTGATCTCTTAAAGAGCAACATGCCCCCCTGGCCTCAGCCGCCCCCGCCGCCGGGAGCGCCGTGGATGCCGCCCTTGGCGAGAATCGCCGGATCGAGCAGTTTCTTGAGTGCCTTTTCGCTCAGACCGGTGGTCTCCCTGGCGACATCGAGGATCGGCCGACCTTCCTTGTAGGCCTGCTTGGCGGTCGCCGCGCCCTTCGCATAGCCGATCACCGGGTTCAGCGCGGTCACGAGGATCGGATTGCGGTTCAAGGCTTGCGCGATGTGATCGGTGCGCACGCTGAAGCCGGCGATCGCCTTGTCGGCCAGCAGGCGGGACACGTTGGCGAGCAGGCCGATGGATTCGAGCAGGTTGTGCGCGATCATCGGCAGCATCACGTTGAGCTGGAAGTTGCCGGCTTGCCCGCCGACGGTGATGGCGACGTGGTTGCCCATCACCTGAGCGCACACCATCGCGGTCGCCTCGGGGATCACCGGGTTGACCTTGCCGGGCATGATCGAGCTGCCCGGCTGCAACGCAGGCAACTCGATCTCGCCGATGCCGGCCAGCGGGCCGGAGTTCATCCAGCGCAAATCATTCGCGATCTTCATCAGCGAGCAGGCGAGCGTGTTGAGCTGGCCGGACAGTTCGACCGCCGCATCCTGCGAGGAGATGCCCTCGAACAGATTGGACGCGGACTCGAACCTGGTGCCGGTGGCCTTCGTCAACTCAGCAGCGACGAGCTTGCCGAACTTCGGGTCGGCATTGATGCCGGTGCCGACCGCGGTGCCGCCCTGCGGCAGCCGGCGCAGGCGCGCGCTGGCGTCCTCGATGCGGGCGATGCCCGATGCGATCTGCGCCGCCCAGCCGCCGAGTTCCTGCCCGAAGGTGACGGGCATCGCGTCCATCAGGTGCGTGCGCCCGGTCTTGACGACTTTCGCCAGTTCCTTCGAGCGCGCGGTGAGCGTGGCATGCAGGTGCCTGAGCGCCGGCAGCAGCTTTTCATGCACGCCAAGGTTGGCGGACACCTGGATCGCGGTCGGGATCACGTCGTTGGAGCTTTGCCCCATGTTGACGTGGTCGTTGGCGTTGATCCTGTCCTTGTCGGACTTGGCCTCGCGATTGACGAGGGTGGCGATCACCTCGTTGGCGTTCATGTTGCTGGAAGTGCCCGAGCCGGTCTGGTACACGTCGATCGGGAAGTGCGCATCGACTTCGCCTGACGCGACTTGCGCGGCGGCCTTCTGGATGGCCTTGGCGAGGTTTTTCGGCAGATGGCCCAGATCGACATTGGCCTGCGCGCAGGCGGCCTTGATCAGGCCCAGCGCGCGGATGAACTCGCGCGGCATGCGGTTGCCCGAGATCGGGAAATTGTCCACAGCGCGCTGGGTCTGCGCGGCGTATAGAGCCTCTGCGGGCACCTTGAGCTCGCCCATGCTGTCGCGTTCGATACGGTAATTCGTGGTCATGCGGGTTCCATGGATGAAGAAAACCGCCAGATTATATGCGCGCGCCACCAGGAAGCGCCGGGCAGGTAAAATGCCGCGCTCGCACGGAGTCGCCTGATGACCCACACCCTGCTCGCCCTGTCCCCCGTCGATGGCCGCTATGCCGGCAAGGTCGATGCCCTGCGCCCGATCTTCTCCGAATACGGCCTGATCCATGCGCGCGTGCGGGTGGAGGTGGAGTGGCTGCTGGCGCTGGCCGCCGAGCCTGGCATCGTCGAATTGCCAGCCTTTTCCGATGCGGCCACGCAGCGCCTGCGCGCGCTGGCGCGGGATTTCAGCCCCGAGGACGCCGCGCGAGTCAAGGCCATCGAGCGCACCACCAATCACGACGTCAAGGCGGTCGAGTACTTCATCAAGGAGCGGTTGAAGGATGACGGCGAACTCGGCCCGGCGTTGGAGTTCGTGCACTTCGCCTGCACCTCCGAGGACATCAACAACCTGTCCTATGCGCTGATGCTGCAACAGGCGCGCGAGGAGGTGCTGCTGCCGGCCATCGACCGGCTTGCCGGCACGCTGCGCGAACTGGCGCACGCCCACGCCGCGCTGCCGATGCTCTCGCGCACGCATGGCCAGACCGCCTCGCCGACCACCGTGGGCAAGGAATTCGCCAACGTGCTCGCGCGCCTGCAACGCCAGCGCCGGCAACTGGCCGCGGTGGAGCTGTCGGGCAAGATCAATGGCGCGGTAGGCAACTACAACGCGCATGTCGTAGCCTACCCGGACGTGGACTGGCCAGCCTTCGCGCAGCGTTTCGTGCAATCGCTGGGACTGACGTTCAATCCCTACACCACCCAGATCGAGCCGCACGATTGCATCGCCGAATTGTGCGACGTGATGCGGCGCATCGACACCATCGGCATCGACCTGTGCCGCGATGTCTGGGGCTACATCTCGCTGGGCTATTTCAAGCAGGCGGTGAAGGCCGGCGAAGTGGGCAGCTCGACGATGCCGCACAAGGTCAACCCGATCGACTTCGAGAACGCCGAAGGCAATTTCGGCATCGCCAACGCCCTGCTCACGCACTTCGCCGAGAAACTGCCGATCAGCCGCTGGCAGCGCGACCTCACCGATTCCACCGTGCTGCGCGCGCTGGGCACCGGCTTCGCGCACGCGCTGATCGCGTTCGATGCGCTGGGTCGCGGGCTGGGCAAGCTCAGCGCCAACCCCGAGCGCCTTGCCGCCGACCTCGACGCCGCCTGGGAAGTGCTGGCCGAGCCGGTGCAAACGGTGATGCGCCGTCACGGCCTGCCCAATCCCTACGAGCAGCTCAAGGCGCTCACCCGCGGGCATGGCATCGATGCAGCGTCGATGCGCGGCTTCATCACCTCGCTCGACCTGCCAGCCGATGCCAGACAGCGTTTGCTGGAGTTGACGCCGGCAAGCTACACCGGCCTTGCGGCCAGACTGGCACGCGACATTTGAGCATCAGCACTCCATGACCGCCTTCGAGTTCGTCTTCAGCCTGATCTCGGTCATCACCTCGCTGGCCCTGACCCGGCTGTTGAACGGTTGCATCGAGTTGTACCGCCATCACGGACCCGTACGTTGGTCTTGGAGACACGGTTGCTGGACCACAAGCGCGTTCACGCTGCTGATCGGCAACTGGGCATCCTTCTGGAGCCGGTTCCACAACGCGACGACTTGGAGCGCACCCGACGTGCTGCTCCAGCTGACGTTCCTCAGCGTCCTTTACGCTTACTGCGATCTGGTCATGCCAGACAAGCCGAACGCCCACGAGACACTGGATCTGCAAGACTTCCACGAGCGGTTTGGTCGGCGTTACAAATTCGTGCAGTGGCTGTTTGCACTGCTGGCAATGCTGATGCTCGCACACGTCGCCAAGGGATTCGGGCCATGGCTGAATTCGGCCCGGTTCGCCCTCATCGCCACGCTCGTCGTCGGGGTCGCGCTGCGCGCGCGCAGCGTGTGGCTGGACACCACCACGGCCATTGGTCAAGCCGTGCTCACAACCGTCTATATGGTAGTTCGCCTGCAAGCATTGTCCTCCTGAAGCTCGCACCGTGCCGGGCTCATTTCGCAGGCACGACGTAAACCCGATTGCCTTCCCGTCCCACATGGCAACTCCAGCCTCATGTCGTGTTCGCCTGTTGCTGGCGAAAGGTTGCCCATGCGCCAATCACCGACGAAAATCCTCGCCGACGCCTTGCAGGTCGTGGACACTGCCAAGCCATGAGCGATTCAAGCCAACCCGATCCGACACCACCACCCGAGTACACCGGCGTCGAGTCAGCCGACTCGTCATCACATCGCGGCGCCGGTACGTTCCGACACCTGCACTGGATCACCGTCCTCGTCGATTTCGTGATCGTCGTGCTCGGCGTGTTCATCGGCATGCAGGCGTCGAACTGGAACCAGCAGCGCGCGACCGATCGGCAATCGGCGATCTTCACCGCGCGACTGAAGGGCGATCTGCGGATAGAGAACTGGACCTATCAATTCCTGATCGCCTACAACCGCGAAGTGCTGGCCAACGCCAATCGAACGGTGGAGGCGCTCGACGGCAAGGTGCCGCTGACGGACGAAGCCTTGCTGATCAGCGCCTACCGCGCCACCCAGTACCGGCAATGGAACCGCCACGGCACCACCTATGACGAACTGATTTCGACCGGCACCATCGGCCTGATCCACGACCCGATCCTGCGCGACACCGCCTTGCGGCTGTACAACGTGCCGACACTCGATACTTTGGTGCGAGAAGGCATGCAGTCGCGCTATCGCGAAGCCTTCCGCATGAGCCTGCCCAACGACGTGCAGCGCACCCTGGCCCGCCGCTGCGGCGACCGCTACATCGTGGCTGGCGACTATGCCGGGATCCACGGCAACCTCGATTACCCCTGCACCACCGGGCTGTCCGCGCAGGAGATCGCCGATTCGGCGAAGGCGCTGCGATCCAATCCCAACCTCGTCCCCTACCTGCGCCTGCGCATCGCCGATCTCGAAACCCGTCTGGTGGACTTGACCAGCAACAATCGCGACATCGTGACGAACCTGCGCGCCATTGCCGCGGAGAAGCCGTGAGCAAGCGATCCTTCCTCGCCGAACTCAAGCGCCGCAACGTGCTGCGCGCGGCGGCGTTGTACACCGGCGCGACGTGGGCGCTGGCGCAGGGCATCTCGCAACTCAGCCCGGCGGTAGGCTTGCCGGACTGGGCTACCCGCTGGTTCCTCGTCGCCGCCATCATCGGCTTCCCGTTCGCGATGGTGCTCTCGTGGTTCTACGAATGGACCCCGCACGGCATCGTGCGCGAGAGCGAAGTCGCTGCCGATACATCCGTCACCCGCCAGACCGGCCGAACGATGGATCGCTGGATCATCGCGGTGCTGTGCGTGTGCGTCGCCCTGCTGCTGGCTGACATTCTCGTGCCGCACAGGACTCAAACAACCTCGGCAGGCGCGCCAGCCAAGTCCATCGCTGTGCTGCCCTTCCTCAACATGAGCGGCGATCCGAAGAACGACTACTTCAGCGATGGCATCACCGAGGAAATCCTCAACGCCCTCGCGCAGGCGCGCGATCTCAAAGTCGCAGCGCGCACGTCGGCGTTCGCCTTCAAGGGCAGAAACGAGGATCTGCGCGCGATCGGGCGCGAACTGGATGTCGCCACCGTGCTCGAAGGCAGCGTGCAGACCTCCGGCAATCAGGTTCGCATCACCGCGCAATTGATCGACACACGTAGTGGCTATCACCTGTGGTCGGAGAAGTACGACCGCAAGCTCACCGACGTGTTCGCCATCGAGGACGAGATATCAGCGGCGATCGCAGCCAGATTGCAGGCACAGCTTCGCGCCGGCACGCACGCGGCCGATACCGACGATGTGAAGGCGCACGAGTTCTACCTGCGCGGACTGTCCCTGCTCGCCGCGCGCGGGCCGGGCATGCGCGATGCGGTCGTCGCATTCCGTCAGGCGACGATGATCGATCCCAACTACGCGCAGGCCTGGGCGGGGCTGGCGCGAGCCGAGGCGCTGGTGGCGAACTGGCACCTGGACGACGACAACGAGGCGTATGCACGCGCCGCCGACGCCGCGCAACGCGCGCTGAAGATCGACCCGGACGTCGCCGCCGCCTATGTCGCGCTCGGCATCCTGCACGACGATCATTGGCAGTGGGAGCAAGCCGGACAGGCGTTCGGGCGGGCGCTGGAACTCGCGCCCGGCGACGCCGAAACGATCGACCAGCACGCACAGTTTCTGCTCATGACGGGGCAAGTGCAGGCCGCGCTGCCGGAAATCGAACGCGCGAACGCGCTGGATCCGAAGTCGGGCATCATCGGCTCCGTGCATGCGGAGATCCTGCTGTCCCTGCACCGCTGCGACGATGCGCAGGCGCAGATCGCCCGGACGATGTCGGTGGCGCCTGACATGCGCCATGCACAGGGGATCGATTTCGTGGTGGCGCTGACTTGCAAACGCCGCGATGGCATCGAAGATCTGGCGCGTCGCCTGGCGTCGAATCTGGGCGAAGACCCGTCATTGTTCGAGGCGTTGGCGCGTGGCGTGTTCGACCCAAGCCAGCGCGCTGCAGCCGTGCAGCGCATTCGGGCGTACCAGCCACTCCAGGGACGACCAAACTGGAACAAGGCTCATTGGCTGTCGCTGCTGGGCGATCGCGATGGAGCCCTGAGTGCGCTGGAAGCGGTGGTTGCCAAGGGTCCCGTCGGCGGCTCGGAACTGCTGTGGGCCCCGGGTTTCGACCCGATCCGCGGCGATCCGCGGTTCCAACGGGTGCTGGAGCGAGTCGGCGTACCGTTCCCGGCGACGCCGGGGACGAAACCGTAAGCCATGCTTGGATGCGTGCACTGCGCCGGGCTGCACACGGACGCGACGTGGGCGCTGGCGCAGGGCGTGGCGATCGGAGTGTTTCTCCGAACATCCAATCGTGCCCGTCATTCCGGCGCAAGCCAGAGAGCTTCACAACAGCCGAAGGCTGGCCATCCAGCGCCTTGCGCTAACGGCACTGGATTCCGGATCGCCGCTGCGCGGCGTCCGGAATGACGAGCCATTTTCGGCTGCGCTGACGCGCCAGCGCCTTCGGCGCGCCCCAAGACACTGCCTGCTGCAAGCGCCTCGCGCCTGCGCGACAATCGCCGCATGAAGACCGCAGACGCGCCTCCGCCCATCGAAGTCCAGGCCACCGCCAAACACCTGCTCGGCATGCCGCCGCAGGCGTTCCTGCGCGACTACTGGCAGAAGCATCCACTGCTGATCCGCGGCGCGTTCAAGGATTTCGTGTCGCCGCTGTCGCCCGAAGATCTGGCCGGGCTGGCCTGCGAGGAAGCTGCACTGGCGCGCATCGTCGAGCACGACCGGAAACATGACCGCTGGACGCTGCGGCACGGCCCGTTCGCCGAGGCCGATTTCACGAAGATGGGCGCGCGCGACTGGACCTTGCTGGTGCAGGACGTGGACAAGTGGGACGCCGACGTGCGCGCCCTGCTCGAGCGATTCGATTTCATCCCGCGCTGGCGCATCGACGACGTGATGGTCAGCTACGCTGCGCCGGGCGGATCGGTCGGCGCGCACGTCGATCACTACGACGTGTTCCTGCTGCAAGGCATGGGCGCGCGACGCTGGCAGGTCGACGCGGGCCCCAACTCATCGACAGCATTCCGCGACGATGTCGAACTGAAATTGTTGCGGACGTTTCATCCGACACACACATGGACGCTGGAAGCCGGCGACATGCTCTACCTGCCACCGGGCGTGCCGCATCACGGCGTGGCCGCCGACGCCTGCCTGACGTTCTCCGTGGGCATGCGCGCGCCGGCGCAGGCCGAGCTGATGACCGACTACGCCGACCATCTGGCTTCGACCATCGACGAAGCCTCGCGTTACGCGGATCCCGATCTGGCGCTGCCCGCGGACGCACACGAAATCGACGCCGCCGCGCTGGCGCGCGTGCGTCGCGCACTGGCGGCCTTGCAGGCCGACGACGCGACGCTGGCGGCATGGTTCGGCGGGTTCATCAGCCAATACCGCAGCGTGGGCATCGCGCCGCCGCCAAAGGCACCGACGGATGCGGCCGTGCGCAAGGCGCTGGCCGGCGGCGGCGAACTCGCGCGGCATCCCTTCCTGCGCATGGCGTGGACGCATCAGGGGCAGCACGCCTTGTTGTTCGCCAGCGGGAACGGTTTCCCGATGCCGGCCACCAGCGCGCGCACGCTGGCCGCAATCGACCGCATCGATGCGACGGCATTCGCATCGATGCACGCCCATGCCCAGGATGCCGTACTCGCCCTCGTGCGCAGCGGCGGCTTCGCGCTCCGACCAGCGAAGAAGCGCCGATGAACGCGCCCTTGACCACCGACTTTCGCGTCGAACCGGCCGACTACCGCACCGACTTCCAGGATTTGCGGCACGTTCGCGAAAGCGTGTTCGTGGTCGAACAGAAGGTGCCGCTGGAACTGGAATGGGACGCGCTCGATCCGGTCTGCCAGCATGTCGTCGCCCGCGACGGGCACAACCGCGCCATCGGCACCGGAAGGCTGTCGCCGCAGCATGCCATAGGGCGACTGGCGGTATTGCCGGAATGGCGCGGACGCGGCGTCGGCGCAGCCCTGCTGTCGGCGTTGATCGATGCCGCGCGCATGCAGCGCTGGGACGCGGTGGAGTTGCACGCGCAGGTCGATGCCATCGCGTTCTACCGCAAGCACGGATTCGAGGCTTTCGGCGAGGAATTCGACGAAGCCGGCATCCGCCACCAGTCGATGCGCTTGGCATTGGCTCCGTTCGAGGAACGCCCTGCCCCGCCGCCGCGCATGGCCTTGTCGGCGGTGGAAACCTTCGAGCAGGCGCTGGCAGCCACCGTCGCCACCATCAACCATTCGCGCCGCGACCTGTGCGTGTTCAGCCGCGACCTCGATCCGGCGTTGCTCGGCCAGCCGGCGGTGCTCGATGCGCTGCGCGCGTATGCCACGTCCGGCATCGATCCGCGCGTGCGCGTGCTGCTGCTCGACCCGCAATCGCCCGAACAGACCGGCCATCCGTGGCTGACCCTGGCGCAACGCCTGCCCAGCGCCTTCGAATTCCGCGCTTGTGAGGAAGAGCCCGACCGCCAGTACCCGTCGGCTTTCCTCGTCGGCGACCGTGGCGCGCTGTATTTCCGCCCCTTGGGCGGGCGCATGGAAGGCGAAGCCAGCGATGCCACCCCGGCGCGTGCGCGGCAGTTGCTCGAAGCCTTCGAGCGCATGTGGCAACGCGGCCGGACCTGCACGGAATTTCGCGCGCTGGGGATATGAGTCGCCTTCTCCCGCTGAGATAAACCGCCGCCCGTCGCGCCCTGATCATTTTTTCCGAAAACATCGCATTGCAAAAAGAATTGATCCCCTCCCTCGCCCGCGGGGGAGGGTCAGGGGGGGGCGGATTCCAAGGCATGTCCGTGAGACCAGCCACTTGCGTTTGCCCCCATCCCAACCTTCCCCCGCAAGCGGGGGAAGGAGTCTGTTTTCGGGTCTCCGAGAAGAGGGTTCCCGGCCAGGGCGACCGAAGGCCGAGCGAAGAACCGATCTCGCACACAAAGTCGATGCGCCGTTGCCTATGGACCAGCAGTTCATCCACCCGGGCGGCACCTCGCGCCACGCCCGGCGGGAGAAGGAAAAGCGCCCAACCATCAGCGCGGTTCCGAAGCCCGGCGCGCTCGCGCTATACTGGAAGGCCGTTCGTCGCGCGTAAAAACGTGCGGCTTGACGGCCTGAAATCAATCGCTTGCAGTCCTTCCAGAACGGGCCAAGGTAGTGGATAGCCTGATCCAGCAGTTTGCCTCGACTTCCCAGAACTCCGGCGGCAACGCCGCCTACATCGAGGATCTGTACGAGAGCTATCTCGCCGATCCATCCAGCGTGGGCGCGGACTGGAAAGCCTGGTTCGACGGCTTCGCCAACCGTGCCGACGTGTCGCACACGGCGGCGATGGCGCGCATCGTGGAAGCGAGCAGGCATGCCGGCCGCACCAACGGCGCCGCCGGCCCGGCGGTCGTCGTCTCCGATGCGCAGGCGCAGAAGCAGGCGGCGGTGCTCAAGCTGGTCACCGCTTATCGTTCACGCGGGCACCTGCGCGCCAACCTCGATCCGCTGGGGCTGGCGGCGATCGGCGACACCGCCGAGCAACCGCATAAACCTGATGATTCCGACCTGGATCTGGCCGCGCACGGCCTGTCCGACGCCGACCTCGGCACGTCGTTCCGCACCGGCCTGACCGCAGGCCCGGCCAGCACGAGCCTGCGCGAGTTGCTGGGCACGCTCAAGGCCACCTACAGCAGCAGCATCGGCGCGGAGTTCATGCACATCTCCGACCGCACGCAACGCTACTGGGTGTACCAGCGGCTGGAAGCGGCGGCGGGACAGTTCGGGTTCGATGCCGATGCGCGCCGACGCATCCTCGAACGGCTCACCGCCGCCGACGGTCTGGAGCGCTTCCTGCACACCAAGTACGTCGGCCAGAAGCGCTTCTCGCTGGAAGGCGGCGATTCGCTGATCCCGCTGATGGACGAACTGGTGCGCCGCGCCGGCGCGGCGGGCGTGAAGGAGATGGTGGTCGGCATGGCCCATCGCGGCCGCCTGAACGTGCTGGTCAACACCCTGGGCAAGCCGCCGGGCAAGCTGTTCGACGAGTTCGAGGGCCGCTACGAGCACCACGACGATCCGGCGCATTCGGGCGACGTGAAATACCACATGGGCTTCTCGGCCGATGTCGCCACACCCGGCGGGCCGGTGCATCTGGCGCTGGCGTTCAACCCCTCGCATCTGGAAATCGTCAACCCGGTGGTCGCCGGCAGCGTGCGCGCGCGCCAGCAACGCCGCGAGGATCGCGAGCGCGACGCGGTGCTGCCGGTGCTGATCCACGGCGACGCGGCCTTCGCCGGGCAAGGCGTGGGCATGGAATTGCTGCAGATGTCGCAGGCCCGCTACTTCACCGTCGGCGGCAGCGTGCACGTCGTCATCAACAACCAGGTCGGATTCACCACCAGCCGCACCGACGACGCGCGATCCACGCTGTATTGCACCGACCTCGCCAAGATGGTCGGCGCGCCGATCCTGCACGTCAACGGCGACGATCCCGAGGCCGTGGTGTTCTGCACCCAGCTCGCATTCGACTTCCGCCGCGAGTTCAACAAGGACATCGTCATCGACGTGGTCTGCTACCGCCGCCATGGCCACAACGAGGCCGACGAGCCATCGGCCACGCAGCCGGTGATGTATCAGGTCATCAAGGCGCACAAGACGCCGCGCGAGCTGTACGCCGACCGCCTGATCGCGCAGGGCGTGATCGACGCGGCCGGCGCGGGCGCGCTGGTGGACGGCTACCGCAACAAGCTGGAGACCGGCGCGGTCACCACCGAACTGGCCGACAAACCCGCCGAGGCGTTCGGCGCGGACTGGAAGCCCTACCTCGCCGGCTCGATGAAGGACGCGGTGGACACCTCCATCGCGCGTACCCAACTGGATGCGCTGGCGACCTGCATCAACACCATTCCCGCCGACATCACCCTGCATCCGCGCGTGGCCAAGATCTACGACGACCGCCGCAAGATGGCCGCCGGCACGCAAAGCGCCGACTGGGGCTTCGCCGAAAATCTCGCCTATGCGAGCCTGCTCGAAGGCGGCTTCAAGCTGCGCCTCGTCGGGCAGGACGCCGGCCGCGGCACCTTCTTCCATCGCCATGCCGTGCTGCACGACCAGAGCGGCAAGCCCGACTACCTGCCGTTGCGATCCCTGCTGCCGGAAAAAGCCGATCCGCTGGACGTGACCATCGTCGACTCGCTGCTCAGCGAGGAAGCGGTGATGGCCTTCGAATACGGCTACGCCACCGCCGACCCCGGCACGCTGGCGATCTGGGAAGCGCAGTTCGGCGATTTCGCCAACGGCGCGCAGGTGGTGATCGACCAGTTCATCAGCTCCGGCGAGGCCAAGTGGAACCGCCTGTGCGGGCTCGCCCTGTTGCTGCCG
This sequence comes from Pseudomonadota bacterium, assembly GCA_018242445.1. Lineage (GTDB taxonomy): Bacteria > Pseudomonadota > Gammaproteobacteria > Xanthomonadales > Xanthomonadaceae > SZAS-103. The sequence goes on along the minus strand of JAFEBW010000030.1, from coordinate 27,362 downwards.
CACGGTTATGAAGGCCAAGGCCCGGAGCATTCATCAGGGAGGCTCGAACGCTTCCTGCAACTGTGCGCGCTCGACAACATGCAGGTGTGCGTGCCGACCACCCCGGCGCAGATCTTCCACCTGCTGCGCCGGCAGATGCTGCGCGCCACCCGCAAGCCGCTGGTGGTGTTCACGCCCAAGTCGCTGCTGCGCCACAAGCTGGCGGTATCGACACTCGACGAACTTGCCGGCGGTCGCTTCCACGACTTCATCGGCGATGGCGCGGCGGATCCGAAAAAAGTCGAGCGTTTGGTCGTGTGCGCCGGCAAGGTCTATTACGACCTCGTCGAGGAATTGGCCAAGCGCAAGTTGACCAACGTTGCCATCGCCCGCGCCGAGCAGTTGTTCCCGTTCCCGCGCACCGAGCTGATCGCCGAATTGCAGCGCTTCGCGGCCGCGAAGTCGCTCGTTTGGTGTCAGGAGGAGCCGATGAACCAGGGCGCGTGGTACCAGATCCAGCACCATCTGGAGCGCTGCCTGCAACCGGGGCAAAGGCTGTTCTACGCCGGCCGCATGCGCTCGGCGGCACCGGCCTGCGGGCATCTGTCCACACATCAGTCCGAGCAGGCGAAGCTGGTCGATGATGCTCTGGCTGGCAAGCTCGGCGAGAACGTGGTCGCGGGTGCGTGACGGCCGCCCATGCGTCATTTGCGCACCATTGACCGCAACATGAAAAGACAACTGTCCAAGGAAACTCCATGAGCATCGAAGTCAAAGTCCCGGTTCTGCCGGAATCCGTATCCGACGCCACCATCGCCGCCTGGCACAAAAAGCCCGGCGATGCCGTGAAGCGCGACGAGAACCTGCTCGATCTGGAAACCGACAAGGTGGTGCTGGAAGTGCCCGCGCCCGCCGATGGCGTGCTCAAGGAAATCAAGTTCGATACCGGCAGCACGGTGACCAGTGCGCAGGTATTGGCGATCATCGAGGAAGGTGCTGTCGCCGCTGCTGCGCCCGCCGCCGCGAGCGCCACGCCCGCACCGGCCGCAGCGCCCAAGGCTGCCGCACCCGCCGCCAAGGCCGACACCTCCGCGTTGCCGCCGGGCGCGCGCTTCACCGCCGAAACCAACCGCATCGACCCCGCCAACGTCACCGGCACCGGCCGCGGCAACCAAGTGACGAAGGAAGACCTCGTCAACTTCATGCGTTCCGGCGGGGCGATGGCTCCTGCTGCGTCTGCGCCAGCGGCTAAAGCACCTGCTGCTCCGATTCCCGATTCCCGATTCCCGATTCCCGGCTCTGCGCGCCCCGAAGAACGCGTCCCCATGACGCGCATGCGCGCGAAGATCGCCGAGCGCCTGATGCAGTCGAAGAACTCCATCGCGATGCTGACCTCGTTCAACGAGATCAACCTCGCCGCGGTGGCGAAGCTGCGCAAGAGCGAAGGCGAAACCTTCGAGAAGGCCAACGGCGTCAAGCTCGGCTTCATGAGCTTCTTCGTGAAGGCCGCCGCCAACGCGCTGGCGCGCCATCCGGTGGTGAACGCCTCGGTGGATGGCAACGACGTCATCTACCACGGCTACGCCGACATCTCGGTGGCGGTGTCCACCGACAAGGGCCTGGTCACGCCGGTGCTGCGCAATGCCGAATCGATGAGCTTCGCGCAGATCGAGAAAGCCATCATCGCCTACGCCAAGGCGGCGCGCGAAGGCGGACTGAAGCTGGAAGACCTGCAAGGCGGCACCTTCACCATCACCAACGGCGGCACCTTCGGCTCGCTGTTCTCCACCCCGATCGTGAACCCGCCGCAGTCGGCCATCCTCGGCATGCACACCATCAAGGAGCGCGCGATCGTCGAGAACGGGCAGGTGATCGCCGCACCGATGATGTACGTGGCGATCAGCTACGACCACCGCATCATCGACGGCAAGGACGCGGTGCTGTTCCTCGTGGACATCAAGAACCAGCTCGAGAACCCGCAGCGCATGTTGCTGGGGCTTTGAGTTCTGTAGCCCCTCTCCCACCGGGAGATGGGTTGGGGTGAGGGGCCGAACGGCTAGCATCCATTCGGCATCCTGCCTCACCGTCGGCTGCTGACGCAGTCTTCCCTCATCCGCCCCTTCGGGGCACCTTCTCCCGGAGGGAGAAGGGAAGCAAAGGAACTCTTCCCATGTCCGAACAATTCGACGTCATCGTCATCGGCGGCGGCCCGGGCGGCTACGTGGCCGCGATCCGCTGCGCGCAACTGGGCCTGAAAACCGCCTGCGTGGATGCCGGCACCGGCAAGGACGGCAAACCCGCGCTGGGCGGCACCTGTCTGCGCGTGGGCTGCATCCCGTCCAAGGCGCTGCTGGATTCCTCGCGGCAGTTCCACAACCTCACCCACATGTTCGCCGACCACGGCATCAGCGCGGACAACGCGAAGATGGACGTGGGCACGATGGTGGGCCGCAAGGACAAGATCGTGAAGCAGTTCACCGGCGGCATCGCGATGCTGTTCAAGGCCAACAAGGTCGCCTCGTATTCTGGCTTCGCCACCTTGCACAAGGGCAACGTGGTGAAGGTCAAGGGTGCCGACGGCAAGGATGTCGAACTCAAGGCGGTGAACGTCATCATCGCCGCCGGCTCCGTGCCGATCGAGCTGCCGTTCGCCAAGTACGACGGCAAGAGCATCGTGGACAACGAAGGCGCGCTGGATTTCGCATCGGTGCCCAAGCGCCTGGGCGTGATCGGCGCCGGCGTGATCGGGCTGGAGCTGGGCAGCGTGTGGCGGCGGCTGGGCAGCGAGGTCACCATCCTCGAAGCCCTGCCCGACTTCCTCGGCGCGGCCGATGCCGATATCGCCAAGGTCGCAGCGCGCGAATACAAGAAGCAAGGGCTCGACATCCGCCTCGGCGCGAAGGTCGCCAAGGTGACGAAGAATGGCGACGCGCTGGATGTCACCTATGCCGACGCCAAGGGCGAGCAGACCATCACCGTGGACAAGCTGCTGGTGTCGGTGGGCCGCAAGGCCGCGACCGCCGGCCTGCTGGCCGAGGGCACCGGCGTGCAGCTCGACGAGCGCGGCCGCGTGGTGGTGGATGAGCACTGCCACACCGGCGTGGATGGCGTGTGGGCGATCGGCGACTGCGTGCGCGGGCCGATGCTGGCGCACAAGGCCAGCGAGGAAGGCGTCGCGGTGGCCGAGCTGATCGCCGGCCTGCCCGGCCACGTCAACCTCGACACCGTGCCGTGGGTGATCTACACCGAGCCGGAGATCGCCTGGGTCGGCAAGACCGAGGCGCAGTGCAAGGCCGAGGGCATCCCGGTCAAGGTCGGCAGCTTCCCGTTCGCGGCGATCGGCCGCGCGGTGGCGATGAACGAGCCGGCCGGTCTGGTGAAGTGCATCGCGCATGCCGAGACCGACCGCATCCTCGGCCTGCACCTGTGCGGCGCGAACGTCTCCGAACTCGTGCACGAGGGCGTGGTGGCGATGGAGTTCAAGGGCTCCGCCGACGACCTCGCACGCATCTGCCACGCGCATCCAACGCTGAGCGAGGCCGTGCACGAGGCCGCGCTGTCGGTGCACAAGCGGGCGATCCACAAGGCGAACTGACGCGCGGCGGGAATCGCCTCGCACGCCCGCGACCCGGTGAATGCCGGGTTGCGCGGCGCATCCGGGTTGTATGCACCAGCGATTCCGTGCAAGGTTCGCCCTGCCCTGCGGATCGCGTGCCTACGCCAGCCATGACCTCGCCCTACCCGCACCTGTTTGCCCCGCTCGATCTGGGCTTCACCGCCCTGCCCAATCGCGTGCTGATGGGCTCGATGCACACCGGGCTGGAGGATCGCGCGTCGGACTTCCCCAAGCTCGCCGCGTACTTCGCAGAACGCGCGCGTGGCGGCGTCGGATTGATGGTGACCGGCGGCGTGTCGCCGAACCTGCTGGGCTGGCTCAAGCCCTTTTCCGGCAAGCTGAGCTGGAAGTGGGAGATCCACAAGCACCGCATCGTCACCCAAGCGGTGCGTGAGGCCGGCGGGCGCATCTGCCTGCAGCTGCTGCACGCCGGGCGCTACGCCGCGCATCCGTTCGCGGTGGCGCCATCGAAGGTGCAATCGCCGATCAGCCCGATCACCCCGCGCGCGCTGTCGGCGCGTGCGGTGGAGCGCACCATCGACGCCTTCGCCAACGCCGCGCGGCTGGCCCGCGAAGCCGGCTATCACGGCGTGGAGGTGATGGGTTCGGAAGGCTACCTGATCAACGAGTTCCTCGCCCCGCGCACCAATCGCCGCAACGACGGCTGGGGCGGCAGCGCCGAGAACCGCATGCGCTTCGCGGTGGAGATCGTGCGCCGCGTGCGCGCGGCCTGCGGGCCGGATTTCATCCTCATCTATCGCTTGTCGATGCTGGAACTGGTGGAAGGCGGCTCGTCCTGGGACGAAACCGTGGCGCAGGCCAAGGCGGTGGAAGCCGCCGGGGCGACCATCCTCAACACCGGCATCGGCTGGCACGAGGCGCGGGTGCCGACCATCGCCACCTCGGTGCCGCGCGCGGCGTTCGCGGATGTCACCGCGCGCATGAAGCCGCACGTGAAGCTGCCGATCGTTGCGACCAACCGCATCAACATGCCCGAGGTGGCCGAGGCCATCCTCGCGTCGGGCGGCGCGGACATGGTGTCGATGGCGCGGCCGCTGCTGGCCGACGCCGAATGGTGCAACAAGGCCCGTGCAGGACGCGCGGATGCGATCAACACCTGCATTGCCTGCAATCAGGCCTGCCTGGACCATGTGTTCGCCGGCAAGAAGGCGAGCTGCCTCGTCAACCCGCGCGCCTGCGCGGAAACCGAACTGAATTACGTCGCCACGAAAACCCCGCGCCGCATCGCCGTGGTCGGTGCGGGTCCTGCGGGCATGGCCTGCGCGACCATCGCCGCGCAACGCGGGCATCGGGTGAGCCTGTTCGACGCCGCAGATGAAATCGGAGGCCAGTTCAACCTCGCCAAGCGCATCCCCGGCAAGGAAGAGTTCCACGAAACCCTGCGCTACTACCGGCACCGGCTGGCCGAGGAAAATGTCGATGTGCGCCTCGGGCGCAAGGTCGCTGCGGCCGATCTGGACGGCTTCGATGCCATCGTCCTCGCCACCGGCGTGACCCCGCGCGCGGTGGACATCCCCGGCCACGACCATCCCAAGGTGGTCGGCTACCTCGACGTGCTCACCGGCCGTATCGTGCCCGGCGCGCGGGTGGCGATCATCGGTGCCGGCGGAATCGGTTTCGACGTGGCCGAGTTCCTCGTGCAGGCCGGCACCTCGCCCACCCTCGATGCGCCGCGCTGGCGTGCCGAATGGGGCGTGGATATCGAACAGCACGCACGCGGCGGCTTGATCGCGCCGGTGGTCGAACCGCCCGCGCGCGAGATCTGGCTGTTGCAGCGCAGCCCCGGCAAGCCCGGCGCGAAGCTGGCCCGCACCACCGGCTGGATCCACCGCGCCGCACTCAAGGCCAAGGCGGTGAAGATGGTCGGCAGGGTGGAATACCTTGGCGTGGACGATGCCGGCCTGCGCATCCGCGCCGGCGGTGCCGAATCGGTGCTGCCGGTGGATCACGTGGTGATCTGCGCCGGCCAGGAGCCCCTGCGCGAACTGGCCCAGCCCTTGCGCGATGCCGGCCGCGAGGTGCACGTCATCGGCGGCGCCGACGTGGCCGCCGAACTGGACGCCAAGCGCGCCATCGACCAGGGCTGCCGGCTGGCGGCGAGGCTGTAGGGCAAGGTCAGAACAATCCTCAAAAGTTGGAGTCACTGGATCCCCGCCTTCGCGGGGATGACGAGCCAAGAGAGAGCTTGTTCCGAGGTTCCTGTAGGAACTTGCCGCGATCAGTCCGTCGCTGCGGAACACCGGGTCGGCGACGGCAGGCCTGCCATCGCCCTACCCACGATATGGCGGTTCGCCATCGCATGATCCCCAACACCTTGCGTTTCGGCACCGACACCACGGCCTGAAACGCGTCCGCGACAGCTTTGCCGAAGCATCCATCCCATTGATCGGATTGCACTTTCTTTACATTCGCCCGAGCAAGCCGTGCTACGGTGCGCCCCCCGACCACACCGGGCCGAGCCGGCCCGCGCCAGAGAACCCGACCGCTTCCGCGTGTCCCCCAGGACGCCATGCCGACGCGCACCCACCGCGCGACGGCCAACGCAGCAAGGAACCTCCGCAATGAAACTGGCATTGATTCTCTGGCTGGCGCATACCCTGCCCCAGCCGGTCGCCGACCCGATGTGTCTGGCGACCACCGTGTACCTCGAAGCCCGCGGCCAGCCGCTCATCGGCCAGCGCGCCATCGCCGAGGTGGCCCTGCGCCGCCGCGACAGTGGCATCTGGGGCGATTCGGTGTGCTCGGTCGTCACCGCGCCCGGGCAATTCGCGATGGCCACGCTCAACCCCAACCAGCGCCTGATCGAGCCGGCCGCCGGCCTGACCGCCCTGCGCATCGCCATCGACACCGCCTGGGACTGGTCGCAGCCGCGCGGCGAGCGGCATGAGGTCGTCCCCGGCGCGAACAGTTTCGCGCTCAGTTCCGTGGAAACCGGCAACGGGCGCGTGGTCAAGCGCATCGGCGATCACACCTTCTACCGCTCGCCGAGCCTGGCCGCGCGCTGAGGCTGCACGACACCCACGAACCGCACGCGCGCGCGGCTCACTTCTGCGCGTGCAGCCTCAAGGCGATCACATTCACCGGCCCGCGGTCGCGGTTGTAGGCCGGGTGATCGACGAACTGGTAGTCCAGGCCCACGGTCAGCCAACCATTGATGGCGGCGTTGTAATACACCTCGCCGATCGCCTCGTCGCCATAGTGCGGCAAGCGTCCGTCGCCGATCAGGATGCCGATGCCGCCGGCGGCGAAGTACGCCCGCGCCGGCGCCGACAGGCCATTGACCACGCCGGCCACGCCGAGGGTGTCCTGCGCGCGTCCCCACGCGGCACCTTTCCACGACAGGCCGGCCGCGACGGAGCGGTTGATCTCGGTGAACTCGAAGGCCTCCTTGCTGCCGTCGTTGCGGCCGATGCGGACGAACGCGCCCAGATCGTCAGCCAATTGCTGCTCGACGTTGATCGCCACCCCGTCGCGCGAGGCCATGCGCCGCACCAGCGCGGTGCTCGGGATAGTGTTCGTGGCCTGCCCGAGGGCGATGGCATCCGCATACGAGCCCATGCGTCCGCGGTTGGAGAACGCGAGCCAGCGCACGGCGCCTGGCTTGCCGGCCAGCGCATAGCGGCGCTCCAGCTCGGCGAGGACTTCGCGTTGCCGGAAATCGGTTTCGAGCTGGGTGGCGTTGGGCACCTTGGAGAGGTTGAACACGCCGGCGCGCAGCGTCCACCCGCCTTGCGTCCATTCGCCCGCCGCGCCCAGCGTGTAACCCCAGGCATCGGCGGCATAGTCGAACGCACCGCCGTCGATGATCGACCAGTTCAGGAAATCCCCGCGCGGGTCGTGCGCATACGCATTGGTGTCGAACACGTCGGTGACGGCGAACTTGCCGAGCGTGAGCACGACGCGGTTCTTCGTGCGCGTGCCAGCCAGTTGGTTGGCGTCGGCAGCGACGGTTTCCGCGCCGCCGCCGAGGTCGAAGGTCTGCCGCAGGAAGGCGCGATGCAGGCGTCCGTAGGGGCTGCTGCGGCCGACCTTGTACGCCTCGCCGCTGGTGAAACCGGCCACGCCCAGGGTGTTGTCGAAACCGAAGCCTTGGTCGATTTCAGGGTTGAGGTAGAACTCGCCGCCATGCCACAAACGCGCGCCGACGAAGAGCGTCAGGTCGAAGGTTTCCTTCGCCTGCGCACGCGCGCTCAAACTGTTGACACCGGCATACGGCGAACGGAAATCGCCGTGGTACTGGTCCACCCACGTCGCCTGCGCGTGCAGCGACCAGTTCTCCGGTGCGGCGGCCTCGTCGGCATGCGCGGTCAGGGGCAGCGCGCACGCCAGCGGCAGGCACAGCAGCAGCCTCGCGGCGATGGCCGCGCGATCGGGTATCGTCTGCATGATGGGGATTCCAGCCGGGATCAATGAATGGCGAGCGCGACGATGCGCACCAGCACCAACCCGCCGGCGACGAACAGGTAACCGCGCAGCACGATCATCCACACCCGATTCGCGCCGGCGATGCGACCGGGCGGCAGCTCGGCGAGCGGCGGCATGCGCCAGTGGTCGCGGTCGGCGGCCGGGATCGGCGTCGGATCGACGGCGATGTCTTGCGCGCCACGGCGGTGCGAAAACAGCATGCCCAGCGCGGCCACGGCGGCCAGCACCACGCCGCCGCCGAGGATGTCGAGGATGACGCCCTCGGTGATCCCCGGGAACAGCACCGCCGCGGTGAGCACGACCGACAGCATCACCAGCGCGGCGATCACCGCGCCGGTGAACAGGTTGGCTTTCCAGCCGTTGACCCACGGGCCGAGCACCGCCTTGTCGTTGCACAGCAACAGCAAGAACACGGTGGCGCTGGGCAGCAGCACGCCGGCCAGCGTCTGCACCGCATTGGTCAGCAACCCCAGCGGCGTGCCGGGCGTGAGCACCAGCGCGGCGGACATCACGATCAGGCCGCAGAACACCGCGTAGAAGGCCTTGGCCTCCGAGGGCTTGCGATGCAGCGAGTGGTTGACCGAAAACACGTCGCCGATGGCGTAGGCCGTGGACAGCGACACCGCCGCCGCGCCGATGATGCAGGCATCGATCAATGCGACGGCGAACATCACGCCCGCGGCGTGGCCGACGTACTTGTCGATCCCTGAAGCCACCGCGCCGGCATCGACGAAATGCCCGGCCTCCGGGTGCCCGGCGAAGGCCGCCGCGGTGAAGGCGATCATCGCCATCGCGCCCAGCACCACCAGGCCGATGCCCAGCCACAGGTCGATGCGCTCGTAGCCGATGAAGCGCGGGGTGATGCGCTTGTCGATGACGTAGCTTTGCTGGAAGAACAACTGCCACGGCGCCACCGTGGTGCCGACGATGGCGATGATCAGCAGCATCACGTCGGCCAGCGGCGCGCCTTGGGGCATGGACGGCACGAGGAAGTCGTGCGCGACCTGCCGCACCGGCGGATGCGCCAGCAGGAAGATCGGCACCAGCAACAGGCTGCCGGCGACCAGCACCATCGCGAAGCGCTCGAAGCGCCGGAAGTCGCCGGTGCTCGCCGCGGCCATCACCAGCACCGCCGCCACGCCCACGCCCCAGCCTGGCGACAGCCCGAGGTAATGGCAGGCCAGGCTGATGCCGATGAACTCGGTGACGATGGTCAGCGCGTTGAGCAGGAACAGGTCGATCACGCTGAACGCGCCCCAGAACTTGCCGAAGCGCTCGAAGATCAGCCGCGCGTGGCCCACGCCGGTGACCGCGCCCAGGCGCAACACCATCTCCTGATTGACGTACAGCACCGGGATCAGCAACAGCAGCGTCCACAGCAGGGTGGTGCCGTAGTTCTGCGCGGCCTGCGTGTAGGTGCCGAAGGCGCCGGCGTCGTTGTCGCCGACCATCACGATCAGGCCGGGGCCGAGGATCGCCAGCAGGATGCGCATGCGCTCGCGCCAGCCCTTGCGCGGGCCGTGGTCGTCGTGGCGGATGCTGCCGAAAGCGCCATGGATGTCGCCGCGATGGGCGCTGTCGAGCACCCCCGAGCGCGGGGAAAAATCGAGATGGACTGCGGACATGGCAGGCCTCCTCCCAACTAGGATTTGCGCGGACATCACGTCCGCCTGGAATCCGCGGCAGCGCCGCGGGGCTACGCGGGGATCGGTGGTTTACCGACCCGTCGAGGCCGCGAAGCGGCCATCGCGTAACCCGCCAGGTTCAAGGCGTGCTGCATGCAGGATCCGTGACCACGTCGGCCGCGTTCGCCCCACGCGATGGCCGGACGCGAGGCGTCCCGTGGCCGCACTGCGCGGCGTTGCCGATATTCCGATACGGATGTTGATGCGCATGGTCGCCTCCGTGGCCATTCGAGCGGTGCTCGAGCCGGGAGGCGACAGGGTCGGTCAGGCGTGTTGCAGCTGCGTGGCAGCCCTGACCAACGATGGCGCGTCCCGGAATCTGCGTATGTCCACCGGATCGACGGTCGATGCCGAGCACCGATCGCCGCCGCTGGACGGTTTGCTAGATCGCGGGTTCATGGTGATTCCAGGGTGGATGAGGAGCGGAAGGCGAAAAAACATTCTTCCGCGTCGGGAAGGCAAGCGTAGCGCCCTGCTTCCGGCGCGCAGCATACCTGCCCGCCTTGGTGCAGTGCAAGATTTTTTTCGAGCCGGCGCATCAAGCCTTGGCATACCCTGCATGGTCGAGAATTGGCGCGACGTGATCCGACGTGTGCCGAAACCCTCGCGCCGCCGTCCGCCACGCGAGTCCGCAACGCAGTGTCCTGCCCACACTGCCTTGCATCGGCGGCATCCGCCATCATTTTTTCGATTCCCAATCACGGAGTGCCACCGCATGAAGCTCTACGCCAAGCCCGGCGCCTGCTCTCTCGCCGACCACATCGCCCTTGAATGGACCGGCAAGCCCTACGAGGTGCAACTGATCACGGCCGCCGAATCCAAGCAGCCCGAGTACCTGAAGATCAACCCGGCCGGCGCGGTGCCGGCGCTGGTCGATGGCGATTTCACCCTCACCCAGAACGCCGCCATCCTCGGCTACATCGCCGACCAGCACCCGCAGGCCCGGCTCACCGGCGATGGCAGCGCGCAGAGCCGCGCCGAGGTGTATCGCTGGCTGGCCTTCGCCAATTCCGACATCCATCCGAACTACTGGCCGCTGTTCGGCGCGACGGCCTATCTCGGCGACGAGGCGGCGATCGAGCAGACCAAGGTGGCCGCGCGCAAGAAGCTGCGTGGCCTTTTCGAGCGCGCCGACGCGCATCTGGCCGGGCGTGACTGGCTGGCCGGCTCGCGCTCGATCGCCGACCCTTACCTGTACGTCACGATGCGCTGGGCTGGCATCGTCGGCGTGGATCTGTCGGGCTTGAACCATCTGGCCGCGTTCCGCCAGCGCATGGAGGCCGACCCCGGCGTGCAGCACGCGCTGAAGGCCGAAGGTCTGCACTGATCCAGCCTCGCAGCAGCGAACGGCAACCCCCATCCCGACCTTCCCCCGCGAGCGGGGGAAGGAGGAAATGCCGGCAGCGGACGGATCAGTCGCGTTGCCCCAGCGGCACGAACGTCAGGTTCTCCGGCCCGGTGTAGTTCGCGCTCGGGCGGATGATCTTGCCGTCGATGCGCTGCTCGATCACGTGCGCGCTCCAACCGGAGGTGCGCGAGATCACGAACAGCGGGGTGAACATCGCGGTCGGCACGCCCATCATGTGGTAGCTCACCGCGCTGAACCAGTCGAGGTTCGGGAACATCTTCTTGATCTCCCACATCACCGCTTCGAGGCGATCGGCGATGTCGAACATCCTGGTGTTGTGCTGGTCTTCCGACAACTCGCGCGCGACCCGCTTGATGACCTTGTTGCGTGGATCGCCGGTGGTATAGACCGGGTGACCGAAACCGATCACGACTTCCTTTCTCTCCACGCGCGCACGGATGTCAGTCTCGGCCTCGTCCGGGCTGTCGTAGCGTTTCTGGATCTCGAAGGCGACCTCGTTGGCGCCGCCGTGCTTGGGGCCGCGCAGCGCGCCGATCGCGCCGGCGATGGCCGAATACATGTCACTGCCGGTGCCGGCGATCACCCGCGCGGTGAAGGTGCTGGCGTTGAATTCGTGCTCGGCGTAGAGGATCAAGGATGTGTGCATCGCGCGCACCCACAACGCGCTGGGTTTGCGTCCGTGCAACAGATGCAGGAAATGACCGCCGATGGAATCGTCGTCGGTCTCCACCTCGATGCGCTTGCCGTTCACCGCGTAGTGGTACCAGTACAGCAGGATCGATCCCAGCGAAGCCATGAGCCGATCGGCGATGTCCTTCGCGCCCGGATGGTTGTGGTCGCCCGATTCCGGCAGCGCGCAACCCAGCGCGGACACCGCCGTGCGCATCACGTCCATCGGGTGCGCGCTCGCCGGCAGTTGCTCCAGCACCGCCTTCACCGATGCGGGAATCCCGCGCAGGGATCGCAGCTTGCCCTTGTATGCGGCCAGCTCGGCGGCATTGGGCAGCTTGCCATGCACCAGCAGGTGGGCGATTTCCTCGAACTCGCTGGTGGTGGCGAAGTCGAGGATGTCGTAGCCGCGGTAATGCAGGTCGTTGCCGCTGCGGCCGACCGTGCACAGCGCGGTGTTGCCGGCAGCGACGCCGGACAGGGCGACGGATTTTTTGGGCTTGGGCAGGATGGATGCCGCTTCGTTCATGATGTTGGCCTCGGGATTCTTAAACAACAACATTCGATCACCCGACAGCGGCATGCGGGGCTCTCCGCAATCGATGCGATCAAGGCATGCGTAGTCTTTCACTATTTCAGCAAGGCTACGTGAATCCAGCCCTTGTTAGTCAGCACGAGATTTCCAGCGTCCTTGGTGGGCTGGCTAGCGGTAGCGAGTTCACGCTTGATATCTGGCTCGGCAGCTTGCAACTTGGCGTCCTTGGCCCAATCGGCCACGTCGTAGAGTTGCCACGTATATTGCACGTTCGAGACTGTCTGTCCCAACATGTTCGATGGTTCGGTGAAGTTGTCGATGGACACAAGATGCTTTTGCCCGTAGCAAAACGCAGCCCGATTGCCAAGCATATGAGTGTGTACAACGCGGTATGCGGCTTTTCCCTTGTCCGTGAGGGTGGCATGAGCGAAATATCTCAAGACTTCCCCACCACCGAACGAATTTTCGTCCTTGTGCCGAGTGATTGTGAACGACATCAAGCCAAGATCGTAAAGTGATTTTTCTTCCTGGTGGGTTCGAAAAAAATCGTCAAGGGTAGGTGCTTGTAGTTGTTCGTCATGAAGCCCGAAAGAGGTGGATGCCGTGTAATCCCCTGGCAATTCATCGACGTCCAGCCTCGTGCAAAGCGGAACGGTCTTGAGGTAATCGGCAATAGCGATCGCGAAATTTTTATCGTTAGCTGCTTTGGGGTCGGAACAACCCGCAAGTAACCCAAGGCAACACAGCGCGACTATTCCCGTCATGTATCCTGATCGGTTGCTCACTTATCGTTGTCTCCTGTTTGAGTTGCAAAAATCTTCTCCGCAAACAGCGCGTCGAGCTTGTCCTCATAAGCGTGATAGCCGAGGAAGTCGTACAGCTCGTTGCGCGTCTGCAAGGTGTTGATGATGTTTTTCTGCGTGCCTTCACGGCGCACGGTTTCGTAGAAGTTCAACGCCGCCTTGTTCATCGCCCGATACGCACCGCAGCAGTACAGCGCGATGTCCACGCCGGCTTCGCGCAATTCGTCGGTGGTGAAGAACGGCGTCGAGCCGAACTCGGTGAGGTTGGCGAGGATCGGCACCTTCACCGCGGCCTTGAAGCGGCGGTAATCATCGAGCGTCTTCATCGCCTCGGGAAAGATCATGTCGGCGCCGGCCTCGACGTAGGCCATCGCGCGCTCGATCGCCGCATCGATGCCTTCGACCGCGGCCGCGTCGGTGCGCGCCATGACCACGAAGCCCGCGTCGGTGCGCGCGTCCACCGCCGCCTTCACGCGATCGACCATCTCGTCGCGCGTCACCACTTCCTTGCCCGGGCGATGCCCGCAGCGCTTCTGCCCGACCTGATCCTCCATGTGCACCGCAGCCACGCCGACGCGCTCGAAACTGCGAATCGTGCGCGCGATGTTGAACGCGCCGCCCCAGCCGGTGTCGATGTCCACCAGCAGCGGCAACCGCGTCGCATCGACGATGCGGCGCGCATCGGTGAGCACGTCCTCCATCGTGCTGATGCCCAGATCGGGCATGCCCAGCGAATTGGCGGCGACACCGCCGCCGGAAAGATACAGAGCCTTGTAACCGGTGCGCCTGGCCATCAGGCCGGCGTAGGCGGTGATCGCGCCCATCACCTGCAAGGGCGATTCGGCGGCGAGCGCGGCGCGAAAGCGCGCGCCTGCGGATGTGGCTTGATTCATGGCAGCCCCGTGAAAAACGGCATTTTAGCGGAAACCGCACGAGCCGCGTTCAGGGCAAGCGCTGAAATCGACGCCGCTGAAGGTCAGCTCTGCACCGAGTTCGACCTTCACCTTCTGGCGTGTCGTCGCGTTCGTATATCCTCGCGCCGATGATCCGTCGAACCCGCCTCGCCACCCTCCTCTTGCTGTGCCTCATCCCCTGCGCCCTTGCGGTGCAGGTGCAGAGCGTGCGCATCGAAGGCATCGCGCAGCCCGAACTGCTGCACAACGCGAAGCTGTCGCTGTCGCTGGCGCGCGCACAAAAAGCCAAGTCCGATATGAGCGAAGAACGCCTCGCCTTCCTGCTGCGATCGGCGCCGGAGGAAATCCGCAGCGCGTTGGAGCCCTTCGGCTATTACGACGCCGAGGTGGCCACCGACGTGCAGCGGCACGGCGATAGCGCCGACGTGGTGTTCACGGTGAAACCGGGCGAGCCGGTGCGTGTGCGCAGGCACGACGTGCAGGTGCGCGGCGAGGCCAGCACCGACCCCATCGTGGCAAAGGCGGTTGCGGCCTTCGTGCCACGGCAAGGCGACGTGCTCGACCATCGCCTGTACGAGACGAGCAAGCAGGAAGTCGATGGCCGCCTGCTCGAACACGGTTATTTTGATGCACGGCAGATAACGCATCGCGTCGAGGTCACCCGCGCGGCGCACGCCGCCGACATCGACGTGACATGGGATAGCGGTAATCGCTACCGCTTCGGCGCGACCTCCTTCGCTGGCAGCCAGTTCAAGCCCGGCCTGCTCGACCCCCTGCTGCGCTTCAAGCCGGGCGATGCCTATCGTCAGGATCGCCTGCTCGCCACGCAGCAATCGCTGGCGGATCTGGATTATTTCGGCACGGTCGAAGTGGCGCCCGACACCGACCAGCGCGCCGATGGGCAGTTGCCGATCACGGTGACCACCACGCCGGCCAAGCGCAATGTGTACAGCGCCGGTTTGAGTTATGGAACCGACAGCGGCGCCGGCATCACCTTGGGTTACGAACGCCGCTGGCTCAATCGCGGCGGCCACAAGTTCGATGCGCAACTGGAGTGGGCGCAGAACCGCAAGCTGCTGGCGGCGCGCTACCGCATCCCCGCGTTCGGCTGGCTGGATGGCTGGTACGCGCTGGCGACCAACCTGCGCGACGAGCACACCGACGCCGGGCACACGCGACTGGCGGAAATCGTCGGCAGCCGCAGCGGGCGGCTGCACCACTGGACGCTCACCGCGGCCCTGCATGCGCAGCGCGAACGCTATCAGGATGCGCTGTATCCGGGCTTCGATCGCTTCGCGACGCTGGTGTTTCCGTCGATCTCGGCGCAGACCCAGCGCGTGGACGACAAGCTCTACCCCACGCGCGGCTGGGGCTTGGGCATGGACGCGAGCGGTGGCGCGACGGCCATCGGCTCCGACGTGGATTTCCTGCAAGTGCATGCACGCGCGAGCTGGGTGCATCCGCTGGGCGAGAGCAACCGCGTGCTGCTGCGCGGCGAGGTCGGCCACATCGTCACCGGCAATTTCAACAGCCTGCCGCCTTCGTTGCGCTACTACGCGGGCGGCGACAACAGCGTGCGCGGCTACGCCTATCAGGAGATCGGCCCGCGGGTGAACGGCTTGAACGTGGGCGCGCCCAACCTGCTGACGCTCAGCGCCGAGTTCGAGCATCGCTTCACGCCGACCTGGGGCGCGGCGGTGTTCGCCGACGACGGCGATGCC
This sequence comes from Pseudomonadota bacterium, assembly GCA_018242445.1. Classification (GTDB taxonomy): domain Bacteria; phylum Pseudomonadota; class Gammaproteobacteria; order Xanthomonadales; family Xanthomonadaceae; genus SZAS-103. Next base: position 11,625 of record JAFEBW010000030.1, on the reverse strand, counting down.
TTCGTCGACACGCCACGCTCGCATCTGGGCGTCGGCTTCGGCCTGCGCTGGCGCTCGCCGGTGGGGCTGGTGCGGATCGATCTCGCGCACGGATTCCAGGGGCGTGCGCCGGTGCACCTGTACCTCGGCATCGGTTCAGACCTGTGACGACGGCGGCGACCAAGGCATCGTCACCACGCCGCCGGCGCTGGCTGCGGCGCATCCTCGTGACGGGCATCGGCGCAACGCTCCTGTTCGCCCTGTTCGCAAGCTGGTTGCTGCTGACCGCGAGCGGCCGCGATTTCGCGCTCGCGCGCATCGCCGCGACGCTGCCGCGTGGCGCGCTGACGTGGTCGCACGCCGATGGCACGCTGGCTGGCCCGCTCGCCCTGCACGACCTGCATTACCGCCACGCTGGCGTGGAGTTCAAGGCAGGCATGCTGCGGGTCGATCCGCAACTCGCGCGGCTGTTGCAACGACGATTACTGCTGGACTCGCTGCGTGTCGAACAGGCCACGCTCGACGTGCCCATCGACCGCACGCCGCAGCCGCCGCCGCGCTGGCCGGATGTGTTGCCCACGTTCGACGTGCCGATCGCAGTGGACGTGCGCACGGTGGACATCCGCGACCTGCGCATCAGCCGCGGGCGCGAACCCGTGATCGCGATCGACTCCCTGCGCGGCGGCTTCGAACTGTCGCCCGGACGCCTGCAACTCACGGCCATCAGGGCCAGCACCGATCGCGGGGAAGTGCGGGCAGACGCATCCATGGATGCGCGTCATGCCTACGCCACGCGCATGCAGGCGACCTGGCTGCCGCAAGCCGGTGAAGGCGATGCACGCGCCGACCTGCGGCTCGACGCCAGCGGCGATCTTCGACGTTTCGTGCTCACGCTCACCGGCCACGCGCCGGAGCCCATCCATCTCGATTTCATCCTGACGAACGGCCAGCGCGTGCCCGATTGGGAAGTATCGGCGCACGCCGAACGCTTCGACCCTCGCGCCCTGTCCACGTTGCTGCATCAACACGCCGATGCTGCCGCAGCGCCGTGGTCCGTCGCCCTGGATGCGCAAGGCCACGGCGGCCGTGCGCGCGTGCAGGGGCGCATCGCGCAAGGCCCAATGGGTTTGGTCGTCGCGCCTTCGTCTCTCGATTACGAAAACGGCGTGCTCGGCGCGCAGCCGCTGGCGCTGGATCTGCTCGACGGACACGCACGCATCGATGGCCGCATCGACCTGCGCCCTGCCGCACCGGCGGTGGATGCGCGCTTGCAACTCGACGGCCTGCACTGGCGTGCCGATCGCAAGGCCGAGCCGGTGCAGGCCAGCGGCGAGCTGGCCGTACAAGGCCACGTCGAGGATTGGGCGGCATCGGGCTCGCTCCTGTTGGCGCGCGCCGGCGAACAGGCCCGCGTGGCGATCGCCGCCCAAGGCGATGCCACGCAAGCCGACATCGCCCGCTTCGATGCCGCGACCAGCGCAGGCCTCCTGCAAGGGAAGGCCAGCGTGCGCTGGTCTCCCGCGCTGGCATGGAGTGCCGAAGCCCTGCTCGATCGGTTCGACCCTGGTTATTTCGCACCGGGCTTCGATGGCAGCGTTTCCGCGCAATTGCGAACCAGTGGCACGCGGCAGCCGGCAAGCGGCTTGGTCATTCAGATAGCTGCCGATGGCTTGGCAGGCAAGCTGCGCGGACGGCCACTCGCTGGCTACGCACGTTTCGATTGGGAAAAGGACGCCGGTCACGTCGATGCCGACCTGCGTCTGGGCGGCAGCCATGTACAGGCGAAAGGCGCGGCCGGCGCACGGTTTGATCTGGTCGCGCACTTCAGCCCCTTGCGGCTCGACGACGTGCTTCCCGATGCACGCGGCACCATCGCCGGCGATCTTGCCGTGGAGGGCGCGCTGCCCACGCCCGCCGTGCAGGGCAACCTCGCCGGTAGTGGCCTGCTCTGGCACGGCTATGGCGCTGCCCACGTAGCGCTGGATGGCCGCATCGCCACCGATGCCGGTGCCGGCGATGTGTCGGCGAAAGCCGATGGCATCATCGGCGTTGCGCAACTGCACAGCCTGCATCTGCAATTTGGCGGATCGACCACGCAGCCGCGCATCGTCGGCGCGCTCGCCGGGGCGCTGGGTTCGCTCGATCTGAGCGCCAGCGCGCAGCGCAAGGGCGATGCATGGCATGGCAGCATCGCCAGCCTGCACTTCGCACCCGCGAGCGGCGCTGCATGGAGCCTGCAAGCGCCAGCGACGTTTGCCTACGACGGTCGCGGCGGGCTGCGTCTTGCCAACGCCTGCCTGCGCGCGGACGGTGCTTCGGTCTGCGCCGTGGCCGACTGGCCGAGGCAGGCCAGCGTGCAGGCGCTATCCTTGCCGATGGCGTGGCTGGATCCGTGGATCGCGCGGCCGGATTTCGATGCCCACGCCTGGGGCAGCGTGGATCTGGATGCGCGCATCGCACCGGGCGCACGCGGCGGCTGGAATGGCAATGCGTCCTTGCGATCGTCCAGCGGCGGCATCCGCATGGCCGATCAGCTGGCGCATCCCCTGCTGGGCTATCAGAACCTCGTCGCCGAGGCCACCCTCGCCGGCGAGCGCGTGCAGATCGACCTCGCCAGCGACTTGTCCGCGGGCGGCAGCGTGCGCGCGCATGCGAGCAGCGCGCTCGCATCCGGCGCGCCGCTGGCTGGCGAAGCTTCCATCGACCTGCGCGATGTCGCGTGGCTGGAGTTGTTCTCCACCGACTTGGCCGCACCCAAGGGCCGCTTCGGCGGCCAATTTGCACTCGGCGGCACGCTCGATCATCCCGGCGTCTCCGGGCGCTTGCAGTTGGCGGATTTCAAGGCCGAACTGCCGGCATTGGGCATCGCGCTCACCGATGGGCAAATCGGCATCGACGCTGCATCCGACGGCACCGCTGCCATCACCGGCTCGTTGCGCTCGGGCGATGGCACTTTGGCTATCGGTGGCGGTGGGCGCTGGAACGATCTCGACGCGCCTGTTCGTGTCACCTTGAAAGGCGAGAAGGTGCGCGTCGCCGATACGCCCGAGTTGCAAGCCCTTGCCTCGCCCGATCTGCAACTGGGCTTTGCGGCGGGCACGCTGACGCTGCGCGGCAGCGTCGCCGTGCCCAGCGCCCGGATGGACCTCGAACGCCTCGATGGAACCGTCACGCCCTCGCCGGACGTGGTGGTGCTCGACCCGCGTCAAACCACGCGCAGCAGCCCGCTCAAGCTCGACGTGGATCTGAACCTCACGCTCGGGAAATCCGTCATCCTCAAGGGTTTCGGCCTCGACGGCACCCTCGCCGGGCAATTGCGCGTGCGCCGCCCGCCCAACGCGACCATGACGGCCGCCGGCACGCTCGATGTCGGCGGCAGCTACCGCGCCTATGGACAGCAACTGGAGATCGAACGCGGGCGGCTCACCTACAACGGCGGCAGCTTCGACAACCCGGCCCTGGACGTGCTCGCGCAACGCCGGTTCGAGGACGACGACGTCACCGTCGGCGTGCGTGTGCGCGGCACCGCGCACAAGCCGCAGACGCAGATCGTGTCCACTCCGGCGATGGGTTCCACCGATGCGTTGGCATATCTGGTGATCGGCCGCCCGTTGCGCGCCGCCAACTCCGACGAGACCGGCAAGATCAACACCGCGGCCACCGCGCTGGCGGTCGGCGGCAACCTCGTCGCCGCCAGCATCGGCGCGCGCCTCGGCCTCGACGCCGGCGTGAACACCTCGCGCGCGCTCGGCGGCGAGGTGCTCAGCGTCGGCAAATACCTCTCGCCGCGTTTGTTCGTCAGCTACGGCGTGGCGCTGGCCGGCACTGGCGAGGTGCTCACCCTGAAATACCTGCTGCGCAAGGGCTTCGACATCAGCGTCGAATCGGCGAAGGAAACCCGCGCCTCGATCAACTGGCGAACGGAGAAGTAGCGCAGGGGTGCGAGCGGCCACGCGGAGCCGTCGCCATCACGGCAAGGCCTGCGCGTCGGTCGTCGTCGGCAGGCCGACTTTCTTCGCGAACGCGGCGAAACGCGGATCGTCCTTGTAGCGCAGGAGGAAGGGATCGTAGAGCAGGAAATTGATGCCGCCATCGCGGGTATCGAAGGCGCGATCCAGCCACACGAACATGTTGTCCGGGTCGCGGCGCAAGCCGTAAATCTCGGCGATCTGATAGGAAGCCCCGTTGGCGTGCCGGTCGATCATCGTTTTCAATGCGGCGTCCGCGGCAGCCCGATCGCGCCCGAGTTGCAGCGCCACCGCCATCGCGTCGTCGCGCCACAGACCTTGCGGCAGGGCTTGCGCGATCGCCAGCGCCGCCGAAAAATCGCCGCGCCAGGCCGCGACGTCGGCCTGCATGACCCGATAGGTATCCGACCCCGGTTGCAATTCCACGGCGGTATCGGCCTGTGCCTTCGCCTCGTCCATCCGCCCCTGCGCTGCCAGCATTACCGCCAGAACCTGATGCATCACGGCGTTCAGCGGATCGACCTTTGCCGCGCGCCGCACCAGTTCGATGGCGCTACGAACCTGCCCGTGCATGGCCATGCTGCGCGCGAGGAACGTCATGATCGCCGAGTCGCCCGGAGCCAGTTCGAAGGCGCGCCGGTACTCGGCCTGCGCGCCATCCCAGTCGAAATCGCGGTTCGCCATCAAGGTGGCTTTGGCGACGTGCGCCTGCGGCAAGGCGGGATCCAGCCGCAAGGCGGTGTCGATCGCGGCCTGCGCCCGCGCATTCATCGCCGCCAAGTCGGCGCCGCCCAGATAATTCGCACCCAGCCTGGACTGCGCGGCACCCAATGCCGTCCATGCCGCGGCGTAGCTGGAATCGAGCCGCACCGCTTCGCCAAAATGTTCGATCGCCGTGCGCAGATCCGCCTCGTTGTTGCGCGCGGCGTAGAACTTGCCTTGCTGATAGGCGTTGTAGGCATCGAGGTTGCCGCTGGGCGGGCGATCGGTTTGCATCGCCGTGCCGCCGTTGCCCAGCAATTTCGCTTTCAATGCGCCGGCCACCTGCTGGGTGATGTCGTCCTGCAAGGCAAAGAAATCCTTGTACGGTCGGTCGTAGGGCTGCGTCCATACGACCGCGCCATCGGCTGCCCGCACCAGCGTTGCCGTGATCCGCACCTGATCGCCGTCGCGCTGCACCGTGCCTTCCAGCAAGTGCGCAACGCCGAGCTTGGCGCCGATGGTTTTCGGCTCGTCGCTGGACTGGCGGAACGAGAACGAGGACGTGCGCGCGACCACCTTCAAGCCGGAGAACTGCGACAGCGCGGTGATCAGGTCTTCGGACAAACCATCGGAAAAATACTGCTGATCCTTGTCGCCGCTCTCGTTGACGAACGGCAGCACCGCAACGGATTTGTCCGGCATCGCTGCGGCCGTTGATGCTGATGAGGGCTGGGCGGCCTGAGCTTGTGCAGGCGGCGAGGTCGCCACATCCTGTCTGGCAAACCGCAACAACAGTCCGCCACCCACGCCCAGCAGCAAGGCGAGGATCAGCAATTCCGTGCCGCTCACCTTCTGCGCGCCCTTCTCGCCGTGATACCACGCCACGACGAGGGTGACGAAGAAGCCCAGCGCCAGCGCGAGGATCAGCCCGCGCTCCAGCGCATCCGGCCAGCCGAAACGCTGTGCGACGACATCCAGCACCTGGATCAGCGCGAACGCCGCCGCGACGTAGGCCAGCGCCCATTGCACGAGCTTGCGTTCTTTCAGGCGTTGCAGGAATGCTTCCATGAATCGCAGTTCCCTTGCCGGCTGCTTGAGCGATTATTTTTGTGACGACGCATTTTGCTGTTGGCGGTAAGCCGCAAGCCACTGCGGATCCGGCCTCACCTTCACTTCACGCAATGGTGCCTGCGCAGCGAAGGCCTCGGGTGTGTCGCTCGGGACGCGCTGCACGATCACTTCGGCGCTGCACGTTTGCGTTGCAGCCGACGATGGCGTGAGCGGCGTCACGCAGCTCATCAATGCGCTTGCACCCAACGTTTGGCCGCTGGCATCGGTGGCACGCACGGCCGCGGCGTCCACGTACACCTTCTGCGCCTGCATGCCCGCTGCCGTTGCCTTGCCTGACAGCATGTGCATGCGTTCCTCCACGGCGTGATGCAGACCTGCGCCCACCGGAAGTGTTCCCACGATCTTCAAGCCCGGTCGCAGTTTGTCGGCAACCGCCTGCAGGAATTGCGTCACGTCAGGACCCGCCGGCAGGGCATCGCAACCCGGAGCAAGCCGTCCACCCATCGTTTTGGAAACGAAAACCGGCAGGCGTTCGACTTCAAACTGCCCATCGGCGGATACGGCATGAAACACCGGCGCCTTCGATCCATCGCATGCATTGGCGACGACGCGCCCATCCACCCGCCAACCGGCTGGCGCGGTGATGTAGAAGGCGTTGTGCATGGCCATCGTCGTATCGACCAACGCGATCGTCTGCGTCTTGCCGGAACCCATGCTCGCGGTTTCATTGGGAACCGTGGATGCTGCGGATATGCTGACTGGCGACGATGGCGATGCTGTCGCGTTCGCCTTCGACGACGATGCAGCGTCGTTTGCGGAATGGCAGGCGGCTAGCAGTGCCGCCATGCAGGACGCGGCGATCGCCGTCGACAAGAATCGACGAAGCATGGACCTCACGGAATGGAACGTGGCGCAACGCACACAGGCGGAATGGCTGTCCATCATGATCCTCGTGGGTTGGCGTGGCGATTGTCGCCCGCCTCGGCGGGCGGGCAACGGAAGCCGGAACATACTCCACCCATCCGCAGGAATCGACCGCCCTGCACACTGCCGCAAGCACGCCGCCCCGACACGCGGAAACGCCGCACGGGCGCGCCTGAAACGGCAAGGGCGGCCGCAGCCGCCCTTGCATGTCGCGCACGAAGTCAGATCAGGCTTTCGCGAACAGGTGCTCCACGCCGGCGCGTTCCTCGCGCAGCTCCTTGTCGGTGGCGCTCATGCGCGCGCGCGAGAAGTCGCCGATCGCAAGCCCCTGCACGATTTCGTACGCGCCGTTCTTGCAGACGCAGGGATAACCGTAGATCACGCCCGGGGCGATGCCGTAGCTGCCATCGGAAGGCACGCCCATCGACACCCAGTCGCCCTCGGCGGTGCCCAGCGCCCACGAGCGCATGTGGTCGATCGCCGCCGATGCCGCCGAGGCCGCCGAGGATGCGCCGCGCGCCTTGATGATCGCCGCGCCGCGCTGCTGCACGGTCGGGATGAAGCTGGATTCGTACCACGCCGCATCGACCAGGCCCATCGCCGGCGCACCCTTCACGGTCGCATGGTGCAGGTCGGGATACTGGGTGGAACTATGGTTGCCCCAGATCGTCACCTTGCGGATGTCGGTGGTGAGCGCGCCGGTTTTTTCGGCGAGCTGGCTGATGGCGCGGTTGTGATCCAGGCGCACCATCGCGGTGAAGCAGCGCGGGTCGAGGTCGGGCGCATTCTGCTGGGCGATCAGCGAATTGGTGTTGGCCGGGTTGCCGACCACCAGCACCTTCACATTGCGCTTGGCGTGCGCGTTGAGCGCCCTGCCCTGCGGGCCGAAGATCGCGCCGTTGGCTTCGAGCAGATCCTTGCGCTCCATGCCCGGCCCGCGCGGGCGCGCGCCGACCAGCAAGGCGTAGTCCACGTCCTTGAAGGCCACGTTGGCATCGTCGGTGGCGACCACGCCGTGCAGGGTCGGGAACGCGCAGTCGTTCAATTCCATCACCACGCCCTGCAATGCGCCGAGCGCAGGGGTGATTTCCAGCAGGTGCAGGATCACCGGCTGATCGGGGCCGAGCATGTCGCCGGCGGCGATGCGGAACAGCAGGGCGTAACCGATCTGGCCGGCGGCACCGGTGACTGCGACGCGAACGGGGGTCTTCATGGGCAAACTCCAGAAATGTGGAATGGAATGGTGGAGATTCGGAAACGCAACAACCGCGGAAGGTCAGCGGATTTTTTGCTCGTCATCCCCGCGCAAGCGGGGATCCAGTGGCTTTTCCCACTGGTGCGATGAAGTCGCTGGATTCCCGCTTTCGCGGGAATGACGAACTTGTTCGCTACATTGATACCTGCCTTGCTTGTTGCTACTTCAGTTCGGCGAAGAATTCCTGAACGCGGCGCAGCCCATCGTCGAGCTGATGCGCCGGGCAGGTGTAGCTGATGCGCAGGCCGCGCGGTTCGCCGAAGGCCACGCCGGGCACGCAGGCCACGCCCTTGGCTTCCAGCAGGGCGTTGCACAAGTCCACGTCGTTGCCGATGAGGGTGTCGCCATGCTGCTTGCCGAAGGCGCAGGAGATGTCGGGGAACACGTAGAACGCGCCCTGCGGCATCGGGCAGACCACGCCGGGGATGGCGCGCAAGGCAGCCACCACGCGATCGCGGCGATCCTGGAACTCGAGGTTCTTCTGTTGCGGCACGTCCTGCGGGCCGGACAGCGCGGCCAGCGCGGCGGCGGTGGTGATCTCGGGCAGGTTGGTGATGTGGTTGGAGTTCATCGTCACCACGGCGTTGGCCACCACTTCCGGCGCGGCCACGAAGCCGATGCGCCAGCCGGGCATGCCGTAAGTCTTGGAGCACGAATCCATGAAGATCACGCGCTCGCGCAGCTCGGGGCGCGCCATCACGAAGTTGTGGTAGCCGATGCCGTCGAACACCATGCGGTTGTAGATGTCGTCGGTGATGATCCAGGTATCCGGATGCTTGACCAGCACGTCGGCGAGCGCGGCGATTTCATCGCGCGTATAGACCATGCCGGTCGGGTTGGACGGGTTGTTGAACAGGAACACCTTGGGCTTGCTGGCCAGCGCGGCATCGAGCTGCGCGGGGGTGAGCTTGTAGTCCTGCGCCGGCGGACACGGCAGCAACTGGATCTTCGCGCCGAGGATTTCGGCGATATCCGCATAACTCGTCCAGTACGGGGTCGGGAAGGCGATGGCGTCGCCCTCGTCGAGCAGCACTTCCATCAGGTTGTAGAGCACGCCCTTGGCGCCGATGCCGATGGCGCAGTTCTTGCGCGTGTAACCGGTCATGCCGACCTGCGCCATGTGCGCGACGAAGGCATCCAGCAGCGCATCGGAGCCGCGATTGGAACCGTACTGACCGCTGTCGTGATCCAGCGCGGCGCGCGCGGCGTCGTACACATGCGCGCCGGGCAGGAAGTTGGGAACGCCTATCGAAAAACTGATGATGTCGCGGCCGGCGGCCTTGAGTTGCTTGGCCTTCTCGGCGACGACCATGATCGCGCTCGGCTTGGCGCGGCCGACACGCTGGGCAAGTTTCAGCATCGGAAAACCTCGGGAAGGACGGATGAAATGCGCGGCGAATCCGTCCATGATTCTAGCATGGCACCCTGCCCGATCCGGGCATGCGGTACCTGCCGACAGCACCTGTGCGCACGGGGAAACCACGCATGAAGTTCATCGCTCGATCGTTTGCATCGCCGGCCCGCATCGCGCTGCTGTCGGCGCTGCTGGCGCTGGCCGCACTCGCGCCCGTGGCCGCGCAAGTGCGCACCGCCACCGATGCCGGCGGGCAGCCGATCAAGGCCAGCGGCCGCATCGTGATCGTGCAGCCGGACATCGAGCTGTCGTTGCTCGCCGCCGGCGGCCTGTCGGAGCCGAACAAGGAATGGTCGGACGCGGCGCGCCGGCTGTATCCGCAGGCCGTGCACGATCTGCTCGCCGCCCGCCACGCGCAGGCCCTGCCCGATTACGCCGCGCCCGACGACCTCGATCCGGCCTCGCATCTCGGACAGATCCTGCGCCTCAACGAAGCAGTCGCGCTGAGCATCGCCCAGTATTCGCAAGGCTACGGCGCGCTGGCGACGAAAAAGGACCCGGCCACCGGCAAACCGCTGCTCGACTGGTCGCTGGGCCCGGGCGTGGCGGTGCTGCGCGACGCCACCGGCGCCGACTACGCGCTGTTCACCTACATCCGCGACAGCTACGCCAGCGAAGGCCGCAAGACCTTGCGCGTGCTCGGGCTGATCGCCGGCGCGGCGATGGGCGGCTTCATGGACATCGGCGGCGGCCGGCAGGTCGGCGTGGCCACGCTGGTGGATCTGCACACCGGCAAGGTGGTGTGGTTCAACCTGATGCAGCGCCAGAGCGGCGATCTGCGCGACGCGGACGGCGCGAAGGCGACGGTGGCGCAGATGCTGAAGGAGCTGCCGCTGTGACGCTACGCGCTGTGACGCTGCGCGTTGCGGCCCATGCGTGGCTGACGTGCGCGCTGCTGCTGTGCGCGACGCCCTGCCATGGGTCAACGCCTCCGCCACCCCTGCAACCCGGCGAGCACCCCGTCGCCGGCAGCACCGAGGCGCAGTTGTGGTACGGCATGGATCAGGCCGAGAAGGACATCAAAGTCTCGCCGGTCCGGGTGCGCGATCCGCAACTCGATGCCTACGTGCACGGCGTGATGTGCAAGGTCACCGGCGACTACTGCCCTGATTTGCGTCTGTACATCATGGATGTGCCCGAGTTCAACGCGCAGATGGCGCCCAACGGCATGGTGCTGGTGTTCACCGGCGCGCTGCTGCGCATCCACGACGAGGCCGAACTGGCGCTGGTGCTCGGCCACGAGTTCGCGCATTACCGGCTGCGGCACGGCTTGCAATTCTGGGAATCGGCCAAGCGCACCACCGCGGTGTTCACGACCATCGGCGTCGGCAACGGGCTGGTCGGCGGCCTGGCGCAACTGATCGGCGTGGCGGGGTTGTTTCAATATTCGCGCGATTTCGAGCGGCAGGCCGATCGCGTCGGCTTCCAGACCGCGGTAGCGCAAGGCTACGACCCGCAGGCCGGCGTGCGGCTGTGGGCGCGCATCGACCGCGAACAGTCCGCGAGCAAGTCGGGCCATCGCTTCACCGTGTTCGCCAGCCATCCCAAGACCGCCGAGCGGCTGGAAGACGTGCGCGCCGCCGCGGCCGCCACGCCGCCCGGCACATACCACGACGGCCGCGACGCCTATCGCGCGGCGGTGCGTCCATTCATCGCGCACTGGCTGGACGAGGAACTCGCACGACGCACCTACGACACCTCGATCCGGATGATCTCCGACCTGCGCGCCGATGCCTCGCCGGAATGGGCCGGCACGCTGGATTACTACCTCGCGCAGGCCTACCGCCAGCGTCGCGGCGATGGCGATGCCGCGCGTGCCGCCGATTTGTATCGGCAAGCCATCGCGCAAACGGATGCGCCGGCGGGCGCATGGCGCGAAATCGGGCTCGACCTGCGCCAGAGTGGCCAACGCGCCGCCGCGATCGATGCGTTCAAACGTTACCTGCAGATGGATCCGCAGGCCGACGACCGTGCCTTCATCGAACACTATCTGTCGCAGATGGAGATGGAGAACAAGCCATGAGTGAAACTCATCCACCCTCCCTCACCGGTCTGGCGAACCATCCAGAAACCTCCCATTCGCAGAGCCCAAAACCAGCCCCTTCCCACGCTTGCGGGGGAAGGTTGGGATGGGGGCGAGTGCCGACGAATGTCTCCGCGAAGACCCGCGGTCGCCTCCCCCCACCCTGCCCCTTGTAAGTTGTTTCCGCCTCCGCCCCAGACCGATATCCCTGAGATTACGAGATCGTGGGGGAGCCAGGGTCGGTGCGGAGTCTTTCTTCACATCCCGAACAGTTGCCAGGGCCACGAGC
>JAFEBW010000002.1 GCA_018242445.1 Pseudomonadota bacterium | reverse complement strand
GGGGGAGGGAGTTTCAGGAGCTGTCCTGGGCAATTCCGGGCGGGTCATGGGGTTCTCTCGAGGAGCGGGGAGTGGGGGATCGGGGAACGGGGAACTGGATGCGGGGGGCTTTTTGCCCCTTCCCCCCGCTTGCGGGGGAAGGCTGGGATGGGGGCCATGATCGCGGCCATTCCCCCTACCCCACCCCCCGCAGGCGGGGGAGGGGGTTTCAGTGGCTGTCCTGGGCAATTCCGGGCGGGTCATGGGGTTCTCTCGAGGAGCGGGGAGTGGGGGATCGGGGAACGGGGAACTGGATGTGGGGGGCTTTTTGCCCCTTCCCCCGCTTGCGGGGGAAGGCTGGGATGGGGGCCATGATCGCGGCCATCCCCCCTACCCCAACCCTCCCCCGCAGGCGGGGGAGGGAGCGTCAAGCGCCGACGCGAGCCACCCTGGCGGCATCAATTCCTCAGCGGCTTCCCGGTCGTCAGCGTGTGCACGATCCGCTCCTGGGTCTTGGGCATCATCGCCAGCGCCACGAAGTGCTCGCGTTCCAGCCGCAGCAACCAGTCTTCATCCACCAGTGAACCGCGATCGACCGCGCCGCCGCACAGCACGGTGGCGATGCGGCTGGCGACCTCGAAATCGTGTTTGGAGATGAAACGGCCCTCGAGCATGTTCACCAGCAGCATCTTGAAGGTGGCGATGCCGACGTCGCCGGCCACCGGGATCTGCCGCGCCGGGATCGGCGGGCGATAGCCGGATTCGGCCAGCGCGCGCACCTGCGCCTTGGCCACATGCAGCAATTCGTGGGCGTGGAAGACGATCACGTCGTCGCGGCGCAGCAAGCCCATTTCCTTGGCTTCCAGCGCGGAGGTGGAAACCTTGGCCATCGCCACGGTTTCGAAATACCCCTTGAGCTGGGCGAACACGTCGCCGCCGTGGCCGGCGGCCGCGCCGGCGCGGGTGGCGATCTCCTTCAATCCACCACCGCCCGGCAGCAGGCCCACGCCGGCCTCGACCAGGCCGATGTAGCTCTCCAGCGCCGCCACCGTGCGCGCGCTGTGCATCTGGAACTCGCAGCCGCCGCCCAGCGCCATGCCGCGCACCGCCGCGACCACCGGCACCTGCGCGTGCTGCATGCGCATGCTGGCGGACTGGAAGTTGGCGATCATCGCCGAAAAATCATCGACCTTGCCGCCCTGCAACTGCGCCATCGCGCCCTTGAGGTCGGCACCGGCGGAGAACGGCTCGCTGTCCTGCCAGATCACGAGGCCGGCGAAATCCTGCTCGGCGATGCCCACGGCCTTGTGCACGCCGGCGATCACGCCCTCGCTGACGGTGTGCATCTTGGTCTTGAAACCGAGCACCGCGATGCCGTCGCCGTCGTGCCACATGCGCACCGCGTCGTCCTCGAACACCGTGGTGCCCGGCGCGAAGCGCTCGCCCAGCAGCGGGTCGGGGAAGCGCTGGCGCTGGTAGACGGGCAGGGCCGAGCGCGGCAGGGATGCGCCCTTGGCCGGGCTGTAACTGCCATCCTTGCCATGCACGCCCTCGCGGCCATCCAGCACCCAGGCGGGCAGGGGGGCGCTGGACATGGCCTTGCCGGCGGTGATGTCCTCCTGGATCCACGCCGCCACCTGCTTCCAGCCGGCCGCCTGCCAGGTCTCGAACGGGCCGAGCTTCCAGCCGTAGCCCCAGCGGATCGCGAAATCCACGTCGCGGGCGGTGTCGGCGATGCTGGCGAGATGGAAGGCGCTGTAGTGGAACAGGTCGCGGAACAACGCCCACAGGAATTGCGCCTGCGGGTGGCTGCTGGCGCGCAGGGCGGCGAACTTCTCGGCCGGGTTGCGGAGCTTGAGCATCTCCGCGACCTCGGGAGCCACCTCGGCGCTGCTGGCACGGTAGCCCTGGCTGGCTGGGTCGAGCACCTCGATGACCTTGCCGGCCTTGCGGTAGAAGCCCGCGCCGGATTTTTGCCCGAGCGCGCCCTGCGCGATCAGGGCGTCGAGCAGGGCCGGGATGCCGAAGTAGCCGTGCCACGGATCCGCGCCGAGGGTGTCGGCCATGGTGCGGATGACGTGCGCCATGGTGTCCAGCCCGACCACGTCGGCGGTGCGGTAGGTGGCCGACTTCGGCCGGCCGATCGCAGGCCCGGTCAGGGCATCCACCACGTCGAAGCCGAGGCCAAAGGCCTGGGTGTGGTGGAAGGTCGCCAGTATCGAGAACACGCCGATGCGGTTGCCGATGAAGTTCGGGGTGTCCTTTGCTCGCACGACCCCCTTGCCCAGCGTCGTCGTCAGGAATGATTCAAGATTATCAAGCACTTCAGATGAAGTCTTCGAGCATGGTATCAACTCTGCGAGGTGCATGTAGCGCGGCGGGTTGAAGAAGTGCAAGCCGCAGAAGCGCGCGTGCAGGCTCGCGTCGAGCACGCTCGCCAGCGCCTCGATCGACAGCCCGGAGGTGTTGGATGCGAGGATGGCGTGCGGGCCGACGTGCGGGGCGACCTTGGCGTACAGATCCTTCTTCCAGTCCAACCGTTCGGCGATGGCCTCGACGATCAGGTCGCAGCCGGCCAGCAGCGGCAGATGCTGGTCGTAATTGGCCGGGACGATGGCCGCGGCGCGCTCCTTGGCGGCCAGCGGGGCAGGCGAGAGCTTGCCGAGGTTGGCGATGGCTTTGCCGACGATGCCGTTGGGATCGCCGGACTTGGCTGCCAGATCGAACAGGATCACGTCCACGCCGGCGTTGGCGAGGTGGGCGGCGATCTGCGCACCCATGACACCGGCACCCAGCACGGCGGCGTGACGTACAAGTAATTTGTTGGACATGTTCGTTATCTCATTGAATAAAAAATAAAAATGAATCGGGAGCGGTGAGCGGTGAGCGGTAAGCGGCAAGCAGTGGAGTACTGGCTAACGGGGCATGCGCAATGTCCGCTGTGGTGCGTTGGTTTCAGCCGTGTTTGATCGAAGATCTAGCAAAGCACTCCCACCCCCGCGTGCGGGGGTGGGCTGGGGTGGGGGCGACGCGCAGATTTCCCCATGCGGCTTGGCGGAGCCCCGTTCACGGGCTGCGCAGCCCGGCCGCAGCGAACCGGATCAGCGCCGCGGCGGTCTTCTGGCAATGCGCCTTCTCCGAGACCCCGCCGTGCCGCCGCACCAGCCCGAAATCGGCCATCGCGTAGGTGAGCGCCCCGGCGGTGAAGTCCAGCCGCCAATGCAGCTCGTCCTTGCCGATCTGGGGCAGGCAGGCGGCGATGGCCTTGGAGAACTCGCGCATCACATGGCCATAGTTGTCGGACAGGAACTTGCGCAGCCGCTCGTTTTTCTCGGCATACGCCCGTGCGAGCACGCGCACGAAGGCCGAGCCGCCGTGACGATCCATGCTCAGCGCCAGCGCCGGCTCGATGAAGGCTGCGAGGATCGGTTCCAGCGCTCCCGGCTGGCTGGCCTGCGCGGCGCGCAGGGCGGACAGGCGCTTTTCGCTCAGGTCGTCCAGCCGCCGCCGGAACACCTCGGCGACGAGATTTTCCTTGGAGCCGAAGTGGTAGTTGACCGCCGCGACGTTGACCTCGGCGTGCGAGGTGACCTGCCGCAGCGAGGTGCCGGCGAAGCCGAACTGCGCGAACAGATCCTCGGCCGCGCCGAGGATGCGTTCCTTGGTGGAAAAGTGGGTGGTCGCCGCCACGCGAAACATCCGATTGAAACGAATGTTTCAATCTAGGCGATGACGGCGGGCGGGTCAAGGGCCGGGATGGCAACCGGGCTTGGCAGGCGGCCGCCTGCGGATTCCATGGACAGGCATGCGTGCGCCGCACTGGATGCTTGGGATTGGAGCGTGCGGTTTCCTGAAATCAGGAGCATTGCGCGAGATGGCGACGGCTCGTCGCGTCGATGCACGGCCACCCAAAGAAAATTTTAACACCCTCCCCCTACGCTGGCCCGCTGCACGCGACCGATCCTCAGACAGGCGGCACTGGCCCGTCAATTATCGGGTCGCGTCCTATATCTCGGGGAAGCATTGTTCATGTCGTTCAAGTCGATCGCCCACGCCATGGCGGGCCTCGTGTTCGTTTGCGCGTCGTTGTCGGCCATGGCGGACGGCAACTCCAGCCCGGAGTTGGAATACAACCGCCTGAGCCGCCCGTCCGACACCGTCGCCGCTTTCGGCAGCAACCTGTTCGGCGACTCGGTGGATCCCTACAACGGGCAGGCCTCGTTCGACGTCACCGACATATCCATTCCCGGCAACGGCAAATTGCCGGTGGCCTTGGGGCGGCATTTGGACGTGGCCGAAGCCGACGAATCCGGTGGGCTGCCCAGCTTCGCCAACTGGGAAGTCGACGTTCCCTACCTGACGGCCTATTACTCCGATGCAGGGTGGGCGGCCACCACGGCATCCTATGCCGCCACCAACCAGCGCTGCTCGGTAGCCAACGCCATTGCCGCGAGGGCGCCGAACATCATCAAGCCATTCGGCAAGGGTACGTACGAGTTTTATGGCACCCAGTACTGGAGCGGGATCACGCTGCGCGTGCCGGGTGCCGGCTCGCAGGAGCTGCTGGTGAACAACGGCTCCAGCCCGCATCCCTCTGCCGGCGGGCCGGCCTACTGGGTTACGAAGAGCCTGTGGACGGTGCGCTGCGAGGCCTCGCTCAGCGGCGATACCACGGGGCAAGGCGGTGAAGGCTTTGTGGCGACCGCTCCGGACGGCACGTCTTACTATTTCGACGTCATGACCTCGCTGCCTGCCCCGCCATCGTACGTGGGATACTCGACGTGCATCAGCGGTGTCAGCTGCAACCCTTCCATCCCCTTCGGACGCGCCAAGTACTTCCTGCTCGCCAGCAGGGTGACGGACCGTTTCGGCAACTGGGTCAAATACAACTACAGCGGCAACCGCTTGACCTCGATCGTCGCCAGCGACGGCCGCGAGATCGACGTGAGCTGGGGTGCGGACGGCAACATCCAGCGCGCCGTGGCGATCGATCCATCCAACGCGCAGGACACATCGCACACGTGGAATTACAGCTATACGCCCATCGCCAATCGCGACTACAACGACAACCCCAACCTCGAAGCGCTGACGGGTGTCGCCTTGCCTGATGGCTCGGCGTGGGGCTACCGGTATGCAGGCAACCTGGTGTTGCACATGGATCCGCCGGAGCCCAATCCCACGGAAAAAGATCCCGGAATGCACCCGGAATGCACCAAGGTGGATCCAACGCCGCCGGAGTTGGCGGCAGGCGCCGGCTTCTACACGTTGACCGCCACCAGCCCCTCGGGCGAGCAGGGCGTGTTCCAGTTCCAGCCGCTGATCCGCGGCCTGTCCAATGCCGTCCAGTGCACCGGTGTGCCGATGTATCCGTGGACGCGCAAGCAGTTCGCGATGGTCAGCAAGACCCTGACCGATCCGACCCAGCAAGGCAGCCCCAGTTTCACCTGGGCCTACACCTACTCGCCGCCGAACCAGAGCTTCGCCGGCGCCACCTGCAACGGCGGCCCCTGCCCGACCTCGGTGTGGACGGATGTGCAGGCCCCCGACGGCACCCACACCCGCAGCACCTTCGGCAATCAATACCAACTGACCGAAGGCCAGTTGCAGGAGGTGCAGACCTACACGGTCAACGCCAGCGGCCAGCAGACCGTGCTGGACGATGCCACCACATCCTACGTGGGAGTGCCCACCGGCGCGGCCCAGCCGTACCCGCAGTTCATCGGTACGGCCCCGCAGCCGCGCGCCAATGTCTTCCTCACCGAGGAACTGCACCCGCAGCTCACCCACGCGCAGGTCCGCGACGGCGTCACCTTCCAGTCCACCGTCCACAGCTTCGACACGCTGGCGCGGCCGTTGAGCGCCACCGCTTCCTCCACCCAGGGCTACAGCCGCACCGATGTGGCCGCCTACGCCGACAACACGGCGCTGTGGGTGCTCGGCCAGCCGGCGAGCCTGACCAACACCGACACCGGCGTGCAGGTCTACAGCAAGACCTACGACCCGGCCACCGCGTTGCCGACGAGCGTGACCTCCTACGGCGCGCTGGACGCCAGCTACACCTTCAACGCCGATGGCAGCCTGCACACGGTCGCCGACGGCAACGGCCACGTCACCACGCTGGGTAGCTACTACCGCGGTGTGCCGCAGTCGTTGCAGTACGCCGACGGCACCACGCGCACCGCCACAGTGGACGACTTCGGCCACATCACCGCGATCACCGATCCGATCGGCACCAGCCCGTCCGACACCACCACGACCACCACCACGTTCGGCTACGACGTGATGGGCCGCCTGAACCAGATCGTCCAGCCGGCCGGCGACAGCGTGGCGTGGCTGCCGACCACGGTGACGTTCGCCCCCGTCAACGCCGCCGAGTACGGCTTGCAGGCCGGCCACTGGAAGCAGGTCGAGTGCACCGGCGCGAACGCCTGCGCCAGCTCCGGCGCGGTCAAGGTGACCTATTTCGACGGCCAGTGGCAGCCGGTGCTGACCCGCACCTTTGACGCGGCCAACCCGACCGGCACCCAGCGCTTCGCCACCCAGGCCTTCGACTTCGCCGGGCGCCCGACCTTCGCCTCCAGCGCAGTCGCCAGCCTTTCCGCCTACAACGCCACCCTGGCCGGCGTGCACACCGCCTACGACGGCCTTGGCCGCCCCATCACCGCCACGCAGGACTCCGAACTCGGCCCGCTGACCACGCGCTACGCCTACCTGCCGGGCTTCATCACCCAGGTCACCAACCCGCGCGGCTACGTCACCGGCACCGCGTATCAGGTCTTCGATGCGCCCGACACCCGCCATCCGACCGCGATCGTCTCGCCCGAAGGGGTGACCACCACCATCGCCCGCGACGTGTTCGGCAAG
>JAFEBW010000029.1 GCA_018242445.1 Pseudomonadota bacterium | reverse complement strand
GGGCTTGGGCGAAGCTGGAACGCCTTTGCCGAATCCGGTCAGACCTTCTGGCATCGGCGGTCAATTCCATCGGCGACGATGGGCAATCCCCGTGCCGGACGTGGGCAGGTGGCTGGCGGTTTGCAAAGGCATTGCCCATGATGATGGTGAACGCCACCATGCCCAGGCCATAGGCGAGCACGCAGGCCAGCGCCGATTGCGTGGGCACGACATCCTTGACTATCGCGGCGACCGCATCGCCCACGCCGCTGGCGGTGAACACCCCGCCGAGCGCGGCAAGCACCAGCGGCAGCAGCGCCGCCCAGCCGAGGCTGTCGAGCAGGCGGCGGCCTTCGGTCAGGCAGCGTGTTGGCGCGTTGCGGGTGATCGCCAGCGCCGCCAGCGCGGCCACCATGCAGGCGGCGGCGAGGCCGACGAGGGTGGCCGAATCGTCGCCGACCAGCCACGCCAGCGAACCGCCGCGATGCCTGGCCCACAGGTCGGCGAGCGCGAACAGCACGGTCACGCCGGGGATCAGCAGGGCCGGCACGAACAAGCGATGGCGCAGGCGCAGGGCGTCGGCGAGGCGCTCGGCTTCGGCGCGTTCGGGCAGGTGCGCGCGGCGCATCATCGGTGCCAGCACCGCCAACGCCACCACGCCCGCGCCGGCGGCCTGCACCGGGCGCATGTCGCCGGCGGCCTTCATCGCCAGCGCCCATTGCGCGCCGCCGAACAGCACCGCCTGCACCGCCCAGAAGCCGCTGGCGGCGAAGTGGCGTTCGCGCGCGTTCGCCCACGCCGCGGCGAGGAAGAATGCGGCGAGCAACCAGTAGGCGTACTCAAGGCGCAGCATCGGCGTCGTCCGTTGCTCGTATTGGCGCGGAGGTTGCGGTTGTTCCCGCGAGGCGGCGCTGGAACCATGCGATCCGAATCGCATGGATGACGAACGCGGCGATCGCCGTCGGCAGCGCCCACAGCGCGATCTGCAGGGGTTCCAGCTGGATGCCGTTGCCCGCGTAGAAACCCTGGATCAGCAGCACCGCGCCCAGCGCCACGAACACGTCCTCGCCGAAGAACAGGCCGACGTTGTCGGTGGCAGCGGCCAGCGCTGCGACGCGATGGCGGGCTTCATCGTCGAGTTCGCCATGCCCTTTCGCAGCCGCCGCTTCGGCCATCGGCGCCAGCAGGGGCCGCACCGTCTGCGCGTGGCCGGCGACATTGGTCAGGCCGAGCATGGACAGCACCTGCCGCAGCGCGAGGTAGCCGATCAGCAATTTGGCGAGGGTCAAGCCGCGCAAGGCTTCGATCCAGCGCTGCGCATGCTCGCGCAGGCCGGCGCGCTCGAGCACGCCGATCGCAGGCAGTGTCAACACGAACAGCATCAGCGCGCGGTTGGACAGGAAACTGCTGCCCAGCAGGCCGAGCATGTCGGCCACCGACTTGCCCGCCGCAAAACCGCTGGCGAAGCCGGCGCTCACCACCACCAGCACGGGGTTGGCGCGCAACGCGAAGCCGAGCACGACCACGGCCACGCCGAGCAGGGGCCAGTAGTCCACCATGGCGATTACCCTTTCCCCTGCTTTCGGGACGGATGGCTGCCCCTCGCGGCATGTCCGATGCCGGCCCAAGAATCTGTTGCCCATGCAAGGTTCGCAACAACCCAACGCGATTCCCTCCCCCGCCTGCGGCGGAGGGGCAGGGTGGGGGCTGAGCCGCCGCAGGATCGGGTCAAGGTCGGCTGCCCCCATCCCGACCTTCCCGGCCCTGCCGGGCGTTCTTCAGCGCGCGAACTGCCACCGGCAGTTCGCAAGCGCGCATCATCACCCCCGCGAGCGGGGGAAGGAGACAGGCGGGGTGCCCCTTGCGTCTGCATGCCCATGGTGGGGTTTATGGCAATCACCGACATGGCCCGAAAGCGTGGACACTCACGCCCTCGGCATCCAGCAGTGCGCGCAGTGCGCGGGCGAAGGCGGGCGCGTCGGCGCGGTCGCCGTGCAGGCACAAGGTGTCGGCGCGCACGGCGATGCGCTCGCCGGTGCGTGCGATCACGCTGCCGTCGCGGACGAGGCTGCGCACTTGCGCCAGCGATTGATCGAGGTCGTCGATCACCGCATCCGGGTGCGAACGTGGCGTGAGGCTGCCATCGGCCTCGTAGCGACGCTCGGCGAACACCTCGTGCGCCACGCGCAGGCCGATGGCCTCGCCGGCGGTCGGCAAAGCGCTGTCCGACAGACCCACGAGAATCAGCGCCGGGTCGATGTCGCGCACGGCGCGGGCGATGGCATCGGCGAGTTCGTGATCGCGTGCGGCCCTGTTGTACAGCGCGCCGTGCGGTTTGACGTGCGTCAGTCGTGCGCCCTGCGCGGCCGCGACGTCCTTCAATGCGGAGACTTGTCGCAACACCAGCTCGCGCACCGCTTCGGATGCCAACGGCAATTCCCGCCGACCGAAGTGCTCTCGATCATCAAAGGACGGATGCGCGCCGATCGCCACGCCGTGCCGCATGCACAGCGCTATCGCATGACCCATCGTTTCCGCGTCGCCGGCATGCCCGCCGCAGGCGATGTTGGCCGAACTGATGTATGGCAGCACCGCCGCATCGTCGCAGCCTTCGCCCAGGTCGCAGTTGAAGTCGATGCACGGCTGCATGCGTCGTGCGCTACTTGCCGCGTTTGAACAGCATGCTCACGCCGACCACGATCAGGATCGCCGGCCACCAGGTGCGCACCAGATGGGCGAGGCTGACGTTCCACAGGCCGAGATTGTCGAGCAGGAAGACGATGCCGAGGACGATCAGGATCAGAGCGGGGACATTGGCGCGCATGCCGTTCTCGTTGGATGAAGGATGGGGATGGGTTCGACGTCAGTGTTTCGCGGCCGGCGCCTGCCACAGCACCGCTGCGGGCTTGCCGCCGAGCATCTGCGCACGCACCAGCGGGATCGGCGGGCCGCCGTAGCTCAGGAAGGCATCGTGGAAGGCCTTCCACGCCTTGCGCCCGCCGCGCGTGGCCGTCCAATCCTCGCGCAACTGCATGATCATCAGCTTGCCCAGCGTGTAGTTGAGGTAGGCCGGGTCGTAGGTGCCGCGCGCCGCCTGCTGCATCGCATTGCCCTGATCCTGGTAAGCCTTGTCGCGGAACATCTGCTCGGACTGCGCCACGCTCATGCCGCCGGTGTGCAAACCGATCGCGGAGATGAAACGGACATCACGCAGCAGCGCTTCGCTGAGCTGGCCGATGTGCGCCTCGGGCGTGTGGTCGCCGAGGCCGGCGTCGTACATCATCTCCTCGCAGTAATGCGCCCAACCCTCCGCATAGGCGTAGCCGACGAACAGCCGGCCGAAAATCCAGTTCGAGCGATTGGCATGCAGGAACTGCACGAAGTGGCCGGGGAACACCTCGTGCGCGGAGGTGAACAACAGCACCGATTTGCCGGGCACGTAGGCCTCCTGCATCGCCTTGGGCCAGCTCGGATCGGGCGGGGCGATGTAATAGACCGAGGGCAGGTTCTTCTCGTAGGGGCCTGGGATCTCGATGTAGGCGAAGTTCCAGCGGTTGTACGGCGGGGCTTCGGCCACCTGCGCCTGCTCGGTGCCCGGGATGGTGACCAGGTCGTGGTCGATGATGAACCGGCGCAGATCCACCAGTTGCTTGCGCGCGCCTTCCACTGCGCCGCCGACCGGCTTGTCGGCCTCCACCTTGGCCACGCAGTCGGCGATGGGTTTGCCCGGCAGATAGGCAGCGCAGGCGGATGTGAGCGCGGCGGTGTTGCGGGCGAGGTCGGCTTCGGCGGCGGCCTTGAGTTGCGGCAAGGGGATGTCCACCCTTTCTGTCGCATACAACATCTTCTCGAATTTCTCGGCGCCCAGCGCAAAATTCCGGGTTGCTTGTGGCTTGATCGATTTCAGCCAGTCCGACAAGCCGCGGGTGGCCTCGATGGCCTTGGCGTTGACCGCTTTCAGGCGCGCCTGCAAGACCGCATCGTCCACCGTCGCGAAGGCCTTGGGCGCGTCGCTGGCGAAGAAATCCGCCATGCCGCCGAACACGCCGATGCCGTAATCGACATACGTCGCCGGCAATGGCGCTTGCAGGTTCGCACGGATCTGCGCGATCGCCGTCGGCAGGCTCTCTTCGTATTTCACGAACGCGGCCATGCGCGTTTTCAGCGGCGCATACGGGCGGGTGAGGTAGATGCTCGGCGACAGGTCGCCCGCGTAGTAGGCGGGGTTGTTGCTCGCGAAACCCGAGTCGCGCATCCAGAACAACTTGCCGTCGAGCACCGCCAGCACATAGTCGCGCTGGAAGCGCTGGGTGGCATCGAGCTTGTCGTCGCCGAAGGCGGCAATCGCAGCACGCTGGCCTTGCAGCCAATCGATCGCCGTGCGCTGACCGGCTAAGCTGTAATCGGGCAATACGCCGTCGTATTCATGCTTGCCGGCAGCGACCGCATCCACCGGGAAGTGCTCGAACCAGCCGTTGATCAAGGCATCCACGTGTCCTTGCCATGCAGGATTGGGTCTGCGATCACCCGGCTTGGCCGTGTGCGCCGTTGCTGGCGCAGTCGCGTTCGCTGGCGCGCTGGACGAAGAAGCAGCGGCGGGATTGCAGCCTGCGAGCGCGGCTGCAAGTGTCAATGCCAGTGGTGCGAGCAGGCTCAGGGTGGGGCGGGAAGAAGTCGGAATCGATCGCATGGGTAGTCCGTGGGCGAGTAGGGCGGGCCAGCCGGCACAGTAGGCAATCGCGGGGGGAGGCGCAATGCGGGGGGGACAGGGGACAGGGGGACTGGGGACTGGTGGATGTGGGATGGAGCTGAAGGTGATCGGTGGCAGCGGGGCGGCAGCATTTTCCCTTCCCCTCCGGGGGAAGGAAAATCCCCAATCCTCAGTCCTCAGTCCTCAGTCCTCAGTCCTCAGTCCTCTGACCCCCACCGCGATCCGCCCCAGTCGCGCCCGCTGCTGGGCGTTGGCGCGGGCAGCGAGTGCGTGATCGACCGGGATGAAGCGCAGCCGCTGCCCGGCACGGCGCTGGGCGAGGCGCGGCAGGTCGGCGGTGATGACGTGGCCGATGCGCGGGTAGCCGCCGACGGTTTGCGCATCGGCGAGCAGGACGATCGGTGCGCCATCGGACGGTAATTGGATCGTGCCCGGCGTCACCGGCTCGGAGATGCGCTCGCGTGCATCGGCCGCTTGCAGAGCCGGGCCGCGCAGACGCAAGCCCTGGCGGTTGCTGCTCGCATCGACGATCCATTCGTGCGCGTGCAATGCATCGCTCGGTTGGCTGGCATCGTGGCCGGTGAGCACGCGCACGGCGATGGAATCGGAAAAATCCAGATCCGGTTCGTGATCGATCCACCACGGCGCGATGGCGACGGCCTCGCGATGATGGTGTGCATTGCCGGGCGGTGACCCGACAGACACCTCGTCGCCACGACGCAAGGCGCGGCCGCGATGCCCGCCGAAGCCGCCGCGCAGGTCGGTGCTGCGGCTGCCCAGAACCAGCGGTACATCGATGCCGCCAGCGACGGACAGGTACGCGCGCGCGCCGCGCCGGCACGCACCCAGCGTGAGCGTCGTGCCTTTGCGCAGGCGGATCGGTCGCCAGCCTGGCAGGGCGATGCCATCGACGTGCGCGTCGATGGCCGCACCACACAGGGCAATGGTGGCGCTGCGCCCGAATCGCAGGGTCGGTCCGGTCAGGGTGATTTCCAGCGCAGCTGCATCGGGAGGGTTGCCGGCCAGCACGTTCCCGACGGCCAACGAATAGGCGTCCGCCGCGCCGCTCACGCCCACGCCGAACGCGCGCGCGCCCTGCCGACCTGCATCCTGCACGGTGGTCAGCAGGCCCGGAGCGAGCACGCTAACGAGCATGGCGACGCCCCCGCGCCCGATGATGAAACAGCGTGTGCAAATTCTCCATCCCCCGCAAGCGGGGGAAGGGGTCGAAACGTCGCTGTGAGAATGTGGGGGAGGGGCAGGTTTTCACGTCGGGGCTCGTCGTGTCTGCGCTTCCAGTTCGGCAAAACGCGCAGCATCGATGGCCACGAAGCGCACGCGATCGCCCGCTTGCAGCAGGCAGGGTGGATGGCGCGTGGGATCGAACAGGCGCAGCGGCGTGCGACCGATGATCCGCCAGCCGCCGGGGCCGGCTGCGGGATAGATGCCGGTCTGCGCGCCGCCGATGCCGACGCTGCCGGCTGCCACGCGCTCGCGCGGGCGGGCGTGGCGTGGCGTCGCCAGCCGCGCATCGAGGCCGAGCAGGTAGGGAAAGCCGGGCGCGAAACCCATCATTGCCACGGTGTACTGGTTTGCCATGTGCATGGCGACGAGCGCCTCGGTGCCGATGCCCGCACGCGCTGCGACCTCGGCCAGATCGGGGCCGGCATCGCCACCATAGATGACGGGAATCTCCATCTCGCGTGGTGTGGTCGGTGCATCCTCGATCAGGTTTTCATCGATGGTTTCACGCAGCCATGCCTCGGCCGCGGAGAGCGGGTCATCACCGCGCAACCCGGAGGTATCCACATGCGC
The DNA here is from genome assembly GCA_018242445.1 of Pseudomonadota bacterium. GTDB lineage: Bacteria > Pseudomonadota > Gammaproteobacteria > Xanthomonadales > Xanthomonadaceae > SZAS-103. The sequence goes on along the minus strand of JAFEBW010000029.1, from coordinate 6,861 downwards.
TGCAAGGCTGGCATAGGCCGGCGCCAGGTCCAGCAGCCATGCTGGCGCGCGCGCGCGCAGGATCTGCGCACAGGCGTGTACGCGCTGGTTGAGCGCGGCGTCGATGGCAGCGCCGAATCGCACCAGCAACGCGGTATCGCCGAGGCGTTCGATGGGAATGTCGAGTTTCACGTCTGCAGGTGTGAACTCGGCATCAGGTATCGAAGTGGCGCCGATAGGCCGCCACCCGTGCATCGAGCTCGCCGGGCGTGTACGGCTGTGCCTCGCCCTGCCCCCACACGGGGCGCGGCCACGCCGCGTCGCCATCGAAACGAGCGATGACGTGCGCATGCAATTGCGGCACGAGGTTGCCGAGCAGGCCGATGTTGATGCGATCCGGGGCGTGCTGGTCTTGCAGCAGCTGTGCGCACAGACGGATTTCGGCCAGCAATTGCGCTTGATCCGAATCGCCCAGATCCAGCAGCCCGCAGACGCGCGCGCGGCGCGGCACGAGGATCAGCCACGGATAGCGCGCATCGTCCATCAGCCGCAGTTCCGACAGCGGCAACGCGGCGACGGCGACGGTATCCGCCGCCAGCCGTGGATGCAGGCTGAAACCGGATTCGGCATGCGTGTCCGCGGCTGCGTTCATGGCGCGCAAACCCGATCCAGGAACGCCAGCGTGACCTCCAGCGCCTTGCCTGCGCTGTCGGCATCGTAGGCGGCGCGCGCATCGCAGTTGAAGCCGTGGTCGGCCGGCCACACGCACACCTGCGCCTGCGGCTGCGCGACCCGGGTGGCCTGGATGTCGGCGGCGGTGATCGAGCCATCGCGCTGCCCGAAATGGAACAGCATCGGCGCGCGCAGGGGCTCGTGGATGAACGGCATCGAACGGGCGCCGTAATAGCTCACCGCCGGCAAGCCGAGCCGGGTGTTGGCGAGGAAGGCGACGCTGCCGCCCCAGCAGTAGCCGATCGCGGCCGTGTGCTGGACATCGCGCGCACGCAGCGCGTCGGCCGCGGCGTACACGCATTCCAGTGCGCGCTCGAAACCCAGCGCGCCGGCCAGTTCGCGGCCGCGGGCGATGCCGGTTGCGTCGTAGTCCAGTTCCACGCCGGCTTCGACCGGATCGAACAAGGCCGGCGCCAATGCGGCGAAACCCAGCGCGGCGAATCGCTCGGCCACGCCGCGGATGTGCGCATTGACGCCGAAGATTTCCTGGATCACCACGATGCCGCCGCGCGGCTTGCCCTGCGGCAGCGCCAGCCAGCCGCCGATGCGGCCGCAGGCCGCGTCCACTGTGATGTGCTCGCCCATGAGGCGCCTCCGCGTCGCGTGAATGTCGATCCTGCGAGGTTCGCCGCCAGCGGGCGAGTACCGCAAGCGGCATCCTACGATGCCCGTAAGGATTTGCACGCGGTCCCGTCCAAGGGGAGTACGCTCGCCAACGGGCGGGCCGGGAGACGCAGGGTCATGGGAGCCAATGCTGCAGTCGCGCCGGATGCATCGACCACGCCAGCGCAGGCGGTGCCATCGGCGCCGTGGACGATCTACCGCCATCGGCTGCCGGTGCGGCTCCTGCATTGGATCAATGCCGTGTGTTTTTTCGTGATGCTCGGCAGCGGCCTTGCGATCTTCAACGCGCACCCGCATCTGTACTGGGGACAGCAGTCGGATTTCGCCCATCCCGTGTTCGAGATCGTGGCCCTGCGCGGGGCCGATGGGCAATACCACGGCACCACCCGCGTCGGTACGCACGCGTTTTCCACCGACGGCGTGCTCGGCGCTTCCCGCGGCAGCGACGGGCAGAGCAGCTACCGCGCCTTCCCGTCCTGGGCCACGTTGCCGGGGCCGCAATCGCTGGCGCTGGGGCGGCAGTGGCATTTCACCTTCGCGTGGTTGCTGGCGATCAACGGCTCGCTGTATCTGCTGTGGACGTTCGCCAGCCGTCACTTCGGCGGCGACCTCGCGCCGACGAAGACCGACTGGCGCGGGCTGCCACGCTCGGTGCTCGACCACATCCTGCTCAGGCATCCGCAAGGCGTAGCAGCCACGCGCTACAACGTGCTGCAAAAGCTGGCCTACCTCGCGGTGGCGCTCGTGCTGCTGCCGGGCATGGTCGTCACCGGGCTGGCGATGTCTCCGAACATGGACAGCCTGCTCGGCTGGCTGGTGGCAGCCCTGGGCGGGCGGCAAAGCGTGCGCACCTTGCACTTCGTGTGCGCCTTCGGCTTGGTCGCGTTCGTCGCCATCCACCTGATCGAGTTGCTGATCGCCGGGGCGTACAACCATGTGCGCTCGATGCTGACGGGCTGGTATCGCGTGCCGGGCGGCCACGGCGACGGCAACGATGCGGAGGGGCGCGCATGAGCAGGCACGATGCAAAGGCAGGTGGTCGCCGACGCTTTCTCGCGCGCGGGCTGGCCGGCGGCAGCGCGTTGCTGTTGTCCGGTTGCGACAAGCTGGCCGGCACGGCGTGGTTCTCGCAGGTGCTGGGCCGGGCCGGGCCGTTCACCGAAGCGGCGCAGGGCGCCATCGTGCCGGCCGACGCGCTGGCTCGCGAATACACCCGCGCCGACATCGCACCGGTGTTTCGCCCCAACGGCTCGACGAATCCTCCCGATGCGGATTATCGAGCGCATGTGGTGAATGGATTTTCGGACTGGCGGCTGGCCATCGGTGGACTCGTCGAACGCCCGCTGTCCCTGTCGCTGGGCGATTTGCGCGGCATGCCGTCGCGCACCCAGATCACCCGCCACGACTGCGTGGAGGGCTGGAGCTGCATCGGCCAGTGGAAGGGCGTGCCGCTCAAAGCCTTGCTGTTGCAGGCGGGCGTGAAACCGCAGGCGCGCTTCGTGCTGTTCCGCTGCATGGACACGCTCGGCGATGCGCGCTACTACGAAAGCTGCCGCCTCGTGGATGCCTTCCATCCGCAGACCATTCTGGCCTACGAGCTCAACGGCCAGCCGCTGCCGGTGGCCAACGGCGCGCCGCTGCGCGTGCGCCTGGAGCGCAAGCTCGGCTACAAGCAGGCCAAGTACCTGTCCGCGATCGAACTGGTGGACGGCTACGCCGGCATCGGCGGCGGCAAGGGCGGCTATTGGGAAGATCGCGGCTACGACTGGTTTGGCGGGATCTGACTGCCGCGATCGATGGTCGGTTTCGCCATGCGCCGCATGCGTCGACGCCGTGCTTCCGGATCACGCTGATGCTCATGCGCATTCGACGAAGCCAAGAGCTCAAGCCACCTGCTGTGCAACGGTTCGGGTCGCCAGCGTCCCTTCCGTCCAGTTCTCCAAGATTGAAGATCAGCGCGCCTTCGATGTCCTCCACGTTGCGGCGCTTGCGCTGGCGGTAGCCGACGACTTCCGGCGCGTCGCGGGTCTCGTGCTTCTTGATGGCGAGATTCGACAGCAGCCGCTCGACCTCCGGTCGGACAGCTTGCTGCCCTCGATGCGTGTGGAGGAGCCGATGCTCTCGTTGGTGGCCGCGCGCCGCAATGCCGACTACCGGTCGGGTGCGAGCGTAGCCCCGCCCGAAATTTGGTCGCCTGCGTGAAGGCAGATTTCAATACGAACTTGACGTCGGTATTGCCAGTTCTTGGCAAAGCGGTCAAGCCCACAGTCGTGGATCAGTCCTTCGTGCTGTGCCCACACTGCGAGCAGCACCGGGCGCGGGTGTGGGGCGACGGTCGCGGCGGACGCATGTGCCGCTGCCCGGATTGCGGGCCGGTGACCGTCGAGGCGGCTGACGGCGCGGCGCTGGTCTTGGATGAGGACTGGCTGCGCCAGAAACTGCGCCTCGCACTCGGCATTGAAAGTCGTGACGGCATCGATGATCTTGGCGGCGGCGTGTGGCGACTGGGCGATGCCCGGTGCTCGCCCATCGTGCTGGCGCGTAACCTAACGCGGGTGCTGCACGAACCCGCATTGCTGGAACGGGTGCGTGTGCCAGGTGGTGATATCCGGGTGATCACACCGAGGCCGAGCATCACGCGCGGCTCGCCCTTCGGCGCAGGAGTCGAGTGGCTGGCACTGGAGGAGCGCTTCACGTTCTACGGCGGTGGCATCTCGTTCATCACCTCGACGCCGCCCCCTGCGCCAGCAGGGGCCGATCCAACCGCGCCCGTGAATGGGCCGTTCTCGGCGGACTTCAGGTGGGCGACGCTGCCGAGCGTGCAGGCCACGCCGATCCAGTTTACCGATGGTCAGGCCAAGGTGTTCGATGTGCTCTGGTCGTTCAAAGGCGAAGTCACGACGGCGGATCGGATCATGGCGCGCGCGGAATTGGACAGTGCCAAGCCGAGTGACCTGTTCAAGATCAAAGCGAAGGACAAGCGCAAGCCCCTGCATGAGGCCCGGCTTGCGGCCTACCACGCACTCGTGATGACCCGACAACGTGAAGGGTTGTATTCGATGCCGTGCGCGGCGGTCGTTTTGGCATGACGGATTGCTGCTCCAAACGCGCCGAACAACCTTCGGCGACGACACACGCGTAAACTGTTGTCACGCAAGACCTTCTGCGTGTGCCAGTGCGAAGAAGTTGGTACAAGGTTCGAGAGAGGAGAGAGCAGAACAGGGGCGAACGGGGCGGGTTTTGCTACCCGTGCCTGAAGTGGCTGGCACACGCACAATGGCCCGCAGCCCAGCGTTGCGTGGGGAAACCACAAACGAAAACGCCCAACTGAGAACAGTTGGGCGCTGAAGAGTGGTGGTGCTCAGGCGACCGCACGCGGCCTATCAAGGATGCAATGGGCTCCAATGAACACCTTTGAGCGGTATTCAACGCTAATCACCACCCGTTGAGGCATCGCTGCCGCGTCCATCCCTCTTTGCGGACGCCGGTTCAATTCCCAAACCGGGAATCGAACTGACTGCGTTACTTCAGCCCGTACCACACGCCGCGTCCGCTGCCGTGCTGCTCCAGATGGTTGCGCTCGGTCAGATCGCGGAAGTGCTGCTTCAGGGTGTTGCGGCTGGCACCGGTCAGCTTGATGGCCTCAGCCATGGTGACGCGCCCGTGCTCGCGGGCAAACTCCACGATCTGCAGTGACAACTCGGGCAGCGCCGCCAGCACGATCCGCTCGCGCTCGACTTTCTTCTCCAGCCGCCGCACCTGCTCGGCCAGCGAGCGTAGAAAAAACAACAGCCAGGGTTGCCAGTTGGGCGCATCGCTACGGATGGTGCCTTGCGTCTGCCGCAGCGCGAGATAGTAGGCTTCCTTATTGACCTCGACCACGCTTTCCAATGAACTGTACGGAACGTAGGTGTAGCCTGCTTGCAGCAGCAACAAGGTTGTCAGCACACGGCTCAAACGCCCGTTGCCGTCCTGAAACGGGTGGATTTCCAGAAACACGACCACGAAGATGGCGATGATGAGCAACGGGTGCAGCACCGCCTTCTCGCGCTCGTCATTGACCCATGCCAGCAGCTCCGCCATCAGACGCGGCGTCTCAAACGGCGTGGCCGTCTCGAAGACGATGCCGATCTGCACACCGTTCTCATCGAAGGCCGCGACACTGTTCGCATTGGTCTTGTAGCCGCCCCGGTGCCATTCGTCCTTCTGGCTGTATTGCAGCAGGATTTGGTGGAGTTGCTTGACGTGGTTCTCGTTGAACGGGATTTCCTCCCACGCCCGGAACATCAAGTCCATCAGTTCGGCGTAACCGGCGACCTCCTGCTCGTCACGGGTCTCGAACTTCTTGATGGCGAGATTCGACAGCAGCCGTTCGACCTCCCGGTCGGACAGTTTGCTGCCCTCGATACGGGTGGAGGAGCCAATGCTCTCAATGGTGGCCACGCGCCGCAACGCCGACAACCGGTCGGGCGCAAGTGTGCCCAAGGCGCGCCATGCGCCCTTGAATTCGTCGATCCGGGCGATCAGGCCCAAGACCTCCGGGGTGATCTGGAGGGTGTCGATTCGGAGCATGAGCCACAGCCTAAACCAAAAATGCACCCATTTACACCCAATTATTGAGATTGTAAAATTGGGCGTAAATGGGCGCAAGAATGGAGCAGCGCCCTCGGTGGTGGCGTTGTGGCCATCCCCGCCAAGGGTTCCATGCAGGTTTTTGCATGGAGACCACCACAATGACAAGACGCTGTGCCTGCTGCGACAGGCCCTTCGAACCGCGTCCTCAAGTACCCAACCAGACCTACTGCTCCTCACCTGACTGCCAGCGCGCCCGCAAGTTGCGCTGGCAGCAGGACAAGCTGCGTGCTGATCCCGACTACCGCGACAACCAGCGCGATGCCCAGCGCGCATGGTTCGACCGGCATCCCGGCTACTGGCGCACTTACCGATCCGCGAATACCGGCATTGTGGAACCAGAGCCGCCGCCGTCCGCCGACGACACGGGCAGTGATCTTGCAAAAATGGACGTGTCAATCCTGCCACCTGGTCTGTACCAGCTTCGACGAATCGGTGCGGAATCTGCTGGGGAAACTGAGGTTTGGCTGGTCGAGATTACACCCGTGACACCAATCCGTTCCTGCAAAAAGGACGTGTGCAAAGAGATGACTTGATCGACGCCCTCACGCCCGGTCGTTATCGTCATTCCCAAATGGGTTCTCGATCACCTCGCATGGCAACAAATCCGCGTGTGCGTGTCGTCGTCCGGCGGCCGCACCGCGCTGGATGAAAGGAGTGGCAGACCCGATAGCGTCAACAAGATCAACGAGGGCGACCGGGAACCATGCCAGAGACCATTCTTCCAGACGATCCGCCGGGTTCATCGCCCCGCTTCCGCGCCGCGCAATACGTGCGCATGTCCACCGAGCACCAGCAATACTCGACGGAGAACCAGGGCGACAAAATCCGCGAGTACGCCGCCCGGCGCAACATCGAGATCGTCCGCACCTACGCCGACGAGGGCAAGAGCGG
>JAFEBW010000028.1 GCA_018242445.1 Pseudomonadota bacterium | reverse complement strand
TTCCCAGTGACCGGGCAGCAGGCGCTGCTGGACGGCCTCGGGGCGATGCACGATCCGCAGCGCTTCGGGAACCGTCTGCCCCTTGGCCAGGCTGGTTCGCCTTCGCCCCCGCGCCGGCTTGCCCTGCCGCAGCACATCGATCATGCCTTGCTTGAGCGCTCCGCGCGGATGGGCGTAGATCGCCGCATAGATCGTTTCGTGGCTCACCCACGTGCTGGCGTCGTCCGGATGCATCGTGCGCAGTCTGTGCGCAATCTGCTGCGGCGACCAGCGTCCATACACCAGCCGGTCGAAGACGTGCTGGAACAAGGGCGTGCCTTCCTGCAGGCGTCGGCGCCGCCCGCAACGCGAGCGCCGCCTGCGGTAGCCTGTCGCTGCGGCCGTGGCATCGTAGCTGCTGCCAGGTTCCAGCCCATCCCGATGACGACCGATCTCGCGGCTGATGGTCGAAACATTCCGACCCAGCGTCCGGGCAATCGACCGCATGCTCGCACCCTTGCCCCGTTCGATCATGATCACCGCGCGATCTTCAACACTCAAATGCCGATACTGTTTGTCCATGGCAACACCTTAACGTCAGGGTGTTGCACTTGAAAGTTGAGTCTGCTAGGTATTTCGCAACGAGAGACGCACGATGCCGCACTTTTATCCAGGGCCGCCGTACCACTTCTGCTGCCGCAGTTGCGCGCACCGCTTCACTCGCAGCATCAAACTCGGCCTGCTCTGCCCGAAGTGTTTTTCACCGCGAGCCGTCCACGACTGGCGCGTATTGAAATCGACCATCGCCTGAGATCAGGCATCCAACAAACCCAAAGGGAAAGCAGTGAACATGACGCAGAATGCTGCGTACTTCTTCCTCCATCGACCGCCCATGGCGCGCAGCGCGCACGCGCAACTGCGCCTTCACGGCATCGTCCAAGTTGCGGATGGTCATGGTTGCCCTTGGCAAGCCCTCCAAAATCGACTGCAACGCATGCGTTGTAATCGCAGCGCGTCCGCTTCGCCATGGCTACGGCAGTTGTCGCAAATCCTGATTGGGCCTGAACCAGTAAGCATGGCGGCCATGTAGAAACGGCTTCCGCACGGCACCGTAGCGGTGGATGCACGCCAGCTTCCATACCACCGGCACCCTCGCCTACTTGTGCGCCGCCTTGCGCTTGCGCGGCGTGTACACCGTGCCGCCTTTTTGCAGGCAATCGGCGCGGCTGGTGCGGATCGAGCGTCGGGTTGTCTTGTAGCGATCCTTTTCGCCCAGTTGCCGCGTCTGCGCGGGCAGCAGGCAGGAGACTTGCGGGCCGGCGTCGGCTGTGGAAGCCGCCGCTGCCGCGACAGGCGATGCGGCCGACGAGGCCTCGGGCACGGTGTATTCGCCGCCGCGCTGGCGGCAGTCCTCGGGCGAGGTCTGCACGATGCGGCCTGCGCCGAGGCTGGCATGGCCGCCGACGGTGTGGATCTGCGCCGGCAGTTTGCATTCCACATCGCCGGAGCCGGCTGCGTGGGCGAGGGGCGCGATACACCATCCGGCCAGTGCAAGCACGGATGAACAGGCCAGCGGTTGCAGACCGGAATGCGGCTTCATGATGCAATCCCCTCGACGTTGAAAATCGACCCCACGCCGGCCAGCATAATCGGGTTTCGGGCTGATCGGTGGCGCGAGGATGCGATGAGCGCTGCAGCCGCAGTTCAACACGTTCACGCCATCCAACGCCGCCGCGGCATCATCCCGGCCACACTCGGGCACGACTCCCATGTACGAATCCCGCCAGCACACCCTGCTCCCGTTCGACCGCTTCCTGCGGCGCTGGCTGCGCCACATGCTCGCCGCGATCGCCCTGCTGCTCGTATCGCTGGGCATCGGCATGGCCGGTTACGCCTATTACGAGCACTTGCCGTGGGTGGATGGCTTCCTCAATTCGGCGATGCTGCTGGGCGGCATGGGCCCGGTGGACGCGCCCAAGACCGAGGGCGGCAAGCTGTTCGCCGGTTTCTACGCGCTGTATGCGGGCCTGGTGTTCATCGTTGCCACCGGGGTGGCGTTCGCGCCCGTGGTGCATCGGGTGCTGCACCGATTTCATCTGGAAAGTGGCAAGACGTAGAGAAGCGGGGAACGGGGGACAGGGTACGGCAAGGCTGCGCGCGTGGATTTGCGAGTTCGAAAACCCGGCCCGGCCGCACTGATCTGGTCCAGCAAATGGGCTACTCAGCGCAGCGGCGCACTGGCGTGGATGCTGATGGCGTGGATGTCGGTGCGCAGCAGATCGCCCAGCGCCGCATGCACCTTGCGATGGCAGGCGATCGGCGGAAGCCCGCGAAAACATTCGGCGACGATGCGCAGGGCGTAATGGCCGTGGCCGTGGCGCGCGCCTTCGTGGCCGACGTGTTTGTGCCCTTCGTCGATCAATTCGATCTCGACCGGAGCGAGTACCGCCAGCGCGGCGCGGATGCGCGCATCGCGGGTGGCCTTGTCGCCGACGACGATGCCCCCCGTCATGGCAGGGTCTGCCGGAAGGGACGCACGTCCACGCTGGCATACACGCCGGCGGCACGGTAAGGATCGGCGTCCGCCCAGGTTCGCGCTTCGTCCAGCGAGGCGAACTCGGCCACGATCAGGCTGCCGGAGAATCCGGCCGGGCCCGGATCGAGGGCATCGATCGCCGGGAACGGACCCGCCAGCAGCAGCCGTCCCGCATCGCGCAGGGCTTCCAGTCGCGCCAGGTGCGCAGGCCGCGACGCCTGCCGCGCTGCGAGCGATTCGGGCTGGTCGATACCGACGATGGCGTAGAGCATGGCGACTCCGGCTGCATGGGGACGTGGAATGCGTGCATGATACCGGCCCCATGAGCGAACGCCTGCCTGTCCACCCCGTCGATCCGCAACCGCGCTCCATCGCCCGCGCGAAAGCCTTGCTGCACGCCGGCGGCCTTGGCCTGTGCCCGACCGATGCCGGCTACACCTTCGTGTGGATGCTCGACGCCCGCGACGCGGAGGAGCGGGTGCGCCGGCTGCGCGCGCTGGACAGCAAGCACCCTTTCACCTTACTCTGTGCGTCATTGAGTGATGTCGGGCGCATGGCCCGGCTCGGCGATACGGCCTTCCGGCTGACGAAAGCGCTGACGCCCGGCCCCTGCACGTTCATCCTGACCGCCTCCTCCGACCTGCCCCGCCGCCTGAAGCTGGACAAGCGCCGCTCCATCGGCGTGCGCAGGATCGATCATCCGGTTGCCCAGGCCTTGTTGCAGGCGGCCGAACAACCGTTGCTGAGCACCAGCGTGGCGTTGCCGGAAACCGACGACTTGGCCAGCCATATGGCCGATGACGTGGCCGACGCCTTGCTGGAGCGCGTGGATTTCATGCTCGACGGCGGGGATTGCCAACCCGGCCCGACCAGCGTGATCGATGTCACCGGGGAGGTACCGCAACTGTTGCGGCAGGGCTTTCGTCCGCTGGAATCGTGAGCAGGACTTGGGGCACACGGAGTCTGACGTTCGCGCGTTGGTGAATCACATATCGGGGGCGTGCCCACATGTTGTCGCCGACGAACCTTCGGCCACGTCGCGGATACCCGCGGATATTGAAATCGATTCAGCGAAATTGCAGGCTTTCCAGGAGTGATCCGTTCGGTCTCGCGTGCAATGGACTCGGTTGTTGGAATACACCCCAAGAAAGTGCCGCCGCTGCCGCGGGCCGATGGTATCAATACTACGGTTTGGCATGCTCCGGGGGCGATACATACGCATGCTCCGCTGAGGACGTGGCTGCTAACATAGGGCTGGCGGCCAATACCACTAATTTATTGCTCGAAAATGCTTTGAAAGAACACAATGCGTCAATGAAGAACTGCCCGCAAAAGCTTGCTGCCCGCAAAAGCTTGCAGATGCTATGGAAAACATACGCGAGAAATTAGCCCAATCTCGGGTAGACGCATTGAATCAGGCGCAGGCCTCTGCAACGAATCCCGTGAATCTTTCAGAAGCTGTCTTTTCCCAATTCCATGCCTCTGTTTTTGGTCAGTATGGAGGTGCGGTATTTGGCGGTGACATTCCAGGTAGTTTCATATTTGGATGGTGTACTGCACCGGCTTGCCACTACTGATGCGTCCACTACCACAAATCTGTCTTCAAGCGGCAAGTACCTTGATGCTGGCAGCCTCTTGTGGTTGCAGCCAAAATTATCTCGTGTACTCAATAAGTGGTGTACAAGCAAAATTTTGTGTGCCGAAATCCCATACGCTTCCAGAGGTGTTACTTAAGTTGCCGGGTGCATCAGTTGAGGACAAGGGATTTGCGTTTGCCGGATGCAGGTACGCACCAGCTGGTACGCAATGCAATGTACTTAAATCAATTATTACTGGGAGCACCGCCCCTTATAAAACATTCAAAGGATGGCGCTGGCAAGACTTCCCAAATGACACGCCTATCCGCGCGCTAGCGTCGTCCCCTAACTCAACACTAAAAAGTAAACACCATGGCTCAGTGGTCGTGGTTTCCAACAAGCAAGATTGGCGTTGGTATGTGTGGCTCAAGGCGAACCATTTGTCAGCAAACGAGAAGCCATTCTTGGAAGAGGGTGATCAACTCATTGCCACTTGCAGAACGCAGACTGTCGTGATTGCAGACAAGAATGTCAAAGAGATTGCTTGTAACCGAATAGTGCGAGGACAGGACTATGTTCTGAACTATTCCTTCGTTTCAGACACACCTATTCCTCAAGGTGTCGAAACGCTTGATTCGACAGTGTTCTCCCAAATTGATAGTTGGCGCTGCAAACAGTAGCCTGTTTAGTTCTAGTGTGATGTCCCAGAGATAGCTTTGCTAAGACGCTCCAATTTTTTCAAGAATCGATTCAGCTGTTGCAGTCCAAGCGAATGGCTTGCGATGGAGATTCCAGTGGTCGACGAATTGCTGGATGCGCCGGCGAAGGTCTGCGACCGAGTCGAACGAACCGCGACGGATACCCCAACGGCTGGCTGAGGAAAATCGCTAATCAGGTGTGGTCAACGATTTTGGCAAAAACTGGTCAACCCGCGTGAACAACGAACCCGAGCCCTCGGCGACTCTCGCCGACGCCCAACCTGCAAGCCCCGCCGCCACGGCGATCCAGCGCGAGATGCCGCTGGCGCTGGTGCATGGGCAGCCGATGCTGGAGATCCCGCAGGATCTGTACATCCCGCCGGATGCGCTGGAGGTGATCCTCGAAGCCTTCGAGGGCCCGCTCGACCTGCTGCTGTACCTGATCCGCCGGCAGAACCTGGACATCCTCGACATCCCGGTGGCCGAGATCACCCGCCAGTACGTCGATTACATCCAGACCCTGCGCGAGCTGCGCTTCGAGCTGGCGGCCGACTATCTGGTGATGGCCGCGATGCTGGCGGAGATCAAATCGCGGATGTTGTTGCCGCGGCCGGCGGATGCGGCGGGCGATGAAGCCGACCCGCGCGCCGAACTGGTGCGCCGCCTGCAGGAGTACGAGCGTTTCAAGAAAGCCGCGCAGGATATCGACCAGCTCAACCGGCTCGATCGCGACACCGCCATCGCCACCGCGCAGATGCTCGAGATCAAGCTGGTCGCCGCGCCGCCGCCGGTGGATTTGCGCGAACTGCTGCTGGCCCTGCGCGACGTGCTCAAGCGTTCCGAACTGTTTGGCCGCCACGCCGTGCGCCGCGAGGCGCTGTCGGTGCGCGAGCGCATGGGCACGGTGCTGCGCACGCTCGGCGACGGCCGCTTCCACGATTTCACCGCCTTGTTCACGCCCGAGGAAGGCCGGCTGGGCGTGGTGGTCACCTTCCTGTCGATCCTCGAACTGGCCAAGGAGATGCTGATCGAGATCGTGCAGGAGACGCAGGGTGCGGCGATCTACGTCAAGTCGCTGGTGCTGCCGGCGGGCGATGAAGAAGCGGCGAACGATGATGGCAACTCGCCACCCACTCCGCATCCCGAAGCCCCTCTCCCATCGGGAGAGGGGTTGGGGTGAGGGGCCGAGTACCCACGATCTCCACCCGACCTCGTCCCTCATCCGGCGCTTCGCGCCACCTTCTCCCGGAGGGAGAAGGAAACGGCAGACATCACGCAAACAAACAACACGATACACATGGAAACAGCCTCACTCGCCCGCATCATCGAAGCCGCCCTGCTCGCCGCGCAGCGGCCGTTGTCGTTCGCGCAACTGGCCGAGTTGTTCGTCGAGGAACCGGACATCGCCCAGCAGGATATCGCGCAGGCACTCGAAACCTTGCAGGCGGCCTGCGCCGAGCGCGGTGTGGAACTGGTCGAGGTCGCCTCCGGCTGGCGCTACCAGGTGCGCGGCGACGTGCAACCGTGGGTGGCGCGCCTGTGGGCGGAGCGGCAGGCCAAGTACACCCGCGCCACGCTGGAAACGCTGGCGCTGGTCGCTTATCGGCAACCGATCACCCGCGGCGAGATCGAAGCCGTGCGCGGGGTGGCGGTCAACACCAACACCATCAAGACGCTGGAAGAACGCGAATGGATCCGTGTGGTCGGCCACCGCGACGTGCCCGGCAAACCGGCGCTGTACGGCACCACCCGCAACTTCCTCGATTACTTCGGCTTGAAGAGCCTCGACCAGTTGCCGCCGCTGGCGGAAATCGGCGAGATCCCCGACCTCGACCCACAGCTTCCCTTCGAGGCCGCGCCCACGGTGGCGATCATCGAGATGGGTGCGGATGGCCGTCTCGACGAGGTACTCGATGAAAGCGCCGTCGATGGCGACATCCAAGCCGATCTTTCCCCGAATGCCGACGAGGTTTCCGATGAGCCGGCATCCAATCTTTTCCACGACGATTCCGCCGAAGAAACCGTCGGCATCGCCCTATCAGACGAAACGCGCAACCACGCGCACGAGCCCAACCATGACTGACAAACACGAACACGACGACCACAGCCACCCTGAAAAACCCGCCACCGAGCCGGCACGCAGCCGCCTGAGCCTCAACCGCAACGCCGACGACACCGCGGCGCCCAAGCTCGAGGAGCGTCTGCACAAGGTGCTCGCACAGGCCGGGCTCGGCTCGCGGCGCGCGCTGGAGGAGCGCATCGCGCACGGGCTGGTGACGGTCAACGGCGAGGTCGCGCAGGTCGGCTCGTCGATCCGCAGCGGCGACCGCGTCGATCTGGACGGCCGCACCTTCGTCGCCAGCGCGCTCAACGAGCCGGCGCGCGTGCTGATCTACAACAAGCCCGAGGGCGAGGTCACCACCCGCGAGGATCCGGAAGGTCGCCCGACCATTTTCGAGGCGCTGCCCAACATCAAGGGCGCGCGCTGGATCGCGGTGGGGCGGCTGGACATCAACACCACCGGCCTGCTGCTGCTGACCACCGACGGCGAGCTGGCCAATGCGCTGATGCATCCTTCACGCGAGGTCGAGCGCGAATACGTCTGCCGCATCCACGGCGAGGTGCCGGACAACATCGTCGATCGCCTCCGTCGCGGCGTGGCGTTGGACGATGGCCCGGCGAAGTTCGACAGCATCGAGCGCATCAACAGTTCCGACTCGCACGCATGGTTCCGCGTGGCGGTGACCGAAGGCCGCAACCGCGAAGTGCGCCGTCTGTGGGAATCGCAGGGCTATCAGGTCAGCCGGCTCAAGCGCATCCGCTACGGTGCGATCACCCTGCCCCGCCTGCTCAAGCGTGGGCAGAGCGAAGAATTGCCGGTCGAGCAGGTCGAAGCCTTGCAGAAGGAACTCGGTCTGGAGGGCGGCGCGCAGGTGCTGACCCTGCAACCGGTGATCGGCCAGCGCAAGGCGCGCAACGAGATCCGCATCCGCAAGGAAGAACGCGGCGGCAAGGCCTACGTCAACGGTGCGCTGTCGGCTGCCGACGAAGGCCGCGAACTGCGCCGCTTCGACCACGTGCGCGAGGATCGCCCCGCACGTGGTCCGCGCAAGCACGGCGGCTACGCCAAGAAGGGTGCGCACGGCAACGCGCAGCCGAACCAGCGCCATCACGGCCGCCACGAGGATCAACCGCCAGCATCCTACAGCCACGACAAGCCCGCGCACGGCCGCGGCGCACCGCGCGGCCGGCCGCATCCGCAACACGCCGGCGCCGGCCACCCCGGCGGCCCGCGACGCGGCGGCGACAAACCGTATGGCGAACGGCCTTTCGGCGACAAGCCGTATGGGCAAGGCCGCCCGCAGCAGCGTCGTGGCGGTGCAGGCGGGCCATCGCACGGCGGCAACGGCACGGAATTCCGCAGTTGGTACGTGCCCGAGGGCGTGGACACCGGCCCGCGCGGCCATCATCGCGGTGCCGGGCGCCCCGGCGGCGGGCAAGGCCCGCAGCCCCATCGCGGCGGTCCGCGCGATCGAGGCGCGCCGCGTCCGCAGGGTGCGCCGCGTCCGTACGGCGGGCTTCCGGGGGGGCGCGACACGCAAGGCTACAACGCCCGCTCCACGGAAGGTCAACGCGGCGATCGCGGTCGCTTCAACGAGGTTCGCGGTGACTACCGCGGCGAGCGCTCGCATGCCGGCCCGGCCCGCGGCCCGCAAGGCCCGCGCCGCGACGGTCCGCGCCAAGACGGCCCGCGCCCGCAGTCGCGCGGCCCCGGCGGCCAACACGCCGGCCCGCGCGGCAACCGTCCGCATCGCCCCGGCGGCGCACCACGCGGCCCGCGTTACGAGGGGTTGCCGCGCGACGAGGATTGAATCCGCGCGCCCGCTGGCGTGCCACGCTCAACCGATCGTGAACGCATCCCCGTCCAGCATCGCCGGGAAGCGCTTGCGGTGCGCCAGCAGTTCCTCGGCGAGCAAAGTGGTCGTCGTCACCACTTCCTGATGGCCGCATTCGTTGATCGGCTGGCCGAGGAAGTCGATCACCGCGCTGTCGCCGGCGTAGTCCAGATGGTTGCCGTCGGTGCCGACGCGGTTGACGCCGGCGAGGTAGCACAGGTTCTCGATGGCGCGGGCGCGCAGCAGGGTGCGCCACGGGTAGGCGCGCACGCCCGGCCAGTTGGCCACATAGATCAGCAGGTCGTAATCGAGCCCGCCCTTGCGCTCGACATCGAAGCGGTTGCGCGAGAACACCGGGAAACGCAGGTCGTAGCAGACCAGCGGGCAGATTCGCCAGCCGCGCCATTCCACCGTCAGCCGCTCGCGCCCGGCGGCGTAGCGCTCGTGTTCGCCGGCATAGCGGAACAAATGGCGCTTGTCGTAATGCAGCAGGCTGCCGTCGGGTTTGGCGAACAGCAGCCGATTGAAGACGCCTTCGGGCGTGCGCAGTTGCACGCTGCCCATGACCGCAGCCTTGGCGGCCCTGGCCTGCGCGCCGATCCACGCCACCGTCGGGCCGTCCATCGTCTCGGCATTGCCGATGGCCTCGTTGGAGAAGCCGCTGGTGAAGGTTTCCGGCAGCACGATCAGGTCGGTGCGGCCATGCAAGGGTTCGATCAGATCGCCGTAATACTCGCGGTTGCCGGCCGGATCGTGCCAGCGGGTGGCGCCTTGCACGAGGGAAACGCGGAGGTCTTTCATGGTGTGGGTTCCGATCATGTGTTGTTGCCGTCGTCCCCGCGAAGGCGGGGACCCAGTGACTGCGCAGATTGCACCACGGCCGCTGGATGACCAGCCTATATCTTCGCCAGCCTTTCGATCGCCGCCTCCAGCGTCGCTTCGTTCTTGGCGAAGCAGAAGCGGATCAGGCGCTGCCCCGGCGGCGGCGTTTCGTAGAACGGCGACAGCGGGATGCCGGTCACGCCGTGTTCGATGGTCAGCCAGCGGGCAAATTCGGCATCCGGCAGAGCGCTGACCGCCGAATAATCCACGAGCTGGAAGTAGCCGCCCGGCACCGGCAACGGCTTGAACTTCGTGCGGCCGAGCAGTTCGCGGAAACGGTCGCGCTTGGGCTGGTAGAACGCGCCCAGCTCCTCGTGGTGCTCGGGGTGGTTCGCGAGCATGTCCGCCAGCGCGACCTGCGCCGGGGTGAAGGTGCAGAAGGTGTTGTACTGGCGCACCTTGCGGAACTCGCCGCTGAGCGCTGGCGGCGCGATGGCGTAGCCGACCTTCCAGCCGGTGCAGTGGTAGGTCTTGCCGAAGCTGGAAATGACGAACGCGCGTTCGGCCAGCTCGGGATGGCGCAGCACCGATTCGTGGCGCGCGCCGTCGTAAACGATGTGCTCGTACACCTCGTCGGACAGCAGCACGATGTCCGTGCCGCGCAGGATGCCGGCCAACGTTGCCATGTCCTGCGCCGACAGCATCGCGCCGGACGGGTTGTGCGGCGTGTTGATCATCAGCATCCGCGTGCGCGGGGTGATGGCATCGCGCACGCGCTGCCAGTCCACGCGGAAATCGTGCGCGTCCAGCGGCACGTGCACGGCGCGCGCGCCGGCCAGCTCGATGGCCGGCTCGTAGGAGTCGTAGCAAGGATCGAGCACGATCACTTCCTCGCCCGCATGCACGACGGCGAGCACGGCATCGAAGATCGCCTCGCTGCCGCCGCTGGTCACCGTGATCTGCGCATCGGCATCGACGCCGCAGCCGTAGAGCGTCTTCGTCTTCGCCGCGATCGCCTGCCGCAATGCCGGCCAGCCGGTCATCGGCGAATACTGGTTTTTCCCTTCGCGTGCGGCGCGCGCCAGCGCATCGACCAGCGGCGCGGGCGGCGAGAAATCGGGGAAACCCTGGCCGAGATTCACGGCCTTGTGCTCGAGCGCGAGCTGCGACATCACCGTGAAGATGGTGGTGCCGACCTTCGGCAGCTTGGTCTGGATCGGATTCAAGGGCGGCGCTCCATGCACGATGCGGAATCGTGCAGTGTACGCGAGCGCGAATTCGGGATGCGCTGAATGAATCAGCGTTGCCTCAGTACCGAAGCAACGCCGAACCCCAGGTGAAGCCGCCGCCGAACACTTCCAGCAGCAGCAGTTGCCCGCGCTGCACCTTGCCCGAACGCACCGCCTCGTCCAGCGCCAGCGGCACCGAGCCCGAGGACGTGTTGCCGTGGCGATCCACGGTGACGATGACGCGATCCATCGGCATCTCCAGGCGCTTGGCGGTAGCCTGGATGATGCGCAGGTTGGCCTGGTGCGGGATCAGCCAGTCGATCGCCGAACGATCCAGGCCATTGGCGGAAAGCGCTTCGTCGACCACGGCATCGAGCGTCTTGACGGCGACCTTGAACACCTCGTTGCCGGTCATCAGCACGCGCACGCCGGCGTTTTCCTCGTCGAGCTTGAAGCCCGCCGACACGCCCACCGGATTCCACAGCAGCTTCTGGTACGCGCCGTCGGCGTGCATGTGGGTGGAGATGATGCCGGTTTCCCCGTCGGCCTTGAGCACCACCGCGCCGGCGCCATCGCCGAACAGCACGCAGGTGCCGCGGTCGGACCAGTCGAGCATGCGCGTGAGGGTTTCCGCACCGATCACCAGCGCGGTCTGCACCGTGCCAGCGCGGATGAATTGGTCGGCGATCGACAGCGCGTACAGGAAGCCCGAGCACGCCGCGTTGACGTCGAATGCCATGCAGCCGTTCGCGCCCAGCTTGTGCTGCACGAGGCAGGCCGTGGACGGGAAGATCAGGTCGGGCGTGGTGGTGCCGACGATCAACAACTGCACGTCGGCGGCCGCCACGCCGGCGGCTTCCAGTGCGCGCCGACCGGCCTCGAACGCCAGGTCGCTGGTGGTCTGGCCTGCGCTGGCCACATGCCGCTGGCGGATGCCGGTGCGCTCGCGGATCCACTCGTCGCTGGTGTCGACGCGCCTGGCGAGGTCGTCGTTGCTCAGGATGGTCTCCGGCAGGAAGCTGCCGGTTCCTGCAATGCGCGCATGCACGCGCGGAGCCGCTTGCGTCACCACGTCCTCCTCAAGCTCGAAGCTGCTCGCACCAGCGCCCGCACGGCATCGCTGGCGCTGTCATTCAAGGGCAATGCGAACGCGCGCCGGCTCAGTCGTCGACTTCGACGGCGTCCTTCGGCTCGATCACCTGGCGGCCGCGGTAGTAGCCGTCCTTGGTGACGTGGTGGCGGATGTGCGTCTCGCCGCTGGTCTTGTCGGTGGACAACTGCTTGGCGCTCAGGGCGTCGTGCGCCTGACGCATGCCCTTGCGGGAGGGGGAAACGCGGGATTTCTGTACGGCCATTCTGGTTCTCCGGATGTTCCGAGCCGTCGATCAGGACGGCTCGCGCTGCTTGTTGCTGTGGAAGCCCGCCAGGACGGCGAACGGGTTGTCTTGCCTTGCCTCGGCCTGCTTGCCGCCGCCCTCGGCCAACGCGATCTCGAGCGGCGTGCTGGCAGGATCGATGGCAACCACCGGCAAGGCGAGGATCAGCTCATCCTCGATCAGATCCAGCGGATGCACCGCGCCATCGGCACCGACCACGATGGCCTCGTAGCCTTCCGGCAACGCGGCCTCCTGATCGTCGTCCGCCACCATCGCCAGCGATTGCTCCACCGCCACCGGCAACAGGAAACGTTGCAGGCTGCGCTGGCACAACAACGGCAACAGCGCCTGCGCCTTCACCTCGATCCGCGGCACATCCAGCGCGCCGCGATCGAAACTCAGCACATACCGGCAATCGCCCTCCGGCTGCTCCAGCGCCCCGCACAGGCGCGGCATGGAAGCCAGGGGCACCGACCCCTCGAAGGAACGGCGTGCCGCCAGCATGCGCCAGGCGTCCAGAGTCTCGGGCAGGCCTGCAGACATAAGCCGCGAATGATACGTGCTTGCCGCAGCGCGGTCAACGCGAAGGCGGCTCTCCACCGATGCGCCGGCCCTGCGTTTGCAGTGCCGGCGCGAGCTGGTGCAGACTGCCGGCGATGTCATCGACGCACGCGCTCGCCCTCCTGCTGGTCGCAGCCGTGACGATCCTCGGGGTCGTCGCCATGGGCCTGTCCAGCGCGCGTCATCGCCGCCGTCAGCGCACCCTCACCCGCATCATGGACGACGCCGACGCGATGGAGCAGTTGCTGCACCGTACCCGCGACAAGATGGGCGCGATGCAGAACGTGGTCGGCCGCGTGCCGGCCGACATCGCCGCCGATGCCCGCGCCTCGCTGGACACCGACGCGCGCGTGCAGGCCGGGCTGCGCGACTTGCTTCAGCACCGCATGTGGTTGCAGCAACATGCCGACAGCGCCAGCCAAGACGCGCTGGACGAGGCCGCCGCCGCCCTGTCCAGGGCGCGCGAACGCATCGCCGCCGAACTGGCGCGGCTGGACGATGCCGGTGCCGAGCTGGATTCGGCCACGGGTCCTGCGATCGCCGCCGCCGGGCGCGAGCCTGCGACGCTGCGCCGTGGCGAGCAGTGACGTGCCCGCGCCGGCGTTGATCCTCGCCTCGACCTCGATCTACCGCCGGCAGTTGCTGGATCGCCTCGGCCTGCCCTATGCCGTGGTCGCGCCGGATACCGACGAAACGCCACGGCCCGGAGAAACCCCGGCGGCACTGTGCGAACGCCTGGCCTGCGCCAAGGCGACGGCCGTGGCGCGCGCGCATCCGTCGGCGTGGGTGATCGGCTCGGATCAAGTCGCCGAGCGCGACGGCGTGACGCTGGGCAAACCCGGCGACCATGCCCGCGCCAGCGAACAGTTGCGCGCCGCGTCCGCGCGCACCCTGCACTTTCATACGGCGGTGTGCCTGCTGCGCATGGAACCGGAGGCGAACTACAGCCACCGCGACCGCACCGACGTGCGCTTTCGCCGCCTCGACGACGCGCAGATCGAGCGCTACCTGCAAACCGAACGCCCCTGGGACTGCGCCGGCAGCTTCAAGTCCGAGGGGCTGGGGATCGCCTTGTTTGAGGCCATCCGCAGCGAAGATCCGACCGCATTGATCGGCCTGCCCTTGATCGCGCTGGCCGGCATGTTGCGGCAGGCGGGGTTTGCGGTGCCGTGAGCGGTGCAGTCCACCAGTGGTTCCCGGCATCGGCTGCGAGCGGATGACTGCCGCACTGCATCGGCATGCAAGCTTGCAATCTCACGATCAGCACGAAAAATTGAGAACCTGTCGATGCAGGTTTCGCCTTCCATCATTCCAGACATTTCCACCCGCTCCGGAGATGCCACATGGCACTTCGCAAAACCCACGCCGTACCGGCCACGCCCGAACACGCACTCGAACTGCTGGCCCGTGCCCAGCCGCAGGAAACGGCCGGCGCATGGCACTACGACTGCACGCTGGCGACGCCGATGTACGGCGGCGGTGTCGAGGCCGGCGATGTGGATTGCGCCATGCCGATCCGGGCTACCGCCATCCGCGGGCAACTGCGCCACTGGTGGCGGCTGCTCCATGGCAAGGACGAGCACGGCAAGGCCCGCAGCCCGCAGAAACTGTTCGAGATCGAACGCGACTTGTGGGGCGGACTGGGCGATGCGCAGACGCTGGCCGCCAGCAAGGTGCTGGTGGAGGTGAAGGCATCGCAGGTGCCCGACAACAAATTGCAGGCGATAGCCCGTTTCGAGCAACGCGATGGCAAGTTGAAAGGGCCGTTTGTCGCCACCGGATTGCCCGCCTACGCGCTGTTCCCAGGGCAGGGGCGATCCGAGAAAGGCGAAGTGGCCGAGCAGCCAGGCAAGCTGCTCATGGACGACTTTCGTTTCCAGCTCGTCGTGCGTTTCGACCGCAAAGCCAGCGAAGAACAGCGGCAGCAGGTCGAACAGGCCCTGCGCTGGTGGGCCACGTTCGGCGGCGTGGGCGCGCGCACGCGTCGCGGTTGCGGTGCCGTCATGGTGACCGATGCCAAGCGCCGCCTGATCCGGGTCGCGGAGAACGAGGTAGCCAAGCACGGGCTCAAACTGGTTGTGCGCGCTGACGCACCGGGCGATGCGATCAAGGCCTGGAACCAAGCGATCGACAAGTTGAAAAAATTCCGTCAAGGCGAAAACTCCGGTCGCAACCAGGGCACCGAGAAGAACCGGCCCGGGCGCAGCCGCTGGCCCGAACCCGACGCGATCCGGCGCATCACGAGTGCCAGCGCACCAGCCCACGCGAACCCAGTGTGCGACGTGGGCGACGTGTTCCCGCGCGCCATGTTCGGCTTGCCGATCATTTTCCATTTCAAGGACAAGAACGATCCGCAGGACACCACGCTCAAGCCCGTACCCGATGGGCAAACCGAGTCTGCCGAGCGCATGGCCTCGCCACTGATCCTGCGCCCCTATCCGACTGCGGACGGGCATTGGCAGGCGGCAGCCTTGCTGCTGGATACCCGCCATGCGGATGCCATGGGACTTTCCCTCGAAGGCCCGTTCAGGGCTTCGCCCAGAAAAATGGCGCGCGATGCCTGGAAACCGAAAGCCGATGCCGTGGCGAAGATCCGCCCTTTGGATGGCAAGGCCGATGCCATCGACGCCTTCCTCGCCTTTTTCGCCGCCGACGGCGTAGTTGCGGGGCAACAAGCCGCCGCTCTGGCGCCAGCCGCATCGACACGCCCCAAGGTGGCCACGGGCGTGGCGGGTGTGAAGCTCACCGTGCAGGGCAACGGCGCCTTGAAGGCCGTACACCCGAAATCGAACGGGTCATGGAATGCCCTTGCCGACAAGGTCGACGCCTTGCTGGCAGGTTTGACCGGGCCCCACAGGCAACGGCTCAAGCCCGGTTCGGGCGGTTTCGTCATGTGCGACATCGAAGTGGTCGGGTCGGAAATCATCGCCGTGAGGGAGCGCGCATGAGCACGTGGCTGGTCGAGATCGCTTTCGGCCCGGTGCAGGGTTACATCGCCGCCGCGCGCCGCAGCCGTGACCTGTGGGCCGGCAGCCGGCTGCTGTCGGAGGTGGTGCGCGCCGCCGGCGTGGCGCTGCTCGATGGCGGCGCGGAACTGATCTATCCGCTGGCTTCGCGGGTGCGCGGCGAACATGCGGACGAGGACAGCAACCTGTCGAACGTGCTGCTGGCCCAGGTCGAGGCGGACTCTCCCGATGCGGTTGCCCGACTGACCCGCGCCGCGCAGGAAGCCGGCCGGCAGCGCCTGCTGGAATCAGCCGACGGCGCACTTGCGTCATGGCGACAAGCCGGGGTGGCGCTGCGCGAGGACATCTGGCAGCGGCAGGCGGCCGATGCGCTGGAATGCTTTGCTGGCTGGTGCCGCAGCGATGGCGACTACAAGCGGGCTTACGAACACACGAAGGTCGCATTGGGTGCGCGCAAGAAAACGCGGGACTTCGCGCCGATGTTTGCAGGGCCCGATGCGCAGCTCGGCCTGGGCATCCCCAAGTCCTCGCTGGATGGCCTGCGCGAATCCGTGCTGCCCAAGGGGCGGGCCAGGTTCCCGCCCAAGTTCGGGGTCGCGCCGGGCGAACAGCTCGACACGCTGGGCTGCATCAAGCGCGTGGCTGGCCGCTCCGAGCGCTTCACCGCGCTCACGCGAATGGCAGCCGATGGCTGGCTGCAAGGCCTGGCTCCGAACGAAATTGCCGGCTTGAACACGGCCTGCGAGCGCCTGGTGCCGGCCGGACTGGCCACCCGCAGCGAAGGCAACGGCGGCATCTACGCCAGCTTCCCCTACGATGCCGGCCTGCTGTATCCCGAGCGGCTGGAAGCCGCCGTGGCGCAGGCGCGCGCGGCCGCGAAAGACGACGTGGCGTTGCTGGAGTCCTTCGCCTCGGTGCTGCGGCCCTTGTGGAAGAAGCATGGCCGGCCCTGCCCGTATGCGGCCATCGTGGTCGCCGACGGCGACCGCATGGGCCGTTTCATCGACAAGGCCGCGTCGGCCGCGCAGCACACGCAGATCTCCGCCGCCATCGCAGACTTCGCCGACGAGGTGCCGGACGTGTGCCGGCAGCATCGCGGGCATAGCATCTACAACGGCGGCGAGGATGTGATGGCGTTGTTCCCGCTGGCGGATCTGGTGCATGGTTGTCGCGCCCTCGCCGAGCGGTTCGATGAACGCATGCGCGGGGTCGTCGTGGAACTGTTGGGCAAGTCGCCGCCGCCCGGCGATCGCCCAAGCCTGCGCGTGGGCGCGGCGATCTGCCATGTGCTCGAACCCCTGGGGCTGATCCGCGCCTACGGCGATGCCGCCGAGAAGTTCGCCAAGGGCGATGCCGGCAGCGATGCCCAAGGCAACGCGCTGGGCCTGCACCTGCACAGCCGCGGCGGGCATGTGGTGGCATGGCGCGCACGCTTCGACGCGCCCGACGAGTTCGCGCGGCTGGAAGCCTGGCGCACCGCGTTCATCGACGGCAGCATGCCGGGCAAGCTGCCCTATCGCATCCGGCAGGCCTGGCTGGCAGGCCGGGAATCGGGCCTCGACGCCGAGGTGATCCACTGCGAGATCCGGCGCACCATCACCCATGCCAACGAACGCGGCGGCGGCGATGCCATCCAAGCCGGCCTGACGGATGCCCTGCAGGCACGCGCCCGGCAGTTCGCGCGCGCCGGCGACCCGACCGGATACGGGCAATTGATCGACGAGTTGATCCTCGCGCGCTGGTTGGCCGCTCGCAGCGCGAGCGATCTGGGCAGGGAGGGCACCTGACATGCACGCCTGGTACCGCATCGAACCCAAGGCACCGCTCGTGTTCCGCTCCGGCCGCCCTTTCGAGGCCGGCGTCCGCGATGGCGCCAACTTCCCGTGGCCTTCCGCGGTGGCGGGCTTGCTGCGCACGCAAGTCATGGATGCGCGCGGCTGGCAGCCCCGCCTGAACCCTGGACAGCAGGGAGAATTGCTTGCGCTGGAGGCCATCGGGCCCTTCCTCGGACGGCGCGATGGCAAGGGCATGGTCGAGCCCTGGCTGCCCAAGCCGGCCGACGCCGTGCCCATGCTGGACGACAACGGCAAGGCCGCACGCTACCACCGCCTGTCGCCACGCCGCCTGCCGGAAGGTGCCGGTTGCGACCTGCCGGCCGGCCTCGCCCCGGTCATGTTCGAGCGGCTGGTCAAGGGCAAGCCCCAGCCGGATTCCGACTGGTGGCCGCTGGCGAAAACACTGCAATGGATGCGCGGTGGCAACGTCGAGGTTCCGGCCAAGCCGGCCCAGCCCTGGCAGGTCGAACAGCGCACGCACGTGGGTATCCATCGCACCACCTTCGCTGCCGAAAACAGCCGCCTGTTCCAGACCGAAGGGCTCGACTTCGGTCCCCTGCGGCGCAATCCCGAAGGCCAGCCGGAAGGCTGGGACGAGGCGCAATGGTTGCTGCTGGCGCGCGGGCCCCAGGGCATCGCGTCAGGCGCGGTGGCCTTTGGCGGCGAGCGCAGGCTGTCCTGGCTGGAACCTCACGATGGCAACCCCATCGGCGCGCCCCGGGACTGGGCGCAGAGCCTGGCGAAGGGGTTTGCCCTGACCTTGGTCACGCCGGCCTTGTTCACTTCCGGCTGGCGACCGGACTGGCTGGACGCGCACCTGTGCGGCGAGGTGCCCGGCTGCGATGGCCTGCGCGTGCGCCTGCGGGCGGCGCTGGTCGAGCGTTGGCAGGGCGTGTCCGGTTGGGATCTGCAACGCTGGCAGCCGCGAGCCGCACGCAAGGCGGTGGCCGCCGGGGCCACCTATTGGTTCGAGATCCTCGCTGGCGCAGTCGGTCAACTCGACCGGCTCTGGCTCGCATCCATCTGCGACGACCCGCAAGACCGCCGCGACGGCTTCGGCATCTGCCTGCCGCGCCCCTGGCAAGCCCATTCACTCGGAGAACCTTGAGCCATGAAGACGGACGTATTCCATCTGCACGCATTGTCGGCCCTGCACGTGGGCGTGGGGCAGGCCGTGGGCGTGGTCGATCTGCCGATCGCCCGCGCCAAGGCCACCAACCTGCCGCTGGTACCGGGCTCGGCGCTCAAGGGCGTGCTGCGCGATGAGTTTGCCGATCATGCCGATCAGGCCCTGCTGTTCGGGCCCGAGCGCATCGACAATCCCGAGGGCGCCCATGCCGGGGCCATCGCCTTCGGAGATGCCCACCTGCTGCTGCTGCCAGTGCGTTCGCTGGCCGGCATCATGGCCTGGGCCACCTGCCCCTTCATCCTCGCCCGCTATGCGGCGGACTTGCGGCGCGCGGGGGCGGCCGCGCCGCCGGCGCCGCCTTCCGTTTCGGCCGGCCGCATGCTGGCGGTAACCAAGAGCGAGTTGCACCTGTCCTCCGGCAAGGCCGTGTTCGAGGATCTCGACCTTGCGATCGACGAAGGCAAGGCCGAGGCCTGGGCAAGGCATTTCGCCGATCTGCTGTTCGCCGACGATGGCGATTCGGCCCGGCAATTCCCCGCGCACTTCGCCATCCTGTCGGATGCCGACTTCGGCTTCCTCGCCGACACCGCCACCGAGGTGCGCGCGCGCATCCGCATCGACGATGAACGCGGCACGGTCGAAAAAGGCGCGCTGTGGTACGAGGAGAACCTGCCTTCCGAGTCGGTGCTGTGGGGCGTGCTGGGCATCGGGCCCGGGCGCAAGCCGGCCTGCACGGCCGCGGACACGCACCAGCGCTTCCATGCCGGCATGGGCAAGGAAAGGTTGTTGCAGATCGGAGGCAAGGCCACCATCGGCCGCGGCCTGGTGCGCTTCATCACGCAGGGGAAAGCACCATGACCCAGACCCGCACCCAGCGCATGGCCCGCCTCGCCTTGGAGCGCGTGCAGCAGGCTGCCAAGGACAAGGAGTTCGCGAAAAAATACAAGCCGCGCGCGATGTCCTTCGCCACGATGGTGATGCAGTCCGGGCTGGCCCAGGCCGCGGGCTTCCTGATGGCCAAGTCGGGCGGCAAGGTCGCGGGCGACGAATACGGCCAATACCTCGACGACGTGGCCAGAGTCGCCGGACAAGGCAGCGGCAAGGCTTTCTTCGAAGAGGCGCTGCGCGCCGACCTCGCCAGGTATCGATTGCTCACCCGCGAGGCGCTGGATGCCTCCGGCTGGCTCAAACGCATGACGCAGACGCTGATCGCCAGCGACGACAAATCCGGCCAACGCAACCCCTGAGGAACCCACCATGGCCACGGACATCTGTCGCCACGCCCTGCGCGATTTCATACCCGAGTGCAAGAGCGCCCATGCCGGCCTGCTGCTGCGCCGCGGCATGACGGCCTACGATGCAGCCAGCCGCCCTGACGACGGCGGCAAGGGCGGCAAGCCCAAGCAGAAACTCATCCAACGCATCGCCGGCATCGAGCCGTCCCGTGGTTACCAACTCGCCTACCAGCGCTGGTGCAGGGCCACCGCCGACAAGGATCGCTTCACCTCCTTCACCGTCGCGCTCGCCGGTCGCCTGTACATCGGCGTGGATCGCGAGAACGCGCTGGAAACCGGCCTGACCGTGCAGCATGCCTGGGGCATGCCGATGATCCCCGGCTCGGCGCTGAAAGGCGTGACGCGCGCTCTGGCCGGCGAGCGCCTGCGCGACAAGCCCGAGGTGGTGACGTGGCTGTTCGGTGCCGACACGAAGGTCGAGGCCGAGCAGGAATCCGGTGCCATCGTGTTCCATGATGCGTGGTGGGTGCCTGGCAAGGGCAAGCCCTTCGTCGAGGAAATCATCACCCCGCACCACCAGGAGTACTACAAGGGCAAGGGCGCGCCGGCCACCGATTTCGACAGCCCGATCCCGGCCCCGCAGATCGCCGTGCAGGGCAGCTTCCGCTTCACGCTGGAAGGCCACACGGCGTGGTGCGACGTCGTCGCGCGACTGTTGCGGGACACCCTGACCGAACGCGGCGTCGGCGGCAAGCGCAGCTCGGGGTATGGCTATTTCGATTGCGGCAATTGAGGCAGCCCATGACCACGTATCTGGTGACGCGACACGAGGGAACCTGCCGTTGGGTGGAGGTGATGGCCGAGGACGACAAACTGCCCTTTCCGATCGATCAGGCCATCGAGCATCTCGAGCTCGATTCGCTGCACAAGGGCGATATCGTGGTGGGCACACTGCCGATCCATGTCGCTGCCCAGTTGCACGAGCGTGGCGTGAAGTTCTGGGCGCTCGACATCGATACACCGCCGGAGCTTCGCGGCAGTGAACTGGGGCCAGCCGAGTTGCACCTGTGCGGCGCGCGCCTGACCCGCTACGAGATAGAAAAGGTGGAATGCGAAACCGTCGAAGCCCGGCGCGCGCGCGAGCAAGCGCCGCCACAACCCTCGGCGACCCTGATACCGGTGAGCGAGCAACTGGCTCCGGCGGCGATCGGCTGGCTGCACGACCCGACCGTACAGGTTCGCCTGCTTGCCACGCCCACGATGAAGGGGTACGCCGAAACATTGAAGCACTGGTTTCTCGCGCGGCCTGCAGCGCCACGCGTCGGCATCGTCGATTGGGACGACAGCGACTACCAACATCTGCTCACCCAGGCCGAGTCCTGGGCATCGAGACTCGTGCCAGAAGCGCGATCGCGGGTGGTGATCAACCTGACCGGCGGCACCAAGCCGATGGCCATGGCCCTGCAGCGCGCGTTCGGCAAGCGCGCGGAAGCCTTCCACGGTCGGCTGCGTGGGCCTTACGTAAACACCCAGCAACAGAGCATCGATGAGCTGCTGGCACCCGAGCTTGGGCCGACCAAGTTGCGCAGTGTCCTGAACCTCGGCGACGTGCTGGCGCTGCACGGGTTCACGGCCGCCCACGCCATGAGCGCCAACGAGGGCTATGCTCGGTGGCTGCAACGCAAGCAGTTGTTCGAATTGTTGCTGCCATGCCCTTGTTGGCTCGGCAGTTGGTACAGGGCGCTTTCCGATGCTTGCTGGTTGATGAATCCACGCAAGAACCTGCATATGCAGGCGCATTCGCGTGATAGCCGCGATTGCCAAGTGAACTGGAACGGTACCGCAGATGCCCCGCAGTTCGTCGTCCGGTTCAAGCTCGCCAAGGTTTTCAAGGATGTGCAAAAAGCGCTTCACAGCCCGTTCGGCGAGGCGATACGGGAATGCGGCCTGACGAAGTACAGCTTGCGTGAAACCGACCAAACGCTCACCTTCAACCTGCTTGCCAATCCGGAAGATGAATTGGCCTTCCTGTCCGGTGGATGGATGGAAGTCTGGCTGGCGTCGATGTTCGAACGTTCCGGTGTGGACGATTGGGCGCAAGGCATCACGGTTGAACGCGATGGCGTTTCCAACGAATTCGATCTGGTGGCGGTGAATGGCAACCGTTCACTGATCGTCGAGGTCAAGACCGCGAACTTGCTCATCGATGGCCAGGAAACGAGCAAGGCCACCGATATCGTTTACAAGCTGGATGCACTGGCTGAAAAAATGGGGCACCATTTCAACGATCGCTGGCTGGTGAGCTTGAGGCCCTTGAGCCAAGCCGATCTGAATCGTGCCCATAAACACAAAATCCGCGTGTTCCAAGGTGGCGGTGGAAAATCCAATCACAGCAGCCTCGGCCTCCTGTCCAAAGCAATTGACGACTGGGTGACGGCTACGCGGTTGCCCCGCGATTCCGAGTTGCAGCGATTCGAGATACCGCCGCACAGTTTGCGTTGAGACAGTTTTTCAGCCCCCCACCCGATACCTCCCCAGCCCCTGGATCGTGCCTTTGCCGGCGTGCATCCACTGCCCGGAGTCGAGCAAGGGCCAGAAGGCGACGGTGCTGTCCGCATCGAGTTGCACGGTGCCGAGCAGGCCGTCCAGCGGCACGGTGGACTGCTGGCGGGCGGAGTAGCGCTCGCCCTTCTCGTAGCGCCAATCGTGGCGCAGGAAGCGCGCCTGGCCAGCCGCCGCGCGCAAGGCATCCCGGTTCGGCTCCGGGCCGGGCAAACCGTGATAGTTCACCAGCAGGCCGGCGCGGCGCAGCAGGGACTGCAGCAGGTCGCCGGCGGTCACATCGCGCGCGCCCAGGGTGCGGCCCTCGCGAACCAGCCGCAGCGGGGTGACGAACTCCAGCGTGCCCACCGCTGCGCCCGTCGGGCAGGGCTGCGGGCGCACATCGAGCACCCGCTCGCCGGTGCAGCGCCCGCGCACGCGCTCGGGGCCCAGCCCGCGCTCCACCGCGCGGCGCATCGCGGTGGCCAATTCCTCCTGAAAGGCCCAGGCGCAGCCCAGCAACACCAGCTCCACCTGCAGGCGATCGGGTTGCGGGCGCTGCGCCTGCAGCGCCAGCGGGTGCGGGGTCTGCTCCTGCTTCGCCTGCGGGCCCACGCCCGGCGGCGGTGCCGAGGCGAACACCGCGCCGTAGGCGCAGCGCTGTTCCGGCAGACAGGGCTGGCCCTGCGCGTGGCGCGGGCAGGCGAAGGCGTGCAAGATCGCGCCGAACGCGCCGCGCACGACAGGGCCGGGCAGCGCCGGCAGGGCGAACGATCGCGGTGCGGCGAACTCCATCTGCAACACGCGCAAGGGCAGCCGCGCCAGCCACGGTGCCAGCGACGGCTCGGCCGCGGCGGCAGGCGGCTCGGGGATGAGGGGCGTGCCGGTCATCCGGCTCATTCCATGACGATGCGATCGGGCGCGATCGCCAACCGGTAACGGGTGTGCCCGCGCTCGCCCACGCCGATGATGCCGATCTGCGCCGCGGCACCCTCGCCCAAGATCGTGTCGAGCTGCTTGTTGGTCTTGGATTTGATGGCTTCCAGCCACGCCGGCTTGGGCGTTTTGCGCACGGGTGTGGAGCTGCCGTCGGGGTTCTTGCGGGTAGCGTCCTTGAAGTTTTCGTTGACCGCGTTGACGTGGTCGCTGTTGTCCCCGAACAGCTTGCTCGCGGTGCGCAACAGGTCGCGCTGCAAGCCGTGCTGGTCGGATTGGCTCAACAACTGTTTCGGTGAGACGGGTGCCTGCTCCGCCGGCAGGCGCAGGCTGCGCACGGCCAGCCAGGCGTAAACGAGCATGTGCGTTGGCGCCAGCCGCACTTGTTCGCCCTGCCAGATCAGCCGCTGGTTGCGCACATCGATGCGCAGGTCGGATGCCTGCCGGTTGCGCTCGTGGTTGCGCACGGTCTCGGCATAGCCCACGGTGCCCTTCTGCAACCGCTCCGGCAAACCCGCGCGCAGCGGCACGAAGGGGATGTGCGCCAGGGTGATGCGCGCATCGGCGGTGGACATCTCGCGCTGCTCGCGGTCGTACAACGTCTCCGGACGGCGCGGGATGAAGAAGAACTGCGGGTGGGTCTCGAAGCGGTCGCTCACCAGCACATGCGAGAGCCGATCCTGCGGGCGGCCGTACAGCGACAACGCATAACCGGCGAAAAACCCCATGGTCTTGCGTCCGCCAGCCAGCGACACATGCAAGGCGCAGTCGGCATCGTGGGTGAAACTGGCGATGCGGCGGGTGATGGCATCGGCGGCGGCCTCGCTGTGCGCGGGCGTGCGCAGGTCGTCCAGCGGCAGCCCGGTCGCGTCGGGCATCACCTCGATGCAGGACTCGTCGAACGCGATGCCTTCCAGATGGTAGGCGCGGCACAGCTTGCCGAACTGGTCGCGGTCGGGCGCCAGCAGCGCCAGCCGCGCCTGCTCCGCGCCGCGGGTGGTGGTGAGGATGTGGATGCGGGTGGGCACGAAGGGCGGCCGCTCGCCGGGTGCCACCGCCAGCGCGTACAGGGTTTCGGTGACCACCTGCGGGGTGAGGCCGGTGACGAACAGCAGCACCCGGCGCGGATATTCATGGGGTTGGCGGGTGTCCATCGCGGCGGCTCGTCGGCAGGGAGGTTGCGCCGCAGTGTAGCCCCGGCGGCTCATGCGGCTGGTATGCCCAAGCTTGCGCTGCGCAGAAGAGCGCGCGTTGCTGCGGCGTTATTCCAAAATGGCTCGCAGCGCATCCAACGCTTCGGCGACCAAGGCGGCAGACGCTTTCTCGACGCGCCGATAGCTGCGCGCACGCGCATCGATGGTGCGCGTTTGGTCGCACAGCACGACGCCTATAGATCGCGCCCATAAATAAATAGTAGGAGCCTTGCGTGGTTTTTGTGGTCTGATGCGATAGGGGCAAAGAAGTTGAACGCCTGCGTATCAGACTATTTGAGGGCCGAATCAATAGGGTCGCGCTCCCCGCCCCCATCAGGGTGACGGAAAATCCGTTGCCACGCGATGCCGTTCAGCCCTGCGCGATCGGCGCAACCAGCAATAACCCCGAAGCGGCATTATCACACCCCATGCAGGGCGTCAGGCCGCGAAGAACCGGCGCAGTAAGCCGAAGTGCTCATTCGAAATTGTGGATGTCCCTGTCTTTTCCATCCTTTCCCTCCGTTTGCATGCCAGTTCATGCGAAAATAGCCGGCTTGGCCCCGTAGCTCAGTTGGATAGAGCGCGCCCCTCCTAAGGGCGAGGTCACAGGTTCAACTCCTGTCGGGGTCGCCAGAAGCGTGTGCGGCATCGGCAATGCCGTGCGCCCAGCCATCGGGCAGGCGCACGACGCAGCGAAAATGCGCCGCCCGCGTACCACCAGCGATGGCTTTCCCGATGGAAGGCAACGCGACCCCAACACCCACAGTCGCAGAGGAATCGTCCATGAACGCACAACTCCACAGCCACGCGTCGATCCATCCTGTGCTCTCCGCACTCGGTCTGCACGCGGTCGAATCGGGCACGTATCTCGGCCGCGGCGAGTGGTCGAAGACCCACGACGCCGGCGTTATCGAGCCCGTCAACCCGACCACCGGCGAGGCGATCGCCAAGGTGCATGCCTCCTCGAAATCCGACTACGACACGATCGTCGCGCGCGCGCAGGAAGCCTTCGCGGTGTGGCGCACCACCCCGGCGCCGCGGCGCGGCGAGGCGATCCGCCGCTGCGCCGAGGCGCTGCGCAAACACAAGGACGCGCTCGGCTCGCTGGTCGCGCTGGAAATGGGCAAGTCCAAGCCCGAAGGCGACGGCGAAGTGCAGGAGATGATCGACATCGGCGAGTTCGCCGTCGGTCTCTCGCGCCAGCTCTACGGCCTGACGATGCACTCCGAGCGCCCCGGCCATCGCATGTACGAGCAGTGGCAGCCGCTCGGGCTGGTCGGCATCATCAGCGCCTTCAACTTCCCGGTCGCGGTATGGGCCTGGAACAGTTTCATCGCCGCGATCTGCGGCGACATCTCGATCTGGAAGCCTTCGCCCAAGACCCCGCTGTCGGCGGTCGCCGCCATGCGCATCTGCAACGAGGCGCTGAAGGACGGCGGCTTCCCCGACCTGTTCTTCCTGTTCAACGATGCCGGCAGCAATCTCGCGCAGGCCTTCGTGGACGACCGCCGCGTGCCGCTGATCAGCTTCACCGGCTCCACGAAGATCGGCCGTCTGGTCGGCGAGCGCGTCGCCCATCGCATGGGCCGCTCGCTGCTCGAACTGGGCGGCAACAACGCGATCATCGTCGATGAAACCGCCGACCTGAAGCTCGCCATCCCCGCGATCGCCTTCGGCGCGGTGGGCACCGCCGGCCAGCGTTGCACCACCACGCGCCGCCTGCTCGTGCATGCATCGCGCTACGACGAGGTGCTCGGCAAGCTGGTCGCCGCCTACGCGCAAGTGGAGAAAAAAATCGGCGACCCCACCGACCCGGCCAACCTGATGGGCCCGCTCAACAGCGCCGACGCGGTGGCCGCCTTCACTGCCGCGATCGCCAAGGCCAAGGCTGCCGGCGGCACCGTCGCCAGCGGCGGCCGCGCGCTCAGCGAACGCCGCGGCCACTTCGTGCTGCCGACGATCATCACCGGCCTGAAGAACTCCGACGAAGTCGTGCAGACGGAAACCTTCGCGCCGATCCTGTACGTGATGAAGTATTCGACGCTCGACGAGGCCATCGCGATGCAGAACGACGTGCCGCAGGGCCTGTCCTCGTCGATCTTCACCACCAACCTGAAAGCGGCCGAAGCCTTCCTCGCCGCGTCGGGCTCGGACTGCGGCATCGCCAACGTCAACATCGGCACCTCGGGCGCGGAGATCGGCGGCGCGTTCGGCGGCGAGAAGGAAACCGGCGGCGGCCGCGAGTCCGGCTCGGATGCGTGGAAGGCCTACATGCGCCGGCAGACCAACACCATCAACTACTCCGACGCGCTGCCGCTGGCGCAGGGCATCAAGTTCGACCTGTGATGCGCTTGTCCGTCCCGTCCATCGGCCACGCCCTGCCATGACCTGCACCTTCGACTTCAGCGGCTACCGCGTCGCCGTCGCCGGCGGCAGTCGCGGCATCGGCCGTGCGATCGCGCTGGGCTTCCTCGCCGCCGGTGCGCAGGTAGCGGTGTGCGCGCGTGGACAGGACGGGCTGGATGCGCTCGCCACCGATGCCGGTACCGATGCGCAGCGCCTGCATGCGCGAGCCTGCGATCTCGCCCACGCCGGACAGATCGAGGCGTGGATCGCCGACACCGCGCAGGCGCTGGGCGGGATCGACGTGCTGGTCAACAACGCCACCGGCTACGGCTTCCACGAGGACGATGCGTCGTGGCTGACCGATTTCAACATCGATCTGATGGCCGCGGTGCGCGCTTCGCGTTTCGCCCTGCCGCACCTGCAGCGATCCGGGCGCGCGAGCATCCTGCACCTGAGTTCGATCGCCGCCCTGCGGCCACGCACGATGGGCCCACCCTACGCGGCGATGAAGGCGGCGCTGAGTCACTACACCGGCACCCAGGCACTTTTGCTGGCCGAGCAGCGCATCCGGGTCAACGCCATCGCGCCCGGATCGGTGGAGTTCCCGGGCGGGGTGTGGGATCGCACCCGGCTGGAAAAGCCCGACGTGCACGCCCGCGTGCTGGCCAGCATCCCGTTCGGACGCTTCGGCACGCCGGCCGACATCGCAGCGGCCGCCCTGTTCCTCGCCTCGCCGCAGGCCGGCTGGATCACCGGTCAGACCCTGGCGGTGGACGGCGGTCAGGTGCTGGCTGGTTGAACGCGCCATGATGACGACCCACCGACCGATCAGGCATTCTGCCCTGCCATGAATACTCCCATCCGCCCCACCTGCAGCACCGCCACGGTGAGCCTGCTCTTCGGCATCCTGTGCTGGTTCGTCCTGCCCTTCGTCGGCGCGGTGATCGCGGTGATCGCCGGGCACATGGCGCGCGGCGAGATCCGCCGAGCGCAGGGTGGGCTGGAGGGCGACGGCATGGCCGTGGCCGGGCTGGTGCTGGGTTATGTGCATCTGGGGCTGTGGCTGTTGGCCTTGATGGCCGTCTTCCTGATCTTCGGCGGGCTGGCGGCCTTCGGCACGATTCTCGCCCACCACCACCCCGTGTAGGTTCAGCCCGCGCATGTACACACACGACACGGCCACGGGTCGCGGGATCACGTTGGCCGCAAGCGATCCGCGCATGCCGGCAGAACCCACCTCCGTCGCGGATCCGACTGATCCGACCCTCGAAGGAAACCGCGCGATCGACTACCCTAACCGCGCCCCCGCAGGAACCATGCGCTGATGTACGGTCTCGTCCGCCCGCTGCTGTTCGCGCTGGATCCGGAGGTCGCCCACGGCCTGTCGATGCAGGCCATCGAGGCGACCTGGCGCAGCGGCGCCCACCACTTCCTCGCCCGCCGCCCGCCGCGGCTGCCCACGCGGGTGTTCTGGCGGCTGTTCGAAAACCCCTTCGGCCTGGCCGCCGGGCTGGACAAGAATGGCGCGCACGTCGATGCCCTGCTGGCGATGGGTTTCGGTTTCATCGAGGTCGGCACCACCACCCCGCGACCGCAGCCGGGCAACCCGAAGCCGCGCATGTTCCGCCTGCCCGACCAGCAGGCGATCATCAACCGGCTGGGCTTCAACAACGAAGGCGTGGACGCGCTGGTGAAGAACGTCGCGAGCGCGCGCCGCAAGGGCATCGTCGGCATCAACATCGGCAAGAACGCCGACACGCCCATCGAGAACGCGGTGGACGACTACCTGTACTGCCTCGAGCGCGTCTATCCGGTCGCCGACTACGTCACTGTCAACATCTCCTCGCCCAACACCGCCGGCCTGCGCGACCTGCAACGCGACGAGCCGCTGCGCGCGCTGGTAGGCAAGCTGCGCGAGGCGCAGGAGAAGCTGCGCAGCCAGCACCGCAAGGACACCCCGATCCTGCTCAAGATCGCACCGGATCTGGAAGACGCGCAACTCGACGGCATGGCGCGGATCATGCTCGATGCTGGCGTGGAAGGCATCATCGCCACCAATACCACCATCGCACGCACCGCCATCGGCGGACATAAATTGGAAAAGGAAACCGGCGGACTCTCCGGCAAGCCGCTGTACCAGCGCTCGACGCAGGTGCTCTCGCGCCTGCGCGCGCGGGTGGGCGAGAAGATCCCGCTGATCGGCGTGGGCGGCATCATGAGCGGCGGCGACGCGGTGGCCAAGGTGGCCGCCGGCGCGACCTTGCTGCAGTGCTACACGGGCTTGATCTACCGCGGCCCCAACCTCATCAGCGAATGCGTCACCGCCCTGCGCGCGCGCCGCGAAGGTTCGGTGTGATGTCCAGCCTGCGGTTGCTGGAACATGCCCCGCTCGTCGCCCGCAACACCCTGCGCGTTCCGGCGACGGCGCCGTTGCTGGCGCAGGTGCGCGACCGAGCGGCGCTGGAAGAGCTACTCGGCCATGCCGGCATGCGCGGCGGCCCGCTGCTGGTGCTGGGCGAAGGCAGCAACCTGCTGCTGGCCGGCGATCCGCAGGGTCTGGTCGTGCAACTTGATCTGCGCGGCATCGACGTGTTGCACGAGGGCGACGACGGTGCATTGGTGCGCGCCGAGGCCGGCGTGGGCTGGAACGATTTCGTGCACTGGACGCTGGGCCGGCGACTGGAAGGGCTGGAAAACCTCGCGTTGATTCCCGGCCATGTCGGCGCGGCACCGGTGCAGAACATCGGCGCCTACGGCACGGAGGTCGGCGAATTCGTCGCAACCGTGGAAGCCTTCGACCGCAGCAGCGGGCAGCTTTGCAGGCTCGATCACGCCGCGTGTGGATTCGCCTACCGCGACAGCGTGTTCAAGCGCGAACCAGAGCGCTGGATCGTGGTCGCGGTGGAGTTCCGCCTGCCCCGCCATCACACACTGCGCACCGACTACGCCGGCATCGGCGAGGAACTGGCCGCGATGGGTATCGACCGCCCGCGTGCCGCGCACGTGGCCGAGGCGGTGATTCGCCTGCGCACGCGCAAGCTTCCCGACCCGGCGCAGATCGGCAACGCCGGCAGTTTCTTCAAGAATCCGCAGGTCGATGCAGCACTGGCTGCGGCGCTGCGCGTCCAGTACCCGCAGCTGCCGGTGTATCCGGCCGCCGATCCTGCGCAGCGCAAGCTCTCGGCGGCTTGGATGATCGAGGCCTGCGGCTGGAAGGGCCACCGCGAGGGCGATGCCGGCATCTCCGCGCAACACTCGCTGGTGCTGGTCAACCACGGCCATGCGACCGGCGCGCAACTGCTCGAACTGGCGCGGCGCGTGGCGGCGTCGGTACGCGATCGCTTCGGGGTGGCGATCGAACCCGAGCCGCGCATCATCGGCGCGACGTGGTGAGCATTCGGAATCGGTCGTCGTCGCGATGAACGCCGCGTCCAGCAAGCCCGCATCGAACCGCTTCCTGCGCGCGGCGGCATTGATGCTGGCCAGCACCCTGTGCTTCGGCCTGATGGCGCTGACCATCAAGGTCGCCGCACGCAGCGTGTCCTCGTTCGAGATCGCGTTCTTCCGCAACGCCTTCGGCCTGCTGCTGCTGTTGCCGATCCTGTTGCATGGCAAGGCGTCACTGCGCACGCGGCAACTGCCGCGCTACCTGTTGCGCAGTGCGATCGGCGTGGGCTCGATGCTGTCGGGTTTCTGGGCGATCGCGCACCTGCCGCTGGCGCAGGCGATCGCGCTGTCGTATTCCACGCCGCTGTTCGTCACCATCGCCGCGGCGATCTGGCTGCACGAGCGCGTGCGCGGCCGCCGCTGGAGCGCGGTGATGGTGGGCTTCATCGGCGTGCTGGCGGTGGCGCGCCCCGGGACGGCCGGTTTCTCGACGGGCTCGCTGGTGGCCCTGCTGGCGGCGGTGCTCGCCGCGGTGGTGGCGATCCAGATCAAGCAGCTCTCGCGGATCGACGCACCCGACACCATCGTCTTCTACACCTATCTGTTCTGGGTGCCGATGTCGTTCGTCGCGGCCTTGTTCGCATGGCGGTGGCCGCCCGCGCAGACCTGGCCATGGCTGGCCGCCACCGGCCTGTGCGGAACCATCGCGCAACTGCTGTGGACGCGCGCGTTGAAGATGGGCGAGGTATCTGCGCTGCAACCGATCAGCTTCATGCAGTTGCCGATGGTGACGGTTGCAGGATGGCTGCTGTTCGGCGAGGCGATCGACCGCTGGACGCTCACCGGCGCCGCGATCATCTTCGCCGCCAACATCTACATCGCCCACCGCGAAACCCTGCTCGCGCGCACGCACGCGACCCACGCGCCGGTGGAAGCCGCCAAGCCGGGGGAGTGATCGACGTATCGCCGCGTGATGCTCCCTACACCACGCATGGCCCGCTGCTCAACCGAACCTGCGTTCCACGTAGTCGTCGATCACCGCGACGAATTCTTCCGCGATGCGCTCGCCGCGCAGGGTCATCGCCTTCTGCCCGTCGATGAACACCGGCGCGGCAGGCGCTTCGCCGGTGCCGGGCAGCGAAATGCCAATGTTCGCGTGCCGCGATTCGCCCGGGCCATTGACCACGCAACCCATCACCGCCAGCGTGAGGTTTTCCGCACCCGGATGGCTGAGCTTCCACTCCGGCATCTTCGCGCGGACATGCTCCTGCACGGTCTTGGCCAGTTCCTGAAAGAACTCCGAGGTGGTGCGCCCGCAGCCCGGGCAGGCGGTGACCAGCGGAGTGAACGCACGCAGGCCCATCGTCTGCAACAGCTCCTGCGCGACGATCACTTCCTGCGTGCGCGACGCGCCCGGCTCGGGTGTGAGCGAGATGCGGATGGTGTCGCCGATGCCTTCCTGCAGCAGCACCGAAAGCGCCGCCGTCGATGCGACGATGCCCTTGCTGCCCATGCCCGCTTCGGTCAACCCCAGATGCAAGGCGTAGTCGCAGCGCGCGGCCAGATCGCGATACACCGCGATCAATTCCTGCACGCCCGAGACCTTGCATGAGAGCACGATGCGCTCGCGCGGAAGGCCGATCTCCACTGCGCGCTGCGCCGAATCCAGCGCCGAGCGGATCAACGCCTCGCGCATCACCCGTGGCGCATCCCAGGGCTGCGCGCGCGCGTGGTTCTCGTCCATCAACTGCGCCGCCAGCGCCTGATCGAGCGAGCCCCAGTTCACCCCTATGCGCACCGGCTTGCCGTATTGCAATGCCAGTTCGATCAAGGTCGCAAATTGCGAGTCACGCTTGCGTCCGAAACCGACGTTGCCAGGGTTGATGCGGTACTTCGCCAGCGCCTGCGCGGCAGCCGGTTCCTGCGTCAGCAACTGGTGGCCGTTGTAGTGGAAGTCGCCGATCAGCGGCACCTCCACATTCATCCGGTCCAGTTTTTCGCGGATGCGCGGCACCGCCGCGGCAGCTTCGGGCGTGTTGACGGTGATGCGTACCAGCTCGGAACCGGCGCGCCACAATTCGGCGACCTGCTTGGCCGTCGCCGCCACGTCGGCGGTGTCGGTGTTGGTCATCGACTGCACGACGACGGGCGCAGCGCCGCCCATCGACACCTTGCCGATGCGCACCGGAAGCGATGAACGGCGGGGCAGCGGCATCACGAAAACCTGCTAACGCTCATGTCGGCCGCATCACTCTTGATGATGAAAGTGCCTGCACCAGGATTCCCTCCCCCGCAGGCGGGAGATGGGACCAAAGCAGCCTGAGGCAAAAGGGTGAGGGTCAAATGTTCTTTCACGTTGGCGTCGCTGCGGAATATTGCCCACGCAAGGGCGAGGGTCTGGCCGACATCCGCATAGTTTAGAACGCGCCGCGGCGCTATGCTCGCGGCATGTTCCCTTCGTCTGCATCGCAACCTGCGCGCCATGTCCTGACTCCTGGCCAGCTCGCCACGCTGGCGCGCGATCTGCTGGAGGGCAGCTTCCCGGCGGTGTGGGTGGAAGGCGAGCTCGGCGGCGTGTCGCGACCGGCGTCCGGGCACCTGTATTTCAATCTCAAGGATGCGCGTGCGCAGTTGCGCTGCGCGATGTGGCGGCAGCAGGCGCAGCGGCTGCGCTGCGCACCGCGCGATGGCATGCAGGTGCTGCTGCGCGGGCGGCTGACCGTGTATGAAGCGCGCGGCGACATGCAGCTCATCGTCGAACACATGGAGGAAGCCGGCGAAGGCGCGTTGCGACGGGCGTTCGAGGAACTCAAGGCGCGGCTGGCCGCGGAAGGCCTGTTCGATGCCGCCCGCAAGCGGCCCCTGCCGCGCCTCGTGCGCCGGCTGGGCATCGTCACCTCGCCCTCGGGCGCGGCGATCCGCGACGTACTGCACGTGCTGCAACGCCGATTCCCGCTGCTGGATGTGGAGCTCGTGCCCTCGCCGGTGCAGGGCGCGGCCGCGGCAGGCCAACTCGTGCAGGCGTTGCGCTGGGCCGGCGCCAGCGGTCGCTACGATACGATCCTGCTCACCCGCGGCGGCGGTTCGCTGGAAGACCTGTGGTGCTTCAACGACGAAGCGCTGGCGCGCGCGATCGCGGCCTCACCGGTGCCGGTGATGTCCGCGGTCGGCCACGAGATCGACACCACGCTGGCCGATTTCGCCGCCGACGTGCGCGCACCCACGCCCTCGGCGGCCGCCGAATTGCTGGTGCCCGAGCGCGGCGAACTGCTGGCGCAGTTGTATCGGCAGCGTGCGCGCCTCGACGCGGCACTGCGGCGGCAGCTCGATGCCGCTGCCCAGCGCACCGACCGCGCCATCCTGCGCCTGAACGCGGTGCGTCCGCACGCGCGGCTGGAACGCGGCGCGCTGCGCCTGGCGGATCTGCGGCGGCGGCTGGATGCCCAGCGCAGCATGCATCTGCAAGGCCGACGCGAGTTCCTGCATGCGCTCTGCGCGCGTCTGCGCGCGCTGCCGCCCCAGCGCATGGTCGACATGCGCCGCGAACGCCTGTACCACGCGCTGGAAACCTTGCGGCGCGAGCGATCGATGGCAGGCGAACGCCACCACCTGCGCCTGCTCGGGCTCGCGCGCGCGCTGGAAGCCGTCAGCCCATTGGCCACGCTGCAGCGCGGCTTCGCCATCCTGCGCGATGACGCCGGTCGCGTGGTCAGCCGCGTGCAGCAGGCGCGCACCGATCAAAAATTGTCGGCGCGGCTGATCGACGGCGAACTGGCGCTGCGGGTCGAGCCGCACGATTGACCACCGCTTGCAAGCACGGATCGGCATGGAGAATGCGTGCAGGGGCGTGGGTGCCTGCGACGTGCGATCCGAAGTGGGTTTCCTGCACGGCTGCCGTCGATCCTTCGCCTGCCCGGATTCGATGCCTTCGAGCAACCCCCAAACGCCGGCCGGCACGTTGCAAGTCACCACCCTCCACCGCCGATGCAGGATGCCATCGTCTCCTTGGCCGCCGTCATGCCGCAACATGCGGCCCTTTCCGCCCGATCCTTGCGCTTCGTGCAATGGCCGTCGGCATCGGGCATCGCCCTGCGGCAGGCCGCGCTGGGCGGGCGGCGACGACGCTCCGGATCGCGATCGCTCACGCCGTCGAGCGCTTTTCCATCGCCTCCGGGCGGCCGAACAGGAAGCCCTGCCCGAGACGGCAGCCGAGCGCGACCAGGCGATCCCGTTGCGCCGGCGTTTCGACGCCTTCGCTGATCGCGTCGATGCCCAGCGACGTGGACAGGGCGAGGATCGCGCGCACGATCGCCTCGCTGCCCTTGCCTTTCTCCGTCTCGCCGTCCAGGTCGGCGATGAAGGAGCGGTCGATCTTCAACGCCCGCAACGGGAAGCGGTGCAGGTAGGACAGCGCCGAGTATCCCGTGCCGAAATCGTCCAGTTGCGCGCAGATGCCGCCATCGCACAGCGTTCTGATCGTCTCCAGCACCGACGCCGAATTGTCCAGCAACGCGCCTTCGGTCAACTCGATGCGCATGCGCCCGGCCGGCACCGCGTAGTCGCGCGCCAGCGCAAGCAGGCGGCGGGACAGATCGGGCGAGCGGAAATGCCGCGGGGAGACGTTGATGCTGACGTATTCGTCGCGTGGGGCCACGTCGTGGAAACGTCGGCAGGTTTCCTCGAAGATCAACCAGTCGATCTGCTCGATCAAGCCGCTGTCCTCGGCGACGCCGAGGAACTCCGCCGGCAACAGCACTCCCCTGCCCTCGTGCCGCCAGCGCAACAAGGCCTCGTAACCGACCACCTTGCGATCGGACAACTGCACGATCGGCTGGAAGTACGGCACGAAACGCCCGGACGCGATCGAGCGCCGCAGTTCGCCTTCCAGGTCGTGCACCCGCAGCGCCTCGTGGCGCAGCGCCTCGTCGAACAATTCGTAACGGCTGCGCCCCTTGTTCTTGGCCAGGTACATGGCCACGTCGGCATCGCGCAACAGTTCTTCCGGGCGTCGGTACTGCGGTCCCACCATGGCCACGCCCACGCTGGCCGAGGTGAACAGCTCCTTGCCGGCGACCACGATCGATTCGGCGAGCGCGTCGATGATGCGCTGCGCGACCTCGCAGGCCTCGCGCGCATCGCCGATGTCTTCCACCAGCACGGCGAACTCGTCGCCGCCCAGCCGCGCCACCGTGTCGGGCATGCGCACGGCACCGGCGATCAGGCGGCTGGCCTGCTTGAGCAGTTCGTCGCCGACCAGATGGCCGGCGCTGTCGTTGACGATCTTGAACCGGTCCAGGTCGAGGAACAGCACCGCGAATCCGCGCTTGGGGTCGCGCTGGTACACCGCCATGGCGCGCTGCATGCGGTCGAGCAGGCGCGTGCGGTTGGGCAGTCCGGTGAGGGCGTCGTGCAGGGCCTGATAGGTCAGCGATTCCTCGGCGCGCTCGCGTTCGGCGATCTGCCCGCGCAATTTGCGGTTGGTGGTGGCCAGTTCGCGGGTGCGCTCCTCCACCCGCCGTTCCAGCTCGGCATAGGCCGCCTTGAGGTTGTCCTGCGCGCGCTTGCGCAGCAGGCCGTTGGCGATGTGGAAGGCGACGAAGGTCAGCAGTTCCTGGTCGCGCTCGTTGTACTGGATGTCGGCGCTGTAGCTTTGCACCACGATCACCCCGACCGTGCGTTCGTCGCGCATCAAGGGCACGCCCAGCCAGCACACCGAATGCGTACCGATGCTGCGCACTTCGCCCGCCGCTTCCAACTGACGAACATCCGCGTTATCGGCGAGCAGCGCCTTGCCCGTGCGCAACACGTATTCAGTCAGCCCGCGCGCGAGTTTGCGGGTGGTGATGGCCGCGTCGCGCTCGTCCACGAAGTACGGAAAGCGGATCTCGTCGCCGTCCTCCGACAGCAGCGCGATCAGGAAATTGCGCGCATTCAGCAGGCGATTGACCTCCTCGTGGACGGAGGCATAGAACTGTTCGAGGGTATCGGCCGCGCCGGACAACTCGGCGATCCGGTACAAGGCGCGTTGCAGTTGTTCGGCACGCTGGCGCTCGACCACTTCCGAGCGCAGCTCCAGGTTCGCCATCGCCAGTTCGCGGGTGCGCTCGAACACGCGCCGTTCCAGTTCGGACTGCTGCTGCTTGCGTTCGATCGCGGTGAGGATGTGCTGGGCGACGTAGGACAGCAGGGTGCGGTCTTCCGCGTCGTAGCCGATCCTGGGGTCGTAGCTTTGCACCACCACCGCGCCGCGCACCTTGTCGTCGGCCAGCATCGGCACGCCCAGCCAGGCTACGCTTTCCGGCCCGTGCTCCTCGTCGCGGGAGACGCCCATCTGCCGGCACAATTCTTCCGACGAACCCATGAAGGCGTGGCCGCGGCGGATCAGGGCGACGGTGAGGCTGTTGGGCAGCGCGTCCAGCGGTATTTCCATGTCCGGCTCGGCATCGAAAGGGTCGAGCACGTCGGCGAAATACAGGAAGCGCAGGCTGTCGCGGGCATCGTCGTACAAGGCGATGAAGAAGTTTTCCGCGTACATCAGCCCG
Organism: Pseudomonadota bacterium; assembly: GCA_018242445.1. Taxonomy (GTDB): domain Bacteria; phylum Pseudomonadota; class Gammaproteobacteria; order Xanthomonadales; family Xanthomonadaceae; genus SZAS-103. Next base: position 142,304 of record JAFEBW010000028.1, on the reverse strand, counting down.
CCCACGATCTGGTGCAGGCCGCGCAACATCTTGGGCATTTCCATCTGCGCGCCGACCAGATCGGCGATGGCGTACAGCGCGCCCTGCAATTTTTCCGCCTTCTGCAGGCGCGCCACGCGCGCATTCAGCTGGGAGCGCTCCAGCAAGGCCGAGCCGAACAGGCGGGCTCGATCCAGCAAGCGGCTCCAATCGTGCGCGGGCTGCGCCGGGTCGATTTCCACTGCCGCCGCCAGCCAGCCTTCGGCGTTCTCGATGCGCCAACCCGCCGCGAATCCCGTGCCGTTGCCGCGCACGATGCCATCGGCCCGCGCATGCGCCTGTTCCAGCAACGCCTGCGTGCGCGCCGACAACGCCCCGCTGCGCCATGCGGAAGCGCCATCGCCCCGCCCCCACGTCAACGCCAACTGGACGAAGCCCGGCACCGCGCGGGCGCGTTGCGCCAGGCCAAAGCCCAGGTCGGCCATCGGGCCATCCTCCGCGGTTTCCGCGGGGGGCGTCCGTTCGGGCGGGAGCATGTGGATATCCGTGGCCGGGTGCATGGAAACCGCGTTGGGTACGCAGACCCGAAGCATAGCAATGCCAGCCGCACGGCGGCGATGTTCCGCACGCAGGTGCCATCGCGTAGGCTGGCACGCATGGACGCCGAGCCGACCGACGAAGCCCTGATGCTGGCCTATGGCCGGGGCGATGCGGCCGCGTTCGAGACCCTCTACACGCGCCACCGCGGCGGATTGTTCCGATACCTTTTGCGGCATCTGCGGCAGCAGGCGCTGGCCGAGGAATGTTTTCAGGACGTGTGGACGCGGCTGGTCGGCGCGCGCGAACGCTACCGGCCGGAGGCGAAGTTTTCCACCTGGCTGTACCAGATCGCCAGCAACCGCCTGACCGACCACTGGCGCGCGCAGGGCCGCCACGGCGGTTTCGTCGAGGACGGCGAGGAGCGTGCGCAGCGCGAGCCCGATCCGTCCACGCCAGAGCAGGAGTTGTCAGCCTTCGAGCAACGTCGCCGCCTGCAACTGGCGCTGGAGGAATTGCCACCCGAGCAACGCGAGGCGGTGTTGCTGCGGCTGGATCGGGAACTGGCGCTGGAAGACATCGCCGAAGTCACCGGGGTCGGTCGCGAAACCGTGAAATCCCGCCTGCGCTACGCCATGGACAAGCTGCGCGCGAGGTTGCGCCCATGAACCCCACCACGCCCGTTACGCCACCCGCACCCGAGCCGCTCGACGACACCGAGCGTGAACTGGCACGGCTGCTGCGGGAGTTGCCCGCACCGCCACCGCCGGCGGCGCTGGACGCGCGCATCCTCGCCGCAGCGCGGCAGGCCGTGCAACCCAAACCGCAACGCCGCCCCATCGGTTGGTGGCGCTCGATCGGTTTCGGCGCGGCGGCCAGCGCCCTGCTCGGTATCGGCTTGCTGGTGCAGATGCAGCGCCATCGGCCGGAGGCGAGCACGCCGCTGCCGGCAACGACACCGGCGACCGAAGCGCACCCTGCCGCTGCGGTGCCGGTACCGGAAGCGGGCGCGCAAAGCGCAACCGCTGGCGCCGATCAAGTCCGCGAGGTGCGGACGCCATCACTTCCGCAAACGGCTCCAGCAACCCCGGCATCGATGAGCAATGGCTCGGCCCAGGCTGCCGAATCCGTGGGCGGAGCGGCAGCGCCCGAGAAAGCCGTAGCAAGGCCCAATGCTTACGCGCCGACGGCTGCTGTCGAGGCCATGCAGGCCAAGCCCACGGCCCCACCGCCACCTGCGCCACCAGCACCCGTTGCCCAAGCATTCCCGGCGACCTCGGGCGAGGCCCGGGCCAACACGGCTGCGACTGCCGAGCGCCAAGCAGCCCCCGCCGCAGAACCGGCCCACGCCCGCGCCCTGCCCGCAGCGCCCCCCACTGCCGCGCCCGCGCCCGCCGTCAACACCGTCGGCAACCTGATGCAAGAACCCAACGTACCTGCGAATCTGCCGGCGATGCGCGACGAGCAAGGCCCGGCGCTCGATAAAGCCAGCCAGTCCCACCCCGAAGCTGCCACCGGCGCCGGCGTGGAGGTCAGTGGCTCGCGGATCAAGCGCAAAGCCAGCGATGCCGACGACCTGCGCGGCATCCCGGTCAGCACCGATGCCCAACTGCCGCCCGCACAATGGCTGGAACGCATCCGCGCCCGCCTGCACGCCGGCGACCACGATGGCGCACGTGCGAGCTTGCGCGCGTTTCAGGCGCGGCATCCGGATGTCGCTATTCCGGACGACCTGAGGCTTTGATCGCGTGACTGGGGACTGGGGAAACTTCCCTTCCCCCGGAGGGGGAAGGAAAACGTCCCGAGCCTAGCCACATCATCAGCTTGTTCATTCCGTCCTCTATCCCCCGCCCGCTGTCCCCTGTCCCCTGTCCTCTGAACCCCATGCCCCTGTTCACCCTCGCCACGCCGATGCAGCATGAATCGGTGGTCAAGCGCAGCCGCTTCCTCGCCCATGCCGCACCGATCACGAGCGTGGAGCAGGCCCCGGCCTTCCTCACAACGGCGCGCGAACCCGACGCCACCCACCACTGCTGGGCTTACCGCTTCGGCGAGGCCTATCGTTCCTCCGACGACGGCGAACCCGCAGGCACGGCTGGACGGCCGATCCTCGCGGCCATCGACGGCCAGCAGTGCGATCGGGTGATGGTGGTGGTCGCGCGCTGGTTCGGCGGGATCAAGCTCGGCGCGGGAGGGCTGGTGCGGGCCTATAATGGCGCGGCGTCCGAATGCCTGCGGCTGGCGTCGCGCTTGCCGCTGGTCGCGCGCACCCGCGTCACCATCGCCTGCGGCTTCGACCACGTCGCCAGCGTGCACCAGTGGCTGGCCAGGGTGGGTGCCGACAAGCTCGGCGAATCGTATTCCGATACCGGCATGGACATCGCGATCGAATTGCCGCTCGCAAACCTCGCCCGCTTGAAAACGGGCCTGCGCGACGCCACCCGAGGGCAGGCACGCTGCATGGAAGACCCTGAATGAACGACGCTGCACCGGCGGAAGCCGCCACCCAATCCGCCAAGCCATCCCGCAACGCCCTGCGCCCGCTGCGCACCCTGTGGCCTTACCTGCGCCGCTATCCGTGGCTGATCGCCGGCTGGCTGGGCTTTCTCGTGGTCTCCTCCTCCTCGGTGCTGGTGCTGCCGGTGGCGGTGCGGCTGATGGTGGATCGCGGCTTCAGCCACGCCGGCAGCGGCGCCATCGACGAGTGGTTCCTGTTGCTGCTCGCGGTGGCGATGGTGATGGCGCTGGCCACCGCCGGCCGCTTCCTGTGCGTGAGCCTGCTCGGCGAGCGCGTGGTCGCCGACCTGCGCCGCGACCTGTACGGCCACCTGTTGCGGCTGGACATCGGGTTTTTTGAACGCACCCGCACCGGCGAGCTCATTTCGCGGCTGTCGGCGGACACCGAATTGCTGCGCACGGTGGTGGCGTCGAGCATGTCGATCGCCCTGCGCAGCACGATCACCGCGCTGGGCGCGGCGACCATGCTGGTGGTGACCAGCCCGCGGCTGGCGGGCATGGCCGCGATCGGCATCCCGCTGGTGGTGTTGCCGATCGTGGTGTTCGGCCGACGCGTGCGCGGCATGTCGCGCGCCAGCCAGGACCGCACCGCCGATGCCAACGCACGCGCGGGGGAAACCCTCAACGCCATGCACACGGTGCAGAGCTACGCGCGCGAGAACTTCGAGAGCGAGCGCTACGCCGGCGCAGTGGAAGACGCCTACGGCGCGGCGCGGCGACGCATACGCACGCAGGCGATCCTGACCGCGTCGGTCATCGTGCTGGTGTTCGGCGCGGTGGTGGGCGTGCTGTGGCTGGGCGCGCACGACGTGATCGACGGGCACATGAGCGCCGGCACGCTGATGCAGTTCGTGTTCTACGCGGTGTTCGGCGCCGGCTCGGTGGGCTCGCTCAGCGAAGTCTGGGCGGAAGTGCAACGCGCCGGCGGCGGCATGGGCCGGATCAACGACTTGCTGGAGGAAACCCCGCGCATCGTCGCCCCGGCCACGCCGCAGCAACTACCGTCGCCCGCCGTCGCCGCACGCGCCAACGACGCGGCCCTGGCCTTCGAGCACGTGCGCTTCCATTATCCGGCGCGGCCCGACACGCCGGCGCTGGACGACTTCTCGCTCGCCGTGAAGCGCGGCGAAACCGTCGCCCTCGTCGGCCCCTCGGGTGCCGGCAAGAGCACGGTGTTCCAGTTGCTGCTGCGCTTCCACGACCCGGATGCCGGCAGCGTGCGCATGGACGGCATCGACCTGCGCGAGCTCGACCCGCAGGCGCTGCGCCGACGCCTCGCGCTGGTGCCGCAGGATCCGGTGATCTTCGGCGCGGACGCACGCGACAACATCCGCTACGGCCGTCTGGATGCGAGCGACGACGACGTGATCGCCGCCGCGCGCATGGCCGAGGCGCACGAGTTCCTCGCCGCCCTGCCGGAAGGCTACCGCAGCTTCCTCGGCGAAAAGGGCACGCGCCTGTCCGGCGGCCAGCAGCAGCGCCTCGCGATCGCCCGCGCGGTGCTCAAGGACGCGCCGATCCTGCTGCTCGACGAGGCCACCAGCGCGCTGGACGCGCAGAGCGAGCGCGCCATCCAGCAGGCCTTCGAGCGCCTGCGCGCCGGCCGCACCACCCTGGTCATCGCGCACCGCCTCGCCACCGTGCTGCGCGCCGACCGCATCGTGGTGATGGATCGCGGCCGCATCGTCGCCCAGGGCACCCACGAGCAACTGGTCGCGCAAGGCGGCCTGTACGCGGAGCTGGCGCGCTTACAGTTCGCGGCGTGAGGGGGGCAGCGAGCAGCTTCACAGGCTGCCCGGATGCGATCGGCGTAGTTGAACTTTCAATCGGAATAAACCCGAGTGCGTGCCGTTCTGGCTACGGTGCTCTCAGTGTCTGCACATACGCCGTCACGTCGTCGATATTCCGTCGCGTGAGCTGGTGCGCGACGGTTTGCATCACCACGCCCTCGGAGCGTTCGTTGGTGCGCTGAAATACGGCGAGCTGTTTCTTCAGGTAGTCCATGTGCTGGCCGGCGATGCGCGGGAAGGTCTGGTTGCCCATGCCCTGCGGCCCGTGGCAGCTGTTGCATGGGGGAACGCCATTCGCCGGGACTCCGCCCTCGAAAATCGCCTTGCCCGCGGCCGCTTGCCCGGACGTCCCCTCCATCGCATCGTTTGTCAGCACCTGCCTTGAGAAGTAGATCGACAGTTCCTCAATCTGCTTGTCGGTCAGACTACGGCTGATGCCCCACATGTATTCGAAGCCCGCGGGGTCGGAGCGGCGCTTTTTTCGGAACGAGTCCAACTGCGCGGTGATATACGCCGCCTGCTGGGCCGCGAGATTCGGGAAGTTCGGCGATACCGAGTTGCCGGTCGTCCCGTGGCAGTTCGAGCAGACCTGAACTGCCAGCGTCTCGCCCGATACATATGGGTTGGCGGTGTCGCGAGATCGCATGATGTTCGAGCAAGCCGTCACCGCAAGCATCGCAGCCATCGTCAATGCGATGTACCTGGTTCTCATGAGCTTCTCCCGGGATGCCTTCGATTCTGCCGCGACCCTGCGTTTTGCCCTTGGCTGCGATCAATAGGCTCCCCACAGGTAGAAAAACAGCGTGTTGTTGTCGCTGGCATTGCGTCCGTTGCCGTCGTAGTTGTGCGAAGCGCCATTGAACTTGCCGTACATCGTGTACTGCAGACCCACGCGCAGGTACTGCACCGGCAACCAGAACGCCTCTACCGTCCAACCGCGGATCGCCGGATTGCCGGAGATGTTGCCGGTGGTCGGTGTGGGGTCGTACAGCGCCGAGTCGGTAGTGCCGGTCTGATTGAAGAACGACAAGCTGCCGCCATAGCGCGCCCTGTAGACGTAATCCCCCTTCAGGCGCAGCACGTGCACGGTGTTGCGAGCGTTGGTGTTGGGCAGCTGGTTGCCGTTGTTGTCCTGGACGGGTTGGTTGGCGAGAAAGTCGGGCACGCGCTGGTGGTCGGTCATGTATGCGGCCTGCAGGGTCACGCTGTGCGGATCGAGCAGATACTGGTATTGCGCATCGACGCCAAAGTCTCGGTAGTGGTGGACTGTGGTCTTGGCCGATGTGTCGAGCGGGTCGTCGAACACGTCGGCGCGCATGCCGCTGGCACCGACCATGATGTTGTGGGGGCCCCAGCTGTGGTTGATCGCGATGCGCCAGTACGGATTGACCCCTTCCAGCGCGGTCTTGTCGGCCCTGGCCACGCCAGCGCTCATGAACGAGGCGATACCCTTTGCGGTGCGATAACCGCCGAACTCGGCATACACGGTCTGGTTCCAGAAAGCGTAGGCGGTCAGGCCGGCGATGTTTCCGCCCGCGGCAAAGCTCGGATACGGTGCGCTGCCATCGATGAACCGGCTGCTGGTCGGGCTGGGCACCGGCACGTACTGCATCCACGCGGCCGCGGTATTCCATACGTCGCTGACCGAAGGGTTGTTGTTCGCCGACAGGCCCCAGATCAGATCGTTGTTGGCGTCGATGTGGCGATCCGCATAGCGGATATCCATGTTGTCCGCATTGGTATGGCCCGAGAAACTGCCGGATGGGTTTTCCGCGGCATAGTTGTCGTAGGTCACCTGAATGAAGGCACCGAGGTTGTCGGTTATCTTGCCGCCGATGAAGGCGCTGGCCGTCGCGAAGATCAACGAACCGTTCTTCTGGAAGTCTTCCCTGGGGTTCTGACTCTTGTTGGTGTTCATTATCTTCGAGTCCGATACCACCGCCATCGCCGACAGCGGGATCGTCCGCTGCCCCATCGTGTAACCGGTCAGCTTGAACAGCCTCCCGTACTGAGTCAGTTCGGGGAACTGCCCACCGGCGTGGCAGGCCATGCAGTTCTGCCCTGTCTGCCGCGCGAACATCGGCAGCGCGAGCGATATCGACGGCCAAGCGACAGAAAGAACGGTCGCCACGAGCAGAATCAGCATTCCTTGCCACGTGAAACGACGCCGCGAAGGTTTCGCAGGAAGTGTGTCGAGACGGCGGCTGGTCATGCCCTACTCCATGCGCGCAAGGGATGTGAACCACTGCCAGCGGGATCTCAGCCGGGCTTCTTCGCCCAAGCCGAGCACCAGCCATTCGGCGACACACGGTAGCCCTTGAACAGCGCGCATGCGCCGGTCGCCGCGGTGAAAAACTGGCAGTTGGTGCATGTGCTGCCGGCCTTGTAACCCGGATGCTTGCTGCTGCTCGCATCCTCCGTGTAGGCGAGGGCCTTCGCTTGGGCGTTGTCGAGCGGCAGATTCTGCAGCGCTTCGGCGCTTGCCTCTTGCACGAATCTCAAGGCTGCGAGCAACGCAATGGTCGCAGTGCCGGTCAGGATCAGGAACTGGCGTCGCGATGCATTCTGCGGGTTCATGGTCGTCATCCTTATGTTGTATCGGATAACGTGGCAACCCTAGCAATAGATCGAGTCTGGCCATCTGATCCAGATCAAGCCAAGGCGCAGCCGACCAGCTTCGCCGTGGGACGCTTTCGATCCTCAGTGAGATCCGAAGGTCGCCCTGCAAATGGGCTCCTGATACTCATGGGTTCTGCCATCGAACCGCACGATTCGGGGCTGATTGCAACATTTGTTGTATCGCGTTTCCTGATTCACCATGGTGTCATTCTCTGAAACTACCGTTCAACCATCGATCGACCGCCGCCCGATCCCCAGCGGATCGATCAGCTTGAGCGCGCGCTGGATCGCCACGCGCTGTTGCGTGTAGGGCGGTGTGACATCCACCACGCGCTTGGACAGAGCTTCGAGTTGCGCGGTGACGCCAGCACCGTCGGGCAGATGCGCGATCAGCAACTTGACGAGCTCGCGCAGGACGGCGATTTCCGCGAGCAGGTTGGTTTCTTCGGCGGGATTCATGGTGCCCCCTGTGGGCGCCGCGGCGAGGCGACGCCGCCTCCCTGCGCCCGCGTCCAGCATAACCCTTCCCCAATCGACGTGACGCATCGTGTCCCGCACGACGCCTGTCAGCGCAAGACGTTGCGATCAGCGCGTCCGTCGGAACGGGAACGCCAACTGGCGCAGCATTCCCTCGGGTATCGGCGTGCCGGCACCGAACGCGGCGGGTTTCGCATTCCTTGGCATGTGGTAGGTGCCGAACAGGATGTCCAACACCGGCAGCAGCCCCGCGAAATTGCGGTTGCGCGCAGCGGCTTCATCGCTGTGATGCCAGCGATGGAAGCGCGGCGAGACGATCACCGAGCGCAGTGGCCCCCAATCCCAGTCCACATGCGCGTGCACGCCGACCGCAAGCAGCGTCAGCAACGGCATGATCCCGGCGACCGCAGCGGGCGCGAAGCCCAGCACGAGAATCGGCACGGTCGTCGCGAGTTTCATGACCACGTCGTTGCCCGGATGCACGCGCGTCGCCGAAAGCCAGTCGAGATCCACCGAGGAGTGATGCACGGCGTGGAAGCGCCACAGCCACGGCACGCGGTGGAACGCGCGATGCATCCAGTAGCCGATGAGCTCGACTATCGCGACGATGGCGATGCCTTGCACCCCCATCGGCAGACGCGACGCCGGCCCGTAGCCGTGCAGGACCACCTCCCGATCGACCTTGCCGTAAATCATCCAGGCGACCGGAACCAGTACAAGGAACGTCGTGATCGTCGTGGCGGCGCGCGCCGCCACCGGGGTGAAGAACCAGTAGCCCAGATCGGTGGCGAAGCCACGCCGCAGGATGCGCAACCGCTGCGCCCTGGGCCGAAGCCGTTCTAGCAACCTGAACAACGCCAGCAGGATCAGGAATCCGACGACCACGGACTGGATGTTCGGATGCATGGGGCGACCTCCAAGACGATCCTTCCAGATTCAACGCCTCCGCTGGCTTCGCGTTGACCGATCCGACACGCAGCGCGTCGATTTGCTATGGTCGCGACCTTGCGTCGCCGCGCGCCGCCGGCCCTATCCTTTCCGCAGGAAATTCACGTCATGACCCCCATTTCGAGCCCCAACACCCGGGACAACGGGGCCCCGCGCACCGAACTCACCCTCCGCGGCCTGCTGATCGGCATCGTCATCACGGTGGTGTTCACCGCCGCCAACGTGTTCTTCGGGCTGAAAGCGGGCCTCACTTTCGCCACCTCGATCCCGGCGGCGGTGATCTCGATGGCGATCCTGCGTTATTTCAAGAACTCCACCTTGCAGGAAAACAACATCGTGCAGACGGTCGCCTCGGCGGCCGGCACGCTGTCGTCGATCATCTTCGTGCTGCCGGGCATGCTGATGATCGGCGCATGGAACGACTTTCCGTTCGGCGTGTCGTTCGCGATCTGCGCGCTCGGCGGCATCCTCGGGGTGATGTACTCGATCCCGCTGCGCCGCGCATTGGTCACCAGCTCGGATCTGCCCTACCCCGAGGGCGTGGCCTGCGCGGAGGTTCTCAAGGTCGGCTCGGGCGACAGTGCCGATGGCGCCGAAGCCAACCGCGCCGGCCTGCTGGCGGTGCTGTGGGGCTCGATCGTGTCGGGCGTGTTCGCGCTGGTCGTGGCCACCCGCACCTTCGCCGGCGACATCGTCGGCAACTTCAAGGTCAACTATCTGGGCAAGGAAGGCGTCACCGGCTTCGATTTCTTCCTGTCCTTCGCCCTGTTCGGCATCGGCCATCTGGTCGGGCTGTGGGTGGGCATCGCCATGCTGGTCGGCGCGCTCATCGGCTGGGGCTGGGGCGTGCCGCACTACGCGGCGATGGTGCCGCATGGCGACGTGGAAGCCATCGCCGCACTGGCGTGGAAAACCAAGGTGCGCTTCATCGGCGCGGGCACGATCGGCGTGGCCGCGATCTGGACGCTGGCCAAGCTGGTCAAGCCGGTCATCAGCGGGCTGACATCGGCGATGGCCGCCTCGCGCGCGCGCGGAGCCGGCAACGCCGCCCTGCTGCCGCGCACCGAGCAGGACATCCCGATCGGGCAGGTCGGTTTGATCTCCGTCGTCAGCCTGATTCCCATCGGCTGGCTGCTGGCCAGTTTCGTCGGTGCGCACCAGCTCGGCGAGCACATGCTGCTGCTGGTCGCCGGCGCGCTGGTGTACATCGTGCTGATGAGCTTCCTCGTCTCGGCGGTGTGCGGCTACATGGCCGGGTTGATCGGCTCGTCCAACAGCCCGCTGTCGGGCATCGGCATCCTCGTGGTGATCGGCGCGGCGCTGCTGCTGGTGCTCGGCCTTGGCCGCGACATGCCGCCGGATACGCAGAAGGCGGTCGTTGCCTTCGCCCTGTTCGTCACCTCGGTGGTGTTCGCGGTGGCGACCATCGCCAACAACAACCTGCAGGATCTCAAGACCGGCCAGCTCGTGGATGCCACCCCGAGCAAGCAGCAGTGGGCGCTGGTGATCGGCGTGATCGCCGGCGCGGCGATCATCCCGCCGATCCTGAACCTGCTCAACACCGCCTTCGGCTTCGCCGGCGCGGCCGCGCCCGGCCAGCACAATCCCCTGCCCGCGCCGCAGGCCGGTTTGATCTCGGCGCTGGCCTCGGGCGTGATCCGCAACGACATCGACTGGAGCCTGATCCAGATCGGCGCCGGCATCGGCCTGGTGATGATCGCGATCGACGAATTGCTGAAGAAAACCACCAAGGGCGCGCACCTGTCGCCGCTGGCGGTGGGCCTGGGCATCTACCTGCCCACGCAGAGCACGCTGATGGTGGTGGTCGGCGCGGTGATCGGCTGGTGGTACGACCGGCGCGCGGATCGCCAATCGAAGAACCCCGAAGGCGCCAAGCAACTCGGCGTGCTGCTCGCCTCGGGCATGATCGTCGGCGAAGGCCTGGTCGGCATCGTCGTCGCCGCCTTGGTCGCCTTCTCCGACCAACTGGGTTTCAAGAACCACGACTTCCCGCTGAGCGTGGTCGGCGATGCCTTCGCCGCCGGCCCGGCGGTGTGGATCGGCGGCGCGGCGTTCGCGCTGGTGATGGCGGTGCTGTACGGCTGGCTGGGGCGCCTGTCGATCAAGAAATAGGGGCTGATCGCATCGCCTCCACGGGGCGCTGCGATTTCACGCCCGCAACTGCGCCAGCCTTGCGCGCAACAGATCGAGCCGCAAATCCCCGGCGGCCCCGGCCGAGGTTCTCGCCGCGAGGCTGGCCTCGGGGTTTGCCCCGAATGTAGGCAGTGGATCGGCTGCGGCGATGCGGTAGGCGTCGCGGAACGGCGTGCCCGCACGCGCCAGCTCGATCGCGTGATCGGTCGCGTACATCGAAGGCTCGATCGCCGCGCGCATGCGCGACGCGTTCCAGCGCAGACTCGACAGCAAGCCGGGCAGCAAGGCCAGCGCGGCAAGGCCATGCGAGAAACCGTGGAACAGCCCGCCCTTGGAATACTGCAAGTCGCGCTGGTAGCCCGATGGCAGCGACAGCAGCGATTCGATCTCCATCCGCGCCGCGGCGACCGGCGCGTAGCTGGCGCGCAGCAGTTCGACCACGTCGGGGTTGCGCTTGTTGGGCATGATCGAACTGCCGGTGGTGTAGGCAGCAGGCAGTTCGACGAAGCCGAACTCGGCGGTGGTGAACAGCGACAGATCCCACGCCAGCCGCCGCACGTCGAGCAAGGCCGCAGCAAGCGCATCGAGCGCGCCGATCTCGAACTTGCCGCGCGAAATCTGCGCATAGGCCGGCGACACCTGCATCCGCGCGAAGCCCAGCGCCTGCGTGGTGTAGTCGCGATCCAGCGGCAGATTGACGCCGTAACCGGCGGCAGTACCCAGCGGGTTGGCGTCGATCCAATCGTGCGCCTGCCGCGCGCGCATCGCGTCGTCGATGAAGGCTTCCGCGAAGCCGGCGAACCACATCGCGGTGGACGACACCACCGCGCGTTGCAGGTGGGTGTAACCGGGCATCGGCAGGGTTTCGTTCGTTGCGCGATCCAGACACGCACTGGCCGATTGCACGCACAAGGATTCGAGTTGTCGCAAGCGCTCCTTCAGCCACAGGCGCGTGGCGACGAGGATCTGGTCGTTGCGGCTGCGCCCGGCATGCACCTTGCGCCCGACTTCGCCAAGGCGTTCGGTGAGACGCGTCTCGATGGCCGAATGGCCATCCTCGAAGCGTGCATCCAGCACGAAGGCGCCGCTGGCGAAGTCGTCGGCCAGCACGCGCAGCTCGCGCGCCAGCGCGGCAGCCTCGTCATCGCTCAGCATGCCGATGCGTTGCAAGCCTTCCACGTGGGCGATGCTGGCGCGGATGTCGCAGGCGAAGAACTCGCGGTCGAGCAGCACGTCGTCGCCGGCGAGGAAACGCATGATGCGCTCGTCGATCTGCGTGCCGGGTTTTTGCCAGAGATAGTCGGTCATGGGGATTCGGAAGTTGCGCGGTGAAGATGGAAATTTGTCACTTGCAGGCTGACTCAATTTCCTCGTGATGCCAAACCCTCTCCCCTTGCGGGAGAGGGTGGCCTTCCACGGTTGCACGACGTGGCGGCGTGGCAAACCAAACCCTCTCCTTGCGGGAGAGGGTGGCGCGCAGCGCCGGGAGAGGGGCGCTGTCGAGCTGCGTCGTGAAAATCGAGCACCCCCTCCCAACCTCCCCCTGCTTCCGCAAGGGGATGAGTGGAAGCGTGAGAGCGCGCGATGGCTGGCTTTGCCATTACGACTTTCCATCAGCTACCTTTTTCTCTCCTGTTCGGAGAAGTGCTTGTTGAGGAAATCCAGCAAACTCACCGAGCCCGAAGGCGAGGTTGAGATTCTGCAGGGCCTGCGTCGCCGCACCCTTGAGCAGGTTGTCTTCGGTGGCGACGACGACGAGGCGATGGCCATCGGCAGACAGGGTGAAACCGCCGATCTCGACGTGGTGCCGACCGGCGATGTGGCTCACCCATGGGGCATCGTCAAGCACACGCACCAACGGCTCGCCGGCGTAGCGCTCGCGATAGCGCGAACGCACCTCGTCCAGCGTGAAGGCTTGCGACAGGTGCAGGTTGGCGGTGATCGAAAGCCCGCGAAAATGCGGGGCGACGTGCGGCATGAACTCGATGCCACAGCCCAATCGATGCGCAACTTCGCGCTCGTGGACATGGCCGGTCAGCGCATAAGGCATCAGGTTGTCGCGCAGCTTGTCCGGATCGTTCTTGTCCGATGGCGTGGTGCCGGCGCCGCTGAAACCGGATACGCCGAAGCATTGCACCGACCCATCGAGCACCTCGCGCATCGGCGCGATGGCGAGCTGCATCGCGGTGGCATAGCAGCCGGGGTTGGCAATGCGCCGCTGTCCAGCAGCCGTGGCGCGCGTCAACTCAGGCAAGCCGTAATGCCACGTTGCATCGAAACGATGATCGGCGGACAGATCCACGATGACCGGATCGACACCGCTCGCGTCGAAAGCACCCACGCACGCGCCCGCCTTGCCATTGGGCAGGGCCAGCACCACCGCATCGGCCTGCAGGTTCGGCAAGTCCTCATGCGAGGGCGAAGCGAATCTCACATCGCCACGATATGCGGGCACATGCTCGGACACGCGCTGCCCCGCCAGTTCGCGCGATGAGACGTAGGCGATTTCGAAATGCGGATGCGCGGCGAGCAGCCGGATCAATTCCGCGCCGGTGTGGCCGCGACCGCCGACGATGCCGACACCGTGCTTCATGCCCCGTTTCCTTTCGCGAGCAAAGCTTGCAGGTGCGTTCTGACTGCCGGCCATTCGCTGGCGATGATCGAGAACACCACGGTGTCGCGAAAGCTGCCGTCGGGCAGGATCTGGTGCTGGCGCAGTACGCCGTCCTGCTTGGCGCCCAGGCGCGCGATCGCCGTGCGCGAACGAAAGTTGAACCAGTGGGTACGGAACTCCACCGCGATGCAATCCAGCACATCGAACGCATGTCGCAGCAGCAACAGCTTGGCCTGCGTATTCAAGCCCGTGCGTTGCGCCCGTCGGGCGTACCAGGTGCTGCCGATTTCCAGACGCCGATGCCTGGCTTCGGCGTGCATGTAGCGCGTGGTTCCAACGGCATCGCCGCCGGCATCGCGCACGACGAAGGGCAGCGACACGCCCGCCGCCTGCTCGGCCAGCGCGGTGGCGACGTAGGCCTCCATCGCAGCCGGCGTGGGCACCGTGGTGTACCACAGCTTCCACAATTCGCCATCCGCAGCCGCCTCGCGCAGCGCGGGAACGTGCTCGCTCCGCAGCGGTTCCAGACTTGCCAGCGGCCCACGGAGCGTCACCGCTTGCAGCCATTGCGTCGTCGTATCCATGCGCTAGCCCTTCAAAGTCGCAGGCCGCGCACGGCAATGCTCCACCGCCTCGCGCACCGCGTCGAAAGTCGTCAGCCCATACCAGTACACGTTCCAGCGCTCGCCCTTGATGCAACCGTCGGCCTCGGCAAGATAGAACTCGTTGACCGGGTTGTCGGGGCGCGAGCGCCAGAACAACTTCGGCACTGCCGCACGCATCACCCGCCACGCCGCGCGCCCGAGGCCCTCGCCCTGCGCATCGTCGGCAACCGCGAACTTGTCCAGATGCGGCACCGGCTCGCCATCGGCAAACACTTCCTGCGTGAGCACCAGCGCGGCGCGGTAATGCTCGCTGGCGTACACCCGCCACGGTGCGGTGCGCTCGAAATAATCCGGTGTCAGACGCCTGCCGAAACCGGATTCGATCAGCCGCTGCAACCGCTCGCGATCCAGTGCGTTCCACCCGGCATGCGCCTCGATGCGCTCGCCGCGGCGCACCAGCGTGCCCGAGCCGCGATGGGTGAACAACTCCTTGGCCAGTTCGTCGGGCCGGGTGATCGACACCGACGAGGACGGCGGCAACCGCATCAGCAGGTCGTGGATCTGCTCGATCTTCACGCGCATGCCCGAATGCAGCCACGGCGCGGCCATCAAGTCGGCATACTCGGTGCTCAGGTTGATCGAGTCGATCAACCGGCCATCGCCATCCAGCAGGCCGCCGCTGCCGGTGAGGAAGACGATCTTGTAGGGTTGCAAGGTCTTGACCAGCTCGTTGGCAGCCCAGTCGGCATTGATGTTGAGGATCTGCCCGCCGGCGGTTTCGCCCAGCGAGGCGATCACCGGGATCGCGCCGTTTGCGATGGCGGCGTGGATGCCGGCGGTATGCACGGCCACGACCTTGCCGACCAGATCGTAGCGTTCGCGATCGAGGAACTCGGATTCGAACACGCCCGACTGGATCGAGGTGGCGCGCACCCCGGCTGCGTGCAGGGCATCGACCAGGCGCAGGTTCTCCTGCTGGAACACGCGGCGCACGATGGACAGCGTCGCCGGCGTGGTCACGCGCAGGCCATCCACCGTCTGCTTGACGATGCCGGCCGCCTGGCACTGCTCGTCCAGTTGCGGGCCCGCGCCGTGCAGCACGATCGGCGTCAGCCCCACCTGCTGCAGGAACGACAGCGAGGACACCAGCGCGTCGATGTCGTCGCGCAGCACCGCGCCGCCGACCTTGACCACCGCGAAGCGCGCGGCTTCCATGCGCGCGAAACGCTTGAGGTACAAGCCGATCTCCTTGGCGCTGGCGAGATTGGACAACAGGCGGACGATGGTGGTGCGCAGTTCGGTCATGGTCAGGCGCGGCTCAACGGGTGGGTTGCGGAAGCCACCTCCGCGCATCGGCGGAAGGCGCAAGCGTGGTCAGCAAGGCGTGCATGTCAGTGCTCCAGCAGGCGTCGGTAGGTGGTGACGGCGGCATGCAATTGATCCAGCGCGACCCATTCGTCTGCGGCATGCGCCTGCGCGATGTCGCCGGGGCCGTAGACGAGCGCGGCCAGGCCGGCCTGCGAGAACAGCGCGGCTTCGGTCCAGAAGTCCACCGCACCGCCGATGCGAAGGCCCAGGCTTGCGGCAAGAGCATGCGCCTGCGCATGAAGGTTCCGGGCCTGCGCCGGCTCACCGGCTGGCAGCGCGGGGCCACGGAAGGTTTCTGCGTATTGCGCCAGCGCCGATGATTCAGCGCAACCGCGAAACTTCACATGCAAGGCATCGACATCGTGCGACGGCAGGGGCCGGAAGCCGAAACGCAGTTCGGCCGAAGGCGCGATCACGTTGGCCTTGATGCCGCCTTCGATGCGGCCGATGTTGAAGCGCAGTCCCCGCAGTCCGTCGAATGCGCTGGCTGCTTCGGACGCCACGACATCCAGCGCACGGCCGCCCCAGCGCACCGCCTGATGCAGGGCGCTCGCCTCCAGCGCATCCGCGCCCGAGGCGTGGCCCGCGCGGCCGACGAAACGCATCTGCACCGCACTGATGCCGCGGTGGGCGAGCACCGCCTCGCAGCGTGTCGGCTCGGCGACGATGGCTTCGTCGAAGCCATGATCGGCTTTCAGAAAGGCGCCGACGCAACGCGGATCATTGGCTTCCTCGTCGCTGCTGAACAGCAAGGCCGCAGCGCCCGACGTTTCCCGCGTCGCGGCGAGCAGGCAGGCGGCGGCCCCCTTGATGTCGCAGGCGCCCAAGCCGATCGCGCGACCATCGGCAACACGCAGCGTGAAGGGGTCGGCGCTCCAGCCCGGGGAATCCGGCACGGTGTCGATGTGCACGTTGAACAGGCGTCGCGGATTTCCACGCACCGCCAGCAGCGACACCGCGCCGGCGCCGTGGTCAGTCATTTCGACCGCGAAGTCGGGAAGCTGCGAACGCAGATAGTTGAAGATGCCGCCGACGTCGATCCGCCGCGGCGGATTGCGCGTATCGAAGGCAACGAGGCGTGCAAGATGGGCGAGTACCTCATCCAGCATGATCGCCCCCCGCTCGATTTGTTTCGGCCCACAGCGTCGGGCTCATGCCGTACAGGCGGATGAAGCCCTCGGCCTCGGCCACGCCCCAGTCGGCCGATTGCGCGTAGGTCGCGCCCTGCGCTTGCAGGATATGCGGGGATTCCACCGCAATCGCCTGCACGCTGCCGCCGTGCGTCTCCAGCATCACCGTGCCGTTGACGCAGCGCTGGCTGGAGCGCAGGAAGGCTTCGAGGTCGGCCTTGAGCGGGTCATGGAAGAAACCTTCGTACACCAGCTCCCCCCATTGCCTCGCAATGGTCGGCTTGCAACGGTTCTGCGCCTTGCTCAGCACGGCGTCTTCCAGTGCGCGGTGCGCGGCGAGCAACGCGGTCAGCCCGGGCGCTTCGTACACGATGCGGCCCTTCAGGCCGATGGTGGTGTCGCCGGTGTAGATCCCGCGACCGACGCCATAGGGTGCAAACATCGCGTTGAGCTTGCCCAGCAGCAGGTGCCCCTCGATGCGCTGTCCGTCCAGCGACACCGCTATGCCCCGCTCGAAACCGATGCTCGTGCGCAGCGGCTCGACCGGCCATTCGGCGCGCGCCGCGCACCAGCCGCGCGCGCCCTCGCCGGGCGCCTGCCAGCGGTCGATCTCGCCGCCCGACATCGTCACGCCGAGCAGGTTCTCGTTGATCGTGTAGGCCTGCTGCTTGCTGCGCACGCCGATTCCACGCTCGGCCAGATACGCCTGCTCCCAGGCGCGCGTGTGCGTGTGCTCTTTCTGGATTTCGCGGATCGGCGCGACGATGGCGTAATCGCCCAGCGCTTTCACCGTGAGATCGAAACGCACCTGGTCGTTGCCCATGCCGGTGCAACCGTGCGCGATCGCGCGCGTGCCCAGTTCATCGCAGCGGCGCAGCGCGGCAGCCACGATCAGGTAGCGATCCGACACCAGCAACGGGTACTGCCCCTGATAGCCCTCTCCGGCCATCACGAAAGGCACCACGAAATCACGCCACAGCGCCGGCCCGCCATCGATGGTGACGTGCGAGGCCACGCCCAGTTCGTGCGCGCGCGCTTCGATCCACGCCCGCTCGGCCGCATCCACGCCGCCGGTGTCGGCGAACACCGTGTGCACGCGCCAGCCACGCTCGATCAGCCACGGCACGCAGAAACTGGTGTCCAGACCGCCGGAGAAGGCCAGGACGATGTCTGGAGAGCCGGGAATCGGGAATTGGGAATCGGGAATCGGAGAAGCGGGAATCGGAGAAGCGGAAGACATGGCAAGTACCTGCAAAAAGTGTTGACGATGCTTTGACTGTTGCTTGAACGATTCCCTATTCTCGATTCTCGATTCCCCGCCTCACCAGCGCCTCCATCACCGCCTTCTGCACATGCAGGCGGTTCCCGGCTTCCTCGATGGCGATGCAAGCTGGCGAGTCCATCACGCCGTCGGTGGCCTTGACGTTGCGGCGCAGCGGCAGGCAATGACTGAACACGCCGCCGTTCGTCAGCGCCATCTTCGCTTCATCGACGATGAAATGACGGTGGGCGTCGCGGTTGGGTTTCTCCTGCTCCCATCGACCGAAATACGGGATCGCGCCCCAGCTCTTGGCATAGACGATATCGGCACCGGCGTAGGCCTGCTGCGGGTCGTGGCTGATCGAAAGCGAGCCGCCGTGGGCGGCGACATTGTCGCGGGCGCGCTGCACGTAGCGCTCGTCGAGCAGGTACTCGGGCGTCGGGCACAGCAAGGTCACGTCCATGCCGTAGCGGGTGGCGATGGTCAGCGCGGAGTTCGCCACCGCGGTGTTCAAGGGTTTGGGGTGGTACGTCCAGGTCAACACGTATTTCTTCCCGCGCAGCGCCTGCACCGGATCGGCCGCATGCGTGTCGCCGAAACGCTCGCACAAGGCGAGCAGGTGCGCCAGTTCCTGACAGGGATGGACGATGGTTTCGAGGTTGATGACCGGCACCGTCGCGTGCTTCGCGAAACCACGCAGCACGACGTCCTGCCGATCCACCGACCAGTCCTGGAACTTCGGGAAGGCGCGCACGCCGATCAGATCGACGTAGCGCGACAGCACGCGCGCGACCTCGACGATGTGCTCCTCGGCATCGCCATCCATCACCATGCCGTAATCGAACGCGATCGGCCACGCATCCTTGCCCGGCGCGAGCACGACCGCATGCCCGCCGAGCTGGAAGGCTCCGACTTCGAAGCTGGTGCGCGTGCGCAGCGAGGGATTGAAGAACACCAGTGCGATGGTTTTCCCGCGCAGCGCATCGCCGAGGCGCTCGCGCTTGAACGCGGCCGCACGCGCCAGCAGGGCGTCCAGCGCCGGACGGCTCCAGTCCTGGGTGTCGAGGAAATCGCGGGGATGGTCGGGATAGATCGGCTGCATGGCGGTCGTGGTGGCGTTCGTGTAGGCCGATGGGTCGGCAGGAAATCGCGGGCATGGAAACGAAAAACCCGGCGCGTGGCCGGGTTTTCATCAGTACAACGAAAACGCTCGTTGCGCCGCTACCCGACTCGCGATGGGTGGGGGAACGGTCGACGCGCGCGCGAGGTCATGCCTGCCGCCATGCGGGCGGAGGTGAGGACGTCGGCGTCGGCGCGGAGTGCGTGCATTCGGCGAGTCTTGCACGAAACTTCGCTGCAATGCAACAAGCGGCCTCCGGCGTGCGGCTGCGCCACTCCTTCCGTCGCACTGGCAAGCGTCCAGCGATGCCGCAAACGCAACGCCCCGGCATGAACCGGGGCGTCGGGGTTCCGAGCGGGGTGGCGATCAGCGCCGATAGCGCGCCGGCCCTTCGGCGGGAATGACCGAAACCCGCACGCGCACGCGGTTGCCGGGGTCGTAGGGCATGCGGGCGGTGTACACGTCGCCCTTGTAGTCGTATTCCACGTCGAAACCCATCGGCGGGCCGTCGTCGTGCCGCACCTGCACCATGCGGCAGCCCGGCGCATAGCCCGGATCGGAGTTGCGCGCGATGTTGTTGCCGATCGCGCCGCCAGCGATGGCACCGGCCGCCGTGGCGCCGGCGCGGGTGCCGCTGTTGCTGCCGCGCCCGATGGCATTGCCGATCACGCCGCCGACGATGGCGCCGAGGACGGTGCCGCCGGCGACGTTGTTGCTGGCCTGCTGCGGCGGCCCGTCGCAACGCTGTTCGGACGTGGTGTAACTGTTGTAGACCGGGGTGACGCGCAGCACGTTGGCATAGCCGTAGGTGGCGGAGGCTTGTTGTGCCGGATACGGCGGCGGCGGTGGATCGTTGTATTGCGCGGCGGCATCCTGCGCCGGCAGTGTCAGGGCCATCGCTGCGGCGAGCGGAACCAGCAGGAGGGTCGATTTCATCGCGAGGCTCCTTCGTCGTGGTCGATCAGTCTGAACGTGATGGCATTTCAGCATGCGATCGCTTAACCCCGCCTGATAACGATTTCTGAACAATTCCTGATTGCTACACTGGCGTCCTCTCGCCAAACGATCGACATCCGTGCGCCTGTACAACACCCTGACCCGTCGGGTCGAAACCTTCACCCCCGCCGACCCGGCCCGCGCGACCCTCTACGTCTGCGGTCCGACGGTCTACAACTACATCCACATCGGCAACGCGCGCACCTTCACGGTGTTCGACCTGCTCGCGCGCACGCTCAAGCGGCGCTTCCCGGACGTGGTGTACGCCCGCAACATCACCGACATCGACGACAAGATCAACGCCGCCGCGCGCGAATCGGGCGTGCCCATCGGCGCGGTCACGGCGCGCTTCGACGCGGCCTTCAGCGGGGACATGCAGGCGCTGGGCCTGCTCACGCCCGACGTGGTGCCCTACGCCACCGCGCACATCGCACAGATCGTCGCCATGTGCGGGCGTTTGATCGCATCCGGCCACGCCTATGCGGCCGAAGGGCACGTGCTGTTCTCGGTCGCCAGCTTCCCCGCCTACGGCCAGCTCTCGCGCCGTGACCCGGAGGAAATGCTCGCCGGTGCGCGCATCGACGTGGCGCCCTACAAACGCGACGCGGGCGATTTCGTGCTGTGGAAGCCTTCCGACGCCAGCCTGCCCGGCTGGGATTCGCCCTGGGGCCGCGGCCGCCCGGGCTGGCACATCGAATGCTCGGCGATGGCGGCAACCCACCTCGGGCAGACCATCGACCTCCACGGCGGCGGCATGGATCTGCAATTCCCGCACCACGAGAACGAGATCGCGCAAAGCCAGTGCGCGCACGGCGGCAAGGTATTCGCCCGCCACTGGATGCACTCGGGCATGCTCAACCTCGGCGGCGCGAAGATGTCCAAGTCGCTGGGCAACACCTTCCGCGTGCACGATTTGCTCGCGCAGGTTCCGGCCGAAGCGTTGCGCTACGCCCTGCTTTCGGGCCACTACCGGCAGCCGCTGGACTGGAGCGAGGCGCTGATCGAGCAGAGCGTGCGCACGCTGGATCGGCTGTACGGCACGCTGCGCGACCTCGATGATGTCGTCGTCGATGCGGCGGCCGCGCCGATCCCGCAGGCCATCGAGGATGCGCTCGACGACGACCTCGACACACCCAAGGTGCTGGCGCTGATCGCCGGCATCGCCGCGGCCGCGCGCAAGGCCACCGATCATTCCGAACGCGCTGCGCGCAAGGCGGAACTGCTCGGCGCCGGCCGCGCCTTGAACGTGTTGCAGATGGAACCTGCGGCGTGGTTCGCGCGCGGCGCGGGCGACAACGATGCGCGCATCCAGTCCTTGGTGGACGAGCGCGCTGCGGCGAAGAAGAACCGCGATTTCGTGCGTGCCGATGCCATCCGCCAGCAGCTCGCCGACGAGGGCGTCGCGCTGGAAGACACGCCGCAAGGCGTGCGCTGGGTGAGGAAACGCGCTGAGCAGATGCGTTGAAGCGCATCTGCTGCGTTACCGAACGCCCGGCCGAATAGGCCGGGCCGGACGCGCGTAAAATTATTCCCATGTCCGAAGCCAACGCCCCCCTCGAAGCCACCGCCGCCGCCGCGCAGGCCGCCATCGCCGAGGAATTCGGCTACTTCGCCGACTGGGCCGAGCGCTACCAGTACCTGATCGACCTCGGCCGCAAGCTGCCGGAGTTCCCGGATACCCTCAAGCGCGAGGAACACCGCCTGCACGGCTGCCAGTCGCTGGTGTGGATCGTCGGCGAAGGCGATGCCGCGCGGCTGGACTTTCGCGCCATCAGCGACTCGGCGATCGTCTCCGGGCTGATCTACCTCGCCCTGCGCGTGTACTCGGGGCGCAGCGCCGCCGAGATCCTCGCCACCGAGCCCGATTACGTCGCCTCGATCGGCCTGGCCAAGCACCTTTCGCCGACCCGCAACAACGGGCTGGCTTCCCTGCTCGCCTTCATCCGCGATTGCGCGGCAAACGCGGCGAAATCCGCGTAACAGGGCTTGCCCGCCCTGCGTGCCCCCATGCCAACGAATTGACATACACTCGCCTGCATGAACACATCCAGCCACGACCCAGCCGATGCGACCGCGCCGGCGAATTCACGCCATGCCCTCGAAACCCTGCTCGACGGCATCCTGCAACGTCCCGAGCGGCACGCCGAAATCGCCGCGCAGATCGCACGCGATTTCGAGCAACTGCGCGCGACGCTGATCATCGACATGAGCGGCTTCACCCGCACCACGCACCAGCAGGGCATCGTTCCCTTCCTGTTGATGATCCGGCAGATGCACCGCGTGTGCTGCCCGGTGATCGTCGAACACGGCGGCACGGTGGTGAAGACCGAGGCCGACAACCTGTTCTGCCTGTTTCCCAGCGTGCAATCGTCGCTGGACGTCTCCATCGACATCATCCGCCGGCTGGAAACGGTGAACGTGCTCTTGCCGGAGGATCGCCACCTGTACGCATCGGTGGGGATCGGCTGGGGCATGATCCTCAACATCGAAGAGCACGACCTGTTCGGCGACGAGGTCAACCTGTCGTGCAAGCTGGGCGAGGATATCGCCGAGAAAAACCAGATCCTGCTGACCGAACGGGCGCGCGAACAACTCGGCCCCGATGCCAGGATGGCCGAGCGCGAATTGAGCATTTCGGGGCTGGCGCTGCGCTATTTCGAACTGCTGCACTGATCCGCGCCGGCGCTTCCCGCATCATCGACGACGCCGGCACGCCATGCGAAAACCCCGCCGATCGGCGGGGTTTCGTCGTTTTCCGCGAGGCGCCCCGATTTCAGTCGCCCATTTGTTTCTGGCGGTGCTCCCAGCGCTCCTGCGCATCCAGCGTGCGCTCGGCGGTCAGGCGCGCGCCCAGACGATCCAGGCCGATTTCGTCGCCGGTGTCCACGCAATAACCATAGACGCCATCGTCGATGCGCTTGAGCGCTTCGTCGATCTTGCCGATCAGCTTGCGGTAACGGTCGCGGGTGCGCAGTTCCAGCGAGTTCTCGGTTTCGCGGGTGGCGCGCTCGGCCTCGTCGCCGACGTCGCGCACTTCTTCCTTCAGGTTCTCGATGGTCTGCTTGGATTCTTCCACCAGATCGGTGCGCCATTGGTGCAGCCGCTGGCGGAAATACTCCATCTGGTAAGGGCTCATGTACTGCTCTTTCGGCGAAGGCTTGTAGCCCTTCGGCAAGGTCACCTGGACGGTGGAGTGCTGGGGTTGCACGATCTTGTCCTTGACCTGCGCGCGGATGACCGCCTTCGCACGCACGCCTTGCGGGCGCATGGGAGCCGTCGCCGGCTCCGCCTTCGGTGCTTCCGTCGCCGGTTTCGCGGCCTTCCTGGGCGTGCCGGTTGCCGTAGCAGGATGTTCCTTGGCCACGGGTTTTGCCGGAGTCGTTGCCTTGGAAGCGGCCACGGGTTTCGCCGCGGCTGGCTTCGCGCCTGCGGCCTTGGCAGGCGCGGCCTTGGCAGGAGCCGGTTTTGCAGGAGCCGGTTTGGCTGGCGCTGACTTCTTCGCCGGAGCGGGCTTGTTCGCCGCCGATTTGGCCGCGGGTTTCTTCGAGGCGGGAGCCTTCGCAGCTGCTTTTGCAGGCGCTTTCTTCGCGACCACCTTCGCCACCTGCTGGGCCGCCTTCTGGGCTGGCCTGGGCTTGGCGGCTGCTTTCCCCGCATTCGCCTTGGCGGCGGGCTTGGCTGGCTTGGGTGCGGGTTTCTTGGCTGGCACGGTGTGAGAATCCTGAATGTCGATGGCGACGAATCGTGATCGGGCACCCGCGATGGATGCGGCGACTCGGCCGAGTGTTATAGCCTACACCGCTGGCATCGGCAATATCGCCAACGTCGCCACCCGCACGGAGCGGTCATTGAACCCGGCACAGACCCTCGCCCTGTTGCTCCTGCGCGGCTACAAGCGCGGCATCAGCCCGTGGCTGGGCAACAACTGCCGCTTCCAGCCCAGTTGCTCGAACTACGCGATGACCGCCATCGAGCGTTTCGGCGTACTACGCGGCGGTTGGCTGGCCGTGCGCCGGATCGGGCGTTGCCATCCCATGAATCCTGGCGGTTACGATCCGGTGCCCGACGCACGCGATGCGCGCGAATCATCGCCGCGCAACCCTTCCTGATAGGACGAGGCACCACCCATGACCGCCACCCTGATCGTCAACGCCGAACTGGTCAACGAAGGCCGCAGCTTCCACGCCGACCTGCGCATTCGCGATGGCCGCATCGACGCCATCGCGCCTGCGTTGACGCCACGCGACGGCGAAACCGTGGTCGATGCCGCCGGCAAGTGGCTGCTGCCCGGGGTGATCGACGCGCAGGTGCACTTTCGCGAGCCGGGCATGGAATACAAGGGCGGCTTCGACACCGAGCCGGCCGCGGCCGTCGCCGGCGGGGTGACCAGCTTCCTCGACATGCCCAACACCAAACCGCCCACCCTCGATGGCGAGGCGCTGGAGGCGAAATACGCACTCGCCGCGGGACGCTCGCGGGCCAACTACGGCTTCTACCACGGTGCCAGCAACGACAACCTCGATGCCATCGCCCGCATCGACCCGAAGACCACGCCGGGCTTGAAGATCTTCATGGGCGCATCCACCGGCAACATGCTGGTGGACGACCCGAAGGTGCTGGATGCGATGTTCGCGTGCTGCCCGACGCCGATCATCACCCACTGCGAGGACACCCCGATGATCGAGGCGGCGATGGCCGCCGCGCGGGCGAAGTACGGCGACAACATCCCGGTGGACCAGCACCCGAAGATCCGCTCGCGCGAGGCCTGCATGGCCTCGACCCGGCTGGCTCGCGGTTTGGCGCAGCGGCACGGCACCTCGCTGCACGTGCTGCACATCACCACCGCCGAGGAAATCGCGCTGTTCGACGCCGCGCCGTTGATCGGCGCGCAGGGCCGGCGCAAGCAGATCACCGCCGAAACCTGCGTGCATTTCCTGCATTTCGCGCGTGCCGACTACGGGCGGCTGGGCAATCGCATCAAGTGCAACCCGGCGATCAAGGAAGCCTCCGACCGCGCCGCCCTGCTGCGCGCGATCGCCGAGGATCGCGTCGATGTGCTCGCCACCGACCACGCGCCGCACACCTGGGAAGAAAAGCAGCAACCCTATGCCAGCGCGCCGTCGGGCCTGCCGCTGGTGCAGGATTTTTTGATCTGCGCCCTGCAGAAGGTGGCCGACGGGCATTTCAGCCTGCCGCAACTCGTGCAGAAGATCTGCCACGCACCCGCGCAGCGTTTCGACATCGACCAGCGCGGCTTCCTGCGCGAAGGCTACTGCGCCGATCTGACCCTCGTCGATCCCAAGGCTGGCACCCTCGTCACCCGCGAGCGCGTGCTCGCCAAGTGTGGCTGGACGCCGTTCGAGGGCGAACGCTTCGACGCCCGCGTGGCGGCGACGTGGGTGAATGGCGAGCTGGCGTGGGATGGCGAGAAGCTGGTCGGCGCACCGCAGGGGCAGCGCTTGCGCTATGCGCGGTGAGGGACGGCATGCAGCGACAAACACCGCGCGCAATGCAGACCTCGCGCAGCTTGCTACCCCTCGCCCCTTGCGGGAGAAGGTGACTTCGCGCGCGCAACACCTGGTTGCGCTTCGGGTTGGTTCCTCTCTCCCCTTGCGGGAGAGGGTGGCGCGAAGCGCCGGGAGAGGGGTGACGCCGCGTATGCGCAGTTCGTTGCAACGCGGTGCTGTGTCCGCCCTCAACCCAGCCCTCCCCCGCAAGCGGGGAGGGCATCGTCCAAGACCCGCGGTGTAATGCTTATCCCTGTCCCCTGTCCCCTGTCCCCTGCCCCTGTCCCGCTGTTCAACCCGCTCCACATGCCAACGCCCACCACCATGAAAACCATCGCCATCGCCCTGCTTACCCTCGCCTGCGCCGCCTGCGCGAGCACCCCGCCGGCCACGCCATCCTCCACGATGCAGCCGATGACCTCGCATGCCCTCGCGCAGCCGACTGCGACCCGCCCGGCGCACGCAGGGCCGATCCAGATCCCCGCCAGCGCGCCGCAAGCCAGCCTCGTGATGGGCACGGTGCCGGTCGGCAGCACCTTGATCTACGGCGGGCGCGCGGTGCGCATCGGGCCGGACGGGCGCTTCGTGGTCGGCGTGGCACGGGAACAGACCGGCACGCTCACCCTCAACCTCACCCTGCCCGATGGCGAGGTGCGCAAGCTTGATGTAGCGATCACCCCACGCAGTTTCCGGGTGGAAAGCATCACCGGCGTGCCGGAGAAAACCGTCAAGCCGCCGCCGGAGATCGCCGCCCGCATCGAGCGCGAGCAGGCGCAGGTCAACGCCGTGCGCACCCGCGACGACGACCGCGAGGATTTCGAGCAGCGCTTCATCTGGCCTGTGCAAGGCCGCATCAGCGGCCTGTTCGGCAGCCAGCGCATCTACAACGGCACGCCCGGCGCGGCGCACTCGGGCGTGGACATCGCCGCGCCGCAGGGCACGCCGATCCATGCGCCGGCCGGCGGCATCGTCACCTTCGCCGAACCTGATCTCTACCTGACCGGCGGCACCGTGCTGATCGACCACGGCCACGGCGTGAGCTCCAACTTCCTGCACATGAGCCGGATCGACGTGAAGGTCGGCGAGCGCGTCGCGCAGGGGCAGGTGATCGGCCTGGTCGGCAAGACCGGCCGCGCCACCGGCCCGCACATGCACTGGGGCATGAACTGGTTCGACGTGCGCATCGACCCGCAGGCGCTGCTGGAATCCGAGGGGGTGAAGTAGCGGGATTCAATACATCTCCCACCGGGAGATGTCGGCGCGCCGCAGGCGCGATCAGAGGGAATGCACTCACCGATCGCCGCGCCGGCAAGGATGCACGCCGAGGAACCCTGCCCATTCGAAACAGGGTCGACGCGTGAAGGTTCTGCCCTCATCCGCCCTGCGGGCACCTTCCCCCGGAGGGGGAAGGGAGAATACACCTCTCCCACCGGGAGAGGTCGCAGCGCCGCAGGCGCTGCAGGTGAGGGAATGCACTTACAGATCGCCGCGCAGGAGTGGATGAACGCTGCCGCGCCCTACTTCTTCTTCGGCGCGATCATCATGATCATCTGCCGGCCTTCCAGCCGCGGACGGGACTCGATGATCACCTCGTCGGCGAGGTCGGTCTCGATGCGCTTGGCCATTTCCAGCCCCAGCTCCTGGTGCGACATCTCGCGGCCCTTGAAGCGGATGTTGACCTTGACCTTGTCGCCTTCCTCGAGGAAGCGGCGCAGGTTGCGCAGTTTGATGTTGTAGTCGCCGTCGTCGGTGGTCGGGCGGAATTTGAGTTCCTTGATCTCGACGACCTTCTGCTTTTTCTTGGCGGCCGAGGCCTTCTTCTGCAGTTCGAACTTGAACTTGCCGAAGTCCATGATGCGGCACACCGGCGGGTCGCCGTTGGGCTGGATTTCGACCAGATCGAGGCCGGCTTCCTCGGCCATCGCCAGTGCTGCGTCGCGTTCGACCACGCCGACGTTCTCGCCCTCGGCACCGATCAGGCGCACACGCGGGACGCGGATTTCGTGGTTCTTGCGGTTCGGTTTCTCGGTATTGATTCGCGCATCTCCATGGGTTGAAAAATCATCACCATCCAGCCATCCGGCTCGACGGTGACCTGCACGCACACGGCCTCACGCCGCGCGCCTGCCCACGCCTCAATGCATGCCCGGACGGGCCTCGTTGCGCAGGCGTTCGGCGAAATCCTCGAGCTTCATCGTCCCCAGGTCTTCCCCCGACCGCGTACGCACCGCCACCGAGCCGGTTTCCTTCTCGCGGTCCCCGACCACCAGCAGGTACGGTATGCGTTGCAGCGTGTGCTCGCGAATCTTATAGCCGATTTTCTCGTTCCGCAAATCCGCGGCGACCCGGAACCCTTGATTTTCAAGGGACTTGCGGGCGGAATCGACGGCATCGGCCTGGGCGTCGGTGATGTTGAGAACCACCGCCTGCACTGGCGCCAGCCATACCGGCAGGCTGCCGGCGTGGTTTTCGATCAGGATGCCGATGAAGCGCTCCATCGAGCCGACGATGGCCCGGTGCAGCATCACCGGGTGGCGCTTGGTGGAGCTTTCGTCCACGTATTCGGCACCCAGCCGCTGCGGCATCATGAAATCCACCTGCATCGTGCCCAGTTGCCAGCCGCGGCCGATCGCGTCCTTGATGTGGTACTCGATCTTCGGCCCGTAGAAAGCGCCCTCGCCCGGCAGTTCCTCCCAGGCCACGCCGGCGGCGCGCAGGGCGGCGCGCAGGGCGTTCTCTGCCTTGTCCCAGGTGGCATCGTCGCCCAGCCGCGGTTCCGGGCGCAGGGCGATCTTCAGGCCGATGTCGGTGAAGCCGAAGTCGGCATACACCTGCATCGCCTGCGCGTGGAAGGCGGTCACCTCGGCCTCGATCTGCTCCTCGGTGCAGAAGATGTGGCCATCGTCCTGGGTGAAGCCGCGCACGCGCAGGATGCCGTGCAGCGCGCCGGATGGTTCGTTGCGATGGCAGCCGCCGAACTCGCCGTAGCGGATCGGCAGGTCGCGGTAGGAATGCAGGCCGTGGTTGTAGATCTGCACGTGGCCCGGGCAGTTCATCGGCTTGAGCGCGTACTGGCGCTTTTCCGACTCGGTGAAGAACATGTTGGCCTGGTAGTTGTCCCAGTGGCCGGATTTCTTCCACAGCGAGACATCGAGAATCTGCGGCGCGCGCACCTCGCGGTAGCCCGATGCGCGGTACACGCCGCGCATGTACTGCTCCACCGTCTGCCAGATCGACCAGCCCTTGGGATGCCAGAACACCAGCCCGGGCGCTTCCTCCTGCAGGTGGAACAGGTCCTGCGCCTTGGCGATGCGGCGGTGGTCGCGCTTCTCGGCTTCCTCCAATTGCGTGAGGTAGGCCTTGAGATCCTTGTCGTTGAGCCAGGCCGTGCCGTAGATGCGGGACAGCATCTGGTTGTTGGAATCCCCGCGCCAATACGCGCCGGCCACCTTCATCAGCTTGAAGCTGCGCAGCTTGTCGGTATTGGGCACATGCGGGCCACGGCACAGGTCGGTGAACTCGCCCTGCGTGTACAGCGACAGTTCCTCGCTGGCCGGGATCGATGCGATGATCTGCGCCTTGTAGTCCTCGCCGATGCCCTTGAAGAAGGCCACCGCGTCGTCGCGCGTTTTCACGCTGCGCGACAACGGCAGCGCTTCCTTGACGATCTCGTGCATCTTCGCCTCGATGGCCGGCAGATCCTCGGGCGTGAATGGGCGCTCGAAGGCGAAGTCGTAGTAGAAGCCGTTGTCGATCACCGGGCCGATCGTGACCTGCGCGCCCGGGTGCAGGCGCTGCACGGCCTGCGCCAGCAGGTGCGCGGTGGAATGGCGCAGCACCTCGAGCGCGTCGGGATGCTTGTCGGTGACGATCTCCAGCGCGGCGTCGTGGTCGATGCGGAAACTGGCATCGACGAGCTTGCCATCCACCTTGCCGGCAAGCGCGGCCTTGGCCAGGCCCGGGCCGATGGACGCGGCGACCTCGCCGACGCTGACGGGGTGTTCGAAGGGACGACGGCTGCCGTCGGGGAGCTGGATCTGGATCATGGTTTCTGGACTCGCTGGCATGTACAGGAAAAACTGCATTTTCCCATCGGAAAGACAGTCTTTTCCTTCCCCCTCCGGGGGAAGGTGCCCGACTGCGGAGGCAGGACGCCGGAGCGAACGGCGAAGCCGGCCCGAAGGGTGCGCCGCAGGAGCGGCGCATTATGGCGGATGAGGGCGCTCACTTTGGATGCGATGAAGCCCCCGTCAGGCGGAGAAAAACAAAACGGCGCCGAAGCGCCGTCAGCATGCGAAGGCTTCGGTGCGAATCAGCGCTGGAAGATGGTAGTGCTCATGTCGCACGCCGTACCGGCGGTTGCCCGTCGGTTTCCTGTGTCGATGGTTTGATGGTCTGCGCAGTGATTCTAAGCTAATTTCAGCGTGCGATCCTGTCAACGCGGATACCGGCTCGCGTTACCATCGGTCTATCTGCACCCTCCTTCGCGACCGAAGTTGGTTCCCTCATCCGCCCTGCGGGCACCTTCTCCCGGAGGGAGAAGGACAAGCACCTACTACCGGAGACCCCATGTCACGCAGCGTGCACGAGTTCGTCGAAGACGAACGCAACGAAGGCATCCTGATCTGGATCAATGGCGAGCTCAAGCCGCGCGCGGAAGCCGTGGTATCGGTATTCGATTCGGGCTTCGTGCTCGGCGATGGCGTCTGGGAAGGGCTGCGCGTGATCGACGGGCAGCCGGTGTTCCTCGATCAGCACCTGGACAGGCTTTACGAGGGTGCCAAGGCGATCGCGCTGGACATCGGCATGGGCCGGCGCGAACTCACCCGCGCGCTGCTGGATACCCTGCAGGCCAACGACATGCACGACGACGTGCACGTGCGCCTGATGGTCACCCGCGGCATCAAGCGCAGCCCGTATCAGGACCCGCGCGCCAGCATCGGCCCGGCGACCGTCGTGTTGATCCCCGAATACAAGCGCCCACGCCCGGAGCTTGTCGAACAAGGTCTGCGCCTGTTCACCGTGCATGTGCGCCGCGGTTACCCGGACGTGCAAGACCCCAAGCTCAACTCGCACAGCAAGCTCAACTGCATCACCGCCTGCATCCAGGCCACGGTGGCCGGCGCCGACGAGGCGCTGATGCTCGACCCGCACGGCTTCGTGGCGACCTGCAACTCCACCCATTTCTTCATCGTGCGGCGCGGGCAGGTGTGGACCTCCAGCGGCGATTACTGCCTGCCCGGCATCACCCGCGCCAACGTGCTGCACCTGTGCCGGCGCGAGGGCATCCCCGCGTTCGAGCGCAACTTCAGCCTGACCGACGTGTACGGCGCCGACGAGGCCTTCACCACCGGCACCTTTGCGGACGTGGTGCCGGTGCGCGAAATCGACGGACGCATCATCGGCGATGGCCAGCGCGGGCCGATGGTGGAGCGCCTGCAGGCGCTGTATCAGGAATACGCGGCGATGGATGCCGCCGCGCGCGCGGGCATGCGGCTGGCATGAGCACGCCGAAACCGCCGTTGCGCATCGGCATGTGGAGCGGCCCGCGCAACATCTCCACCGCGATGATGCGGGCGTGGGAGAACCGCGGCGATTGCGCGGTCAGCGACGAGCCGCTGTACGCGGCCTACCTCGCCGCGACCGGGCTCGAGCATCCCATGCGCGAGGAAGTCATCGCCGCCGGCGACACCGATGCGGCGCGCGCGATCGCATCCCTGCTCGGCTCGGTGCCCGACGGCCAGCCGGTCTGGTACCAGAAGCACATGGCCCATCACCTGCTGCCGGGCATGGATCGGGCTTGGATCCACGGCCTGCACAACGTGCTGCTGATCCGCGAACCGCGCGAGGTGGTGGCTTCCTATCTGAAGGCGCGCGAGACCGTCACCGCACAAGAGATCGGCCTGCCGCAGCAGGTGGAGTTGTTCGCCATGCTCGGCGCCGCCGGCACGCCGCCGCCGATCATCGACGCCAGCGATTTCCTGCGCGCGCCCGAGGCGCACCTGCGCGCGCTGTGCGAACGGCTCGGCATCGCCTACACGCCGTGCATGCTGCACTGGCCGGCCGGCCCGCGCGCCAGCGACGGCGTCTGGGCACCGCATTGGTATGCCAAGGTTTGGCAGTCCTCCGGCTTCGATCCGCCGCACACGGTGGAACGAACACTTCTGCCGCCGCAAGGCGAAGCCGTTGTCGCCGAGTGCCGCCCGCTGTACGCGCAACTGCATGCACACCGGCTGCGGGTGGGTGGCTGAGGCCACCGGATCGCACTGTTCACAGCCGGTGGCAAGGCCGGGCTATTCAGAACCAGAACCGCAGTCCCGCAACCCAACGCAGATCATCGGTGCCCTCGCCCGCTGCTCGGCGCAGGTCGGCGGTGCCGCCAAATGCCTGCTCGCGCTCCACGCCCACGTAGGGCGCGAATCGGCGGGTGATTTCATAGCGCAGGCGCAGGCCCGATTCGAGCGTCGAAAGCCCCGATCCGATGCCGCGAAGCGGATCGTTGCGACCATACAGGTTGACCTCGACCCGTGGCTGAAGAATCCATCGGTTGCTCAGCAGCACGTCGTAATCCGCCTCGATGCGCGTGGCGGTTTGCCCGGTTGCGCCGATGTACACGGTGGCCGCCACGTCGATCTTGTACGGGGCGGTGCCGATCAAGCCGATGGCAGCAAAATCCTGCGACGAACCCGGATGCAGGTCGTGGCGGATGCCGATCACGCCATCCCACCACGTTGCGATGTGACGGCCGTAGAACACTTCGACATCGGCCGATTCGGTGCGCGCATCGCGACGCTCGCCTTCGCTGCGCAGCCAGAGCCGATCGGTGTCGGTGCCGATCCAGGCACGCGCTTCCCAGGCGATCGCTGCGCCCGCCGGGGCATTCCAGGTTTCGAATCGATCGAACAGGAATTGACCGTGGATGCCTTCATCATTCCCTGGATGGGCCATCGCCGGCGGCTGGGCCGCCGCGCGGTCGGCATCGGTGAGCACCGGAATCGGCGTGCGCGGTTGCGTGGATGGCATGACCATGCCGGGCATGTCCATCGGCATCGCCGGGTTGTTGGTACTCGCCGGCATGGTTGCGCCGTGATCCATCGGCATCGCATCCATGCCGTGAGCCGGCGTCTGCACCGCCTGGGTTTGCGCTGCCGGAGGCTGCGCCGACGCATCGTGATGATGCGACGCCGGCGTGGCGTGCTTCTTCGCGGCTGGCTTGGTTCTTGGCGGCGCGGGATGCGCCATGCCCATGCCGTGCATGTCCATGCCCTGCATGTCATGGTCGGGCATGGATTGGGCCGCGACAGGCACGTTCATGGCGGCGATGGCAACGACGCACCATGCCGAACACGCCAACCCTCCCCTGCCCTTCACGCGCTCACCTCCACCGTGCGCATCATGCCCGCTTCCATGTGGTAGAGCAGATGGCAGTGGTAGGCCCAATGGCCGAGCGCGTCGGCGCGCACGCGGTAACTGCGCCGCGTGCCGGGCGGCATGTCGATGGTGTGCTTGCGCACGAGGAAGCGCCCCTGCTCGTCCTCCAGATCGCTCCACATGCCGTGCAGGTGGATCGGGTGGGTCATCATGGTGTCGTTGACCAGCACGATGCGCAGGCGCTCGCCGTAGTTGAAACGCAGTGGCGCAGCGTCGGCGAACTTCACCCCGTCGAAGCTCCAGGCGAAGCGTTCCATATGGCCGGTCAGGTGCAGGGTGATCGTGCGCCCCGGATCACGGCCGTCAGGATCCTCGAAGACGCTGTGCAAGTTCGCGTAGCTGAGCACGTTGCGCCCGTTGTCGCGCAGGCCGATGCCCGGGTCGTCCAGGCGCGGCGCCGGTGCCATCGCCTGCATGTCCACCAGCGTGCTGCCGGTCTCGCTGGATGGATGCGGGGTCATGTCGCCGTGCATGCCGCCCATGCCGGTCGCAGCGTCGCCGTGAGCCATGCCGGGCATCGCATCCATGGCGTGCGCGCTGGCCGCCGCGTCTGCATGCGGCATCGAAGCGTCATGGCTGGCATGCATGCCGGACATCCCGTTCATGCGGCCCATCGCCATGCCGCCCATGCCCATGTCGTCCATCGTCAGGATCGGACGCGGATCGATGGCGGGGATCGGCGCGCGCAGGCCCTCGCGTACCGCCAGCGTGCCGCTGACGTAGCCGGTGCGCCCCATGTCCTGCGCGAAGATCGTGTAGGCGTCCTGCCCCGATGGCTGCACGATCACGTCGTAGGTTTCCGCGGTCGCGATGCGCAGTTCGTCCACCGTCACCGGGTGCACCGGCTGGCCATCTGCTGCGACGACGGTCATCTTCAATCCGGGGATGCGCACGTCGAAGTGGGTCATCGACGAGCCGTTGATGAGTCGCAAACGCACGCGCTCGCCGGGCTTGAACAAGCCCGTCCAGTTGCCCGGCGCGGTGACGCCGTTCATCAGGTAGGTGTAGGTGTGCGCGTTCACGTCGGACAGATCCGTCGGCGTCATGCGCATGCGCCCCCACATCGCGCGGTCGGCCAGAGTCGCCGACCAGCCATCCCTGCGCGCATCGCGCAGGAAATCGCCGACCGTGCGCCGGTGCAGGTTGTCGTAACCCGGCATCGCTTTCAGGCGGGCGAACAGCGCGGCCGGCGCGAGGTCGGTCCAATCCGACAGCAGCACGACATGCTCGCGTTCGCAGGCGAACGGCTCGGGTTCGGCAGGGTCGATCACGATGGCACCGTACAGCCCGGCCTGCTCCTGAAATCCGGAATGGCTGTGGTACCAGTAGGTGCCGCTTTGGCGCACGTCGAAGCGATACAGGTACGACTCGCCGGGGCGGATGCCATCGAAGCTCAGTCCCGGTACGCCATCCATGTTGGCCGGTAGCAGGATGCCGTGCCAGTGGATGGACGCCATGGGAGCGTGGTTCGAGCCGGCCGGCAGTGCGTTGGCCACGCGCAGGGTGACCGTGCTGCCTTCACGCCAGCGCAGAGTCGGCCCGGGCAACGATCCATTCACGGTCACGGCCGGACGCACGCGACCGGTGAAGTTCATCAAGATCTGCCCGACACTCAAGTCGAAGTACGTACCGGTCAGCACCGGCACCCGCATCGGCACGGGCTGCGCAGCCGCGTGCCGCGACCACACGCCCAGACCTGCGACCGCACCGCCGGCAGCAAGGCCCTGCACGAAGCGACGGCGCGACGGGTTGCGCAGGTCGTCACGCGGGTCATGGGGCGACATCACGCATCTCTCTCAGGATTTGGCGGCATTGCATCACGGTGTAACGGGATGATCGGTCTTCGGCGCCGCGAGCGCCAACCGCTGCCCGACCCAGCCGAAGCCGGCCTTGCGCGCATCGGCAGCCAGAGCCGTGCGCGCGGTATTCGCAACCGCGCGATCCGGGCCGCGATCGAGCACGCGCTGCATCGCTAGACGAGCTTCGAAGGCAAACCCGACCCAGCGCCGTTTCGTCGCGTCGTCGGCCAACTGGCGCAGTGCCGGCAGGGCTTGATCGAACTTGCCCATGTCGGCTCGCAGCTCCGCCAGCGCCATGTCCATCACGAACACTTCCTGCTGCATCGTCACTTTCGCACGCAAGTCCATGCCGTGCGCATACATCTGGTCGCGCCCGGCCTTGTCGCCGAGTTCGACCGCGCACAGGGCGAGCAAGGCGCTGGTGTTGGCGATGCCCGCGGTTTCCTGCTGCGCCGTCCAGCCGGCCAGCGATTTGCGAAGCCAGTCGCGCGCCACGTTCCACTGCTGCCGCCCCATCGCGATCTGCCCGAGTTCGAGCTGGGCGTTGGCGGCGCTGAAAACATCGTGGTCGGCGTCGGCAGCGTGCTCGATCTGCGCGAACATCGCTTGCGCGGCGTCGATATCGCCGCGATCGAGCGCCACTTGTGCGCATTCGAATTGCGAGCCGCGGGCCAGCGTAGCATCCGGCAGGCCGCGGGCGATGGCCAGAGCCTGCGTGCAGGTGGCACGCGCCTCGTCCAGTTGGCCGCGCATGCGCAGCAGATCCGCGTAGGTGGACAGCGCAAACAGCAGGTGCGGGACGTTATGGGTTTCACGGTCGAGCGCGATCGCCTGCTGGTACATCGACACCGCATCGTCGCTGGCGGCGGCATCGCTCACCACCGTCGCAAGTCCGGTCAGGCTCCAGGCTTCACGTTCCTTGTCGTCGGTCTTGCGGGCGATCGCCAGCGCCTGCTGCAAGGCTACCTCGGTGCCGTCGCGGTCGCCGGCCGCCCACAACATCCGCGACAGATCGTCGTACACGGCAGCCTCGCCGCCAAGGCTGCCGAGCTGCTGGTACATCGCCATCGCATGCTGGTAAGTGTCGCGCGCCTGCGCGATCTGGTTGCGCGCGAATTGCAGGTTGCCGAGGTTCTGCCACGCCTGCGCTTCGCGGTAGGGATTGCCGATCTTCTGGAAGTCGGCGATGGCCGCGCGCAGCATCGGTTCGGCTTGCGCGTCTTGATCGAGCGCGATGCCCAGTTGCAGCTCGGCTTGCGCGATCAATCCCGGCTCGCCGCGCGCACGCGCACGCTGCAGGGCCACCTTCGCATGCGCCAGCGCCAGCGTACCGTTGCCGCGAGCCTGGGCGATGGCGAGCGCTGCCAGTTCCAGGCGCGGATCGCCCGCCAATGCCGGCATCGCGGTGGCCTGCGCCAGCGCGGCATCGGCGGCGTCGAAGCGGCCTGCATCGGTGAGCGCGGCAATGGCTTGCAGGCGATAGACGGGGTTGCCGGGGCGCAGCCGCAGCAGTTGCCCATACGTATCGGCTGCCTTGCCGGAATCGCCCTGCAATCCGTATTGCAGCGCCTGCATCTGCAAACGATCCTCGTTGGACAAGCCATCGGCATTGGCCAGCGCCTGCTGCGCGGCGGCCACGGCTTTCGCCCGATAACCCAGCGCGGACCACGCGCGTGCCAGATCGATGTAAGCCGGGGCATAGCCCGGAGCCTGCGCGATCGCCAGCAACAATTCATCGCGCGCCTGCGCAGGATCGGATCGACCCAAGGCATCCAGCGCGATGCTGACATGCCGCGCGACCTCGGCACTCGGCGGCTGCGCGTTGGCGGTGGATTGCAATTGACTGGCATCGGCGGCGTGCAAGCCGAGCTTTCCGCGCAAATCCGCGCCCAGTTGCGCCAGCAACTGCGGTAAGCCATCGATCGGCGCAGTGCGCGAGATCACCGCCGCAGGTTTGCCGGTGCGGGTGTCCTGCACGATGAGATCCACCCGCAGTTGCAGGGCATCCGCAGGCCCGGTCACCAGATACGAGCCACTCAGGATGTAACGCGCGCCAAGCCGTTGCCGCAGCGTAGCCAGACTGGCTGCCGCGTATCCGCCGGCTTCGGGGGGCGGCAGCCCCAGCCGCGCCGGCCGCACTAGTTCCTCGGAGACCGCGTGCATCGATCCGTCGCTGGCGATCTCGGTCGCCAGCATCTGCTCCAGCGCCGGCCCCAGCCAGGCATCGCGACTCTGACCGGAAAGGTTGTTGAAATCGACGATGGTCAGCGAGGCCGGATCGGCGCTCGCGGCAATGGCGACCGGAGTGGTCTTACTCTGCACCACAGAACGATGTTGCCAGACGATGAGCACAGATATCGATACAATCAACGTCATTGTGACGATGAGCGTGATTCGTAACGGGAACCGCGTAGCTATTCGTCGGGGCTGCTGGACGGCAACTTCGCTGGCGGCGGGATCATCGTTATCTCGGCCCTCCACGCGATCCGAAGCCTGCGCTGGTTCTGTGTCCGGCGGTGAGAATTCGCCGGACTCGTCCACCGACGACGCGGGCGGTGCCGGCTCCGACTCGGGTTCTGCGTCCGTCGGCGCAACAGGCGCCCTCGCGCCGAGTGCTTCACGCGGCACCTGCTGCACCGGCACCACGAAGCGATAGCCGAGCTTGGGCACGGTCTCGATGCAGCCGCCATCCTCGCCGTCCCCCAGCGCGCGGCGGATCAGCCAGATGTGCTTGGTCAGGTTGGATTCGTGCACGAACCCACGCGGCCACAGGGTGGCGATCAATTCTTCCTTGCTGACCACCTGCCCTGCCCGCCCGGCCAGCAGGACGAGGGTGTCGAACACCTTGGGCGTCAGCGCGACGGCTTGACCCCGCACCAGCAGGCGGCGTTCACGCGGATCGAGTTCGCATCCGGCGAACCGATACACCCCGGATTCCTGTGCCGACACGTCCACTCCCGAGGGCGGCATGGCCTTGGCAGGAATTTTGCCAGAAAACTGCCAGAGGAACGGACAGGACGCCAACGCTCGCGGCAGGCAGGCTGACATCGCCAACCTGACCTGCCACGAAGGATGAGGCCATGAAATCAGCCGCCCTGAATACAGCCGCCCTGCCCCTGTACGCCCTGCTGCTCCTCGCCAGCGCCGTTGTCTTCGCCGACGACCAGATCTGCCAGACGATCATGGACGCCAACATCAAAAGCGGCAGCGATAGCGTGAACATGACCACGACCGGCTACAACTTTGCCAAGGACACCCCGAAGCTGTACGGCTTCGGCAAGCACACCTGCACACACCTGCGCGACGAAACGCTCGATGGCCAAGCGGCTGCCGTGTACCGCGAGCAATTTCAGGGCAATACCGGCCACACCGACGCCACGATCTGGATTGCCAAGTCCACCGGCCGCCTGCTGCGCGAAGAGCAGGACGGCGACATCACCGGCAAGGGCAAAGGTCACATCTCCTACCACTGGTCGTCCAAACACTGAGCCCGACGGAGCCCACGCACATGCCACGCACACTCATCGCCATCGCCTTGAACGCCGCCTTGTGCGCGCTGACTGCCTGCGCGCAAGGTGGCTCGTCACCAGCCTCGGCCGCGGCGAGCCCAGCACAACCCGTCACGAACTCCGCGCCTGCCGCCTCTATTTCCGCGCCGGCCAGCTCGTCCAAAAACGCAGCACCGACACCCTGCGAAACGGATCTAGCCGCTAGTGATGTGGCGCAGATCCTGACCGGTTCGCAGATATTGAATCGCTACTCGATGAACGCCGCGCTCGCCGAACCGGGGAACGGCTGCGAACTGGGCGATGCCAACGCCATGATCGATTTCTCGATTCGCGTGAAACCGCCGATGGCAGGCGGCGACAACAAGCAGGCGTACCAGTCGATGAACCAATACCGCAATCCAAAGGGGTCGCCGCTGCCCGGCGTCGGCGATCAGGCGCTGTGGTACGACGTGCACGACTCCAACATCCCCGACATGCTCGAATTCGACACCGTCGCGATCAAGGGCGAAGTCATCTGCATGGCCGACCTGCACTTCAAGAACGGCCCGGTTGGCGACAAGGCCATCACCGCTGCACGCGGCGAGGAACTGGCGAAAAAACTCGGCGCGTTGTGCAACAAATCCTTTTCCAGACATTGAGGAATCACGATGCGCATTTTTCATGGCAATAAAATCCTGCTGTCCTTCACCCTCGGGTTGGCGGTATTCGCCCTTCCTGTCGCGGCGGCTGCAGGCACCCTGCCGGTCTATCCCGACGCCGTGAACAAGACTCCCGACATGCCGGCCGGCGGGGCGCTGTCGCAATTGGAAACGGCAGATTCCGTCGACAAGGTCGATGCCTGGTTCGCCAGCCGGCTGCCGAAATCCTGCGCGCACATGGCGGCGCAAGGCGGCGCGAAATACACCTGCGGCAACCGGGTCATCGTGATCTCGCCGAACAAGGGTAAAACCCTGATCAGCTACTTGACCATGATGGGCGGATTGCCGGGGCAATGAATCAGGACAACCCACCCATTGAAATCGGCATGTATTCACCCGAGGAGAAGCTCGCATGAACTGCCCCCAATGCCAGCACGTCAATGCCGATGGCGCGAAGTTCTGCGATCAATGCGGCGGGACGCTTGCTTCCACTGCATCGACGCCGGCAACGACCATTTCCGCCGCTCCCGTGCCATCGGCAGCACCCGTTGCCAAGCCATCCAGCGGCAGCAAAACCGTGCTGATCGTGCTCGGCGTGCTGCTCGGTCTGCTGCTGTTGTTCGTGGTCGGCATCTACACCGCGTTCCACATGGTCGCCAACAAGGTGCGCTCGATCGTGGCCGGCGACAGCCAGACCACATCGCAAACGCAGGATGGCAACGCCGATACCGGCAACGGATCGGGTTCGTCATCGACGGCGATGGATCCAGGCGTCAAGACCACCGGCAACGTGATCGACACGATGCTCGGCACCGACGCCAAGGGGCGGTCGGATATCGGCAAGGCTCTACAGGGCATGCAGCAAGCCGGCCAGCAAATCGAACAGCACGACAAGGCCACCGGCAACACC
The DNA here is from genome assembly GCA_018242445.1 of Pseudomonadota bacterium. GTDB lineage: Bacteria > Pseudomonadota > Gammaproteobacteria > Xanthomonadales > Xanthomonadaceae > SZAS-103. Next base: position 102,395 of record JAFEBW010000028.1, on the reverse strand, counting down.
TATGGCGCACCTGATGCCCAGAACACCCAGCAGGCGGTCAATGCGGTCGGCGGTCTGGTCGGCGCGATGGGGCATTCGCTGGGCGGCGCGCATCGCCACGATCCGGTGGATTACCATGCGCTCGAAGCCTTGCTGCCGGCCGCATTGCCGGGCATGCAACGCGCCGCGCCGCGCGGGCAATCCGATCAAGCGATGGGCATCAAGACGACCTCGGCCGACGTGGATTTCACCGGCAGCAATGGCGCGCGCATCAACGTGTCGATCAAGGACGCCACCTCGATTTCCGGGCTTGCCGGCATCGCCGAATTGGCCGATGCGAACGAAACCGAACAGGGCGACAGCTACGAGAAGAACATCAACATCGGCGGTCGCAGCGTCCACGCAAAGTGGGACGGATCGGCGCGCGAAGGCTCGCTGTCGTTGCTGGTCGGCAAACGCTTCGGTGTGGACGTGACCGGCAACGGCATCGACATGGATCAACTCAAGTCCGTGCTGGCGCAGATCGATCTGGGCAAGCTGGAATCCATGAAAGACGCCAACCCGACGGCGCAGTGAACTTCAAGCAACTCGAACCGACCCTCCCCCGCTTGCGGGGGAGGATTGAAATGATGCTCAACCGTTCGCCAGCGCCTGCAGGCGGCTGTACGCGCCGTTGAACGAGTTCTGGTCGCCCGGGAAGATCCCCGAATCGGCGTATTGCCAGATCGTGTAGAAACCCCACGGCCACGGCAGCGCACCCACCGCCGAGGCGTAGCGCGCCACCCACAGCGGGCTGTTGTTGCTGAAGTTGCCGGCCGTGCCCACGCACTGCGACCACCAGCTGTTGCTGGTGTAGATCACCGGCCAGCGCTTCGTGCGCCGGTAGTATTCGTTGCTGAACGAGGTGACCCACGCCGCCATCTGCCGCTGGCTCAGCCCGTAACAGGACGAGCCGTAGGGGTTCCATTCCATGTCCAGCGCGCCCGGCAGGGTTTTGCCGTCCTTCGACCAGCCGCCGCCGTGATCGACGAAATAGTCGGCCTGCGTGGCGCCGCTGGTGGTATCGGGCCGGGCGAAATGGTACGAGCCGCGGATCATGCCGGCGTAGTACGAGCCGAGGTACTGCTGGTTGAAATACGGATTCTTGTAATACGTGCCTTCGGTGGCCTTGACGTAGGCGAAGCGCGCACCGTTGTTCCACGCCGCCGACCAGTTCACGTTGCCCTGATAGCCGCTGACATCCATGCCGGCAACCGATGCGGTCATCGGATGGTTGATCTGCGGGTGCCCTAGAATCTGCAAGCTGCCTTCATGCAGACGAATCTGCGAACCCATCGGGTGGTCGTACATCACGATGCGTGCGGCGAGCGCGGACGGAATCTGCGGGTTCAACTGCTGCTGCCAGTTCATCGGCGTGCCTTGCGGCATCGACCCGGACTTGACGGCTGCGGTGGGCGTTGCCGCAGCCGCGAGCGGCACGACGGCCAGCGCAAGGGAAAACGTCTTCAAGCACGATGCAACCGACATCGGAATGTCTCCGGAAGATGAGCGGTGAAGGTGGCGCAGCTGGCGAAACCCCGCGCGCAATCTACGGATGTCGCGACCGGATGTCATTTCGCGACGCAGCATGGCGTTCACGACATCTCGCGCATTGCATCTGCACTGGCATGCGCGTTCGCTGCCGCATCAACGCGCCGGCAGGTACTGCAGCGGATCCACCGGGCGACCGTTGCGGCGGATCTCGAAATGCAGCTCGTCGTGGGTGGCGCCGGTGCTGCCCATCTCCGCGATCGGCTGCCCGGCGCGCACGCGCTGGCCTTCGGAGACCAGCCGCTTGCGGTTGTGGCCGTAGGCCGAGAGCCATTCGTCGGAGTGCTTGATGATGACCAGTTCGCCGTAGCCGACCAGCCCCGACCCCGAATACACCACCACGCCATCGGCAGCAGCCGCCACGGGGTCGCCGGCGTGTCCGGCGATGTCGATGCCTTGCCTCGTGGCGTCGCCCGGCGCGAAGCGCTCCAGCAGCGCGCCGCTGGCCGGCCAGCGCCAGCGGATGCCGCCGACGGTTGCCGTATCGGCAGGCAGGATCGCCGCCGACGGCGTCGATGACGACACATCTTCTGTGCGCGGGTTCGGTACGGGTTGCGGATGCTGCGGCGACGTCGCCATCGCCGGCGTCGATGGCGGAAAGGAAACAGATTCCGATGGCGGCGGAAGCCTGCGCACCGGTGGCGATTCCCGCACGGGAATCGCGGCCACCGGAACCGGCGTGCGTGTCGCCCCCGCATGCGCACCGCGCAGTCGCAACACCTGGCCGACATAGATCGTGTACGGCGGCCCGATGCCGTTGATCGCCGCCAGTTCGCGGAAATCCATGCCGTTGCGGAACGCCACGCCGTACAAGGTGTCGCCGCGCACCACCACCACCTCATCCATGCCTGCATGATGGGCGGGCGGCTGCGCGGCACGCGCGGGGCTGCGGATTTCCGGCGTGCGCCGCACCACGTGCGATTCACCACAGGCAACCAGCAGCACGGCGAGCGCCAGCAGCGCGAACCATCGCGCAAGCCGCGTGTACGTGGTGCCGGCACCCTCGTTCATGCGTGTCCGCTCCGCCAGTACAACCATGCGGCCAGTGCCGCCAAGAGTAGCAGGCAGGCCCAGCCCACCGGTTCGATCCAGCGGTGCAGCATCGCCTCGCCTTTTTCGCCGCCGAGCTTGATCGCCCCGGCCACGAGGAACACGCGTTTGCCGCGGCCGATGGTCGCGCCGGCGAAGAACGGCAGCAGCGGCATGTGCACCGCGCCGGAGGCGAGCGTGAAGATCTTGAACGGGATCGGCACGAAGCCGGCCACCAGCAGGGCCCAGAAGCCTTTCACCGGGTCGCTGGCCTGTCGCTCGATGTCGTGGAAGACGCCGGCGTAACCGAAGCGTTCGATCCACGGCCGCAGCCAGTCGATCGCGAAATAGCCCAGGGTGTAACCGATCGACATGCCGACCAGGGAACCGGACAGGCTGATCGCGGCGAAACGCAGCGCGCGCTCGCGCCGCGCAAGGCACATCGGCGCCAGCATCACTTCCGGGGCGATCGGGAAAAACACCGCCTCGCACAGGCTGAGCGCGAACAGGATCGCCGGCGCGCGTTTGTGCGCGGCCCACACCAGCGCGCGTTCGTACAGGGGCTTGAACAACTTCATGCGCGGGGCGGCCGCGCTGGATCAACGAAGCGCAACGGCATTCACGCCACTCCCGGCAGCAGCGGCACGAACACCACGTTGCCCAGGCTCTCCGGCGCCCAGCCTTCCTCGGTGTTGCGCCAGCGCTGGAGAACCTGCGTGTCTTTCTCGCCGATGGGTGCGACGAGCACGCCGTGCGGTTCCAATTGCGCGAGCAGGTCGATTTCCACCGCCGCGCCGGCAGCGGTGACGATGATCGCATCGAAGGGGGCGTGTTCGGGCCAGCCGAGGCGGCCATCGGCGTTGCGGGTGGCGACGTTTTTCAAGCCCAGTTGGCGGAAGCGCTTGCGCGCGCCGCGCAACAACTCGTCGATGCGCTCGACGGTGTACACCTGCTCCACCAGCAGCGACAGCACCGCCGCCTGATAGCCCGAGCCGGTGCCGATCTCCAGCACGCGGCGCGGCGGCGGGATGGCCGGATGCACCGGCGCGAGCAGGGCCTCGGTCATGCGCGCCACCACCCACGGCTGCGAGATCGTCTGGCTCTTGCCGATCGGCAGCGCGGTGTCCTCGTAGGCGCGGCTGGCCAGCGCCTCGTCGATGAACAGATGGCGCGGCACCTGGCGCATCGCGGTGAGCACGCGCTCGTCGCGGATGCCCTCGCCGCGCAGCCGTTCGATCAAGCGTTCGCGGGCACGCTGGCCGGTCATGCCCGAGCCCTGGATCGAGCCGTTCATGCGTCCACCCGCAGCGCCTGCCCGAGCGCACCGGCCCAGCGTGCGACCTTGTCCAGCGCCTGATAGCGGGTCAGGTCCACATGGATCGGGCTGATCGCCACGAAGCCGGCGTGCACCGAATGGAAGTCGGTGCCCGGGCCGGCGTCATCCGCATCGCCGGGGGCGCCGATCCACCACAAGGGACGGCCACGCGGGTCGGTCTGGCGGATGCACGGGCCGGCGCGATGGCGCTGGCCGAGGCGGCCGGCCTCGAAACCGCGGATCTGCGCCCACGGCAGATCCGGCACGTTGACGTTGAGGATGGTGTCGGCGGGCAGCGGATCGACCAGCAGGCGCGCGGTGATTTCGATGGCGGCGCGTGCGGCCGTTTCGTAATGGCGGGCGACATGATCGCGGCTCACGCACGAGACCGCGATCGACGGCAGGCCGAGGAAGCGCCCTTCCATCGCCGCGGCGACGGTGCCCGAATAGATCACGTCGTCGCCGAGGTTGGCCGAGCTGTTGATGCCCGAGACCACGATGTCCGGTTCGAGTTCCAGCAAACCGCCGAGGGCGACGTGCACGCAGTCGGTCGGGGTGCCGAACACCCGCCACGTGGCCGCATCGACTTGCGTGACCCGGATCGGCCGATCCAGGGTGAGCGAGTTGCTGGCCCCGGAATGGTCGCGGTCGGGCGCCACCACCCACACCTCGTGCCCGGCCGTGCGCAATTCGGCGGCAAGGATGCGGATGCCCGGTGCATCCACGCCATCGTCATTGCTCACCAGTACGCGCATGCGGCTTCCGTTGGGCGCTGCCGGGCAGCGCGGTGGTTCGATGTTCGAAAGAGCATCGCCGAGGCGACGTCCAAGGCCTTCATTTTGCCATGACCGCGCGGTGTATCGGGATCGCCAGTGCATCATCCGGTGGCGCATCCACCCTGCGCGGATGCGATGCAGCCACGGCATGTGCCGGGGCATCACGCCATTCTGCTAGCCTGCGGACATGCGCAAACCTGCGGACACGGACGGGAATGCCGGCGACGAGGACGATGCGGCCTTGTTCCGCACCGCCATCGGCCCGGTGCGCCGCCTGCCCGACGCGCCCGAACCGCCGAGGCCGCCGCGCCGCAAGGCGCCGGCCGCATACCGCGCGGCCGACGAACGGATGGCGCTGGAGCAGTCGCGCCGGGCCGATCCCGTTGCGCTGGCGGAGGCCTTGGGCGAAGCGGTCGCGTGGCGGCGCGACGAGGTGTCGCCCGACGTGCTGCGCCGGCTGCGCCGCGGGCAATTCGCCATCGAGGACGAGATCGACCTGCACGGGCTGGACGAACGTTCCGCCGAGGCCGCGTTGCGGGAGTTTTTCATCCACGCACTGAAGGAAGGCCGCCGCTGCGTGCGCATCGTGCATGGACGCGGCTGGCACTCGCCGCGCGGGCCGGTGCTCAAGGGCATGGTCGAACGCATGCTGCATCGGCGCGCCAGCGTGCTGGCATTCGCATCGGCACCCGCCGCGTGCGGCGGATCGGGCACGGTGCTGGCACTGCTGGCGAGGAAGCGACCGAAGTGAACCCCGAGAAACCGGCGTCGCGACCTCTGCCGTGCGCCGGGCAAGCCGTCAGTGACCGTTCGACACCGACGCCTGCGGCGGCTGGTTCCAGAGCACCTGGGTGCCGTTCTGCGCCGCCTGCGCATTCACCTTGGCCACAAAGGCTTGATCCACGCCACCGCGCGCCGCCGGCTGCCACGCGCTGGGGTCGCCCTTGCGGTGCAGGCTGGAGCAGCCCGCCATCGCCGTGACCGCCATCGCCAGCAGCATCCACAGCGCCATCCTGGATTTCATCGTCGCATCCCTCGTTCGGTGGTCGTCGCCACACGGTGCGGCGAATGCCGACAATCTACCGTGTCCACGCGGCCACGCAAGGGGCAGCGACGACCGTTCGCGTCGGATTCAGGGCGCGAAGCATGAGCCGCCACGCGCGCGGCGCACGCGCGAAACCCGCGTTCACTCGTGCGCTGCGGCCTGCGTTGGCTTTTGCGGTGGATTGATCCAGATCACCACGTCGCCGCGCGCCCGCGCCTGTTCATTGACGCGGTTCATGTAGGCCACATCCAGATTCTCGCCGGTCACCGTGAGCGGCTGCGCGCTCGCCACGCTCTGCTGGTGCATGCTCGCACACCCGGTGAGGCTCGCCACGCCGCATGCGAGCCCGGTCAACACGATCGCCTTGACGTTCATGTTCGTCTCCCGTGGAACCGCACGATCCACGCCGCCCGGCATGGACGTGAAGCTCACTCTACGCCGCCCCCGGGCGCGCACAAGTGCCGTGGCGAGCCGTCCGTCGGATGATCCGGCCGCTACGGCGCGGCGGCATCCGCCACCGGGCCCAGCGCGTGCAGCAGGCTGGTCGCATAGCTTCCGGCCGGCAGGTCGAAGGCCAGTTCGAGCACGCCGTTCGCGTGCCATTGCCACGTCAGATCACGCGCAGGAACACGCAGCGCGCGGCGCTCCTGCCGCAAGTCGGCCTGTTCCAGCCCGGTGCGCATATCGGTGAAGTCGGCGAGCGCGGCGATTTCCAGATCGCGGCAGGCAACCTGCGTGCGCAATTCTCCCCTGCCCCACAAGGGGCCGGTCGGGTGGATGTCCAGCCGCGCCGCGCGTTCGGCGAGCGCCGAAGGCTCGGGTTCGGGGCCGAACACGCTGTGGCTGCCGTCGAGCATCCATACCTCGCCGGGCAGGCCGGCGTCCCAGTTGCCATCACGCACGCGCACGGCGAGCACGCGGTTGAACAGTTCCGAACGCGCTGCCGACAGCAGGATCGAGCGCTGTTCACGGCGCATCCGACGCCCTGCGAACATCGCCCGCGCGGCGTCGAGGTTGCCGCCTTCGCGACCGAAACGCTGCTCGCCGAAGGCATTCGGGAAACCGCGTTCGCGGATCAAGCGCAGGCGCGTCTCGATGGTATCGCGTTCACCGACGACCTCGCGCAGCGCCAACGCGAAGCGATTGCCGCGCAGCGCACCACGTTGCAATTTGCGGGCGTGGCGGGTGGCATCGAGCACGCGCAGGTCGTCCGATGCCAGAGCGGCCACGTCCGGCGCATCGCGCCCGGGCAGATGCACGGAGAATCGCTGCCGCGTGACCGCGTGGCGATCCTTCATGCCGGCGAAACTGACCGCCGACTCCGGCACGCCGGCCCAGCGGGCGATCATCGACGCGGCGAAGGCCGTATTCATGCCGCGTTTTTCGACCGTCAGCAACAGGTGCTCGCCGCTGCCGCTGGCCTCGAAGGCGGGCAACTCCTCGACGAAAAAATCCTCCGGCGCGACGCGCATGCGCGCCTGCAAGACCGGCGGGCCGAACGGAGCGATTGCAACGACACTCATGCGGAGGCGCTCACGCCGCCGCGTGCAGCAGCACCACGGCCATCGCCGCGATGCCTTCCTCGCGCCCGCAAAAACCCATGCGCTCGGTGGTGGTGGCCTTCACCGACACCGCACCGAGGTCGACGCGCAGATCGTCGGCGAGGATCGCGCGCATCGCCTGCGCGTGCGGGCCGATTTTCGGGCGCTCGCAGATGCAGGTCACGTCCGCGTTGCCGATGACCCACCCGCGCCCATGCGCCAGCTCGACGCAATGGCGCAGGAAGCGCCGGCTGTCCGCGTCGCGCCATTGCGGATCGGATGGCGGAAAATGCTGGCCGATGTCGCCCAGCGCCAGCGCGCCGAGGATGGCGTCGCACAACGCATGGATGACCACGTCGCCGTCCGAATGCGCCGCCACCCCGCACACGTGCGGCACGCGCACGCCGCCGAGCATCAGGTGGTCGCCATCGGCGAACGCGTGCGCATCGAAGCCCTGACCGATGCGGATCGCGGGCATCATGGCCATGCCTCCGCTTGCTGGATGGCGAGGATGTGCTCGGCCAAAGCCAAATCCTCCGCGACCGTCACCTTGATGTTGTCCTCGCGGCCCGCGACCAGCGCCGGATGCAGACCCATGCGCTCGATCGCCATCGCCTCGTCGGTGATGGCCAGCCCATCATCGCGTGCGCGTTGCAACGCCTGCGTGAGCAGCCCGCGACGGAACGCCTGCGGGGTGAGTGCGCGCCACAACGACGCGCGCGGCACGGTGGCATCCACGCGGCCCGTCGCATCCGCGCGCTTGAGGGTATCTCGCACCGGCGTGGCCAGCAGTGCGCCAGCGGGATAGTCTTGCGCGGCGGCGATCAAGCGCGCGATGTCGTCGGTTCGCACGCACGGACGCGCGGCATCGTGAACCAGCACCAATGCGTCGTCGGCGACGTGAGCGGGCAAGGCGCGCAGCGCGGCGAGCACCGACGCGGCGCGGTCGCTGCCGCCGGTGCAGGTCAACACCGGCTTGGCGAGACCATGCGGGATGCCCGTCCAGTGCGGATCGTCCGCCGCCAATGCCACCATCGCGCCTTCGATGGCAGGATGTTCCAGCAAGCGCGCGAGCGTGCGCGCGATCATCGGTTTGCCATCCAGCAAGCGATGTTGCTTCGGCACCTCGCCGCCGCAACGCGTGCCGGAACCCGCCGCCGGCACGATCGCCCAGATCATCGCGGGGAGGACGTCGTCGCCGGCGATGCGGCGCCGGCGGGCGATTTGCCGTTGACGCGCTTGCGCGTCGGCCGGGCACTCGGCGAAGCTGTGCTCGCAGCCGATGCGTCCGATGCGGAACGCGAAGCGCTCGATGCCGTCGAAGCCGGCGAGCCGGCATCCTCGGGAATGTCCTCGGGCGCCGGGTTGGCGTTCGGATCGGCCGGCTCGACCACGCGATAGAAGGTCTCGCCCGGCTTGACCATGCCCAGTTCGGTGCGTGCGCGTTCCTCCACCGCCGCCTGGCCGTGCTTGAGGTCCTCGACCTCGGCGGCGAGCGCGGCATTGCGTTGTTTCAGGCGCGCGTTCTCGGTCTGCTGATCCACCACCTGCTGCTGCAGCGCCTGCTCGGACGTCCAGCTGCCCTCGCCGTGCCACAGCCGATACTGCAGGGCAACGATGAGGACGATCAGCAGGAGCGCGAGCAAGCGGTACATGGTCGCGTCGGCCTCAGCGCTTCAGGCTGACGAAGGCATCGCGGCCGACGTAACGCGCCGACGCACCCAGCGCTTCTTCGATGCGCAGCAACTGGTTGTACTTGGCGACGCGATCGGAGCGGCACAGCGAGCCGGTCTTGATCTGCGTGGCCGTGGTCGCCACCGCGATGTCGGCGATGGTGGTGTCCTCGGTCTCGCCGGAACGGTGCGAGATCACCGCGGCATAGTGCGCGGCATCGGCCATCGCGATGGTTTCCAGCGTCTCGCTCAGGGTGCCGATCTGGTTGACCTTGATGAGGATGGCGTTGGCGATGCCGTCGCGGATGCCCTCGCGGAAGATCGCCGGATTGGTGACGAAATTGTCGTCGCCGACCAGTTGCACGCTGCCGCCGAGGCGCTGGGTGAGCAGCTTCCAGCCTTCGCGATCCTGCTCGGCCATGCCGTCTTCCATGGTGATGATCGGGTACTGGCGCGACCAGTCGGCGAGGAAATCCACGAACTGCGCGGAAGTCAGGCGCTTGCCCTCGCCCGCCAGGTCGTACAGGCCATCTTCGTAGAACTCGCTGGAGGCGGCATCCAGGCCGAGCAGCACGTCGTCGCCGGCCTTGTAGCCGGCCTTGCCGATGGCTTCCATGATGGTGTCGAGCGCCTCGACATTGCTGCGGAAATCCGGCGCGAAACCGCCTTCGTCGCCGACCGCGGTGGACAAACCTTTTGCTTTCAACACGGCCTTGAGCGCGTGGAAGATTTCCGCGCCGGCACGCAACGCTTCGGCGAAACTCGCCGCGCCGACCGGCAGGATCATGAATTCCTGCAAGTCCACGTTGTTGTCGGCATGCGCACCGCCGTTGATGATGTTCATCATCGGGAGAGGCAGCGCGATTTGTCGTTGCCCTATCAGCAACGACTGCGCTGCCGAGCGCCCGGCCATGGACGGCCGGGCCGGGATATCCGAAGCCGACAAAGCCGCGCCATGGAAGGCAGGAAAAATCTCCGCAATATATTGATAAAGCGGCATCTTCTTCGATGCCGCGACCGCATGCGCATTCGCCAGCGACACGCCGAGCAGCGCATTCGCGCCGAGCTTGCCTTTGTTGTGGGTGCCGTCGAGCGCGATCATCGTCGCGTCGAGGCCCTTCTGGTCGGCCGCGTCGAAGCCGCGCAACGCATCGGCGATGACGCCGTTGACGTTCGCCACCGCGCGCAGCACGCCCTTGCCGCCGTAGCGGGACTTGTCGCCATCGCGCAGCTCGACCGCCTCGCGCGTACCGGTCGAGGCACCCGAAGGCACGGCCGCACGTCCGAACGAGCCGTCGGCAAGCGTGACCTCGGCTTCGAGGGTGGGGTTGCCGCGGGAATCGAGGATTTCGCGGGCGTGGATGCGGGTGATCGTGGTCATTGCGACGTGAAGCTCCAGTTCAAGTGGTGTCGATACTCAGATTCGCGATTCGAGGAAGCCGTTGCGCTTGGTGGTTTCATCGAGTGTCTTCAAGGTTTCCAGCAGCGCCCTCATCTGCCCCAGCGGCCACGCATTCGGCCCGTCGCTCAGCGCCTTGTCCGGGTCGGGATGCGTTTCCATGAACACGCCGGCCACGCCCACCGCGACCGCAGCGCGCGCGAGCACCGGCACGAACTCGCGCTGGCCGCCGGACTTGCCGTCGGCGCCACCGGGCAACTGCACAGAGTGTGTCGCATCGAACACCACCGGGCAGCCGGTGTCGCGCATGACCGCGAGCGAACGCATGTCGGAGACGAGGTTGTTATAGCCGAAGCTCGCGCCGCGCTCGCAGACCATGACCTGCGTGTTGCCCGTCGCCAGCGCCTTGGCGGCGACGTGCTTCATCTCCCACGGCGAAAGGAACTGGCCCTTCTTGATGTTGACGGGCTTGCCGGCGCTGGCAACCTTGTGAATGAAGTCGGTCTGGCGACAGAGGAAAGCTGGCGTCTGCAAGACATCCACGACCGCCGCGACCTCGTCCATCGGCGTGTACTCGTGCACGTCGGTGAGCACCGGCACGCCGATCTGCCGTTTCACCTCGGCCAGCACCTTCAACCCTTCTTCCAAACCGGGGCCACGGAAGCTGGTGCCCGAGGTGCGGTTGGCCTTGTCGAAACTGGATTTGAAGATGAAGGGAATGCCGAGCGAACTGGTGATTTCCTTGAGCTGGCCGGCGGTGTCGAGCTGCAACTGCAGCGACTCGATCACGCAGGGGCCGGCGATCAGGAAGAACGGATGTTCGAGACCGGCCTGGAAGCCGCAGAGGTTCATGGCCTGTGCTTCCAGAGCAAGCTTTTCCTGCAAACGAAAGAGACGCTTGTCAATTGCGATCCGATCGTCTGTTGCCCCGGAAACGTTCGTTGCATGCAGTTCCAATCCCCTCCCCCGCTTGCGGGGGAGGGACAGGGTGGGGGCGGACTCCAAGTTTTCTCCGAGTAATCCACGGAAAATTCTCGCCCCCATCCCAACCTTCCCCCGCAAGCGGGGGAAGGAGCTGGTTCTCCGTTCCACGGATCGTTGATTCCGGTGCCGGGAGCAAAAACAATGGTTGCCTGCGCCGCACTCTTGCTCACGCGCTGGCTTCCTTCAACAACCGCCCACCGGCCTTGTGTTCGCGCGCGGCGCGCACGAAGCCGATGAACAGCGGGTGGCCGTCGCGCGGCGTGGACAGGAACTCCGGGTGCGCCTGGCAGGCGAGGAACCACGGGTGCACCGCCTGCGGCAGTTCGATCATCTCCACCAGCAGGTCGTCCATCGACTTGGCGCTGATCACCAGCCCGGCATCTTCGAGTTTCGTGCGGTAGCGGTTGTTGAACTCGTAGCGATGGCGGTGGCGCTCGCCGACCACGTCCTTGCCGTACAGCCGGTGCGCGAGCGTGCCGGGCTTGACGCGCTGCTCCTGCAGGCCCAGACGCATGCTGCCGCCGAGGTCGGATTGTTCGTCGCGCTTTTCGACATCGCCGCTGGCGGTGCGCCATTCGGTGATGAGCCCGATGACGGGATGCGGGCTGGCGCGGTCGTTCTCGGTGCTGTTGGCCCCATCCAGCCCGGCCACGTCGCGGGCGAATTCCACCACCGCCGCCTGCATGCCGTAGCAGATGCCGAAATAAGGAATGCGACGCTCGCGTGCATAGCGTGCGGTGAGCACCTTGCCCTCGAAGCCGCGGTCGCCGAAGCCGCCGGGCACGAGGATGGCATCGACATCGCCCAGCAGCGCATCCGCGCCCTGCTGCTCGATGGCCTCGGATTCGAGCCACTTGAGCTTGACCTTCGTGCGCTGGCGCAGGCCGCCGTGGCGCAGGGCCTCGCCGATGGACTTGTAGGCGTCCTGATGATCGACGTACTTGCCGACCACCGCGATCGTCACCTCGCCCAGCGGGTGCTCGGCGGCATCCACGGTGGCGATCCATTCCGACAGGTTGGCCGGGCCGGCGTGCAGTTGCAGGGCCTCGACCACGATCTGGTCCAGCCCCTGCGCGTGCAGCCACAGCGGGATCTTGTAGATGCTGTCCAGATCCATCGCCGACATCACGGCCTTCTCTGGCACGTTGGTGAACAGCGCAATCTTGCGGCGCTCCGAATCGGGCAACGGCTGCTCGGAGCGGCACAGCAGGATGTCGGGCTGGATGCCGATCGAGCGCAGCTCTTTCACCGAGTGCTGGGTCGGCTTGGTCTTGAGCTCGCCGGCGGCGGCGATGAAAGGCACCAGGGTCAGGTGCATGAAGATCGCGCGCTGCGGACCGCGCTCGGTGCGGATCTGCCGGATCGCCTCCAGGAAGGGCAAGGATTCGATGTCGCCCACGGTGCCGCCGATTTCGACCAGGCCGACGTCGAAGCCCGCGGTCGCCTCGTCGATGCAGCGCTTGATCTCGTCGGTGATGTGCGGGATCACCTGCACGGTCGCGCCGAGATAGTCGCCGCGGCGCTCCTTGCGGATCACGTTCTCGTAGATGCGCCCGGTGGTGATCGAGTTGCGGCGCGTGAGGTGCACGCGCACGAAGCGCTCGTAGTGGCCGAGGTCGAGATCGGTCTCGGCGCCGTCGTCGGTGACGTACACCTCGCCGTGCTGGAACGGGCTCATGGTGCCCGGATCGACGTTGATGTAGGGGTCGAGCTTCATCATCGTCACCCGCAGGCCGCGGGCTTCGAGGATGGCGGCCAACGAGGCCGCGGCGATGCCCTTGCCAAGCGAGGACACCACGCCACCGGTCACGAAAATCAGGCGGGTCATGGAACGACCTTTCCGGAAAACCGCATTCTACAGGTTGCGCGCCGAGCCCGCGAGCCAAAGCCACGAAATCGGGACGCAAAAACGACGATGCCCCGCGGGGGGCGGGGCATCGGAATTTCACGGCGAGCGCTGGATCACTGCTCGGGGATGGCCAACTCTTCCTCGTCGGCCACGCGCGGCTGGTTGCTCTCGTGGTGACGGTTGCGCGGGGCATAGGCCAGCCGGTGCGAGCGGTCGGCGTTCTCCAGCCGCTCGGCGCGGGCGGTGCGGTGCGACCTGGCGCGGTCATGGCTTGCCGCGCGTGCCTGCGCGGTGTGCGGGTGATGGGCTTTGGCAGCGGCCGAATGGCGGCCTTGGGCGAGGGCGACGGGGGAGGCGATGAAACTGGCGATCGACAAGGCAAGCATCAGTCGGCGCATGCGGAAGGTCTCCTGTGCGGTGGCGCTGTTGCGGTTCCTGCGGGGGATGGAAGCAGCCTTCGTGAGCAGGCCGATTCCGGCGGATGGCGCACTTTCTGCGTCGATCCCGGAACTAAACCTGAACACAAATTCAGGCTTAACGATAATTTTATTGCAAAAACAGAAGGTTAACTTTTTTCCATCCCGCGGCTCATTCAGGTTGGCACATCCTACAGGCTGAATCTCTCTATTCCCACCCACCTTGCAAACTGTCGCTTCACCGCCCCTGTCCCCTGCCCCCAATCTCCAGTCCCCACTTCCCCTGTCCCTTCCTCGCCGCATCTGCCATGCTCGCCGCTTTGCCGCAGCCCCCGCCCGCATGAGCAGCCGTTACGACGCCGCCGACATCGAAGTCCTCTCCGGCCTGGAGCCCGTCAAGCGGCGGCCGGGCATGTACACCGACACCACCCGCCCCAACCACCTCGCGCAGGAGGTGGTGGACAACGCCGTCGATGAGGCGCTGGCCGGCCATGCGACGACCATCGACATCACCTTGCATGCCGACGGCAGTTGCGAGGTGGCCGACGACGGCCGCGGCATGCCGGTCGATATCCATCCCGAAGAAAAGATCCCCGGCGTGGAACTGATCCTCACCCGCCTGCACGCCGGCGGCAAGTTCAACAACCGCAATTACAGCTTCTCCGGCGGCCTGCATGGGGTGGGCGTGAGCGTGGTGAACGCACTCTCGCGCAAGCTCGAGGTGTTCATCAAGCGCGAAGGCTCGGAGTTCACCCAGACCTATGCCGACGGCGATGCGGTATCGAAACTCAAGCCCATCGGCACGGTCGGCAAGAAGAACACCGGCACACGCCTGCATTTCTGGCCCGATGCCAAGTATTTCGACTCGCCGAAGTTCGCCATCAAGCCGCTCAAGCACCTGCTGCGCGCCAAGGCCGTGCTCTGCCCCGGGCTGACGGTGCGCTTCTTCGACGAGGCCAGCGGCGAGCGCGTGGAATGGCACTACCGCGACGGCCTGCGCGACTACCTGCACGGCGAACTGGGCAGCCGCGCCTGCCTGCCGGCGGAACTGTTCGCCGGTTCGCTGGCGCGCACCTCCGAGATCGTCGATTGGGTGGCCTGCTGGCTGCCCGACGGCGGCGAACTGGTGCAGGAAAGCTACGTCAACCTGATCCCGACCGCGCAGGGCGGCACCCACGTCAACGGCCTGCGCACCGGCTTGACCGAAGCGCTGCGCGAGTTCTGCGACGTGCGCAACCTGTTGCCGCGCGGGGTGAAACTCGCGCCCGAGGATGTGTGGGATCGCGTCGCCTATGTGCTGTCGGTGAAACTCGCCGACCCGCAGTTTTCCGGGCAGACGAAAGAACGCCTGTCCTCGCGGCAGGCCGCGGCCTTCGTCGAAGGCGCCGCGCACGATGCCTTCGCCCTGTGGCTGCACCAGCACGTCGAGGCCGGCGAGGCGATCGCGCAGGTCGCCATCGAGCGTGCGACCCTGCGCCTGAAGACCGAGAAGCAGGTCGTGCGCAAGAAGGTCACGCAAGGCCCCGCCCTGCCCGGCAAGCTCGCCGACTGCATCTCGCAGGATCTGTCGCGCACCGAGTTGTTCCTCGTCGAAGGCGACTCGGCCGGCGGCAGTGCGCGGCAGGCGCGCGACAAGGAGTTCCAGGCCATCCTTCCGCTGCGCGGAAAAATCCTCAATACGTGGGAAGTGGAAAGTTCGGGCGTGCTCGCCTCCACCGAGGTGCACGATCTGGCCGTGGCGATCGGCTGCGACCCCGGCCACGCCGCCATCGACGGCCTGCGCTACGGCAAGATCATCATCCTCGCCGACGCCGACTCCGACGGCCTGCACATCGCCACCTTGCTCAGCGCGTTGTTCCTGCGCCACTTCCCGGCACTGGTCGATGCCGGCCACGTGTTCGTGGCGATGCCGCCGCTGTTCCGCGTCGATGTAGGCAAGCAGGTGTTCTACGCGCTCGACGAGGAAGAAAAATCGCTGCTGCTCGAACGCATCGCCAAGGAAAAGCTCAAGGGTGCGGTCAACGTGACCCGCTTCAAGGGCCTGGGCGAGATGAACCCGGCGCAGTTGCGCGAATCCACCATCCACCCCGACACCCGCCGCCTCGTCCAGCTCACCGTGGACGACACCGATGCCACCCGCGCGCTGATGGACATGCTGCTGGCGAAAAAACGCGCCGGCGAACGCAAGACCTGGCTGGAGACCAAGGGCGACCTGGCGAGCCTGGAAGTATGAGGTTGGTGTTCGTGGGTCGCTGCCGGATTGCCCCTCCTCCGGCGCTTCGCGCCACCCCCGATCAGAAGCTCTTCGGGGGCAGGCTCTTCTCCCGGCAGAAGAAGGACAGGCCTGCAGCCACTGCATATTCAACTTCGTGTATGCGGCAACAAGGGTGAAAGCATCGCCTGCCTGACACCATCCATTGCTCGCTTGCGACGCAGCTTTTCATCCATCGACACTGCAACCATGCTCCCGATGCGGTTCAATACACCCATGAACCTGCGCACCACCGCCTCGCCGGTCGAGGATTCGCCCGTTTCGCCGACTGTTGCACTGGTGGGCGATACCGCCACGCCCGCGGAAACCGTCGCCCGCACCGCCATGCCGGTGCTGCTGATGCTGAGCTTCTGCCACTTGCTCAACGACATGATCCAGTCGTTGTTGCCGGCGATCTACCCGCTGCTCAAGGCCAATTTCGATCTCAGCTTCGCGCAGGTCGGATTGATCACGCTGGTGTTCCAGTGCACGGCCTCGCTGCTGCAGCCGGTGGTGGGCGTGTACACCGACAAGCGCCCGATGCCGTACTCGCTGGCGCTGGGCATGGGCTGCACGCTGTCCGGGCTGCTGCTGCTGGCGCATGCGCCGAGCTTCCCGGTGCTGCTGCTGGCCGCGGCGATGGTGGGCACCGGCTCGTCGATCTTCCATCCCGAGTCCTCGCGGGTGGCGAAGATGGCCTCCGGCGGACAGCACGGCTTGGCGCAATCGGTGTTCCAGGTCGGCGGCAACCTCGGCTCCTCGTTCGGCCCGCTGCTGGCGGCCTTCGTGGTGATGCCGCGCGGGCAAGCCAGCGTGGCGTGGTTCGCGATCGCCGCCTTGCTCGCCATCGTGTTGCTCACCCGCGTCGGCGGCTGGTATCGCGCGCATGTGTCGGCGCATCGCAAGGCGGCAAAATCCAACCGCAACCAGGTTTCGCTGCCGCGCCGGAAAGTGATGTGGGCGATGGTCGTGCTGGTCGTGCTGCTGTTCTCCAAGTACTTCTACCTCTCCAGCCTGTCGAGCTATTACACCTTCTATCTGATGGAGAAATTCCATCTGGATGCGCGCGGCGCGCAGTTGCACCTGTTCGTGTTCCTCGGCGCGGTCGCCGTGGGTACCCTGGCTGGCGGCCCGATCGGCGACCGCATCGGCCGGCGCTACGTGATCTGGTGGTCGATCCTCGGCGTGCTGCCGTTCACCGCGCTGCTGCCGCACGCCAACCTGTTCTGGACGACCGCCCTGACCGCGGTGATCGGCCTGATCATCGCCTCGGCCTTCCCCGCGATCATCGTGTACGCGCAGGAACTCGTGCCCGGCCGCACCGGCATGGTGGCCGGAATCTTCTACGGGCTGGCCTTCGGTCTGGGCGGTCTGGGTGCGGCGGTGCTGGGCGTGGTGGCCGATCGCATCGGCATCGAACAGGTGTATGCGATCTGCGCCTGGCTGCCGGCGATCGGCCTGCTGGCGTGGTTCCTGCCCAAGCTCCGGGAACTGCGGCAGGCGTCCTGATCTTCGACTGCGAAGATGATCCCTACCCCAGCGCCGCCTCGATCAGGCTCTGGATGACCGTCTGCGCCGCAGCGGACTTCGCCTCGTCCCACGCGAACGTGGCCTCGTCCATGTAGATGCGCTGGCTGATCTCCAGTTGCACCGCACCGATGCCATGCGCCGGGTCGCCGTAATGGCGGGTGATGTAGCCCCCCTTGAAGCGGCCGTTGAGCACGAAGTCGTAGCCCGATTGCGCTTCCAGCACGGCGGCGATGCGCTGCTGCACGGCCGCCGCGCAACTCGCGCCGCCGGCCGTGCCGACGTTGAAATCCGGCAGACGGCCATCGAACAGGAAGGGCACCTCGCCGCGGATCGAATGACCCTCCCACAGCAGCACGCGGCCATGCAGTGCGCGGATGCGCTCCAGCTCATCGCGCAGCGCTTCGTGGTACGGGCGCCAGTACGTTTCCACCCGCGCGGCGATCTCGTCGGGAGCCGGTGTCTGCCCCTCCCGATACACCGGCTCGCCGCTGAATTGCACGCTCGGGCACAGGCCGGTGGTATTTTGCCCGGGATACAGCGAGATATCGTCCGGCGGGCGGTTCAGATCGACCACATAGCGCGAATACTTCGGCACGATCACGCTCGCGCCCATCGTGCGCGCGAAGGCGTACAGGCGCGCGACGTGCCAATCGGTATCCGGCACCCGTTGCGCGGTCGGGGTCATGCGCGCGGCGAGCGATTCCGGCAGCGCGGTGCCATCGTGCGGCAGGCTGACCAGCATCGGGATGGTGCCTTGGTGGAGTTGGAAGATCGACATGGGAGCCATATGCGGTGGATGGATTATCAAAGGATTCATGACTTTCTATGATCGAGAAGGACATTCCCTCACCCGCCGCGCCTGCGGCGCGTCGGCCTCTCCCGGAGGGAGAGGCAATTTCCACTTCCTTCTCCCTTCGGGAGAAGGTGCCCGAAGAGCCTGCCCCGGACTTGATCCGGGGGCGGATGAGGGGCGAACTGACGACGATGGTGTGCGATGAAAATGCCCTGCCGTGGTCGAGACGAACATGCGCGAGCGATGAAGCACCGAGCGACGGGCATCAGCCAAATCGCGTAGCCGCATACGGTGCCGGATCGACGATCGGCTCGCGCCCGCAGATCAGATCCGCCATCAGCCGCCCGGTCGCCATCGACATGCTCACACCCAGCATGCCGTGGCCGGTGGCCAGCCACAGGTTGTCGCTGCCCGGTGCGCGGCCGAGGATCGGCACGTCGTCGAAGGTCATCGGCCGCCAGCCGTACCACTCCTCGATGCGCGCACCGGTCGGCGGCTCGCGCAGGTACTCGCCGGCGCCGCGCACCAGCGCGTCCAGGCGGATGCGGTTGAGGCTGTCGTCGTAGCCGGAGAACTCCATCGTGCTGCCGAGGCGGAAGCCGCTGCCCCACGCGGTCACGCACACGCTGCGTTCACGCAGCACCAGGGGGCGCGAAGGCGGCCGGCGCTGCGCGTCGAAGGTGATCGAATAGCCCTTGCCGGGCTGGATCGGCAGGGCCAATCCCAGTTGCCCGGACAGCAGCGGCGACCACGCGCCGGCGGCCAGCAGCACGTCGCGGCCGCGCTGCGGGCCGCGCGTGGTGTCGATGCCGACCACCCGCCCTCGCTCGCGGCGAAAACCGGTCACGCCGCAGTGCTCGACGATCTGGATGCCGGCTGCGCGCGCCAGCCGTTCCAGTTCGGCCACGTAGCGATCCGGGCGCAGGCTGGCGTCGCCCGGGAACAGCAGCCCGCCGATCACGTCATCGCGCAATGCCGGTTCCTCGGCTTGCATGCGCGCCGCATCCCAGGGTTCGGCGTGGATGCCGACCTCGCGCAACCACGGCAGGTCGGCCAGGTCGGCATCGCGCTGGCGTGGATCCGTATAGGCGTACAGCAGGCCGCGCGTCTCGAATTCGCAGGCCAGCGCGCGTTCGCGCACGAAGGTTTCGAGCAGCGCTCGCGAGGCTTGCAACAGCGCGGATTTCGCCTCTGTCGCCGCGCGCACGTCGCGTGCATTGCAACGCCGCGCAAAGCGCCACAGCCATCTCCACAGCGCCGGATCGAAACGCGGCGCGATGTACAGCGGCGCATCGGCCCGGAACATCCAGCGCAGGCCCTTGGCGACGACGCCCGGCATCGCCAGCGGCTCGGCATGGCTGGGCGTGATGGTGCCGCAGTTGCCGTGCGAACTGCCCGAGCCGATGGTGTTCTTTTCCACGATGCGCACCTGCCGCCCGGCGCGCTGCAGTTCCAGCGCGCAGCACAGCCCGATCACGCCGCCGCCGATGACGAGCACGTCGGCCGAAGGGGCTGATGCCCGGGCAGCCGGTGATGCGTTGGATCGATCCATGGCGAATTCGTTTCAGCCTCGGGAAAACGGCGGTTGCCTCCTCATCGTGCGCGAGGGCAAGTCAGTGCTGGTGCCCGCCATCGCCATGCGCATGGCCGTGCGCGATTTCCTCGGCGCTGCCTTCGCGCACGTCCATCACCTCGATGTCGAAGGTGAGCGTCTTGCCGGCCATCGGGTGATTGATGTCCACGTCCACCACGGTCATGCCGACCTTGTGCACGACCACCGCGCGCTGGCCCTCGCGGGTCTGGATCAACACCACCTCGCCGGGCTTGAGCACCGCATTCTTCTGGAACACCTTTTTCGGCAGGCGCTGGATGGCGTTGGCATGGCGCGGGCCATAGCCTTCCTCCGGCGGCACCGTGACCTCGAAACGCTCGCCCACCTCGCGCCCGATCAGGGCGTTTTCCAAGCCCGGGATGACATTGCGATGGCCGACGAGGACGGATATCGGCTCGCCGATGCGCGAGTCCTCGATGGCGCTGCCGCCGGTCTCGGCGACGGAATAATGGATGCGGGCAACGGAGTTCTTGTCGATTTTCATGGGAATGGGGTACCGAAACGATGGATGGGTGACGTCGACGCCGCGACGCGGCAAGCTATGCCGCATGCAGAAGCAGACTGCGCAACGGACAGTGCATTATCGCGGGCAGTGCGGGCGCGCGCCAGCGCGGATCGCGCCACGGCAGACACCCATGAGGCCGATCGCCTTGCGCGGATTGGGTCGTCTTGCACTGCTTGCGGCACTCCTGCTGCTTGCCGCCTGCGGTGGATCACGCCATGCCGTGCGGCCATCCGGCGAGGCCGGCCACCGGATTGCGCCCATCGCCATCGTCGATGTGCCCGCGAGCGACCCATCCATGGCCAACGCCGTGCTGATCCGCGCCATCGGCCTGGTCGGCACGCCTTACCGCTACGGCGGCAACACGCCCGCCACCGGTTTCGATTGCAGCGGGCTGGTCAACTTCGTGTTCCACGACATGGACCACCTCGCCCTGCCGCGCACCGCCCGCGACATCGCCGCACTGCCGGTGCCGCGCATCCGCGATGCCCATCTGGCCCCGGCCGACCTGCTGTTCTTCGGCGACACGCAGGTCGATCACGTCGGCATCTACGTCGGCCAGGGCCGCTTCGTGCACGCACCCAATACCGGCGGCACCGTGCGGCTGGACGATCTCAACGGCTATTACTGGCGGGAGCGCTATCTGGGCGCGCGCAGGGTGTTGCGGTAATCACGGCACGAGATCACACCCCCGCCGCACGCTTCCACAGCAAGGCATCCAGCCCGGGAATACGCCCGGCCAGGCCCAGCAAGTGGCCGCGTGCCAGCGTGGTCAGCAGGGTGACATTCGAGAACAGGCGATTGATGCCGTCGAAGGTGTAGGCGGCGATCGCGGACTCGCTGCGGCGTTCGCGCGCCCAGCGGGCGAGTGCGTGCGGCGCCCCGGCGTCGCCGTGTGTGTCCGCACGCACGGCTGCGCGCAGGGCGATCACGTCGCGCAAACCGACGTTCAATCCCTGCCCTGCCAGCGGATGCACGACGTGCGCGGCATCGCCGCACAGCACGATGCGCCCGACGACGAAGCGCGCGGCGAGTTGTCTGCGCAACGGAAACGCGGCACGTTGCGCCACGGTCGTCACCTCGCCCAGCGTGGCATCGAAGGCGCGCGTGAGTTCGCTGCAAAAACCGGCATCGTCGATCGCCAGCAAGCGCTCGGCTTCGGCATCCGGCAGCGTCCACACGATCGAGCAGCGGCCATCGCGGAACGGCAGGAAGGCGACCGGGCCGGTCGGCAGGAAGCGCTGCCAGGCGGTGTCCGCGTGCGGTCTTTCGGTTTCGACGAAGGCGACGAGTCCGCGCTGGCGGTAATCGTGGCGGGACACCGTGATTCCGGCCTGTTCGCGCACGTTCGATTCCGCGCCATCGGCGGCAACCACCAGACGCGTGCGCAGCCGGGAATGGTCGTCGAGCAGCAGCGTGACCGCTTCGTCGGCGAACGCGGTCTGCGGCGCCGCATTGGCCATCGCGGCAGGATTGCCTTCGATCGCCGCCACGCGGCGTGGACAGTGCAAGACGACGCCCGCGTGCTGCAATGCGGCCCACAGGCGACCGACGATGAGCCGCTGCTCGGCGATCCAGCCCAGCGCATCGCGCCCGTAACGCTGCGCGTCGAAGCGCAGTTCGCCGCCGCCTGCGGCATCCCATACGCGCATCGCACGATACGGTTGCGCGTGCGCGGCGATGGCCGGCCACACGCCCAGATCGGCGAGCAGATCGATGCCATCCTGCGCCAGTGCGAACACGCGCAGATCGGCTGCATCGGTACGCCACGCGGGCGGCTCGCGCGGCTCGACCAGCGCCACGCGCAAGCCGTCGCGCGCGAACGCGAGCGCTGCCGCGCTGCCGACGATGCCCGCTCCGACCACGGCCACGTCGAACCGATCGCGCCGGCTCATGGCGTTGCCACCGCTTGCGGCGCGCCATCGCACGCCAATGCCGGCACATGGCCACGAAATCCCATCGCGCCGCCGGCAAGCCGTGCGCGCCACGCCGGCATGGCGCCGACCGCGCCCAGCGCCAGCGATCGCAACAGGCCCAGCGGCCGCGATGGGTTGGACGTCAGCCGCGCCAATCCATCGGAGAAGGCCATCGTCTCGGCGCGATCGGCCGCGCGCCGTCGCGCGTAGGCATCCAGCAGTCCATCGCTGCCGACATCGCCGTCGCGCACGTCACGCGCCAGCTCGGCCAGGGTCAGCGCGTCGCGCAGGCCGAGGTTGAAGCCCTGCGCGCCGATGGGGTGCAAGGTCTGCGCGGCATTGCCCAACAACACGGCACGCGATGCCGTCAGGCGTGCGGCGACGCATTGCCGCAGCCGATGGCCCGAACGCCGGCCGACCGCGAGAAAATGCCCGGCGCGCCAGCCGAAGCGCTCCTGCAGCAAGGCGAGAAAATCGGCGTCATCCATGGCTGCCACTCGCTGCGCGTCAGCCGCCGGCACCGTGCAGATGCAGCCGTAGGTGTTCGCTGGATGCGGGCCCGACGTGCGCGGCAGCAGCGCCACCGGGCCGTGTTCGGTGAAGCGCTCCCATGCCTGCCCGTCGGACGGCCGCGAAGCGCGCACGCTGCCGGCGAACAGGTGCTGCGTGTAATCGTGGGTGGTCGCCGCGATGCCCAGCGATTCGCGCACGCACGAGCCGGTGCCATCGGCCCCGACGACGAGCCGCGCCTTGAGCGTCACGCACGCATCGGCGTGCTGGATGTCCGCCTCGCGCGTGCCATCGCCTTCGCGCAGGGCGACGAGCTTCGCACCGGAAAGATGATGCAGGCCGTGCAATTCACCCAAGCGCGCCTGCAAGGCCGCACCCAGAGCCGGTGCCGCGACCACGCCGCCGAAGGCATCGCGGCCGTATTCGTCCGCACGCAGCAACACCGAACCGAAATCGCCACGACGGCTGACGTGGATGCGGCGGATCGGCGCGGGCGGCGCAGGCAGGTGGCGCAGCACGCCGAGCGCCTCGAGCACGTTCAGGCTCGCAGCCGCCAGCGCGAGGCTGCGCGCATCGGCGGCAGGGATCATTGGCATTCGCGGCGGTTCGGCTTCGACCAGCGCCACGTCCAGCCCGCTGCCGTCGAGCGCACACGCCAAGCTCGCGCCGACGAGACCGCCGCCGACGATCAGTACATCGTGGATGCGATTTTCCATGCGGCATTTTGACACGATGACGCCAAGGCACCTCCGGCAAGGAATGGGTCGCTTGTTTTCATTGCCCGCCGAAGCGCGAGTGTCCTTGGGATGAGCAAAATCATCTGCGGGATGTGCAACCGTCCAAGCAATTGGTATCTGTTCAGACAATCGGCGTACCATAATGCCATACCACAACCACAGGAACACGCCATGCCCCGCATGACGATCCGATCGAGCTACGCGATCGACGACGCCACCGACCGGCGCATCAAACGCCTGGCTGCGGCCTGGGGTGTCTCGCAAGCCGAAGTGATCCGGCGCTCGGTGCAGCGGGTTGCGGAGGCAAACGATGGCGTTGCGTACTCGCCAGCCGATGTCGTGGCGCATTACCGCGCGGCTGCCTTGCCGCGCAGCGCAGAACAAACCAGCACTTTGATCGAAGCCTTGCGACGCTCGCGCCGTGACGATGACGCCTCGCGCATGCGCGCCCGCGGCGCATGATCCATTTCGATACCAACGCCTTGGTCGCGTTGCCACTGTGGGCGCAGCAAGGCCATCCGGCGATCTCGCGCGTGCTGGCGGGTGAAGCCGCTGCCGTCAGCGCCGTGGTCTGGTACGAGTTTCTCGCAGGGCCATTGGCTCCCGACGAAGTGGCATTGGCGCGCGCCTTCCTGCAAGGACGCATCCTGCCCATCACGGAGGACGATGCAGAGCTGGCAGCGCGCCTGTTCAATGCCACAGGTCGCAAGCGCGGCTTGAAAACCGATGCGCTCATCGCCGCCGCGGCACTGCGTGCCGGCGCGGAATTCATCACCTTGAATACTGCCGATTTCGCACCGTTCGTGGATCAAGGTTTGCGGTTGGTGGTTGTTTGACCTCGTGAATTCCGCATCAGTTCTACCGGGCTTCGTCCATGACGTCGTCAACGCCGCTGCCCCTCGCCGGTGGTGTGCGTTATCATCGCCACATCGCGCAGCGCGCGCATCGTCGCCAAGAGCCCGCCATGACCCTCCCCTCCCGCTCCCTCGCCGCCGGCCCGCTCGTGCTGGCCGGCATGATCCTGCTCGCCGCGCTCTCGCGCCTGCTGCCGCATCCGCCGAACTTCTCGCCGATCGAGGCGGTGGCCTTGTTCGGTGGCGCGTATTTCATGAATCGCGCATGGGCGGTGCTGGTGCCGCTGCTGGCGATGGCGCTCTCCGATGTGCTGCTGGGCTTCGCCAACGGCGGCATCTACATGAGTTATTTCCTCGATGCGCATTTCGCGGCGATCTACGCCAGCATCGTGGTCTGCACCGTGCTCGGTTTCGCCCTGCGCGGGCGCGTCAACGGCGGCAGCGTGCTGGGCGCTTTGCTGGCCGGCTCGGCGTTGTTCTACGCACTGACGAACTTCGCCACCTGGCTGACCGCCGATCCGCGCCTGGGCGATGCCTGTTCGCGCGGGCTTGCGGCCTGCTACGTCGATGGCCTGCCGTTCTTCCAGTGGACGGTGCTGGGCACGCTGTTCTACGCGGCAGTCCTGTTCGGCGGCTTCGCCCTGCTGCGTTCGCGCATCCCGGAGCTGCGCGCGCAGACCGCATAATCCCGCATCGTGGGCAATCGGCTTTCCAAGATCTACACTCGCACAGGCGATGACGGCACCACCGGCCTCGGTGATGGCTCGCGCACGCCCAAGGACTCGTCGCGGGTCAGCGCCTATGGAACCGTGGATGAATTGAATTCGGCCATCGGCGTGGTGTTGGCAGTCGATCTGCCCGACGCCGTGCGCGAGTGCCTGACCGCCGTGCAGCACCAGTTGTTCGACCTCGGCGGCGAGTTATGCATCCCCGGCCATGCGGCGATCGTCGATGCCGACATCGAGCGCCTCGAACGACGCCTCGACGGCTTCAATGCCGACCTGCCGCCACTGAAGGAATTCATCCTGCCCGGCGGCGGCATCGCCGCGGCGCACTGCCACCTCGCCCGCACCATCGCCCGCCGCGCCGAGCGCGCGACGGTGACGCTGGCGCGCGAGGAATCCGTGCGGCCGCAGGCCGTGCATTATCTCAACCGCCTGTCCGACCTGCTGTTCGTGATCGCCCGCGTGCTGGCCCGCGCCAGCGGGCAAGGCGAAGTGCTGTGGAACCACCAGCGCCGGCATTCGTGAGCCTGCTGCTCTACACGCATCCGGCCTGCCTGCAGCACGACCCCGGCGCGGGGCATCCCGAATGCCCGCCGCGTCTGGCGCACGTGCTCGACGCGCTGAACGACGCCTTCCCTGCCCTCGCGTGGCAGACGGCGCCGTCGGCCGAACGCGGACAGCTCGCGCGCGTGCATGCCCCGGCGCACATCGCCGGCATCCTCGACACGCCCGTGCACGGGCACCTGCGGATCGACCCGGACACGCTGCTGTCGGAGGCATCCGCCGAGGCCGCCCTGCGCGCCGCCGGCGCCGGCATCGCCGCCGTGGATGCGGTCGTGAGCGGCGCAGCGACGCGAGCCTTCTGCGCCGTGCGCCCGCCCGGCCACCACGCCACGCACGACGCGGCGATGGGTTTTTGCCTGTTCAACTCGGTCGCGGTGGCCGCCGCACACGCATTGGCCGCGCATGGACTCCCCCGCGTGGCCATCGCCGATTTCGACGTGCACCACGGCAACGGCACGCAGGACATCTTCGCCGGCGACGCGCGCGTGCTGTACCTGTCGTCGCACCAGTCGCCGCTGTACCCGGGCACCGGCGCGGCCAGCGAGCACGGTGTTGGCAACATCCACAACATCCCGCTGCGGCCCGGCGCCGGTGGCGCGGCCTTGCGCGAGGCCTGGGGCGAGCATCTGCTGCCGGTGCTGGATGCCTTCGCCCCGCAACTGGTGCTGGTATCGGCCGGCTTCGACGCCCACCGCCTCGACCCGCTGGCGCAACTGGAAGCCGAAACGGAGGATTTCGGCTGGCTCACCGCGCGCCTGCGCCAGCTTGCCGAGCGCCATGCCGAGGGACGACTGGTTTCCCTGCTGGAAGGCGGCTACAACATGCAGGCGTTGCGCGAATGCGCGGTGGCGCATGTGGCGGCACTGGCGGATTGAATCGCTTTCCACCACCCCATCCGCTCCGGAGATGCTGCGGCAACGCCGACAGCGCCAGTGTCCGGCATCGGCGACACCGTGGCGCGCCAGAGCGGAATCCTGGCTTCCTCGACTTTTTTCCTGGATGTCTCGATGCCTGCGTATCGATGCCTGCGCATCACGGCCGCTGCACGCGGATGGCGCGCCGCTCCAGCACCCGCACCCGCCCGTCGCGGCCGGTCACGCGCAGTGCCATGGTGTGTTCGCCCGCAGCCACGCCGCGCAGATCCAACGCGGCGCTGAAACCCACGTTCGGCTGCGCCGGGTCGTCGCTGGCGGGCCATCGCGAGCGCACCTCCACGTCCTCGATGCCGTAGTGCGCCTGCGCTGCGATTCGGCCATCGAGCAGCACGTCCACCCGCGCGACCCCGACGAAATCCTGCGTGGCCCAGCCGGAGACCTCGACTTGCCCGGAAAGGGCAGCACCGGGAAGCGGCGAACGCATGAAGGCCAGCGCCGGGTAGTCGCAGGCGCCGGCCACGTGCGCATCGCGTCGGTACAGGAGAAAGTGGCGGTGCGTGCCTTGCGGGACGATGTCCCCGACGGCGCGCAATCCCGGCAACACGTCGCACAGGTGGCGATTCCACGGCTCGCGCGCTTCCAGATGCAGGGCGTCTTCATCGACCACCAACAGCAGCGGTCGCGTTCGCAGCACTGGCAAGGCGCTCTCGTCGCGACGCCACAACGCCAATTGCAGGGCGCGGCCGTGCTTGGCGTCGAGCCGGTGGTCGAGGCTGTACACCCGCGCCGGATCGGACAAGGCGAACGACAGTTTCGCCGCCAGCCCGAAATCGTCGGCCACCACCGCCGTATCCGCAGGCATCGCGGCCAATCGTTCGCGCACGCCGGCGATGAGGGCATCGATGCGCACGAAGCTGGCCGCATCCACCCCCAGCGGTTGCAGGCGCGGTGCGGCGCCCGGCAACGACGCCCACAGCGCGACAGCCCACAGCCCAGTGCAGAGCAGTCCATTGCTGGCGAATATCCAACGGCGCCAGCGCGGCCAACGCTGCTCGCGCAGCAACCACGACAGCGGCGTGCAGGCCAGCAGACAAGCCGACAGCGGCCAGTGGAAGGACACCCGGTGGATGTCCGCGAAGGGCCCCAGGCCGAGGAACACCGCCAGCGGCAGGCCCGCCGCGCCCAGCACGAAGGCCCAGCGCGGATCGGCGCGGCGCTTGCCCGCCTGCCACAACGCCCACAGCAGGGCGACGTACAGCAGCGGGCCGGTGAGCAGCGGCTGCAGCGCCTGCAACTTCAGCCCATAGAGGTGGAATCGCCAAGGTTGGCGCTCGACGAACTGGAAGCGCAGCCCGGCGACATGTTCATGCGCGTTGAACCATGCCAGCGGCAGCCAGGCCAGCGCGCCCACGGCCAGCGCCGCCCACACCCGCGGATCGCGCAGCAACGCGCGGCCTTCGCGGCTGGCCAGTACGCCCACGGCCAGACCAGCCAGCGCGATCAAGAAGCGGTAATGGCACAGCGCACCCAACGCAAGCGCCACGGCCAGTTGCAGGCAGGCGGCGGCGCGTTCGGGGGGGCGAGTGTCGCGGCGTTCACGCCCCCACCCCACCCCTCCCCCGCAAGCGGGGGGAGATGCGGCTTCGCCCTTTTCAAGCTTCGGCGCAGAGTCAGCCTCAGCCGTTGCGAGCAAGGCCAATCCGGCATCGAAGGCAAGCACGCTGGCAAACACCAGTGGTACGTCGGGCAATGCGAGTGCGCCAAGTACCGATGCCAGCGGAATCAGCAGCGCCAGCAACCCCGCCTGCCAACCCGAAGTCGCATCGAACCAGCGCCGTGCGGCGCGCATGCACAGCCACGGCACCGCCGCGCCAAGCAGCAGGAACGGCCAACGCAGACCCAGCGGGGTATCACCACCAACCGCCGTGCCCAGTCGCGCCAGCCATGCCGTGAGCCCCGGCAGATCCGAGTACGCCCACGCCGGGTGCTGGCCTTCCAGCCAGTACCATGCCTCGTCGCTGAACAAGGGCAAGGTCGCCGCCAGCCAGATCCTCGCGGCCAGTTCCAGCGCCCACAGCGCGAGGAAGGTTCGTCTCCAGTTCAAGGTCATCGATCACCCTTCAGGCACAGCATGCTGGCGTTGCGGCGAAAACACACTCTCCCTCATCCGCCCTCCGGGCACCTTCTCCCAGAGGGAGAAGGTAAAACGCCGTGGTTCCACGCATAGCCGCGACCTTCTCGCCTAATCGCCAGCCGCTATACACTCGAACCACGACGACCACCGGCATCACGCATGCACGCCCTGACGAAAAACCCGCCCATCCTAACCGAGCCCGCGCAGGCGGCACTGGCCGCGGCGATCGCGCAGGTCGAGCGACTCGTGCTCGGCAAGCCGCGGCAGGTGCGGCTGGCCTTCGCCTGCCTGCTGGCCGGCGGGCATCTGCTGATCGAGGACCTTCCCGGACTGGGCAAGACCACCCTCGCGCATGCGCTGGCGGCCACGGTGGGCCTGGATTTCCAGCGCACGCAATTCACCTCCGACCTGTTGCCGTCGGACATCCTCGGCGTGAGCGTGTACGACCAGTCGCAGCAGGCGTTCCGCTTCCACCCCGGCCCGGTGTTCACGCAACTGCTGCTGGCCGACGAGATCAACCGCGCGCCGCCGCGCACGCAGAGCGCCTTGCTGGAAGCGATGGCCGAACGCACGGTCACGGTCGATGGCACCACCCACGAACTGCCGCGGCCGTTCATGGTGATCGCCACGCAGAACCCGCTCGATCTGGCCGGCACGTTTCCCCTGCCCGATTCCCAGCTCGACCGCTTCCTGCTGCGGCTCACGCTGGGTTATCCGGACAGCCGCGCCGAACGCGAGATGCTCGCCGGCGAGGATCGGCGCGAACTGATCGCGCAGGTGCGGCCGCGCATCGACGCCGCCGGCGTGCAGGCGCTGTGCAAGACGGTGCGTGCAGTGCATGCCAGCGACGCCCTGCTCGATTACGTGCAACGGCTGCTGGAACAAAGCCGACGGCAAGCGGGGGTGAAGGTGGGGCTGTCGCCACGCGCAGGGTTGGCTCTGCTGCAAGCGGCGCGCGCACACGCGCTGATCGCCGGGCGCGGGCATGTGCTGCCCGACGACGTGCAGTCGCTGTTCGTCGAGATCGCCTCGCATCGGCTCGCACCCGATGGCGAGGACGGGCACGGCGAGCGCTTGGCCAAGGACATCCTGCGCGCGGTCGCCGTGGACTGACGCGCGATGCTCGCCGCGCTGCGCCAACGGGTGTCCGCCTGGATCAGGCCGCGCCAGAGCGAGGCGCTGCCAGTGACGCTCGACCGCCATCGCATCTACATCCTGCCGACCGGCTTCGGGCTGTTCATCGCCCTGATCCTCGGCGCGATGCTGCTCGGCGCGCTCAATTACAACAACAATCCGGCGTTGCTGCTGGGCTTCCTGCTGGCTTCCACGGCGGTGCTGAGCCTGCACGCGACCCACCTCACCCTCAGCGGGGTGCGCTTGCGCGCCGCGCACGCACTGGCGGTGCATGCCGGCGAGCCGTTGCTGCTGAAACTGCTGCTGGAGTCCGACGGCGCGCGGGATCGCAACGGTTTGGTGCTGGAACTGGATGGCTCCCGAACGGTGGTGCGCGTGGTCGATGGGCTACCCGCCCACGCAGATTTGATCCTGTCCACGCAAAAGCGTGGCTGGATGGTCATCGGCCGCATCACTGTCTCCACCACCCAGCCTTTAGGATTGGCGCGCGCATGGGCGTATTTCTGGCCGCAACCGCGCCTGCTGGTGTATCCGCGGCTGGAAGCGCAGGCGCCGCCGCTGCCATCCCACGCCGGCATGGGCACGCGCAACCGGGTGCGCGCGCAGGGCGACGAACTGCACCACCTGCGCGACTACCGGCACGGCGACCCGCCGCGCCAGATCGCATGGAAGGCATCGGCGCGCGGCGAGCGCCTGCTGGTGCGCGAATACGAATCGCGCTCCGATCGCGTCCTGCGTCTGCACTGGGACGCATTGCCGGGAATGGCGATCGAGGCGCGCATCAGCCGCCTGGCGCGCTGGGTGGTGGAAGCCGACCGCATCGGCGCGCGCTACCAGCTCATCCTGCCCAATGCGACGCTGGGGCCCGCGCAGGGCCACGCGCATCGTCACGCCTGCCTGCGCGCACTGGCGCTGCTGCCGCATGGCTGAGTCCATCGCACTGCCGCTCGACGCTCGCAGCAAGGCATGGAGCCTGACCGCGGCGCTCGCCTGCGCCCTGCCCTTGCTGCGTCTGCTGCCCGCGTGGCTGGCCGCGAGCCTGCTGGCGCTCGGCGTGCTCGGCAGCGCCGCCGCCTGGAAACGCCCCTTGCCGCTGGTCATCCGCCTGCCGTTGACCGGCGTCTTCGGCTTGCTGGTGCTTTCCGCTTATGGCTTCGTCATCGGCCGCGACAGCGCCAGCGCCCTGATGCTGGCGATGCTGCTGCTCAAGCCGGTGGAGCTGACGAGCCTGCGCGATGCGCGCAGCCTGGTGGGCTTCGCGCTGTTCGCCGCCTTCGCCGCCCTGCTGCTCGACCAGGGCCTGCTGAGCCTGGGGCTGGCGATGGCCGGCACCGCACTGGTGTTCGTCGCCTGCGCGCGCATGGCCGATGCCGAGATCGGCAACGTGCGCATGCCGCTGGATCGCCGCCGCCTGCGCACGCTCGCCGGCTTGTTCGTGCTCGCCGTGCCGCTGGCATTGGCGGGTTTCTGGTTTTTTCCGCGGCTGGGCAGCCCGTTGTGGGGCTTGCCCGATGTCGCCAAGGCGAAGACCGGCATCGCCGATGCGATGGCGCCGGGCGACTGGCTGGACGTGCTGACCGACGACACGCCGGCGTTCCGGGTGCGTTTCGACGGGCCGACACCGCCGCAGAATGCACTGTACTGGCGTGGCATCGTGCTGTGGGACTTCGACGGCCGCGCCTGGCGGCAGGCGCGCTGGACGCAAGCCCTGCCGCCGGCGCCGATGCAGTCCACGCAGGCACCGATCCACTATCGGGTGAGCCTGGAACCCACCGACAAGCGCTATCTGTTCGCGCTCGACCTGGCGCGCTCCACGCCCGACGGCGCGAGCATGGCCGAAGACCGCACGCTCAGTTTCGACCAGCCGGTGGGCAGCCTGCGCGCCTACGCCATCAGCTCGGCGCAACCCAGCGGATTCGAGACCGAACTCGACCCTTACGTGCGCGCCGCCGCCCTGCAATTGCCGGCGGGCTTCGACCCGCGCGCGCGCGCGCTGGCGGCTCGATGGCGCAGCCAGACCGGCGACGATGCACAGATCGTGGACGCCGCGCTGGCGATGTTCCATCGCGACTTCAGCTACTCGCTGGCCGCCCCGCCGCTGGGCCGCGACAGCGTGGACGAGTTCCTGTTCGACACGAAAGTCGGCTTCTGCGAGCACTTCAGTTCCTCGTTCACCTTCCTGATGCGCGCCGCGGGCATTCCCGCGCGGGTGGTGAACGGGTATGTCGGCGGCTACCACAACCGGATCGGCGACTTCCTGCTGGTGCGTCAGGCCGATGCGCATGCGTGGTCGGAGGTCTGGTTGCAGGGGCGCGGCTGGGTGCGGGTGGATCCCACCGCGGCGGTCGCGCCCGACCGCGTGTTCGGCCGCGACGTGGCGCGCGAAACCGCTGGCGGCGGCGAGGCCGGCAACGCGATCGGACGCCTGTTCGACATGGGCGACTGGCTGCGCTACGGCTGGAACCAGTTCGTCCTCGGCTTCGATGCGGCGCGGCAGTTGTCGCTGGCGCATGCGCTGGGGCTGGAGGACGCCGACAGCCGCACGCTGGCGATGCTGTTCGGCGCTCTGGCCACGGCATTGCTGCTGATCGTCGGCCTGTGGCAACTGCGCGAGCACCGTGCGCCAGCCGATCCCTTGCTGCGGGCGTGGGAGCGGTTCGTCCGGCGCCTGCAGCGCGCGGGCCTGGGCAAACGCTCGCACGAACCGGCCATCGCGTGGGCGCGGCGCATTGCCCGCATCCAGCCCGGACGGCTCGACGCCGTCGTCGCGCTCAGCGAGCGTTTCGCTTCGGCGCGCTACGCTCCGGCCATCGGC
The DNA here is from genome assembly GCA_018242445.1 of Pseudomonadota bacterium. Classification (GTDB taxonomy): domain Bacteria; phylum Pseudomonadota; class Gammaproteobacteria; order Xanthomonadales; family Xanthomonadaceae; genus SZAS-103. Next base: position 69,847 of record JAFEBW010000028.1, on the reverse strand, counting down.
GATCCAGCGTCGCGCCGCGCACTGATTCGCGACCTGCTCGCGTTTCGCGTGGATCGCCCCGGTCGGCCATGAATCCATCACCTTCGCGGGAGCGTGCCATGCCATCCATCCCATCCAACCGTTGCCACCATCCGGCCCTCGTTCGCGCCGCCACCCTGGCGCTGGCTCTGGCCGCGGTGGGCTGCGCCAGCGTGCCCAAGCCCTTGCAGGGCCAGTTCGCCGGCATCGCGCCCAATGCCGCGCAGGACGCCACCGGTCAGGCGGTGCGCTGGGGCGGCACCATCGCGGCGGTGGAAACCGGCGCCGAGCAGACCTGCTTCCAGCTCGTCGCCCGCCCCTTGAACGAGGAAAGCCGCCCGCGCCTCGACCTGGATCGCTCGCAGGGGCGGTTCCTCGCCTGCCGGCAGGGCTATTACGAGCCGCAGGTGTTCAAGGTGGGCCGCAGCATCACCGTCACCGGTCATGTGGTGGGCTACGAAAACCGTCGCGTGGGCGACTACGACTACCGCCAGCCGAAGGTCGCCGCCGACGTGATCTACCTGTGGCCGAAGGTCGTTCGCACGCGCATGGTGTACGCCTACGATCCGTTCTTCGCGCCCTATCCGTGGGGGCCGTGGTGGTAACCGCCGCGGCTAGGGAACGCCACCACGCGCCGCCTGCTGCTCGATCAACGTGAGCGCGACCTTGTCGCGCAGGTAGGCCGGCTCGACGTGTTCGGGCGCGACCGCGTCGCCGCGCGCGTATGCACGCGCGGCCAGGCGCGCGAGGTCGGCTGCGTGCGGCAGGGCGGATGCATCGACCGCGTGCAGCGAAGTGCCCAATGCCTGAACCAGCGCGCCTTGTTCGGCGGCGAAGCCGGTGCCGACGCCGACCCAGCGCGTGTCCGCGGCGACGCGCGCAGCGGCGGGCTTCAGCAGGCGTTCGGGCTCGAGTGCGGTGACGAGGTCGTCGTCATCGCGGGCGAACGCACCGAGGTAGATTTCGCCCATGCGTGCATCGATGGCGGCGAGGAGGTGGCAGTCAGCCGGTTGCAAGGGTGCTCCGACCAAACCATCCCCGGCCCTCCCCTGCTGACGCAAGGGAGGGAGAGAGGCGGCAATCTCGCCCTGCCGAACCCCCTCCCCTTGCGCCAGCAGGGGGAGGTCGGGAGGGGGTCGCATCGCCAGCGCGGCCAAGGTCGAGATCGGCATGATGGGGCGATCCAGCGCCAGCGCGATGCCCTGCGCCAGCGCGATGGCCAGACGTACGCCGGTGAACGCGCCAGGACCGCGGCCGACGGCGATGGCGTCGAGCTGCGATTTCGCGATGCCGGCATCGGCCAGCAACGCATCGGCCCACGGCAGCACCAGTTCGGCATGGCGGCGCGGGGCGATCTCGTAGCGCTCGCGCACCTGACCATCGAGCCACAGCGCCACCGAGCAGCCTTCCGTCGCGGTTTCGATCGCCAGCAGTTTCATGGCTTGCCCGTATTCATCGAACCCCTGCCCATCGACCCTGCATCCATCGAACGCGCATCCACCGACCACGCATCCATCGAACACGCATCCTCACCGATCACTGGAGCTGGCGCAAAGAACGCCTGCACGTCGGCGATCTCGCGGCTGCGCGGCAACGGCGGCAGGCTGTCGAGGAAGATGCGGCCATAGGATTTGGACAGCAGGCGCGGGTCGCACAGCACCAGCAAACCACGATCCTCGAAGCTGCGGATCAGGCGACCGGCGCCCTGCTTGAGCGCGATCACCGCGGAGGGCAGTTGTTCGTCGCGGAAGGGATTGCCGCCGCCGCGGCGCACCGCATCGAGGCGCGCTTCGAGCACCGGATCGTCGGGCGCGGCGAACGGCAGGCGGTCGATGGCAACCACGCTGAGCGCATCGCCGGGCACGTCCACGCCTTCCCAGAAGCTCGCGGCGCCCAGCAGCACGCCGTTGCCGGAGGTGCGGAAGCGCTCCAGCAGCAGGTTGCGTGGCGCGCTGCCCTGCACGAACAGCGGCCAGGGATCGTCCGCGAGCAACTCGGCGGCTTCGCGCAAGGCGCGGTGCGAGGTGAACAGCAGGAAGGCACGGCCGTTCGAGGCGCGCAGCACCTGGCGCAGGGCGTCGATCATCGCGGCCACGTAGCCGCGGGTGTTGGGCTCGGGCAGGCCGCGCGGCAGGTAGCACAGCGCCTGCCGCGGCCAGTCGAAGGGCGATGGTTGCAACAACGTGGCCGGCTCGATCAGGCCGAGGCGATGGGCGACGTGCGCAAAACTGCCATCCACCGCCAGCGTGGCCGAAGTGAACACCCACGCGGCGCGGCTGGCCTCGCGAAACGCGCGCAAGGGCGCAGACACGTCCAGCGGCGTGCGTTGCAGGACGAAGCCATGCGCGGATTTCTCGTACCAGCGCACATCCTCGTCGTCGCCATCGCGCCATTGCCGCAGGCACTGCTCATGGCGTTGCGCGCGCGCATGCGCGGCGGCAAAACCCGGCGAGGCCTCCTGCAAACCAGCCAGGGCAGCGCCCAGCTCAGCGACGCCCCGTTCCAGCGCATCCAGCGCCTGCCCGGCCTCGTCGTGCGCCAGCACGCGCGAGAGCGCACTGCGCGCCGGCAAGGGGTCGATCGCCAGGCGCAACACGCGCACCGCGTGCTCGAGCGCGCGCGCGGGTTGCTGCACGGACGCCAGCGCGCCGGAAACATCCTTGCACTCGACGAGGGCATCGCGGGCGAGGTCGTTCAACTGGCGCGCACCGACCATCTCGCCGAAAAACTGCGCGGCCAGTTCCGGCAGTTGATGCGCTTCGTCGAGCACGAAGGCCTGCGCGCCGGGCAGGATTTCGCCGAAGCCCTCCTGCTTGATCGCCAGATCGGCCAGCAGCAGGTGATGGTTGACGACGACGAGGTCGGCCGCCTGCGCCTGCGCGCGCGCCTTCACCACGAAGCACTCGGCGTAGAACGGGCACTCGGCACCGAGGCAATTTTCGGCGGTCGAGGTGATCTGCGGGCGCAGCGGGCTGTCGTCGGGCAAGTCGGACAACTCGGCCAGATCGCCGATGCGGGTGCGTTTCGACCACGCCAGCGCGCGCGTGAATTGCGCGGCGACGTCGCGTGATGCGAATTTCGCATCGCTTTGCGCCTGCTGCATCCGGTACAGGCACAGGTAGTTCGCGCGGCCCTTGAGCAAGGCGCTGCGGATGCCCGTTCCCAAGGCCTGCCGAATGCGCGGCAGGTCGCGGTGGTAGAGCTGATCCTGCAAGGCGCGGGTGCCGGTGGAGACGATCACCCGCAGCCCCGACAGCAGCGCGGGCACGAGGTAGGCGTAGGTCTTGCCGGTGCCGGTGCCGGCCTCGGCCACGAGTTCGGCACGCGACTCCATCGCATCGGCGATGGCTTCGGCGAGCCGCACCTGCGCCGCGCGCGGGGCATAGCCTTCCAGCCGTTGCGTGAGCGCACCACCGGCCACGAAGGCTGCGCGGGTGTGTTCGACCAGACTCATGGGTAGCGGTCAGGGCGGTGCCGACGCCGCGTCAATACCGCGGCGGCGGTTCGACATTGCAGGCCAGCACGGCATCGTGGGCATGCCGGGCCGTTGCCAGGTCGGAATGCGCCAGGGCGACGAAACGCAACGTCGCCCAGTTGCGGCGGCACAGCGAACCGACCTTCGGACCGCGATCGTACGATTGGTGAGCCAACGTGCCGGCGTCGTTCCAGTCGTGCCGATACAGCGCGTATTCGGCGGCCTGTTGCAGGAGTTCCGGGTCGCCGGGACGAATCGTCAGCGCGTGCGCGATCGATTTTTCCGCGCCAGTGAAATCGCCATGCGCTTCCAGCGCGGTCGCGCGATCCTGCAAATCGGCGATGGCCGGATCGCGCAAGGGCACCACGTCCAGCGCCCGCGACGAGGGATCGGCACCGATGTAGCGCACTTGCGCCAGCATCACCTGCGGTGAGGGCAATTGCGGCGGCGCGGGGCGCGTCGATGCGACCTGCGCCGATTCGGGCGTGCATGCCGCAAGCGCCAGCAACGATGTCACCGATACCCCGAGCGCGCGCGCAAACCGATGGTGGCGGGTCTGGATGAATGACGCGAACGCGATCATGGCGTACCGGAATCGGAAGACGAAGATTGGGCGGGCGGCTGTGTCGTTGCTGGCGGCGCGGATGCTGGTGTGGCGTTGCCCGGTGCATCCGGCGCGGGCGGTGCGCCATTCGCATCGTTCGCCGCCGGCCCCTGCCCCTGCGGCAGGGGTGCGCCGGTCACCGGATCGACCGGGTCGGCGCTCGGCACGCGGATCCAGCCCGATTCATCGCCCGGATTGGCGGCCACGTCGCAAGTCGGCGAGGCCGGAGGCGCAAAACCCTTGACGAAGGCGAAGCGGCGCACGCCCGGGCAACCCTGATCCACGCTGGCCCAACCCACCGGGCTCACCCAGGCCCATTCCAGCCCGTCGTCGGACACCTGCAGGGGCTCGCTGGGCAGGCGCTTGAACAAACCCGCCCACACCCGCAAGGCGCCGGTCGCGCCGAACAGGCCGGTTTCCTTGTTCTGATCGTTGCCCACCCAGATCACCGCGAGGTGGCTGCCGGTGAAACCCGAGAACCAACTGTCGCGGCTGTCGTTGCTGGTGCCGGTCTTGCCGGCGGCATCGAGGAAACCCAGCCCATCGCGCTGCAAGGCGCCGGCGGTGCCGGAGATCGTCACCTGCTGCATCGCCATCGTCGCCAGCCGTGCGGCCAGCGCATCGCCGGCCTGCGCGGCGGTGGGCGGATGGTCGTAACGCTTGACCAGCGCGCCGTGCGCATCCAGCACCCCGCGCACCGCGTGCAGGGGTTGCACCTGCCCGCCGGATGCGAGGAATTGATACAGCTGCGCCATCGTCCACGGGGTCTGGTCGGTGGCACCCAGCAGCAGCGACGGGTTGGGCTGCACGTCCATCCCCGCCAGCGCCTTCATCAGTTTGGTCAGGCGCTCGACCTGCACGTCCATGCCCACGCGCACGGCCACATGGTTGTACGACTGCGCCAGCGCATCCACCAGCCGCACCATGCCGTGGCTGCGGTGGTCGTCGTTGTCGGGCGACCAGGTGCGGCCGTTGCCCAGCGCGACGGTCACGTCGGCATCGTCGATGGGCGTGGCCAGCGAATATTTGTCCGGCTGCGCCAGCGCCAGCAGGTAGATGAAGGGCTTGAGCAGCGAGCCGACCGGGCGTTGCGCGTCGAGGGCACGGTTGAATCCGATCGCCGTGGCATCGCGGCTGCCGACCACGGCGAGCACCGCGCCATCGCGCACGTCGGTGACCACCACGCCGCCTTCGAGGTCGGGGCCCTTCTTGCGCTGGATGCGCTCGAGGGTTTCCGACAGCGAGGTTTCCGCGTCGTTCTGCGCGGCCGGGTCGAGGGTGGTGAGGATCACCATGCCCGCGCCCTTGATGCTGTCGGCCGGGTAGTCGGTCTGCAACTGCCGGCGCACCAGGTCGATGAAGGCCGGGTAGCGGTTGGTGACGATGCCCGGTTTCGGGGCCACGTCCAGCGGCGTCTGCTTGAGCGCCGCGGCCTCGTCGGCAGTGATCAGGCCGGTCTCGGCGAACTGGTCGAGCACCACCGCGCGGCGCTTGAGGGCGTTGTCCGGGAAGCGTCGCGGGTCGTACAGCGAGGGACCCTTGATCAGGCCGATCAGCAAGGCGATGTCCTGCTTGGACAATTCGTTGAGCGGGCGCGCAAACCAGAACCGCGACGCCGCGGCCACGCCGTGGATCGACTGGTTGCCCATCTGCCCGAGATAGACTTGGTTGAGATAGGCCTCGAGGATGGTCTGCTTGTCGAAGCGCGACTCGATGATGATCGCGTACAGGGCTTCCTTGAGCTTGCGGTCGATGCTGCGCTCGTTGGACAGGAACAGGTTGCGCACGAGCTGCTGGGTGAGCGTGCTCGCGCCCTGCTTGGCGCCGCCCTCGCGCGCATCGATCCACACCGCGCGGGCGATGCCGAGCACGTCCACGCCGTGGTGGGTCTTGAACTTGCGGTCCTCCACCGCCTGCAGTCCGGCCACCAGCAGCGGCGGCACGTCGGCGCCGTGCACCAGTTCGCGTTCTTCCTGGGTCGAGCCATACAAGGCGGCGATGCGCGCGGGGTCGAGGGTGGCCGACTGCAACGCCGCGCCACCGGATGCGCGCAGCGAGGCGACCGCGCCATCGGCCAGTTGCACCTGTACCTGCGCGGGCGGCACCGGCGCGGCGAGGTCGGTGAAGCCGCGGCTGGAAATGGTGAACGTGCTGCCGTTGCGGGCAAAGGTGCCCGGCGTGCTGCCGATGCCGTCGTTGCGGTATTGCGCCGCGCCCAGTTCCAGTTGCAGGGTGGCCGCGTCCATGCGCAGTCCGGGGGCAAGCTTCAGCGGTTGCGCATACACGGTGGTGGGCACCTGCCATTGCAATTGCCCGAACTGCTCACGCACCTTGCCGTCGAGCACCCAGACGTAGGGGATGCCCAAGCCGAGCAACAGCCCCAGCCCCAGCAGCGAGGGATAGAGGATCCAGCGCCACCACGAGCGGCGCGGCGATGCTTCCTCGTCGTCGTCCTCGTCCTCGTCTTCCTCGTCCCTGCGCCGCATACCGTCTCCATGCACCAGTGGTGAAGTCTAACCGTTCGCGCCTGTCGGCACGCTGACGCGAACCCGCGGCCCTGTCATCGAAAAACCGGCGGCGGTAGCCTAGGAGCCCTCACCGCCACCCGACCAGACCCTTGGCCGCCAACCAACCTCCCGGCCGCCGGCCCCTGCCGATGACTGACCTCCTCGCGCGGCTGGAGTTCGCATGGCGACGCGCCCGCAGCACCCTCGAGCGCACCGGCGCCAGCGTGCGCCGGCGCGGCCTGCGCGGCACCGTCGTGCGCGCCCTGCACGAACTGCGCCCCCCCTCGCGCGGCGGGCGGATGCCGCTGGCGATCCCCGCCGACCTGCCCTTCCGCCCCTTCGCCGTACCCTGCGCTGACGCGCCCGTGGCCAGCGTCGTGATTCCCGTCCACGACCACTTCGCGCACACCCTGGCCTGCCTGCGCGCGCTGGCCGCCTGCGGGGACGCCACGCCGTTCGAGATCATCCTCGTCGATGATGCATCGACCGACGAAACCGGCCTGCGCGCGAACGGCGTCGAGGGTCTGCGCGTGGTGCGGCTGCGCAGCAACCAGGGTTTCATCGCCGCCTGCAATGCCGGCGCGGCCCTCGCCCACGGCGATTACCTGGTGTTCCTCAACAACGACACCGCCGTGCAGCCGGGCTGGCTGGACGCGCTGATCGGCACCTTCGCCGACCACCCCAGCGCCGGCATCGTCGGGGCCAAGCTGGTGTATCCCGACGGCCGCTTGCAGGAAGCCGGCGCGATCGTGTTCGCCGACGGCAGCGCGTGGAACTGCGGGCGCTTCGAAGACCCGCGCGCCCCGGCATGGAACCATGTGCGCGAGGTGGACTACTGCTCGGGCGCGGCGATCGCCATCGCGCGCGAGCTGTTCGCGCAGCTCGAAGGCTTCGACACCCACTACACGCCGGCCTATTACGAGGACACCGACCTGGCGATGCGCGTGCGCGCCTTCGGCCTGCGCGTGCTGTATCAGCCGGCATCGGTAGTGGTGCACCACGAGGGCATCAGCTCGGGCACCGACGTGGCGCTGGGCACCAAGGCCTACCAACGGGTGAACTGGCGCAAGTTCACTACCCGCTGGGCGCAAACCCTGGCTGACCATCCTGCTCCCGGCACCGACATCCGCCTCGCCTGCGAGCACCGCGCGCAACACCGCGTGCTGGTGATCGACGCCTGCACGCCCACACCCGATCACGACTCTGGCTCGCTACGGATGTTCAACCTGCTCGGCTTGCTGCGCGAGGAAGGCTGCGCGGTGGCGTTTTTCGCCGACAACCGCGCGCACGCCGGCATCCGCACGCAGGCCCTGCAGCAACTGGGCGTGCAGGTCTGGTGCAAGCCGTGGATGGGCGGCGCGGCGGGCTGGTTCAAGCGGCACGGGCGCCTGTTCGACACGATCATCGCCAGCCGCCACGAGGTCGCCGCCAGCTACCTGCGCCTGGCGCGCCGGCATGCCCCGCAGGCGCGCTTCGTGTTCGACACCGTGGACTTGCACTTCCTGCGCGAGCAACGCGAGGCGGAGATATCCGGCAGCGCGGTCTTGCGCAAGAAGGCCCGGCGTACCCGCGAATCCGAATTGAAACTGGTGCGCGCCGCCGACACGACCCTCGTGGTGAGCGACTACGAACGCGACCTGCTGCAACGCGAGCTTTCCGGCGCGCGGATCGAGCTGCTATCGAACATCCACCGCGTGCCGGCGGAACGCGCGCGCTTCGACGAGCGTTCAGGCGTCGTCTTCGTCGGCAGCTACCGGCACCCGCCGAACGTGGATGCCGCGCTCTGGCTGGCACGCGAGATCTGGCCGTTGGTGCGAACCCAACGCGAGGACATCGACCTGCACCTGGTCGGCCCCTGGCCGCCGCCGGACGTGCTCGCCCTCGGCAAGCTGCCCTGTGTGCAGGTGCATGGGCACATCCCCGACCTCGACGCCTTTCTCGACGGCTGCCGCGTCGGCGTGGCGCCGCTGCGCTACGGTGCCGGCGTCAAGGGCAAGCTCAACCACGCCATGGCCCGCGGCCAGCCGGTGGTGGCCACGCCCGTCGCCATCGAGGGCATGCACCTGCGCGATGGCCACGACGTGCTGGTCGGCACGGACGCCGCATCGTTCGCCGACGCGGTGCTGCGGCTATACGATGATCGGGATCTGTGGGAAGCGCTGGCGCGCCACGGCGTGGAGAATGTCGAGCAACATTTTTCCATCACTGCCGCGCGCAAGGTGCTGCGCAACCTGCTTGCAACCATCGAAGCGGACAGCCAAGCGTCTGTTTGATTCCGTGTTGCCATCAAGAATTCAGCCCCGTCATTCCGGCAGATGCCGGAATCTTGTGACTTTGAACCCGAATCACGACGGATCTCGGCTTGACCAGTCATTCGGCTATCGAGATCCGCCGGGATGACGGCGCTCAGAACGGAATATCGTCATCCACGAAATCCCCCGCCGGCGGCGAGGCCTGACGCGCGCCGCGATCGGGCTGACCACCCTGCCCACCCTGCGGGCGCGAGCCACCGCGCTCGGGGCGTTCCGTGCGCTCACCGCCGCCCCCGGCACCGCCGAGCATCTGCATCTCGTCGGCGATGATGTCGGTGCTGTAGCGCTCCACGCCATCCTTGCCGGTGTACTTGTCGTAGCGGATCGAGCCTTCGATGTAGCACTGCTTGCCCTTGCGCAGGTACTCGCCGGCGATCTCGCCGAGTTTGCCGAACAGCTTCACGCGATGCCATTCGGTGCGTTCCTGGTTGTTGCCGTCCTTGTCCTTGCGCACGGACGTGGTGGCCAGGCTGATCGAGCAGATCGCCATGCCGCCTTGCGTGTATTTGACTTCCGGATCGTTGCCGAGGTTGCCGACGAGGATGACTTTGTTGACGCCGCGCGCCATGTCGCTGCTCCGTGATGGGTTGCTGTCGTGGGGGATGTCCGCCGTCGCTGGCCGCTGCCGAGGCTTGCACGGCGGCCGGCGTGGCGGTGTGATCGAAACCGGAAGGCTGCGGGACATGATACCAGCCCCGCCATGCCGCCCTGCCGCGACCCGGGATCAGATTCGTCCGACCGCGATCGCCGCGCCATCAGGCAATGCCGTCATCGCGTGTAGGGCGATTCCGACGGACCGCACCCGGCGAGCCGTTATACTGCGCAACCCCCTGCCCGCCCCGCCGCCGATGACCGCCGACGCCGCGACCCGCAGCCAGCTTGCCGATCCGCCCCCGGCGGTCGCCGACCTGCGCGCGATCCAGGCGCTGGCGGCGGCCGACATGGCCGCCGTGGATGCACTGATCCGCCGCCGGCTGGCTTCGGACGTGGTGCTGGTCAACCAGATCGGCGAGCACATCGTCGCCGCCGGCGGCAAGCGCCTGCGCCCGATGCTGGCGGTGCTGGCCGCGCGCGCGCTGGGTTGCGAGGGCACCGATCACCACCAGCTCGCGGCGATCATCGAGTTCATCCACACCGCCACCTTGCTGCACGACGACGTGGTGGACGAGTCCGACCTGCGGCGCGGGCGGCGCACCGCCAACGCGCTGTGGGGCAATGCGCCCAGCGTGCTGGTCGGGGATTTCCTGTATTCGCGCAGCTTCCAGTTGATGGTTGAACTTCAGCGCCCGGAAGTGATGCAGGTGCTGGCCGACACCACCAATGCGATTGCCGAGGGCGAGGTGCTGCAACTGCTGCACGTGAGAAATCCGGACATCGACGAGGCGGCTTATCTCACCGTGATCGAGCGCAAGACCGCGGTGCTGTTCGCCGCCGCCACGCGGCTGGGCGCGCTGTTGGCCGATGCCGACGCCGCCACGCAGCAGGCGCTGCACGATTACGGACTGCAACTGGGCTTCGCCTTCCAGATCGCCGACGACGTGCTCGACTACACCGCCGATGCCGGCGCGCTGGGCAAGAACCTCGGCGACGATCTGGCCGAAGGCAAGGCCACGCTGCCGCTGATCCACGCCATCGCGCACGCCGACAAAGCCGGCACGGGTCGCATCCGCAGCGCCATCGTCGAAGGCGACATCCAGGCTCTGCCGGCCATCGTGCACGCCATCCGGAGCAGCGGCGGCATCGACTACGCCGCTGCGAAGGCACGCGAATACGCGCACCGCGCGCAAGTTGCGCTGCATGCGATTGCGCCGTCACCGTGGCGCGACGCCCTGCACGGACTGGCACATTACGCGGTGGATCGCGATCACTGATCCGCAGCGACCGAATCGCCGCTGACAACAACCCAGCGCAAACGGCACGCTATTTCGCCGCCAACGCCTCGTCGAAGAACGCATGCATCATCCGGTACGCGCGCCGGCTCGCCTGCGCATCGTACATGCAGTTGCCCGGCCCGCGTTCTTCGGTTTCGGTGAAGCAGTGCACCGCGCCGCCGATGTTCACGAATTGCCAGTCGGTTCCGCTGGCGCGCATCTCGGCGAAGAATTTGTCGGTCACCGGCCACGCACCCCGATCGTTGGCGCCGTTGATCACCAGCAAGCGCGCCTTGATCGCTCTTGCTTTCGCCGGATCGTCCGGATTCAGCCCTGCATGGAAGGTGACGATGCCCAGTCCCGGTGCGACCCCGCTGCGCGCCAGATCGAGCACCGCCGATCCGCCGAAACAAAATCCAATCGCGCCCAGCCGCGCCGCATCGATCGGTGCCTTGCCGGTGTTCGCCTGCAACGCATTCCAGGCGGCGTTGACGCGGCGTTCCATCAACTTGCGATCGCCGTAGAAAGGTTTCACCGCTTCCCCTGCCGCCTTATCGTCGGCGGGGTGCACGCCCTTGCCGTACATGTCGGCGAGCAGGATCACGTAGTCGTGGCCGGCGATCATCTTCGCCTTCGCCACCGCGATGGCATTCACGCCGTGCCAGTTGGGCACCATCAACAGACCCGGGCGCTTGGCACTGCTCGCATCATCCCAGACGAGGTAGCCCGAAAGCTCGGTGCTGCCGTCCTTCCACGTCACCGCTTCGGCGCGCGGCGCGGCCTGCGCGGGCATCGAAAACAACCAGACGGCCATCGCGATTCCGGCGAGGGTCGTTGCGAACTTGCTGGAAGCGTGCATGGCGCATTCCTCACGTAGGGTGCCGATAGGCGCGACACGAACGAGTGTAAACCGTGCAGGCGCATGCCGCGCGTGGCGTACGTACAAGCGAAGCCACGTTCGTTTACGGATGGGCCAGCGCCTTCTGCACATCCGCGTCGATGGACTGGGCATCGGTCTTGATGGATCGCATGATCATCACGCCGGTCGATTGGGTCGCCATCCAGAACCGCAACTGTTCGGTCAACACGGCATTCGCGCGGTACGCATCGATGATGGTCAGCGCTTCGCTCTCACCGACCGGCGGCGGGCAATCGAGCAGGTGCTGGGTTACCCCATTGTCCATGCGGTAGCACGAATTCCAGATGTACTGCTGGATCGGCCACGGCGTCATGCCGCGCACATGCTCGCGATACGCGGGCACCACCCCCAGCACTTCCAGCGCATGGCTGGCCGAGCCCTGGTCGTAGTGCTCGGAAATGCGGGCGCGCAATCCGGCATCGCGGATCAGGCGCAACTCACCGCTCGAGCGCAGTTCGTCGAAAGTCGTGCCCGGCTGGCGAAACGGTTGAATCTGGCTGGCCTGATAGTACGCAAGCAAGGTTTTCCACGGCGAATTCTGGTACAGCGTCCCATTCTCGGCGTAGGCGATTGCAACGGCACCGTAACCGCCGACGTGGCCGCCGAAATCGATCATGTTGTCGAGCAGCGCCGCTTCCTTCCCCAATTCGACGTGGAAGCGTTGCAGGTAGTCCCGACCGCGCGCGGTGTCCTGCCGCTCCTGGTTCCAGTTGCTGACCTGCAAGCCGAAATAGACGCCGACGAACACGATCAACACTTCGACAATCACGGTGAACCAGTCGTGATGGCGGAGACGATGGACGATGGCGTGCAGCGCCCTGGGCATCTTCAACGGTCGGTGCATCCGTTTGGTCATGCGCGGATGGTAGTGGCTTGCCTCAGGCGACGCCAAGCCCGGGGATGCGGCTGATGGCATCGGGGTCGAAACCAGCTTTGGTTGCAAAATCGCGGCCGCGCGCTGCGTAATCGACATACGCGCCGAAACTTGGCGCACCGGGCGAGAGCAGGACGGTTCCGCCCTGCGGCAATGCAGTTCTTGCGATTCCGACGGCATCGTCCATGTCGCGCGCAGCATGCAGTTGCAGGCTGCCTGTTTCGGCAAGCGCTTGCAGCGCGGCATGGATGCGCGGGCCATTCTGGCCCATCGTGACGACGGCGCGTACCGGCCTTGTGCGCATGCATTCGACGAACGGCGACCAGTCGATGCCGCGATCGAAGCCGCCGACGATGATCGCGACGGCTTCGCCGGCATGGCAATCGAGCGCGGCGATGCTTGCATGCGGCGTGGTGCTGATGGAATCGTTGACGAAAACGATGCCGTCACGCATGCCGAGTGTTTGCAGCCGGTGCGGAAGCGGCACGAAATCCTGCACATGTGCGACGAGCGAGTGCGTGTCGATGCCGAGCACTTCGATTGCCGTCAGCGCGGCGCAGAGGTTCCAGCCGTTGTGCCTGCCGGGCAAGGGAACCGCTGTCGCCTCGATCACACGATCCGCACCACGGCACACGTATCCATCGCGCAGGTGCCAGCCCTGTTCTGCATTGAACCAGTGCACGCTGCTCTCCGGAAGATTCAGCGCGGCGAGCGCAGGGTCGAGCGCGTTCAAGACCGCAATGCGCGGGCGTGCCTGGGTGAACAGGGCGAGTTTGTCGTCGACATAGCGTGCGTGGCTACCATGCCAATCCAGATGTTCGGGATAGACGTTCAAGCCGACCGCGACGTCCGGGCGCGCGCCCGACGCGGCGACATCGCGGGTCTGGTAGCTCGACAGTTCGATAGCCCAGCATTCCGGTGCCAGCGGAGGTTCCAGCAACTCCAATAATGGCAAACCGATGTTGCCCGCGAGCGCTGTGCGATGCCCTTCAGCGCGCAACAAGTGTGCGATCAGCGCGGTGGTGGTGCTCTTGCCCTTGGTGCCGGTGATGGCGATGACGCGCGCATCGGGCCGCTCGGCGAACCACAACGCGGTGCCCGAGGTGAACACCGTACCGTTCGCCTTGGCTTGTTCGACTTCGCTGCGATACGGGCTGATGCCCGGGGATTTCACGACGACATCGAACTTCGACAGCGCATCGGCGTCGGCGGTCGTCGCTGCTTGCAGCAACGGATCGGCAAGCGCTGCGATTTCGTTGGCTTCCGCCTCCGAAACGATCGCGGTCAGTTCCAGATCGGGCAGGCGCGAACGCAGCGCGCGCCACGCAGCACGCGCCTCGCGGCCCCAGCCCCAGAGGGCGACTCGGCGGCCTTCAAGCTGCGAAATGCGCACGCACACGCTCCCACAAGTCGGCAGGAATGCGGTGCTCGCCGGTGGGCGCCAGCAGGCTCTCCAGCGGTGGTACCTCGCCCAGTTGCGGGGCGATCTCGCGGGCGAAGCGCCGCACCAGCGCATCCTCGCGCCAAGCCGGGCGTTGCGCGAGAGCGATGAAGGCCGCACGCGCCTCGCGGCCTTCGCCGACGCATTCGAAGGGTTTGTGGTCGCGGTATTCGATCAAGGCATCGAACCCCGATGCGAGCGTCGGATCGTCCAGCAGGTTGCGCCCGAAGATCGCCATCAGGCGCGGCTTGGGCATGAACGGGGCCAGCGCGAGGAACACGAAGTGGCACTTCGGGCACTGCCCGCACCAGCGGTTCGCCGGCCTCTCGCCGAGGATGTGGAAATTGCGGTTGCAACTGGAAAAGTGCGCGTCGTAGCGATCGGTTTTCGCGAATTGACGAGCGACGGCGAGTTCGGACAACGGCCGCAGCAACGAGCAGTAATGCACGCCCGGAGCGACGTGTGCGTGCACGTATTCGCCGAAGTCGCGCTCGAATGCCCAGCCTTTCGACCACTGGTGATTGACCTGCGCAACGATGGTGCCGGTGGTGTCGCGGATTTCGCTGCCGTAGCTGGCCGAGCGCTCGTTGGAAAACACGACGTGGTCGAACCCGCGCACCAGCGCGGCCAGCACGAGGATCGCCGAATTGATCGCGGTGACCGGGATATGCCCGTTGTACGCGCCTTGCCGGTTGTACTCGAACAACTGCGATGCCAACTGACGACCGATGTTGAGCGTGGACAAGCCGGTGCGCGCCGCGCAGGCGGCGATCAGCGGCGAGGAGCCGATCCATGTCGCCGTCTGTTCGACGCCCAGCGCGCGCAGGGCTTCGATGCTGACCAGCGAATCCTTGCCGCCGCCGATCGCGGTGAGTGCTTGCAAGCCCCTCTCCCTACGGGAGAGGGGTTGGGGTGAGGGGTCGGCAGCCGATGTGCCATCGTAACCCCTCCCCTCATCCCCTGCCCTTCTCCCGTTGGGAGAAGGGTGAACAGCCGGAAACCTGATCCGCCCGCGCAGATCGATCCCATTGCGATACGCGAACTCGCCCAGCCCGTTTTCGTAGATCGACTCCAGCAAGCGCGCCGTCGCCGCATCGATGGCATACGAATCGATGCGAATTCCACCTGGTACGGCGGCCTTGTAGTAGCTCACCCCGGCGATCAGGTGCAGCAACCGCAGAGCGCGCTCCACCGTGGCGGCGCGCTGCGCGTCGAGCGCGAACGGTGCGCCGGGGATCGCGATCGTCTCGACCAGCTCCTCGCCGTCGTCGAAGGCATAGACCAGCCGCGCCACGCCGGTTGCGGAGTCGAACGAGCAACGCACGAAACGGAACGTGGAGATGGCATCGCGCTGGAACGTGCTCATGCCACGCCTCCCGCACGCTCGCTTTCGGAATTCACGACCTCGTTCCCCTTCGCTTCAGCGCGCTCCGTTTCGACCGGCCCGCTCCCGGCGAACTCGTCCCCATCGAGCACGCTTTCCGCCGGCAGACCGCGCAGGTTGTAGTTCGATGCCATCACCGCCCCGTAAGCGCCAGAATCGGCTATCAACATCACATCGCCTTCACGGGTCGCCAACGGCAATGCACGACGCCGCGCGAGCACGTCGCCGCTCTCGCAGATCGGCCCGACCACGTCGAAGGCCGCGGTGTCGACGTCACCGAGTCGCGACAGGTTGACGACGTGATGGAAGGATCCGTACAGCGCCGGCCGTAGCAGGGTGTGCATGCCCGCATCCACGCCCACGCGCCGCACGCCGGCCTTTTCGATCACCTGCGTCACCCGCGCCAGCAGCACGCCGCATTCGGCCACCAGCCAGCGCCCCGGTTCCACCCACAATTCGTAGTGCGGGCACGCCGATTTCACCCGCGCCAGCGCGGCGCCATAGGCGGCCAGATCGAAGGGCTCGGCATCGGGTTCGTAGGCGATACCCAGCCCGCCGCCCACATCGATCGATGCGACCGTGCCGATGCCATCGGCGATCGCCGCCAGCCGTGCATACACCTGCGCCCAGTGCTCGACCTCGGCGATGCCGCTGCCGATGTGCGCGTGCAATCCGACGATGCGCGCACGGCAGGCGCGCGCGGCATCGAGAAACTCCGGCAACGCTCGCGCGTCGAGGCCGAACTTCGCGCCCTTGCCGCCGGTGCGCACCTTCTCGTGGTGGCCGTGGCCGAAGCCCGGATCGATGCGCAGGATGATGTCGCGTCCGGCGAACAGGTCTGGCCACTGATTCAATGGAAAAGTGCTGTCGAGGGTGACGCGTGCGCCGCGCCGCAGGGCCTGCGCGTATTCATCGCGTGCCGCGAAGCTCGGGGTGAACAGGACGCGCGCGGCTGCCAGCGCCGGCAGTACCGCGAACAGCTGATCCAGCTCGCCGCCGGAGACGCATTCGAAGCCATAACCTTCGGCTTCCAGCGCACGCAAAATCGCCGGATACGAATTGGCCTTGAGCGCATAGAAGCGCCGATCGATCGCCGGCAATGCCGCCAGCACGCGTGCGCGGTCGCGCACGCTCGCCAGATGGTAGACGTAGCGCGGCGTGCCGTTCGCTGCTTGCGCGAGCAACGCATCCCGTCGCCCGCGCCACCACGACGGCGCGCGTTCGCGGCGCTGGCCCTGCAAGGCGCGCCAGCTCGTCCCGAACACGGCCGTTTCATCCACCGGCATCGCGCCGGATGCGATCAGCAAGGCATGCAGGCGCGCCATGGTTCCCTGCGGGCCATCGTCGTCGAGCAAGGACTCGTCCACCACGAAGGTGAGGTTGAGGTCGTTGGAGGATTGCGAGATCAGGTGCACGCGCTCGCGCCCGAACTCCGCCCACACCTCGCCCAGCTTGTGCAGCAGCGAGCGCATGCCGCGCCCGACGAGGGTGATGGCAGCGCAAGGCGCGATCACCTTCACCCGGCACACCTGCGCAAGATCGGCGCACAGCGCATCGAGCACGTCGGAGTTGACGAGGTTGTCGCTCGGGTCCAGCGACACGGTGACGTTGGCCTCCGAGGAACCGATCAAGTCCACCGACAGGCCGTGGCGCTTGAAGTGCTCGAAGGTATCGGCGAGGAAGCCGACCTGCTGCCACATGCCGATGGTTTCCATCGACACCAGCACGATGCCGCGCCGCGAACTGATCGCCTTCACCCCCGGCACCGTCGCCGCGCTGCGTTCGATCGCGGTACCGGCCATCGTCGGATTGGCGGTGTCGAGGATGCGGATCGGCACCCCGGCATCGCGGCAGGGATGGATGCTGCGCGGGTGCAGCACCTTGGCGCCGGTGGTGGCGATTTCCTGCGCCTCGGCGTAGTCCAGCCGCGACAGCAATCGCGCATCCGGAACCTGCCGCGGATTGGCGCTGAACATGCCCGGCACGTCGGTCCAGATTTCCACCCGCAGCGCGCCAAGCAGCACGCCGAAATACGCCGCCGAGGTATCCGAGCCGCCACGCCCGAGGATCGCGGTGCCACCATCGCCGTGCCGGGCGATGAAGCCCTGGGTGATGCGCAGCCGCGCACCCTGCCCCATCCGCGTGCGCAGATTGGCATCGGGCGCCGACTCGCAGGACACCGACAGGCGTTTCGCCCACGCGTTCTGGTTCGGCAAGGCCAGCGCACGCAAGCCATCGCGTGCGTCGAACCATTCGACATCACACCCCTGCGATTTCAGATAGGCAGCGCCAAGGGTGGACGATAGCAATTCGCCCTGCGCCAGCACCTGCGCCTGCCAGTCCAGGTCGGCGCCCGCGGCGCGCGCATCGCGGGCCAACTCATCGAGCACGCGCAGGCGCTCGCCGAGCACGGCTTCGGCATCCAGTTCCAATTCGACAGCGAACTCGCGATGCCGGCGCGCGATGGCGTCGGCGCGTTGCGTCCGCGCCGCCGGATCGGCATGCGCGTCGATCAGCGCCTGCAAGGCATTGGTGATGCCCGACAGCGCCGACACCACGGTGAGCACGCGCGCATCCTCGCGCGCGGCGCGCTCGCGCATCAACGCACCGATGGTGTCCCAGCGCGCACGCGCGGACACGCTGGTGCCGCCGAACTTGAGCACGATGAAGCGCGGCGCGGCCGGGTGCTGGCCGGCGCCCGCCGAAGCAACGACGAAAGACATGGGAAGCCTGCGGTGAAAACTTGCGCTGATGATGCGAAGAACCTCGCATGATAAGCGATGGAAATGGATACGTGCCGAATGCCGCCCATGCGGATTCGGCATGATCTCAAGGCGCATCGCCTGCCACGCCGGGCGCGGCGTATGCTTGGGGCGATTCGACGCCACCCGCAACGCCCCCGCCTTCTTCGATCGGAGTACCCCCATGCCCGCCCATGCCACCCCGCAAATCCGCAACCTCGCCCTCGTGGGCCACAACGGCGCCGGCAAGACCACCCTGTTCGAAGCCCTGCTGCATGCCGGCGGCGTGATCCAGGCGGCAGGCAGCATCGAGCGCGGCACCACGGTATCCGACTTCGATCCGATGGAGCGCGAGCGCCAGCACTCGATCAATTCGGCGATCGCTTCCATCGAACACGGCGATGTCCACATCAACCTGATCGACACCCCCGGCTACCGCGATTTCCGCGGCGCTTCGTTCTCGGCGCTCGACGCGGTGGAGACCTGCGCGATCGTGGTCAATGCCGCCACCGGGGTGGAGCACACCACCCGCCGCATGATGGAACAGGCTGTCCAGCGCGGGCGCTCGCGCATGCTGGTCGTCAACCGCATCGATGCCGAGGGCGCGGATCCCGGCGCGGTCATCGACGCCCTGCGCGAGGCCTTCGGCAACATCTGCCTGCCGATCAACCTGCCGGCGAACGGCGGCAAGGATACGGTGGATTGCTTCTTCAACCCCGGCGGCGATTCCGACCTCGGCCCGGTGGGCGAGTGGCACCAGAAGATTCTCGATCAGGTGGTGGAGATCAACGAGACGGTGATGGACCACTACCTCGACCTCGGCGAGGAAGGCCTCGGCCCGCAGGAACTGCACGATGCCTTCGAGCAGTGCCTGCGCGACGGGCATCTGGTGCCGATCTGTTTCACCTCCGCGCGCACGGGTGCGGGCGTGAAAGCCCTGCTCGACATCGCCGCGAAGTTGTTGCCGCACCCGGGTGAAGCCAATCCGCCGGCCTTCGTCAAGGGTACGGGCGACGACGCGCAAGCCATCGTCGCCGAGCCCGATCCGGCCAGGCACGTCATCGCCGACGTGTTCAAGATCGTCAACGACCCCTTCGTCGGCAAGCTCTCGGTGCTGCGCGTGTACCAGGGCACCATCCGCCGCGACAGCCAGTTGTTCATCGACGATGGCCGCAAGCCGTTCAAGGTCGGCCACCTGTTCAAGCTCAAGGGCAAGGATCACGTCGAGATCGAGCACGCCATCCCCGGCGACATCGTCGCGGTGGCCAAGGTCGAGGAGATCCACTTCGATGCGGTGCTGCACGATTCGCACGACGAGGATCAGATCCACCTGAAAGCCCATGCCTTCCCGCATCCGATGTTCGGACTGGCGATCCAGGCGGCCACCCGTGGGCAGGAACAAAAACTCTCGACGGCCCTGCACAAGCTCGCCGAGGAGGATCCCTGCTTCCACGTCGAGCACAACAAGGAAATGAACGAGACCGTGATCCGCGGCCTCGGCGAACTGCACCTGCGGGTGATGCTCGAGCGCATGAAGGCGCGCTACGGCGTGGAGGTGACATCCCACCCACCGCGCATCGCCTACCGCGAGACGATTTCCTTCAAGGCCGAGGGCCACCACCGGCACAAGAAGCAGACCGGCGGCGCCGGGCAATTCGGCGAAGTGTTCCTGCGCATCGAACCGCTGCCGCGCGGATCGGGTTTCGAGTTCCGCGACGAGGTCAAGGGCGGCACCATCCCCGGCCAGTTCATCCCGGCGGTGGAAAAAGGCGTGCGCATGGTGCTCGAGGGCGGCGCGGTGGCGGGCTACCCGCTGCAGGACGTGCGCGTGGTCGTCTATGACGGCAAATACCACACCGTGGACTCCAAGGAAGTCGCCTTCGTGTCGGCCGGCAAGAAGGCCTTTCTCGACGCCATCGCCAAGGCCGGCCCGCAGGTGCTCGAACCCATCGTGGTGGTGGAGGTGGCCGCGCCCGAGCAGCACATGGGCGACATCACCGGCGGGCTGTCCGGCAAACGCGCACGCATCAACGGCACCGACAGCCATGGCTCCGGCGAAATCCTCATCAAGGCGCAGATGCCACTGTCGGAACTGGAAGGCTACGCCGCCGAACTCAAGGGCATGACCGGCGGGCGCGGCCGCTACACCCTCGACTTCAGCCATTACGAGCCGGTGCCGGCCAGCGTGCAGAAGCAACTGATCGATGCCTACAAGCCAAGGCACGAGGAGGAGTGATGGAGCGTGCCGACACTCGGGTAGGGCCGTGCGTCGGCAATGGGGTGCCGTTGCTGCCTCCATGACGGGCAGACACACGGCGTGTAGGCCGTTTCCTACCCCACGCCGCGCGGTTTGCCGATGGAGCCACGGCGTGCGCCCTGCGATCCTGCGTCCACCCCAAACACGCCGGATCGCCCATGTCCACGTCACTGCTGTCCCTGTCCACGAAGTTCGCGTTGGCCCTCTCTGTCGGCGCGATGCTGGCCTCTACCGTCGATGCGCGGCCCAGTGCGCATACCCAAACCACCGCACACACTCGTTCCAGCGCGCAGACGCGGTCGCAACATTCCACGGCGGGGTTCCATCACCTTGTGGTCAAGAACACGCCCACGCGGGCAGGCCGACACCCGCAGGCTACAGGCCACCGTGCGGCGGGTGATACAGCCGGCGACGCGGCCACCGCACCGCTGCGCAGGCATCGCGACGCCAGCTCCCTGCAAACCACGGCCACCACGCGCTCGCGCGAGCGCCGACGCTTGGCGCTGGAATGGCAGCGCGCGCAGCGCCAACGCCAACTCGAACAAGCGCAAGCCGCGGCGCGCGCCGACTGCATTTACGCTGTCTCGCAGGCCAACGCGCCGATCATCGCCGACACCCGCGCCTGCAAGCGCACCGGCGCGCACGGCGAGTCGATCTACGAGAACTGCGCGCTGGTATCCGGCGCGGGGCCATCGCCCTGATCGAGCCCGTTTCGGCGCGCTGGACCGGTTGAAGGACGCCTTGCCATGCGCCGTGGCATGCTTGGCGTTTCCATCTGGCAAGGCAGACGGCGCTTTTCATGCACGACGAGCCCAACGCGAAGACTGCGACGACTGCCCGGGTCGCGCCCACGCCGAGCGATCCACCCGCCGCCGACTGGCAGGCGCTGCTGGCACGAGGCCGCGAGCAGGCGCGGCGCGGCGAGCACGCGGCCGCCATCGCGAGCTATCGCGCGGGCTTGCGTCTGCAACCCGATCACATCGACCTGATGATCGAACTCGCCGACGCGCTGTGCGTGAGCGGCGACAGCCCGAGCGCCATCCCGATCATGGAAAGGGCCACCGCGCAGGCTCCGGATGCGCGCGATGCGTGGATCGGCCTGGGCAAGGCGCACATCGCCAACGCCGATCCGAGGCAGGCCAAGCCCGCATTCGAGCGCGCGCTGGCCTGCGACCCCGGCTACACCGTCGCCCGCAGCGCGCTGGGCAATGCGTTGCGGCAACTCGGCGACATCGACGGGGCCATCGCCTGCTTCCGCAGTTGTCTGGGCGATCGCGCGGTGGCGCCGCGCGCCTGGTTCAACCTGTGCAACTGCAAGACCCTGAAGTTTTCCGCGCGCGACATGGCCACGCTGCGCCTGCTGCACGACGACCGCAGCATGAGCGACGCCGACCGCGTGTTCGTGGGTTACGCGCTGTCCAAGGCGCTGGAGGATCAGGGCGTATATCGCGCGGCCTTCGGCATCCTGTGCGAGACCAACCGCCTCGCGCGCCATCGCATCGCCTGGGATGGGCCGAAGTTCAGCCGGCAGGTTGCGGCCGTCGGCGATGCGTTCCCCGGCCCCTTTCCGCCGGCGAGCGATGCGTCCATCGGGCGCGAGGTGGTGTTCCTGATTTCCATGCCGCGCTCGGGCTCCACGCTCACCGAGCAGATCCTGTCCATGCATCCGCAGATGGAAGGCGCCGGCGAATTGCCGGATCTGGACATCGTGCTGACCGCCGAAACCAACCGCCGCCGCAAGGAGTTCCCGGACTGGGTGGCCGATGCGACTGCCGCGGACTGGCGTCGGCTGGGCGAGGAATACCTGAGCCGCACCGCGCGCTGGCGCAGCGAAAAACCCATCAGCCTCGACAAGAGCCTGCAAAACTGGCTGTTGGTGGGTGCGGCGGCGATGATGCTGCCGGGTGCGCGCTTCATCGATTGCCGGCGCGACCGGGTGGAAACCTGCCTGGCCTGTTTCCGCCAATTGTTCGCTTTCGGCACGTTCTACAGCTACGACATCGACGAACTGGCGCGGTTCTGGCACGACTACGACCGCCTGTGCCGAGGTTGGCAGCAGCGCCTGCCAACCCGTTTCATGGTGCATTCCTACGAGGATCTGCAACGCGACCCGGAAGCGCAGACCCGTCGCCTGCTGGATTTCCTCGGCCTGCCCTTCGACCCGGCTTGCCTCGATTTCCACCGTTCCGAACGCGCCGTGCGCACCTTCAGCGCCGCGCAGGTGCGCGAACCGCTGCGCCGCGACACCGCCCGCGCCCCGCGCTACGGCACCGCTCTGAACCCTCTGCGTGCCGCACTGGCGCGCGGCGATGGGGCCTGATCCGTCCAGGGCCTTCGCAATTTCGACGCATCCAGATCACGCGCCGCTTTGGCAGCGCTTGGGCTGCAACATCGTCCCGGTGCACTTGCGCGAGCCGCAGCGGCAGGCCCAGATCGCCTTCAGGCGGGCGGTTTGCCGTTCTTCCAGCGTGATGCCGTAGTTGTAGGTCAGTTCCTCGCCGACGTGGATGTCGCGCTTGGCTTCGATGAACACGCGATCCGCGCGGCGGTCGCGGCCCGGCGCTTCTTCCAGCACCGCTTCGCAATTCGGATCGCAGCCGTGGTTGATCCAGCGCGCCTCGTTGCCATCGACATTGGCGTCGATGATGTATTTGTCGTTGAGCGTGAACAGGAAGGTGTGCCCGGTTTCGGTGCTGCCGTCGTACAGGCGGTCGGCCTGCGCGTGGGTCATGCGCTGGCCCTTGTATTCGATCAATCGCGTTCCAGCCGGGATGTCGGCGATGGCGAACATGCCGTTGCCGTGGATGGCGGAATGGCGTACCTGGATTTTTTTTCTTGGCATGGCGTTGGCAGACCTGCGCACCTCGTCGGAAGACGCGCATTGTCGCCGTTCGCGGGCGCATGGCAAGCCCGATCCGAGTGTGTTTGCGGCATCCGTCCGGATTGACCCAGATCATCCATGCCCGGGCATCGCGGCTGGCATGGACCTGCAACAAAGCGTACAATTCCGGTACTGATTCGTTGTGCCCCACCCATAGCCATGCTGCGCGTCACCCGCCTGACCGATTACGCCAGCCTCGTGCTGACCCTGCTCGCCGCCGACGTGCAGCGCGTGCACAGCGCGGCCGAACTGGCCGAACGCGCGCACCTGGAGGCACCGACGGTCAGCAAGCTTCTGAAATCGCTGGCGCAGGCGGGCCTGGTCGAGGCCTTCCGCGGCGCCAACGGCGGCTACCGCCTCGCCCGCCCCGCCGACGCCATCAGCCTGATCGAAATCGTCGAGGCCATCGAAGGCCCGCTGGGCATGACCGAATGCAGCCTGCACGATGGCGATTGCGGCATCCAGGATCACTGCGGCGTGCGCGCCAACTGGCGCCGGATCAACGACGTGGTCGCCGACGCCCTGCGCGCGGTCACCTTGGCGCAATTGCTCGCCCCGGTTGCGCGCATGCCCCGACGGCGCATCGCCGCGCGACTGGTCGGCTGAGAGCCGCACAAACGAGAACCCCATGAGCGCCCAACCCACCGAGATCCAGCGCCAGCTCGATCGCCGCTACGAGGCCGGCTTCGTCACCGACATCGAGTCCGAATCCTTGCCGCCGGGGCTGGACGAGGACATCGTGCGCGCCATTTCCGCGCGCAAGGAAGAGCCCGAATGGATGACCCAGTGGCGGCTCAAGGCCTATCGCCACTGGCTGACGATGCGCGCGCCGCAGTGGGCGAAGCTGCGCATCGCGCCGATCGACTTCCAGGCGATCAGCTATTTTTCGCGTCCGAAAAATCGCCCGAACTCGCTGGCCGAGGTCGATCCGAAACTGATCGAAACCTACGACAAGCTCGGCGTGCCGCTGCACGAACGCGCCAAGCTCGCCGGCGTGGCCGTGGACGTGGTGTTCGACTCGGTCTCGGTGGGCACCACGTTCCAGAAGGAACTGGCGGCGGTGGGCATCCTCTTCACCTCGATGAGCGAGGCCATCCGTTCGCATCCGGAGCTGGTGAAAAAATATATCGGCACCGTGGTGCCGACCACCGACAACTACTTCGCCGCGCTCAACTCGGCGGTGTTCTCCGATGGCAGCTTCGTGTTCATTCCCAAGGGCGTGCGCTGCCCGATGGAACTGAGCACCTACTTCCGCATCAATGCCGGCCACACCGGGCAGTTCGAGCGCACCCTCATCATCGCCGAGGAAGGCGCCAGCGTGTCGTATCTGGAAGGTTGCACCGCGCCGATGCGCGACGAAAACCAGTTGCACGCCGCGGTGGTGGAGCTGGTCGCGCTGGACGATGCGAACATCAAGTATTCGACCGTGCAGAACTGGTACCCGGGCGACGAAAACGGCGTGGGCGGCATCTACAACTTCGTCACCAAGCGCGGCGCGTGTCGTGGAAAACGCAGCAAGATCGCGTGGACGCAGGTCGAGACCGGCTCGGCGATCACCTGGAAATACCCGAGCTGCGTGCTGTTCGGCGACGACTCGGTCGGCGAATTCCATTCGGTGGCACTCACCCACCACCGCCAGCAGGCCGATACCGGCACCAAGATGATCCACATCGGCAAGCGCACCAAGTCCAAGATCGTGTCCAAGGGCATCAGCGCCGGCCACGGGCAGAACTCCTACCGCGGGCTGGTGCGGATGGCGAAAACCGCGCAGGACGCGCGCAACCACACCCAGTGCGACTCGCTGCTGATCGGCAAGCGCTGCGGCGCGCACACCTTCCCCTACATCGAGGTGATGAACCCGACCGCCACGGTAGAGCACGAGGCGACCACCTCGAAGATCTCCGAGGACCAGTTGTTCTACTGCCGCAGCCGCGGCATCGGCGAGGAAGACGCGGTGTCGATGATCGTGGACGGCTTTTGCAAGCAGGTGTTCCGCGAGCTGCCGATGGAGTTCGCGGTGGAGGCCAAGAAGCTGCTCGAAGTGTCGCTGGAAGGGGCCATCGGCTGAGGCCCAGGCATGGACACGCAAAGCCGGATCGAACGGATCGCGCGCAAATTCCGGATCGGCGAAGAGCCCAGTCTGGTGGATGAATACGCGCGTTTCACCAAGGACGAGAGGCTGGCACTTTTCTTGAAGCTACGCACCAGAGTCATCGAGGATCGATATGGAACTGATCCAGGATTTCAAAGACTTCATTCGGTTGCTCGACGAGCATGACGTGCATTACATGATCGTCGGCGGCGTCGCGGTGAATGCCCTCGGCTTCGTACGCATGACCGAAGACATCGATTTCTGGCTCGAACGGTCACAGGAAAACGCCGACAAGACGCTTGCCGCGTTGCTGGAATTCGGTTTCGGCGAATTCACGAAGGATGACTTGCTCGACCCGAAGGCCGTCCTGATGATGGGCCGACCGCCGAATCGTATCGACTTGCTTACCTGGATTTCCGGATGTGATTTCAATGACTGCTATCCGCGCAGAACGCATGCGCTGCTGGGCGGCGTACGCATCCCGTTGATAGCTCTCGAAGATCTCCTCATCAACAAGAAAGCCTCTGGCCGCCCCAAGGATCTGGGCGATCTGGAGGAATTCGACCGCAGGAAAGAAAGGAATTGATGCCCATGCTCTCCATCCACAACCTTCACGCCCGCATCGCCGGCAAGGACATCCTCAAGGGCCTGTCGCTCGACGTGCAGGCAGGTCAGGTGCACGCCATCATGGGCCCCAACGGCGCGGGCAAATCCACTCTCGGATACGTGCTCGCAGGGCGCAGCGGCTACGAAGTGACGGAAGGTTCGGTCACCCTCGATGGGCGCGATCTGCTGGCACTGGAGCCCGAAGAACGCGCCGCCGCCGGGCTGTTCCTCGCCTTCCAGTACCCGGTAGAAATCCCGGGCGTGAACAACACCTATTTCCTGCGCGCAGCGTTCAACGCACAGCGCAAGGCGCGCGGCGAGCCGGAACTGGATTCGATGCAGTTCCTGCGCCGCGTGCGCGAAAAGCTCAAGGTGCTGCACCTGAAGGACGACCTGCTCAACCGCGGGGTCAACGAAGGGTTTTCCGGCGGCGAAAAGAAACGCAACGAGATCTTCCAGCTCGCCGTGCTGGAACCCAAGCTGGCGATCCTCGACGAGACCGATTCGGGGCTGGACATCGACGCGCTCAAGGCGGTGGCCGATGGCGTGAACGCGCTGCGCTCGCCCGAGCGCGCCTTCGTGGTCATCACCCACTACCAGCGCCTGCTCGATTACATCCAGCCCGACGTGGTGCATGTGCTGGCCGATGGGCGCATCGTCGAGACCGGTGGACCGGAGCTGGCGCTGGAACTCGAACAGCACGGCTATGCCTGGGTGCGCGAGCGCATCGCGCCGGGGGCGGCGGCGTGAGCGCCGCACGCTTCAGCTTTGAACCCAACTCCCAGCCGGAGAGTTGCTTGCCAACCTTGCAATGGTCGATTGTTGCTCGCAAACCATCTAGGACAAACAAGATGGATACCCTCCCCCGCTTGCGGGGGAGGGCTAGGCTGGGGGCAGATTCCATCGATTTTCCGAAAGATCCATTATGCGAAATCGCCCCCATCCCAACCTTCCCCCGCAAGCGGGGGAAGGAGTCTTGTTGCGGCGCTCCGGATGATTGGTTCCCGGGTAGGCGCGTGGGTGAGGGAATGCAGCCGTGAGCGCGCTGCTCGACTCCATGGCCCATGGCTTCAGCGGTGATGGCGGGCGCCGCGCCGTCCTCGATGCCGCGCTGGCCGGTGGCCTGCCCACCCGCAAGGCCGAGCGCTGGAAATACACATCGCTACACGCCCTCGCGCAACGTACGTTCAGCAAGGATGCCGCGCTGCTCGCGCCGGTCGATCCGGCTGCACTGGCACGCATCCCTGCCCCGCGCATCGTCTTCGTCAATGGTCAGCACGACGCTGCGCTTTCGGATGCGACCGGATTGCCTGAAGGCGTGCTGTTGGGCAGTCCAGGGGAACGCGATGACGACACACTGAGTTTTCAACTGCCGCGCTACGAGCGCAATGACGAGATCTTCGCACGCCTGAATGCGGCTCTGACCGAACAAGTCTTGTTGCTGCATGCAACCACGCAAGCGCGTGCAACGGTGCCGATCCATCTCGTGTTCCTCGGCGCACCGGCCAGCGCGGATGTGGCATGGCACGCGCGTTTGCGGATCGCGCTCGATCCCGGCGCGGAACTGGATCTGGTCGAACACCACATTGCCGTCGGCACGCATGCGCATTTCGGCAACCTGCTCGCGCAAGCGCACCTGGCCGATGGCGCACGCCTACGCCACCTGCACATCCAGCAGGAAAGCGCAGGTGCAAGCCTGATCGTCCGCACCGATGCCACTCTCGCGCGCGCAGCGACGTACCGTCGCCTCGACCTCGAACTCGGCGCAGCCTTGTCGCGGCATGAACTCAACGCGCGGCTGGAAGGCGATGGCGCGCGCTTGTTCGCCAATGGCGTGCTGCTGGCCGATGGCTCGCGCCACCTCGACACCCGCCTCGGCATCGAGCACATCGCCCGCGATACCGCCTGCGACCTGCTCTGGCGCGGCATGGCTCGCGATCAGGCGCATGCGGTGTTCCACGGCGGCATCACCATCCACCCGGGTGCTGATGGTGCCGATGCGCGGCTGTCGAACAAGAACCTGCTGCTCTCGGCCAGCGCCGAGATCGACACCCAGCCGGTGCTGGAGATCCACGCCGACGAGGTCAAGGCCGCGCATGGCGCCACCGTCGGCAGGCTCGACGAAACCGCGCTGTTCTACCTGCGCTCGCGCGGCTTGCCGGAGGGCCAGGCGCGTGCATTGCTGACCGGCGCGTTCTGCCGGCAGGCCTTGGATGTGCTCGATGATGCCGGCATGGCTGAATGCGCGCGACAGGCGTTGGACGCGGCGCTGGAACGGATCGAGGCGGCAGCGTGAACACGCACCTGCACGATGAGATGCCATCTCCCGATTCATCCCCGCAAGCGGGGGATGGTGCCAAGAGCATCGACTGGCATCGCGTGCGCGCCGATTTTCCGCTGCTGCGCCGGCAAGTCCACGGCAAGCCGCTGCTGTATTTCGATTCGGCCAACACCGGGCAGAAGCCCGAGGCCGTCATCGCCGCGGTGGATGCCTATTATCGCGAGTACAACGCCAACGTCTCGCGCGCGGTGCACGCGCTGGGCGAACGCGCCACCTCGGCCTACGAAGATGCGCGCACGCAACTGGCCGCGCACATCGGAGCACGCCGCGAGGACGTGATCTTCACCAGCGGCACCACGATGGCGATCAACCTCGTCGCCTATAGCTGGGCGCTACCGCAACTCGGGCCCGGCGATGCCATCCTGCTTTCGCGCATGGAGCACCACGCCAACATCGTGCCGTGGCAACTGGTGGCGCAGCGCACGGGCGCGAGGATCAAGGTCGCGGAAATCACCCCGGAAGGCGTGCTCGACCTGGATGCCCTGCATGCGGCAATGACGCCGGAGGTGAAGCTGCTCGGCATCACCCACGTTTCCAACGTGCTCGGCACCATCAACCCGGTGCGCGAGATCTGCCGGCAGGCGCGCAAGCGCGGCATCGTCAGCGTGGTCGATGGCTCGCAGGCCATGCCGCATCTGGCGGTGGACGTGCCGGCGATCGGCTGCGATTTCTATGCCATCACCGGCCACAAGATGTGCGGCCCCACCGGCACCGGCGCGCTGTGGGCGCGTCGCGAGCACTTGCAGGCCATGCCGCCGTTCTTCGGCGGCGGCGAGATGATCCGCGAGGTGCGTTTCGAGCACACCGTGTTCAACGACCCGCCGCACAAGTTCGAGGCCGGCACGCCCAACATCGCGGGCTTCATCGGCCTGGGCGCGGCGGTGGATTACCTCGCTGCGCTGGGCATGGGCAACATCCATGCCCGCGAAGCCGAGTTGCTGGCGCATGCCACCGAGGAGATGCGCAAGCTCGATGGCCTGCGCATCATCGGCACCGCACCGGAGAAGGCCGCGGTGATTTCCTTCCTCGTCGTGGGCGCGCATGCGCACGATCTGGCCACCCTGCTCGATCTGGAAGGCGTGGCGGTACGCTCGGGCCACCACTGCGCGCACCCGCTGATGCAGTTCTACGGCGTGCCGGCCACTTGCCGCGCTTCGCTGGCTTTCTACAACACCCACGAGGAAATAGAACGCTTCGTCGTGGCATTGCGCAAGGTGCGCGGGATGCTGGGATCATGATCGAATTCTGCTTCCGCTCCGCCAAACCCGCCGACGCGGATGCCATCGTCGCCCTCGTCGAGTCGGCCTATCGCGGCGACAGCAGCCGCGCCGGCTGGACCACCGAGGCCGACTTCCTCGACGGTCGCCGCACCGGTGCCGACGAGGTGCTGGCGCAAATCGAGCGGCCGCGCAGCCTCATGCTGCTGGCCGAGGCCAAGGGCGATCTGCTTGCCTGCGCGCATGTGGCCGACGAGGGTGGCGCGGGTTACTTCGGCATGTTCTCGGTGCAGCCGACGCAGCAGAACGCGGGCATAGGCAAGGCCATGCTGGCCGAAGCCGAGCGCATCGCCCGCGACGAATGGTCGCTGCCGACGATGCGCCTGACCGTGATCGACATCCGCGACGCATTGATCGCGTGGTACGAGCGCCGCGGTTATCGACGCACCGGCATCAAGAAACCTTTTCCCTACGGCGATGCGCGCTTTGGCCTGCCGCGCCGCGACGACCTGCGCTTCGAGATACTGGAGAAACCGTTGCAAGGATCTCCGTCATCGGATCCTCAAGAAAGCGCTGGATGAATTGGCGGTTCCTCAAGCATGCCGTCGTTCGATGCGCACCAGCAACGCATCGCCCCCGCCATCGAGGATGCTGCGCAGCGACGTCGTGCCGGCGACGTTGTCGATGAACGCGGTGTCGCCTGCTTCCAGCTGGATGGCTGCATCCTCCGATTGCACGCGCGCGCGCCCGGCCATCAGATGGACCGCCCACAGCACGCCTGCCTCGGCAAAAAACACCATCGAACCCACCAGGGGCCGATGGAAGACCTGCATCGTGCAGCACGCGCGGCGCACCATCGCATTGAAATCCGTGGTCGACCCATCGAGCAGGGCGCACTGCACCGCATCCTCGCCAGCGAAAGCGATCCGTCCGTGCGGAGGATGCAGTTCGACACCTTCGCGCCCCGAGAAATCCAGACGCATGCCGTTGCCGCCGAGCAGCACGAGCACGCGATCGCAACCGGCAAACTCCGAAAAGGGGCCATCGCGTTCGATTTCGGCGATCGACAGCCGCCAATCCCAGTCGCCGGCTGGCGTCGCCACGTCGACGGACGGCGACGACATGCGGCCGGTGGCGATCTCGCGCGTCCAGCCACCACCGTTGCGCCAGCGCACGCGTCGGTATTCGTTGGCGGGGATCGACCGCAGAGGCATGAGGGAAAACTCAGGGTTGCGGCACAAGGATGCCTGCGTGAACGTGCTTGGACAAACCGCCTGCATCAGGAAGGGTTCCGAATGCAGGCTCGAAAGCGTCGCCGACGACCCGCTGCGACACTCCGCACGATCGCGCATCAGGCGAACGGATCGCGCAGGACGATGTTGGCGTCGCGATCCGGCCCGGTGCTGACGATGGCCAATGGGCAGCCGGCGAGTTCTTCCAGCGCGCGCAGGTAGGCGCGGGCAGCGGGCGGCAGATCGTCCCAGCGGGTGATGCCGTGGGTGCGCGCGGACCAGCCCGGAAACTCCAGATAGACCGGCGTGCATTCCTCCCAGCCGGCGGCATCCAGCGGCGCATATTCGGTGCGCTTGCCGCGGTACTCGTAGGCGATGCAGATCTTCAATTTCTCCATGCCGTCGAGCACGTCGAGCTTGGTGATGCACAGGCCGCTGATGCCGTTGATCGCCACCGCGCGCTTGAGGGCGACGATGTCCATCCAGCCGCAGCGGCGCGGACGGCCGGTGGTCGCGCCGAACTCGGCGCCGCGGGTGCGGATGCCCTCGCCCACCGCGTCGTGCAATTCGGTCGGGAACGGTCCGCCGCCCACGCGCGTGGCATAGGCCTTGGCGATGCCCAGGACGTAATCGATGCCGTCCGCGCCCACGCCGGCGCCGGCCAGCGCGCCGCCCACCGTGGTGTTGGACGAGGTGACGTAGGGATAGGTGCCATGGTCGATGTCCAGCAGCGAGCCCTGCGCGCCCTCGAACAGCACCTTGCGGCCCTGCTTGCGCAGCTCGTGCAGGATGCCGGCCACGTCGGCCTTCATCGGCTGGACGTACTCGCCGAACGCCAGCGCTTCATCGAGCGTTTGCCGGTAATCGACGGCTTCGACGTTCAGGTACCGGGTGAGCACGAAATTGTGGTAATCCAGCGCCGCGCGCAGCTTGTCGGCCAGTTCCGACGGGTAATGCAGGTCGGCCACGCGGATGCCGCGACGCGCGACCTTGTCCTCGTAGGCCGGGCCGATGCCGCGCCCGGTGGTGCCGATGGCCTTGCCGCCGGCGGCCTTCTCGCGCGCCTGATCCAGGGCGATGTGGTAGGGCATGATCAGCGGCGTGGCCGGGCTGATCTTCAGGCGTGCGCGCACGTCGATGCCGGTGGCTTCCAGTTCCTCGATCTCCTTGCGCAGCGCAGCCGGCGACAGCACCACGCCGTTGCCGATCAGGCACAGCGCGCCCTCGCGCAGGATGCCCGAAGGGATCAGGTGCAGCACGGTCTTGCGCCCGCCGATGACCAGCGTGTGGCCGGCGTTGTGCCCACCCTGGAAGCGCACCACCGCGCCGATGTCCTGCGTCAGCAGGTCGACGATCTTGCCCTTGCCCTCGTCGCCCCACTGCGCACCCAGCACCACCACCGACTGACCCATTTCACCACTCCGATTGTTGACGTCGCCGGGGCGACGATTCGCTGCCAGACTCGGCCATCCTGGCCTCGTCAGTCAGCCCGGCCCGGGGCATCCTGCCCCGGGCGTTCAAGCCCGCGCGCGAGTCCACTGGACTCGCGCAAACGCGGGCTTTCACCCCCACTGCGCACCCAGCACCACCACCGACTGACCCATTTCACTGCTCCGTTCGTTGCCACCGTTGATCGGCGATTTACTGCAAGATTATTTCGCAGGTAACCCATCAGCGGAACCACCTGCCAGGTTTGCTGCGATCAATCACATCGTTCCCTCATCCGCCCTGCGGGCACCTTCTCCCGAAGGGAGAAGGAAAAGTCCCGATTCCCCGCTTGCCGCTCACCATTCGCCATTTACATCCCGCGCACCCATTGCAAGGCCAACAACCCCAGCACGACCAACACCGCACCACCGACACGCAAGCGAAAGTCGGTCGCATCGAGCACCCGCAGCAGCGCCTGTTTCCAGGCACGCGGGGCGATCAACGGCAACAGGCCCTCGAACACGCACAGCAGGCACACGGCCGCCGCCAGATCCTTGTAATCCATGACGTGGATACGTTATTTCGATGGCGTGCCGCGACCCGGGTTGGTCAGGTAACGCAGCAGGTCGGAATCCGGATCGAGCACCAGCGTGTCCTTGCCGCCGAACATGGTCTTGTAGGTCTGCAGGCTGCGGTAGAAGGCGTAGAACTCCGGATCCTGGTCGTAGGCCTGCGCCGCGATGGCCGCGGCCTGCGCGTCGCCCTCGCCGCGCAACTGCTGGGCATCGCGCTCGGCATCGGCGGTGATGACCAGCTTCTGCCGATCGGCCTCGGCCTGGATCTTGGCGGCCTCCTCCTGCCCTTCGGCGCGCAACTGCAGGGCCACGCGCGAGCGCTCGGCGCGCATGCGGTCGTACACCGACGACAGCACGTTGCTCTCTTCCGGCAGGTCGATGCGCTTGATGCGGATGTCCACCACCTGGATGCCGAGCGAGCGCCCGGCGACCGCATTCACCTGCGCGAGCATGCCGCCGCCGAGGTTGCTGCGATCCAGCGAGACGATTTCCTGCAGGGTGCGCTGGTTGATGGTGTTGCGCAGCGCCTCGATCACGATCGGATTGAGCCGCAACTCGGCACCGCTCTCGCTGCCCAGCGTGGCGGTGTAATACAGGCGCGGATCGGCGATCCGCCAGGCGACGAAGTAATCGACGCTGACGTCCTTCTTCTCCTGCGTCAGGTAGCGCTTGGGCTGGGCGTCGAGGGTGAGGATGCGGCGGTCGAACAGCGCCACCGTCTGCACGACAGGGATTTTGAAGTGCAGGCCCGGCTTGATGTCGGAACTGACGATGCGTCCGAACTGGAAACGCAAGGCCACCTGATTTTCGCCCACGGTGTACACCGACCCGGCCAGCAACAGCACGGCCACGACCACGGCGACGGCGATCCAGATCCCTTTCATCGTCCGTCGTCCCTCGTGTCGGTGCGGCCGGTTCTGGGCGACCGCGTGGCGTCGTCATCGGCAGGCGATGCCGGCACGCTCGCGGTCACCGCCGGCAAGGTCACGGCCTGCGTCGCGTCGGCGCTGGAGGATGCCGCGCCGTCGGCCGCGCGCGCAGGTTGCAGGTAGATGGTGTTGACGCCGCGCCCGGCGACCACCTTGGGCACGCTCTTGAGCACGTCCTCGATGGTTTCCAGGTACAGCCTGCGGCGAGTGACCTCCGGCGCCTTGCGGTATTGCTCGTCGAGCAGGCTGAAGCGCTGCGCATTGCCCTGTGCGCCGGCGATGATCGCGTCCTTGTAGCCCTGCGCGCCGGTGATGAGGCTGGCCGCCTGCCCGCGCGCCTTGGGGATCACGTCGCTGGCGTAGGCGCGGGCCAGGTTGATGGCCTTGTCCTTGTCCTGCTGCGCGCGGCTGACGTCGTCGAAGGCTTCTTTCACTTCCTGCGGCGGGCGCGCGTTCTGCAGGGTGAAGTCGGCCACCGTCAAGCCGGTGTGGTACTGATCCAGCGCTTCCTGCAGACGATCGCGGGCATGCGCGGTGCGCACCCCGGCCTGGCCCTTGATCACGTCGTCCATCGTCGCCGCGCCGACCACCTCGCGCACCACGCTCTCGGCTGCCTGTTGCAGGGTTTTCTCGGGCTCGCGGTTGCCGAACAGGAATTGCCGCGGACTGGACACCGTGTACTGCACGTTGTAGTCGATCTGCACGATGTTCTGGTCGTTGGTGAGCATGCGCACCGAATCCGACGCGGTGCGCACGTTGGTCGCATCCACCATCGCCACCGTCTCGATCGGCCACGGCCATTTGAAATTCACGCCGGGCATCATGATGCGGTCGTACTGGCCGTAGCGCAGCACCACCCCGCGCTGGGTCTCGTTGACCAGCTTGACGCTGCCGAAGCCGACCCATATGGCAAGCAGGATGCCGATCCAGATCGCAAATCGCGGGCCGGAGTCGCCGGCGCCCGGCTCGCCGCCGAACACGTTCCCAAGCTTCTGCTTGAGCTTGCGCAGGAAGTCGTCGGTTTCGCGACCGGGGTCGCGCCCGCGCCACGGATCCTTGCCATCCTTGTCCGAACCGCCTTTGCCCGGCAGGTTCCATGCCATGCTGCGCTCCTGCTTTGGCCGCACGGCCGAGCCGGCTGCCGAATGGGCGCGCGCGGCATCGGAGGCCATCGCGCGCTTGGGTTTGCTTCAGGAATTGTAGGTAGGGGCGACACAGGCGGCAAGCAAGGCCTCCAGCGCGGTGCCGTCCTGCCCCCGCGACAACTCCTCGGCCTGCGCGCGCGGCAGGTCGATGCGGATGCGCCAGCCGCGTTCGTCGGCGACCTCGCTGGCGATCGCGCCCAGCGCGTGCAGGCGCGCGCGCAGCCGCGCCTGCGTCGGTTGCAATCGCAGTTCCCCACGCATGCGCTGGGCCGCGAAGCGTTCGCCCATCGCCTCGCGCAGCAGATCCAGCCCCGCACCGGTGCGCGCCGAAGCCCAGACCTTGCCGCTGCCGTCGGCTGGGCGCTCCCGACGCGGCCCGACCGCATCATCGAGCAGGTCGATCTTGTTGAACACCAGCAGTTGCGGAATCTCGCCGGCACCGATCTCCCGCAGCACCGCATCGACCTGCCCGATGCGTTCGTCGCGCAGCGGGTCGGCGGCATCGACCACGTGCAGCAGCAAGTCGGCGTCGCGCGCCTCCGACAGGGTCGAGCGGAACGCGGCCACCAGCTCGTGCGGCAGGTCGCGCACGAAGCCGACCGTGTCGGCCAGCACCAGCGGGCCGCAGGCGAGGCCTTCCACGCGGCGCACGGTGGGGTCGAGGGTGGCGAACAACTGGTCGGCCACGTACACGCCCGATTGCGTGAGCGCGTTGAACAAGGTGGATTTGCCGGCATTGGTGTAGCCGACCAGCGCCACCCGCGGAATCGCGTTGCGCAGGCGCGCGCGGCGCATCTGCGCGCGCTGCACCTGCACTTTCTCCAGCCGCATCTCCAGTTGCTCGACGCGCTTTTGCAGCAGCCGGCGGTCGGTTTCGAGCTGGGTTTCGCCGGGGCCGCGCAGGCCGATGCCGCCGCCACGCTGGCGCTCGAGGTGGGTCCAGCCGCGCACCAGCCGCGTCGCCATGTGCTTGAGCTGCGCCAGCTCGACCTGCAGCTTGCCTTCGTGCGATGTCGCCCGCATCGCGAAGATGTCGAGGATCAAGCCGGTGCGGTCGATCACGCGGCAGGACAACGCCTTTTCGAGATTGCGTTCCTGCACCGGCGACAGGTTGGCGTTGACCAGCACGAGGTCGGCGCCGGCCGCCTCGCGGCGCAGCTTCACTTCGTCGAGCTTGCCGGTGCCGATGTAGTACGCCGGATGCGGGCGCGCGATTTTCGCGGTCACGCTGCCGACGACGCTGGCGCCGGCCGAGCGCGCCAGTTCGGCGAATTCCTCCAGCAAGGCCGGATCCGCCGGCCCCGGGTACGGCTGCACCAGCAACGCGATTTCGCCCTTGCGCGAACGCTCGAACATTCAGGGCCGCTGCACGAGGGGAAAACTCACGATCGATCAGCTCTCGCGCTCGCCGGCATGGGCCGCGCCAGAGCCCGAATCGTCGTCGATGTGCACGTTGCGCGCGGGCACCACGGTGGAGATCGCGTGCTTGTACACCATCTGGCTGACGGTATTGCGCAACAGCACCACGAACTGATCGAAGGATTCGATCGTGCCCTGCAGCTTGACGCCGTTGACGAGGAAGATCGACACCGGCACGCGCTCGCGGCGCAAAGCATTCAAAAACGGATCCTGCAGCGACTGGCCCTTGGACATGGAAGCCTCACGTAGTGCGATGTTGTCGTCATGGGCGCGGCCCAGAACCGGATCGCGCGCCCTTCCCCGGCTGCCATCGCTGGCCGGGGCGCGCATGATCGCACAGGCCATGCCCGGCGGCGAATCGTGACTTGCGGCCGGTTCAGCCAAGGAAGATCTGCAACGCAGCGTCCAGACCCCGCGCATCGGCCCGCGGATCGAACCAGCGCGCATCGAGCTCGCCGCGCAGCCACGTCAACTGGCGCTTGGCGAGCTGGCGGGTGGCGGCGATGGCTTCCTCGCGGAAGGTTACGGCATCGGTCGCGCCGGCCAGATGCCGCCACGCCTGCCGATAGCCGACCGCACGCAGCGCCGGCAGATCCATCGGAGCTGGATGCGCGGCAAGGTGCGGATCGGCGCGCAGGCGGCGCACTTCGTCGAGGAAGCCGCGTTCCAGCATCGCATCGAAACGCGCCGCGATGCGTGCGTGCAGCACCGCGCGATCGGCCGGCGCCAGCGCCAGCTTGAGCACGCGGAACGGGAAGGGTTTGCGCGCGGCTGCCTGCTGCCAGCGGCTGATGGGTTTTCCGGTCAGCCGCCACACCTCCAGCGCGCGGGAAATGCGCTGGCGGTCGCCGGGCCTGATGCGCGCGGCGGCGGCCGGATCGACCGCTGCCAGTTCCGCATGCAAGGCATCCCATCCGCGCTCGGCGCCCTCCTGTGCAAGCGCCGAACGCAGCGCCGGATCGGCCGCAGGCATCTCCGACAATCCCGTCAACAGCGCCCGGAAGTACAGGCCGGTGCCGCCGACCAGCAAGGGCATCGCGCCGCGCGCGGCGATGTCTGCCAGCGCTTGCGCGGCATCGCGCGCGAACCCGGCCGCGCTGTACGCCTCGTGCGGATCGCGCACGTCGATCAGATGATGCGGCACCTGCGCGCGTTCGGCCGCGTCGGGCTTGGCGCTGCCGATGTCCAGCCCGCGATACACCAGCGCCGAATCGACGCTGACGATCTCGCCGCGCAGCCGCTGCGCCCATTCGAGCGCCAGTGCGGTCTTGCCGGACGCGGTCGGGCCCATGATGGCGATCGCGGGCGGGCGGGTGTCGACGGATGGCATGCAGACAAATCTGGTCAAGGCGTGCGACAGGCTAGCCGATGCGAACGTCTGCGCGAAGCGCATTCAGCGCCAGGCCATTCGCGCACGCGCACACTGACGCCTGCATCACGAGCCGCCGACGCAGGGCGTACGGCGGTGGAGCGGCACCATGGAATGGACGGCGCATCCGCGCGAGCATGTGGCCCACCTGCTTGCGGAAGCCGACATAGCGATCGACGGCCCAAGGCCGTGGGACATGCAGGTTCGCGACGCGACGGTGTACTCGCGCCTGCTCGCACACGGTTCGCTGGCGCTGGGCGAAACCTGGATGGAAGGCGCCTGGGACTGCGCCGACCTCGCCGGCATGCTCGCCCGCCTGCTGGCCGCGCACCTGGACGAGCACGTGCGCACCATCGACGACCTCATCGCCGGCCTGCATGCACGGCTGGTCAACCTGCAGCACGGCCAGCGCGCGTGGGCCGTCGCGCGCGAGCACTACGACATCGGCAACGACTTGTTCAAGGCGATGCTCGGCAGGCGCATGGTCTACAGTTGCGGCTACTGGCGGCAGGCAAGCGATCTCGACACCGCGCAGGAAGCCAAGCTCGATTTGATCTGCCGCAAGCTGCTGCTGGTGCCGGGCATGCGCGTGCTCGACATCGGTTGCGGTTGGGGCGAGGCGTTGAAGTTCGCCGCCGAGCGCTACGGCGTGGAAGGCCTCGGCATCACCCTGTCGCGCGAACAATACGAGTACGCACGCACGTTGTGCGCCGGGCTGCCGGTCGAGATTCGTCTGCAGGATTATCACGAACTGGGCCACGCGGCGGATGCGCAGCGCTTCGACCGCGTCTGGTCGGTCGGCATGTTCGAGCATGTAGGGGTACGCAATTATCCGGCGTATTTCGATTGCGTGACCCGTTGCCTGCACCCCGAAGGCCTGTCGCTGCTGCATTGCATCGGCGGCGAGCGCAGCACCGACCACACCGACCCGTGGATCGCCCGCCACATTTTCCCCAATTCGATGCTCCCGTCCGCCCAGCAAATCGCCGCGGCCGTGGAAGGCCGCTTCGTGATCGAGGACTGGCACAATTTCGGCACAGACTACGAGCGCACGCTGCTGGCGTGGCGCGAAAACATCGAGGCCGCGTGGCCGGCGCTGCCGGCGCGTTACGACGAACGCTTCCGGCGCATGTGGCGCTATTACCTCGCCGCGTCCATCGCCGGATTTCGCACCCGCCGCAACCAGCTCTGGCAGATCGTGCTGTCGCCGCGCGGCGTACCCGGCGGCTACCTCGCAGCGCGTTGATGCGTTTGGAAACGTCGATTGACCCTGACTTCCTGACGAGCGTACGCCCGGATGCGGCCATGGCCGGAACATTCACAACCACTTGTGTGTTTGTCCGCCAATGAACGCGAAGGTTCAAGGAAACCATCGCGGCAGGTTTCCATTTGCGTGTATTGGCGTCCATTCGCGGACTACCTTGTTCGAAACCCGCTACGGCTCCTCGTCGCTCCAGCGCGGCCGCGATGGCGACGGCTTGCCTTTCGGCGCCGCCTGCGCGGCCACCGCGTTCCACACCTTCAATGCGTCAACCGTCGCGGCGACATCGTGCACGCGCAGCAGCTTCGCGCCGTGCTGGGCGGCGATCAGGGCGGCGGCGACGGAGGCATGCAGGCGCTCGCCCTGTGGCCGCCCGGTGAGATCGCCGAGCATGCGCTTGCGCGACAGGCCGGCCAGCACCGGCACGCCGAGGTCGGTGAAGCCTGCGAGCTGGCGCAGCAGGGCGAGATTATGGTCGAGCGTCTTGCCGAAGCCGAAGCCCGGATCGATCGCGATCTTCTTCTTCGCGATCCCGCTCATCTCGCAGGCGAAGATGCGCTCGGCAAGGAAACGATGCACTTCGCCCACCACGTCGTCATAGGACGGCGCTTCCTGCATCGTGCGCGGGTCGCCCTGCATGTGCATCAGCACCACCGGCACCTTGAGCGCGGCGACCGCATCCAGCGCGCCCTCGCGGCGCAGCGCGTACACGTCGTTGATCATCCCGGCACCGGCTTCCACCGCCGCGCGCATCATCTCGGGTTTCGACGTGTCCACGCTGATCGGCAACGCGGTTCGCTGGGCCAACGCGGCGATGACCGGGATCACCCGCCGCAGTTCCTCCTCCACCGGCACTTCCTCGGCACCCGGCCGGGTGGACTCGCCGCCCACGTCCAGCAGATCGGCACCCTCCTCGGCGAGTTTCAGTCCGTGCGCGATGGCCGCCTCGACACTCGCCTTGCCATCGCCGGAGAACGAATCCGGGCTGGTGTTGACGATGCCCATGACCTGCGGGCGATCCAGGCGCAGCACGCGGCCGGCGCAGTCGAGCATCGGAGCTGTGTCGAACATCGCATCCATCCACGGAAAACCGACGTGGACTGTGAGCCATCGCGGGGCTGCCCGCAAGCGCCATGCCGCAGCGCAGCGTGACCGCCATCCGCCCTTTCCGCTTACAGTCGCAGGCGGGGTGTTACAGACGAGGGGCAGGCATGCGGGGCAACGGCAGAACCCGTTCGAAGAACCTGGCGCATTGGCGTGTGCAGGATCTGGAAGTGTTCGTGCAACTGGTCGAATGCGGCTCCTTCACCCGCGCCGGGCAGTTACTGGGCATGTCCACGTCGGCGATCAGCAAGCGGCTGGCGGCGCTGGAGACGCACCTGGGCGTGCGCCTGCTCGACCGCACCAGCCGCGTGCTGTCGATGACCAGCGAGGGGCGCGAGTTCCACGCGCGCGCCGCCAGCGTCTGCCAGCAATTGCGCGAGGCCGAGTCCAGCCTCGCCGGCGGTACCGAGCACCTGCACGGAACCTTGCGGGTGAGCCTGCCGACCGCCGCGGTGGAAATGGGCATCCT
Organism: Pseudomonadota bacterium; assembly: GCA_018242445.1. Lineage (GTDB taxonomy): Bacteria > Pseudomonadota > Gammaproteobacteria > Xanthomonadales > Xanthomonadaceae > SZAS-103. The sequence goes on along the minus strand of JAFEBW010000028.1, from coordinate 29,376 downwards.
CGGCGATCTGGTGGACATCGCCACCCGTCACCCGGCCCTGGACATGGAGGTGTATCTGTCCGATCGCTCGGTGGACTTGTCGGCCAAAGCACTCGACGCCGCCTTGTTCATCACCGACGACCCGGATCGGCATCCCGGCGATGTCGTGCTCGGCCTGCAGCCGACCGTGCTGGTGGCCGCGCCGGAGTTCCTCGACCGCATGGGCCGGCCCGAACAACCAGAAGACCTGGCCTCGCTACGCTCGATCCGCGCGGTGTCGCGGCGTGGCAACGCGATCCCGTGGACACTGTTCGGGCCGGACGGCCGGCAGTTCACCGTCCCCGTCGCCGGCCCCACCCTGCTCAGCGACGACCTGCGCGTGACCTACATGACCGCGCTGGCCGGCGGCGGCATCGCGCGCGCTCCGCTGGCCTACATCGCCGATTCGCGCAGGCCCTGCCGGCTCGAACAGGTGCTGCCGCAATGGCGCTTTCCGCCGATCGTGCTGATGGCGGCCCTGCGCCACAAGCACGCGCCGTCGCGGCGGGTGAAGGCCCTGCTCGATCTGGTGCGCGTGGGTTTGCAGCGCATGGATGCGCTGGTGCAGGGCGGGCCGCTGGAGGCTTCGTTCAAGGCCGCCGTCGCCGAGGATCGCGAACGCTTCGTGAAAAAGCATGGCGCACGCATGGCCTCGCCCTGGGCGCATGCACGCCACGAAGCCTGACGACGAAGCCCGGCAGGCGTGCTGCGTCGCAGCAGTGGCGGGGCTCGCGGCATCGTTTCCAAATCGGCAACGCAACGTGCACCGCATTCGTCTCCAATCCGGGGTACGGTTCACACCGCTTCGCGGTTCGCGTGTGCAAGGTGCGGACTGGCGAAACCTTGCAGCCGGGGAGCTGCCCTGCCACCGCCCGCTGCTGCGCCGTCGTTCGCCACATCCCACCGAGGAAGGCCATGAAACGTACGAACCTGCTGCTTGCCGCCACCGTGTCGCTGGCCGCTTGCGGCGTCTGCGCGGCTGCGATCAACCCCCACTACAAACAGCTCGCCGGCCCGCCATCGGATTTCGACGCGATGAAGCCCGTCGCCACCGCCGCCGCCACGATCACCTCCAAGAGCGCCTTGGTGCCCATCCGCCTGACCGGCGATGCCAGGCAGGGGCGCACGTGGACGGGCACGTTGCCGGTCGAGAACGGGCGCGCACGCTTCATGGTGTTCTCCGGCAACGGCACCCCGTTGCAGGTGGAGCTGCGCGACCCCAGCGGCAAGCTCATGCCGGTGTCGCGCAATTCCGCCAGCGCGGCGGCGCACACGATGCTGGGCAACGAAGCCGCCGCTTTCCCCGGCGATGCGTATTCCCTCGATTCGCTGCGCAACGGCAACTGGAGCATCACCGTCCGCGCGAACGACCCGCGCGCCTCCGATCGCGGTTATCTGTTGCTCGAAGGCGACCCATCCAACCGACTCGTCTCGTATCCGGCCGGCGGCCATCCTTGGGTCGGCCAGAACATCTCGATCGCCGCCGTGCTGTCGCATGTCAACGCCGATGGTTCCAGCCAGCTCGGCAAGGCCGCCGGGCGCATCGTGCATGCCGACCTGCGGGTGACCGCTCCCGACGGCAGCCAGCAGGTCTACCCCATGTTCGACGATGGCCGCCACGGCGACTCGCTGGCCAACGACGGCATCTACGGCGGCACCTTCCCCGCCACCCAGGCCGGCAACTACCTGGCCCAGGTGGAAGTCGAATCCATCGGCGCGAACGGGCAGCGCCTGCTGCGCACGGCCGAGCACATCGTGCCGGTGGTGCAGCAGACCCTGGCGCTGCGGGCATCCGATCAGGCCATCGGCATCGGCGCCAGCGCCGGCCGGGTGGAAATCTCGCTGCCGGTGACCGACAAGTCCGCGCAAGGCCACTACCGCGCGTATGCCGAGGTGTGGGGTACGGGCGCGAACGGGAAACCCGTGCCGATCGCCTGGATCAGCGGCATGACCGAGCGCAGCGGCAACGGCCTGCCGCTGGGGCTGGACGAGCGCTGGATCGCCCGCGCCAATGCCCACGCTCCGTACGAGTTGCGCAACGTCCGCATCGAGGATCCGAACGACTTCGTGAGCCTCGCCAGCAGCCCGCGCGTCCCGCTGTCGCTGCCGGCGCTGCCGCAGCGCATGGCGGTGCCCGCGACCCCGGATGCCGCGATGACCATGGGCCCGCGCCCGGCCAAGCCTCCGGTGCATACCATGACCGGCGGCTCGCGCTTGCTGCTGGTGCATGGTTACTGCTCCAGCCTCGTCTGGCCGGCATCGCAGTTCAGCAACGCATCGGTGTTCAGCGACCCCAACCAGAACCGTACGAACGACCAGTTCGCCCAGCTCATCCTCGCCTTCGGCAGCAACTGGAACGACTACGGCATCGTCGCCCACAGCCAGGGCGGGCTGGCCTCGCTGCACCTGTACACCTACTACTGGAGCGGGCTGGATTACGTCACCTCGGGCTCGCGCCTGATCCAGTCGGTGGGCTCGCCGTACCAGGGCACCAACCTCGCCGGCGTGCTGGCCTCGATCGGCTCGTGGTTCGGCGTGGGCTGCGGCAGCAACTACGACCTGACCTACTCCGGCGCGCAGGCGTGGTTGTCGGGCATCCCCACCGCCAACCGCGCCGCGGTGAACTACTACACCACGTCGTTCGCCAACTCCTCGTGGTTCTGGAACTACTGCAACATGGGCAGCGAACTGGTGCTCGACGATCCCAACGACGGCGTCACCGAGTACGTCAACGACCAGCTCCCCGGCGGCATCAACCGTGGCCACACCTACGGCGAATGCCATACCACCAACATGCGCGACCCGGCGCAGTACCTCGACACGGCGCGCAACAGGGTGATGAACGCCAACGCGGCGCGCTGACGCGACGCCGGTGGCGACCGACCGCGTCGCCCCGGCATCCCTGCCGCACCTGCTCCCTCGCCGCCATGGCTCTCCCATGGCGGCGATTTTTTTCTGCCGACCGCAACGCGCAAACGCCGCGGCGGATGCATCCATGCCATCGCAGGCCCTGCGAGTCGGGAAGCGTTCGCGCCACGGTGGCCGGATGCACGGTGCTCGAAGTAGATGCAACACCTGCGGGATTCGTGGCAGGATTCGCATTCCGGTTCCGGGGTCCGGCGCACCATGGCAAGCGCACCGTCCGGAAGCGGCGCAGCGGAAGGCGCCCACGGGCAGCGGGAGCGATCGGCGGGGATTGCATGAACGATCAGGTCATCACGTCGACACGCATCCTTTTCGTCGACGACTCCAAGGTGCTGTTGAAGACGGCGTCGAAGATCCTCAGCGCCGAATTCGACGTGGTCACCGCGGTCGATGGTCAGGATGCGTGGGTCAAGCTGGGGCAGGATCACAGCATCCAGGTCATGTTCTCCGACATCAGCATGCCCAACTGCGACGGCTACGAACTGCTGGGGCGCGTGCGCACCTCCGACGACGCCGGCCTGAACGCGATGCCGGTGATCCTGGTCACCGGTGCCGACGACGACGAAACCGCCCGGCAGACCGCGCTGGATCGCGGCGCGACCGATTTCCTCAACAAGAAATACCTGAGCAGCGAGCTGCTGCCGCGCGCGCGCGCGCACTCGAAGTACCAGCGCATCAGCCAGCAGTTGCAGGCGCAGAGCAAGCTCGACCCGCTCACGGGACTGGCCAACGAACAAGGCTTCCTCGACCGGCTCGCGCAGGATATCGCGTATGCCCGCCGCCACAAGCTGGACCTGGCCTTGCTGCGGCTGGAAATCGACCATCTGCCGGCCCTGTACGAGCACCTGGGCAATCGGGTCGTCGAGCCCATCGTCCTGCGCGTGGCCGAGTTGATCAGCGGCCGCATCCGCGCCGAGGACACGGCGGCGCACATCGGTTTGGGCGGCTTCGCGATCTCGGTGCCGGGCGGCCAGTTGCGCGGGGTCGAGTCCATGGCCGCTGGCTTGCAGGCGAAGGTGGCGGCGATGCCGGTGGAAGTCGGCGGCAAGCGCCTCGCCGTCAGCCTGACCACCGCCGTGATCGGTGGTGAACCGAGCGAATGGACGACCGCGCCCAACGCGCTGGCGCATTCGGCCGCCGCCATCGCGCACCATCGCCAGCAGGCGCAGGCCGAGCGCGAACACGCCCGCCGTCTGGCCGAGGAACAGGCGGCGCGCGAGCTCGCCCATCGCCAGGCCGAGGAGCAGGCCGAACGCGAACGCGCCCGCCGTCACGCCGAAGATCAGGCCCGGCGCCAGGCCGAGGAACAGGCCGAACGCGAGCTCGCCCGCCGCCACGCCGAAGATCAGGCCCGCCGCCAGGCCGAGGAGCAGGCGGCGCGCGAGGCGGCATCACGCGAACAGGCCCGCCGCCAGGCCGAGGAGCAGGCGGCGCGCGAGGCGGCATCACGCGAACAGGCCCGCCGCAAGGCCGAGGAGCAGGCCGCGCGCGAGGTGGCATCACGCGAACAGGCCCGCCGTCAGGCCGAGGAGCAGGCCGAACGCGAACGCGCCCGCCGCCACGCCGAAGATCAGGCCCGCCGCAAGGCCGATGCGCGCAAGAGCCCGGCCGCACCGCAACGGCAGGCGCAAGGGCGCATGGCGGGCGTCTGGGGCGGCCTGCATGCTTTCTGGCAGCGCCAGCGCGCGCGCATGGCGCGTTGGTTCCGGAAGCTGTCCGGAAAATGATGACAGTCCCGCACATCGGCCACAGCCTTGCCGCTCCGGTTCTCGCCGGAGGCGCGGGCGTCCGCCGCGCCCATCCACGAAGCCGCCGAGGCTCGACCCGATTGTCCGCCCGCCGCTTCGGGTTGCGCGGATGAGCCAGTCCCGGATCATCCACTACGCCGGTTCCCGCGAGGCCGATGCGGCTTACTTGCGCATGCTGCTGGCTTCCGCAAAAGCGCAACTGGGCCAGAATTGGGCGTGGGGGGAAGCAACCGACGCGGACCTGCTGCTGACCGATGGCTCGGGAGGCAGCGACGATGCCCCCAAACCCGCCGCCCGGCAAGGAACCGTCGTCGCGGAGATCATCGATGTCGGCGACCCGGTGCCGGTGGGCCTGTTCCTCGCCCGGCCCCTGCGCAGTTCCTCGCTGACCGCCTTGCTCAACGAAGTCTCGCGCCGGCACGGCGGGGATGCGCAGGGTCGTCGCGACGCAACGCCTTCCATGGGCACGGCTGCGATGCCCCCTCCCAGAAGCGCCCCGCCCCGAATCTATCCCGACACCCCCATCGGCGATCCCGCGGCAACGGCGGAAGACCCCGACACCACCCGCTCCTTGATGCATTACCTACCCAAGCGGGTGCTCGGCGGCCCCGCGCAAATCGAGCTGACAGGCTCACCTCCACTGACGATCGACCCGGAGTCCCGGCTGTTCTGGTCCGCCGGGCCGCTGACTGCGCTGGAGCCTTACCTGCGCGAACCCTTGCGCTTGGGCGACTGGAAACACCTCGACGACAAGGATCTGGACAAACTGCGCGAAAGCTCCCCCGGGCGGCTGTGCGCCTGCCTGATCTGGATGGACGCGTACCTGCACTCCAAGGGAGTCCTCTCGCGGCGACTGGACCCAGAGGGCGTCTTCCATCTCAGCAAGCGCCTGGACCTGGCCAACGACTACCCGCGCGCCCTGTTGATCAGCGTGCAGATGAGCCACCCGCGCCGGCTGGACGCCATCGCCCGCCTGAGCGGTGCCGACATCGCCGAAGTGCACGATGTGGTCAACGCCTACGATGCCATCGGCTATCTGGAAGCCACCCGCGCGACGAAGTGAGCCTTCGGGCTGGGTTCGCACCCGCGATCAATGGCTTGCCGGCATCACGGGAACCGCACGATCCCGCCGAGGGTATCGTTCAACCTCTTGTAGTTGTCCCTGGCATCGTTCGCATTGCCAGCCTGGGCGGCGGCGTCGAGCTTGCCCGCATAGGTGGCGATCAGGGTCACCTGCTGTTGCAATTGATTTTGCTGGCCGGACGAGAGATTCGACGCATGCGCCGGCAAGGCGGCGGTGAGGTCACGGATGGCATCCGCGGCGGCCTGCGCATCCTTCCACGATGCGCCATCGACGGCCTTCTGCAAGGCATAACCCTGCTTGTCGAGCGCCTTCCAGATGTCGTCGGTCGCGCTGGGTATCGGCGTGGAACTGGCCGGTGCGGCGACCGCGCCCGCAGCGCCGCTTGCCGCGGCAGTGTCATTGGCTGCGCCGGGATTGGATGCGTCCGTCGAGGCGGCCCCGGCCTCCGGCGGCAAGCTCAAGGATTGGGACACGGTGGAGGTGTCCGGCGCCTTGCCGGAGCAGGCAGCGAACAGGCACAGCACGGCGGTGGCGAGCACGGGGCGAACGAATGGCTGCTTCATGGATGACGGGTCGTGGGCAAGGGATTGCGAGGGCGGAATCACCCGCCCAGATTAAAACAAACCGGCACCAGGCATGAAGACCCAGCCCCCACCGCAGCGCATCCCGGCTTGCGGCGAGCTGAATGGATCGAGCACCGCGTGACTTCCGGCATGGGTCGACCTGAAAAGATGATATTACATTACATATGCAACGCAATATCATTACAGGAGCCGCCGTTTTGGACAGCACGCCCGCACGCACGCCACGCACCCTGACCCTCGTTCTCGCCATTGCGATGGCGCTGGGTGCTCCGACAGCCTTCGCCCAGCAAGCCCCTGCGCAGCCGCAAGCGGGTACTCCCGGCACCGCATCCCCCCAGCCCGGCGCATCGGCCGACGACGCCAAGACGCTGGATGCCGTCACCGTGACCGGCAAGCTCGATGCGTCCCGCAACAAGCTCGCGCCGGACATCGGCAGCAGCCAGTACACCCTCAGCCGCGCGTCCATCGAAAAGATGCCCAATGGCGGCTCCACGCCCTTGAACGAAGTGCTGCTGCAGGCGCCCGGCGTGGTGCAGGATTCCTTCGGGCAACTGCACGTGCGCGGCGACCACGCGAACCTGCAGTACCGGATCAACGGCATCATCATCCCCGAAAGCATCAGCGGCTTCGGGCAGACCCTGGACACGCGCTCGATCAACAAGGTGTCGCTGCTCACCGGCGCCCTGCCCGCGCAATACGGCTATCGAACGGCGGGCGTGATCGACATCACCACGCAGACCGGCGCGCAAGGCACGGGCGGCAGCGTCGGGGTGACGGCAGGCTCGTTCGGCACCCTCAATCCCTTCGCTGAATTCCACGGCAATTCCGGCGCGTGGAGCTGGTTCGCGACCGGCGGCTTCCAGAAGGACGACATCGGCATCGAGAACCCGACGGCCGCGCGCGATGCGCTCCACGACCACACCGATCAATCGCGGATGTTCGGGTCGGTGTCATACGTCGTCAACGACAGCACCCGCGTCAGCGTGATGTTCGGCTCGAGCAACAACCGCTTCCAGATTCCCGACAACCCCGATCAGCAACCGGCCTACTCCCTGATCGGCGTGCCGGATTTCAATTCGGCCGATCTGGACGAACGCCAGCGCGAAGCCACCCGGTTCGGAACGGTCTCCCTGCAGGGTTCGTTTGGCTACACCGATTACCAGATCTCCATCGGCCAGCGTTACAGCAGCATTTACTACCGCCCTGATCCGGTGGGCGACCTGATCTTCAACGGCGTGGCCGGCACGATCGACCACAGCAACCGTGCGAACACCTTTCAAGCCGACTTCTCCGATTCGATCAACGACCACCACACCATCCGCTACGGCGCGTACCTGAGCTCCGAACGGCCGGTCAGCAACTCGACCTCGCAGGTCTTCCCGGCCGACGCAAACGGCAACCAGACCAGCAACATCCCGATCACGATCATCGACAACGCGCCGCACATCACCGCCACCACGATCGGTGCGTACGTGCAGGACGAATGGCAGCCCACCCGGAACCTGACCATCAACTACGGCGTCCGCGCCGACCGTGTCAGCGCCTACGTCAAGCAGGGGCAGGTCAGCCCGCGCCTTGGCGTCGTCTGGCAGGCCACCCCGTCCACCACCTTCCATGCCGGCTACGCGCGCTATTTCACCCCGCCTCCGGCCGAACTGATCTCGCAGGAAGACATCGGCTTGTTCCAGGGCACCACCAACCAGGTTCCGACCAACGTCAATGCCGAAACGCTCTCGGAACGCTCGCATTATTTCGATGTCGGCGTGTCGCAGAAGCTCGGCGACCACGTCACACTGGGCCTGGATGCCTATTACCGGCACGTGCAGAACTTGCTCGACGAAGGCCAGTTCGGCACCGCCCTGATCTTCGCGCCATTCAATTACGCGCGCGGCCGGGTGCGCGGCATCGAGTTCACCAGCAGTTACGAACACGGCCCGTTCAGCGCCTACTTCAACCTCGCCACCAGCCAGGCATTGGCCAAGCAGGTCGTCACCGGGCAATACAATTTCAGTCAGGCCGAACTGGATTACATCGCCAACCACTGGGTGCATCTGGATCACGACCAGAAGCTGGCATCTTCCGCAGGCGTGTCCTACACATGGGATGGCACCACGTTCGGCGCGGATTTCCTGTTCGGCTCAGGGCTGCGTCGCGGGTTCGCCAACACCGGGCACTTGCCGGGTTACGGCACGCTCAACCTGAGCGCCGAACGCAAGTTCTCCATCGGCCCGGGCGGGCCCATGAGCGTGCGCGTGGCGGTGATCAACGCCGGCGACCGCATCTACGAGTTGCGTGACGGTTCCGGCATCGGCGTGGGCGCGCCGCAGTTCGGCGCGCGGCGCGGGGCCTATGTCACCCTCACGAAGTCGTTCTGATCCATCCCCGCAACGAGGCTCGCCAGCGCCGTCGATGGCTTGCGGCGGCGCTGGCGGTTTTCAGGGCCTGGCATCGGCTTGCGCCGCGCACTTCGCGCACACGCCATGCACTTCCAGCGCATGCGACTGCGGGGTGAAACCCAGTGCACGCGCTTTTTCGTCGAGCTGCCTGCCGATGCGTTCGTCTTCCATTTCGATCGTCGTGTGGCAGCGGTCGCAGATCAGGAAGGGCACGGTGTGGCGCACGTTCGGGTGGTGGCAGGCGATGAAGGCGTTGATCGATTCGAGCTTGTGGATGAAGCCGTTTTCCAGCAGGAAATCCAGCGCGCGGTAGATGGTCGGCGGCGCCGAAGCCGCCTTGGACTCGCTGATCTTCGCCAACAGATCGTAAGCCTTCACCGGCTGCCCGGCATCGGCGACCAGGCGCAGCACGTCCGCGCGCAAAGGGGTCAGGCGCAGGCCGCGTTCGCTGCATGCCTTTTCGACCTCGCGCACGTACTCGTCCGCGTGGTGGACGTGGTGCTGGGGGTCGGTGCAACCGTCGGCGTGGCGGGCTTGCATGGCGCGATCATCCTAGCAGAGCTGCCGTAGCCGTGATCCGGAACGTGTTCGATGCGCCGTGCGGGCGCGCGTAGCCGGCGTCTTGCGTCAGTCGCCCTGCGCGAGCCCCATGCGCCGCTCGTACGCGATCACGATGCCCGCGCACAGCAACGCACCCAGCGCCAGGGCGAACCACGTGACCGCGTAACCCAGGCTGTGGTTGTAGATATGGATCACCGTGAGCCCGGCCGCGGGCCAGCGGGCATCGTCGGGAATGGCATCGGCCTCGACGAAGTACGGCGCGACTTCGTCTGCGGGCAGCCCGCGGGCCGCGGCGATCGCGGCGACGTCGCGCGAATACCACAGATTCCTCAGCGGCTGGTTGCGGCGCAGGAAGCCGCCGCCCGGTTCGCTCGCGCGCAGCAGGCCCGTCAGTACGACCGGTTCGGTCGGCGGAGCGATCGCGGCGAACGCCGCTTGCGTGGGCAGCGCATCGGGGATGTAACCGCGATTGACCATCACCACGAAGCCGCGCGTGCTGCGCAGCGGGGCCAGCACCCAGTAGCCGTAACCCTCGCTGCTGGTGCCGCGCACGAGGGTTTGCGCGCCGGGCAGATAGCTGCCGCGCAGGATGACGTGCAAATACTGCAGGCTTGCGACCCGCGACCATTGCGCGGGGCCGGGAGCCGGCACGGGCGCGGCACCCGCGCGGGCGTGCATGGTCTGGCTGATGGCGAGCTTGAGGCGATAACGCTGCACCTGCCAGACGCCGAGCCCGACGAAGCCGGCGCAAAGCAGCGCCGCCAGCGCCATCGCCGCAATGAACCGGCCGTTGCGGAACGGCCGCGCGCGGCGGCACGCCACCGCATCCATCATTCTTGCGGCATCGTGTGTTGCGCTGGCTGCGACATCGGCATCATCAGTGCGTCCTCGGTCCACATCACCCAGATCGATGCGCCCAGCACGATGATGACCAGCACCGCCGAGAAGATGAAGGACATCATGTTCCAGCCGCCTTCCGAGCGCGTGTCCAGATGCAGGAAATACACGATGTGCACGACGATCTGCACCGCGGCCAGCGCGAGGACGATGAACATCGTCCAGCCGACGCTGGTCAGGACGTGATCCATGACCAGCCAGAACGGAATGACGGTGAGGATGACGGCGAGCCCGAAGCCGGTGAGGTAGCCGCGCACGCTGCCGTGCTGCGCGTGCGTGTCGTCGGCGTGCGCCGCCGGCGCGGATGCGTGTGGATCGCTCATCGCAGCACTCCCACCAGATAGACGTAGCTGAACACGCCGACCCACACCAGATCGAGGAAGTGCCAGAACATGCTCAGGCACTGCAGGCGGCGGATGTTGGCAGGGTTGATGCCGTGCTGGCCGATCTGAACCATCAGTACGACCAGCCAGATGCATCCGAAGGTGACGTGCAGGCCGTGGGTGCCGACGAGGGTGAAGAACGAGGACAGGAAGGCGCTGGCGCCCGGGCCGTGGCCTTCGGCGATCATGCCGGCGAACTCGTGGATCTCCATGCCCACGAAACCGGCGGCGAGGATGCCGGCAAGAGCCAGCCATGTCAGCATCGCGCCCTGCCGGCGGCGTTGCATCTCCAGCATCCCGAAACCGAACAGCACCGAAGACACCAGCAACAACCCGGTGTTCACCGCCAGACCCTTGAGGTCGAACACCTCGGCCGCGCTGGGGCCGCCGGCATAGTGGTTGCCGAGCACCGCGTAGGCCACGAACAGCGACGCGAAAATGAAGCAGTCGCTCATCAGGTAGATCCAGAACCCGATCAGCGTGCCGTTGTGAACCGGCGGCTCCTCGCGGCAGAGGAATTCCGGTGCGGCCGTATTCGCCGCGGCGATGATGGTGCTGCTCATGCGCCGGCTCCTTGCGCCTTCGGCTCCCAGTTGCCGGCGTGCTCGAACGCGCGTACGTCCTCGGCGGCGATGTGTTCGTCGCGGTGGTAGTTGAAGGTGTGGGCGATGCTGGCCACGAGCATGGCGACGAAGGCCAGCGCCGCCAGCCACCAGACGTACCACACCAGCGCGAACGTGCACACGAATGCCAGGGTGGCGATGATCAGGCCGGCGCCGGTGTTGCTGGGCATGTGCACGGTGTTGAAGCCCTCCAGCGGGCGCTTGAATCCATGCGCCTTCATGTGCGCCCAGGCGTCGCGTTGATGCACGTTCGGGATGAAGGCGAAGTTGTACGCGGGCGGCGGCGAGGAGGTGGACCACTCCAGCGTGCGGCCGCCCCAGGGGTCGTTGCCGACCGCGTACCGTTCGCGGCGCAGGTAGCTGACCACGAGCTGGATCACGAAAGCGCCGATGCCGATCGCGATCAGGAACGCGCCGAAGGCGGCGATGATGAACCACTTCTGCAGGCTCGGGTCGTCGAAGTGGCTCAGGCGGCGGGTCACGCCCATCAGGCCCATCAGGTACAGCGGCCCGAAGGCGACCCAGAAGCCGACCTGCCAGCACCAGAAGCTGACCTTGCCCCAGAACTCGTCGAGGCGGTAACCGAACGCCTTGGGGAACCAGTAATTGATCGCCGCGAAGATGCCGAACACCACGCCGCCGATGATGACGTTGTGGAAGTGCGCGATCAGGAACAGGCTGTTGTGCAGCAGGAAGTCGGCCGGAGCCACCGACAGCATCACCCCGGTCATGCCGCCGATGGTGAAGGTGAACAGGAACCCCATCGTCCACAGCATCGGCACCGAGTAGGTGACGCGGCCGCGGTACATGGTGAACAGCCAGTTGAAGATCTTCGCGCCGGTCGGGATCGAGATGATCATCGTGGTCAGCGAGAAGAACGAGTTGACCGACGAGCCCGAGCCCATCGTGAAGAAGTGGTGCAGCCACACCAGATACGACAGGATCATGATCGCGGTGGTGGCGTAGACCATCGACGAATAGCCGAACAGCGGCTTGCGCGAGAACGTGGCGACGATTTCGGAGAACACGCCGAACAGCGGCAGGATCAGGATGTACACCTCCGGATGGCCCCACACCCAGATCAGGTTGATGTACAGCATCACGTTGCCGCCGGCGTCGGCGGTGAAAAAGTGGGTGCCGAGGTAGCGATCCAGCGACAGCAGCAGCAAGGTGGCGGTGAGCACCGGGAAGGTGACGATGATCAGCCCGCTGGTGCACAGCGTGGTCCAGCTGAACATCGGCATCTTCATCAGACTCATGCCCGGCGCGCGCATCTTGATGATGGTGACCACGAAGTTGATGCCGGTGAGCAAGGTGCCCACGCCGGACAACTGCAAGCCCCAGATGTAGTAATCCACGCCCGGCCCGGGGCTGTGCGCCAGATCCGACACCGGCGGGTAGCCGAGCCAGCCGGCGGTGGAGAAGTCGCCGATGAACAGCGACACCATGAACATCATCGCGCCCCAGAACGTGAACCAGAAGCTCAGGTTGTTGAGGAACGGGAAGGCCACGTCGCGCGAGCCGATCTGCAGGGGCATGACGAAGTTCATCAGCCCGGCGATGTAGGCCATGCCGACGAAGAAAATCATGATCGCGCCGTGCGCGGTGAAGATCTGGTCGTAGTGTTCGGGCGGCAGGTAGCCCATGTTGCTGCCGAACGCCATGGCCTGTTGCGCGCGCATCATCACCGCATCGGAGAAGCCGCGCAGCAGCATCACCGTGGCCAGGATCATGTACATGATGCCGAGCTTTTTGTGATCCACGCTGGTGAACCACTCGCGCCACAGGTAGCCCCACTTCCTGTATTTCGTGATCGCGCCGAGGATCGCCAGGCCGCCCAGGGCCACGGCGATGAAGGTGACGAGGATGATGCGGCCTTCCAGATCGGGCTTGAGGAACGGCAGCGCGTCGAGGGTGAAACGGCCGAACAGCGGGTTCCAGATCGCGGAAGGTGCGGGCATGGCGGGGTGTCCGATGAAACCGATCAGGGTGCTACGGCCGATGCCGCGGCATCAGGCTGGGGTGCCGCGGCCGGCATGGCCATTCCGGGCATAGCAGACATGCCGGTGGTGGGCATGCCGTGATGCGCGTCGCGCGCCATCTGCTGGTCGAGGCAGACCTGGCCCGGATCGACGCAGCGGTTGAGGATGCGCGAGTACAGGTCGGGCATGAACGCCGCGTAGTAGCGCACCGGATCGGCGCGGCTGGGCTGCTGCAACTGGTCGTACGCGCCGCGATCGAGCTGCGTGCCGCTGGCGCGCGCCCTGGCGACCCATTGCTGGAAGTGGGCCTCGTCCATGCCGTAGAACCAGAAGCGCATGTCGGTGAAACCCGCGCCGCTGTAGTTGGCGGACATGCCCTGGTACTTGCCCGGCGCATTGATGACCGCGTGCAGCTTGGTCTGCATGCCGGGCATGGTGTAGATCATGCCGGCCAGATCCGGCACGAAGAACGCATCCATCATGTCCGACGAGGTCAGCCGGAAGTGGATCGGCCGATCCACCGGCGCGGCCAATTCGTTGACCGTGGCGATGCCGTACTGCGGGTAGAAAAACAGCCACTTCCAGCGCAGCGACACCACATCCACGTCCAGAGGCTGCACGGCGGCATCGACCTTCGCGCCCGGGGCGATGCGGTCGAGCGGACGATACGGATCGGTCATGTGGGTGCCGATCCAGCTCATCGCGCCCACGGCGATGATGATCAGCAACGGCGCGGCCCACACCAGCAACTCCAGTTGCGGCGAGTGATCCCAGTGGCCGTCGTAGTGCGCGCGCTGGTTGGAGGCGCGGTAGCGCCACGCGATCACGCCGATCGCGATCAGCACCGGCACGATGATCGCCGCGGTGATGAGCGTGGTGACGATCATGATGTCGCTCTGCTGGCGGGCGACGTCGCCGGCCGGGTCGAGCAGCACCAGATGGCAGCCGCCGAGCAAAGCAAGTGGAAGCAGCGACAGGCCGCGCAGCAGCTTCAAGGACATGGAAACTCTGGAGTGCGTCGAAGAAACCCTGCAATAATATCCCGTCTGCCGGGCCTTTGTCCGCTGCGGCATCGCATCGAAGCGGCGTTCGATCCGCACGACGGTGCATCGACCCGCACGGATTTCGCGTGGCAGAGGGCCGCCGTCGTGGCGATGGAATGGTGAAACGGTATACATTGATGAGCGGTTGTCGATCTGCCGCGACGGGATTACATGGCTACTTCTGAAGCATCCATCGGCGGGCATGCGGGGGCTCCGCATCGCGGCGCCGACGCGCATGGCGAACTGTTCACGCCCGCCAATCTTGCCGTTGGCGTGGTGGTCGGGCGCATGTCGCAGTCGTTCGACTTCTTCGTGTTCGGACTGGGCTGCGTGCTGGCGTTCCCGGCCGTGTTCTTCCCGTTCGCCAGCCGCGTCGATGGCATGTTCCTTTCGTTCGCGGTGTTCGCGCTGGCCTTCATCGCGCGCCCGGTGGGGTCGGTAGTGTTTCTGCTGATCCACCGCAAATTCGGCCTCATCACCCAGTTGACCATCGCCTTGTTCCTGCTCGGCATGGCCACCGCCGGCACCGCCTTCCTGCCCGGTTACGACACCCTCGGCTACTGGTCGATCATCGCCCTGGCGGTGCTGCGCTTCGGCCAGGGCTTTGCTTTGGGTGGCAGCTGGAATGGGCTGGCCTCGCTGATGGCGTTGAAAGCGCCCAAGGATCGGCGCGGCTGGTACGCGATGCTGCCGCAGATCGCCGACCCGGCCGGCTTCATCCTCGCCGCCGGGCTGTTCGCTTTCATCTGGGCCAGCCTTACGCACGCGGATTTCATCGAATGGGGCTGGCGCTATCCGTTCTTCGCCGCCTTCGCGATCAACGTGGTCGCCCTGTTCGCGCGCCTGCGCATGGTGGTGGCGCCGCGTTTTTCCGAGCAGTTGAAAGAACGCGATCTGGTGCCTTCGTCGGTGGCCGACCTGGCGCGCACGCAAGGGCGCAACGTCGCGCTGGGCGCGTTCGCGCCGCTGGCCAGCTACGCCATGTTCCACCTCGTCACGATCTTCGCCTTGTCGTGGGCATTGCTGTTCACGCAACAATCGATCGTCGAGTTCTTGCTGGTGCAGATCGCCGGCGCGCTGATCGCCATCCCCTGCATGTTGCTGTCGGGTCGCGTCGCCGATCGCATCGGTCGTCGCACCACGCTCGCCGTTGGCGGCGCGCTGATCGCGGTCTACAGCGGCTGGACGGCCTTGCTGCTTTCCGGCGGCACGCTGAAGGGTTACCTGTTCATCGTGATCGGATATGCGCTGCTGGGCTTCACCCACGCGCAGGCAGCCGGCGCGGTGAGTTCCAATTTCAGCCCGGAAACCCGTTTGACCGGTGCCATGCTCACCTCGGATCTGGGCTGGCTGATCGGTGCCGGCTTCGCCCCGCTGGTGGCGCTGGCGCTGGCCGAATATGCCGGCGTCGATTACGTCGGGCTGTACTTGCTGTCCGGCGCGATCGGCACCCTGGCCGCGCTGCGGATCAGCCAGCGCTCGGGCGCATTGCCGAACGATTGATGCGTGGGCGGCACACACGCCCACCGGTTGGCGATCACGTGCATGACGTGATGATTGCCGCCTGAGTTTCGTTACCCCTGCCCGTATCAACTACCCCCGGCGCGCCGCGCGATCAACTCCAGCGCCGCATCGATCCGCGCCAGCGCCTGCTCGCGCCCGGCGAGATAGATCGTGTGCTCGATGGACGGCGAGACCTGCGTTCCGGTGATCGCCACGCGCAGCGGCTGCGCGATCTTGCCCATGCCCAGCGCCAGTGCCTGCGCGGTGTCCGCGAGCACGCCGTGGATTTTTTCAGGCGACCACACAGGCAACGCGGCCAGGCGTTCACGCACGGACACCAATGGCGCAGCCGCAGCAGCCGTCAAATGCTTGGCGACGGCTGCCTCGTCGTAGTCACGCAGCGGCACGAACCACACCCGCGCGCGCTCGGCCATTTCCTTGAGCGTGTGCACCCGATCGCGCAGCGCGACCACCAGATCGACTGCCGCCGGCCCGTTGGCGAGGTCGTAACCGGCCTGCCGCAGGTGCCAGTCGAGTTGTTTGGCCACTTCCGTCGGGTCGTCGCTCTTGAGGTATTGCTGGTTGAGCCAGCGCAGTTTTTCGGTATCGAAACGCGAGGCGCTGTGGTTGACGTCGGCGATGTCGAACAGCTCGATCATCTGCGCGATCGAGAAAATTTCCTGATCGCCGTGCGACCAGCCCAGCCGCACGAGGTAGTTGAGCACAGCATGCGGCAGGTAGCCGTCGTCGCGGTATTGCATCACCCCGACCGCGCCGTGGCGCTTGGACAGCTTCTGCCCGTCGGAACCGAGGATCATCGGCAGGTGCGCGAACACCGGCGGCGTGGCGCCCAGAGCGCGATAGACGTTGATCTGCCGAGGCGTGTTGTTGACGTGGTCGTCGCCGCGGATCACCTCGGTGACACCCATGTCGATGTCGTCCACCACCACCGCGAAGTTGTAGGTGGGAAATCCATCCGAGCGCACCAGCACGAAGTCGTCGAGTTCGGCATTGGCCCATTCGATGCGGCCCTTGACCTTGTCCTCGAACGCCACGCTGCCATCGACCGGATTGCGGAAGCGGATCACCCGGTTCGGGTCGTCGCGGAAGGGCAATCCGGCATCGCGTGTGCGGCCGTCGTAACGCGGCTTTTCGTGTTTTTCCAGCGCGGCGGCGCGCATCGCTTCGAGTTCTTCCTTCGACTCGTAGGCGTAATAGGCGTGGCCAGCGTCGAGCAACTGCTGCGCAACCTGACCATAGCGATCCATGCGCGCGGTCTGGAAGATCGGGCCTTCATCGTGATCGAGCCCCAGCCAGTCCATGCCGTCGAGGATGGCTTGCACGGCCGCATCGGTCGAGCGCTCGCGGTCGGTGTCCTCGATGCGCAGGATGAACGCGCCGCCGCGATGGCGCGCCTCCAGCCAGCAGTACAGCGCGGTGCGCGCGCCGCCGATGTGCAGGTAACCGGTGGGGCTGGGGGCGAAACGGGTGCGGCAGGTCATGGTGAATGGGCGTTGATTGACGCGGGCCATGTCGGCCGCGGGATGCGAATTCTAACAGCCGAGGTGCCATCGTCCGTGGCAGTACCCGCGAGCCTTTTCGCTACAATGCGCGCCTGCCCTGCCCCGGAGCCCGCGATGCGCCTACGCATCCCCACCCTGTTCGCCCTGCTCGCCTGTCTGCTGCTGGCCAGCGCACTCGTCGGCTGCGGCAAACACGCAGACGGCGGTTCAAGCAAGGCCGACGACGAGGCAGCGACCAGCCCCGCGGACGCCACTGCCTCGCCGACCGCGATGGACGTGGCCGTGCCGCTGTCCACGCAATCGGGCCCGCGCGTGAGCCTGCACACCAGCATGGGCGACATCGTGATCGAGCTGTACCCGAACAAGGCGCCCAAGACCGTCGCCAACTTTCTCGCATACGTCAACGAAGGCTTCTACAACGGCACCGTGTTCAACCGCGTGATCGACGACCTGCTGATCCAGGGCGGTGCCTACACGCCCGACATGCAGAAGAAAGGCGACGTGCACGCGGCGATCCCCGACGAGGCCAACAACGGCCTGTCCAACCAGCGCGGCACCGTCGCCGCCGCGCGCGCGCTGGCGCCCGGGTCGGCGACCTCGGAGTTCTTCATCAACCTCGTGGACAACCCGCGCTTCGATTACGTCTCCGACGCCGACGCCACCACCGCCGGTTACGCGGTGTTCGGCAAGGTCGTCTCCGGCATGGACGTGGTGGACAAGATCCGTCTCGTGAAGACGCACGGACAAGGCAAATTCACGTCCGACGTGCCGGTCACGCCGGTGGTGATCGAGAAGGCCGAAGCGTTGCCGCCGGCTGACGGGCATTGAATTTCGGCATCGATCTGAAAACCCCACTCTCGCACAACACCGATATCACGCCCCCTCCCCCGCTTGCGGGGGTGATGAGGCGCGCTTGCGAACTGCCGGTGGCAGTTTGCGCGTCGAAGAACGCCCGGCAGGGCCGGAAGGTTGGGATGGGGGCAAACGAGCGTGACTGATTTATCGAAACCCCTTGCCCCCACCCTACCCCCGCTTGCGGGGGAGGGAATCCAAATTGCCTGCCACATAGGGACTTTGACAACTATCAGCCGCATCACCGCTGACAATCCTTTCTCAAAGTACACACCCCACCCATGACCACCCTGTTCATCTCCGACCTGCACCTCGACCCGGTGCGGCCGCACATCCTCGCCCGCTTCGGCGAGTTCCTGCGCGACGAAGCCGCGCACGCCGACGCCCTGTACATCCTCGGCGACCTGTTCGAATACTGGGTAGGAGACGACGACCCGCAACCGGCCGCCGCCGTGGTCGCCGAAGGTCTGTCGTCGTTGAGCGCCACCGGCGTGCCGGTGTTCTTCCTGCGCGGCAATCGCGACTTCCTGTTGCGCGATGCCTTTGCTGCGCGCTGCGGCATGCGCATCCTGCCCGACCCGTGCGTGATCGACCTGTACGGCCAGCCGGTGTTGCTGATGCACGGCGATGCCCTGTGCACCGACGACGTGGCCTATCAGGCCTTCCGCCAGCAAAGCCGCGAGCCGGCATGGCAGGACGCGATGCTCGCGCAGCCGCTGCCGGTACGCATCGCACTGGCGCAGCAGATGCGCGCCAAGAGCATCGAGCACCAGCGCAAGGTGATGCCCGACGCCGCCGCCACCGCCGCCGGCAAGGAAGACATCACCGACGTGAGCGCTGCCGCCGTCGAGGAAACGTGCACCCGTTACGGCATCGCCACCCTGATCCACGGCCACACCCATCGCCCGGCCATCCATCGTCTCGATGTCGGCGGCGAGCCGCGCCGGCGCATCGTGCTCGGCGACTGGTACGAGCAAGGCTCGGTGCTGCGCGCGGATGCGGACGGATTTTCGCTGGCTTCACTGTGATCCACCCGGACGCAGTGGCGTCACCGCCACTTGCATCGCTTCCAACTCCGCCGCACTGAACCCCGCCGCAGCGCGAGCAACAAGATTCAGCGGGCCGCGCACCGCACCGCGCGCGTGCTGCTCCAGCAGGCGGCGGAACTCGGCTTCCGGTTCCACGCCATCGCGCTCGCAGCACCAGCGAAACCAGCGCGAGCCGGCGGCGACGTGGGCCACTTCCTCGCGCAGGATGATTTCGAGGATGCCCACGGTGACTTCGTCGCCGACATCGCGCAGGCGCACGATCATGCCCGGCGTCACGTCCAGCCCGCGCGCTTCCAGCACCCTCGGCACCAGCGCCATCCGCGCACGACATGATTCGGCGGTTTTCATCGCCATCTCCCACAAGCCATCGTGGGCGTCGAAATCGCCATAGTCGCGACCGAGTTCGCGCAGGCGCGCGCGCAGCAGGGTGAAGTGGCGCGCTTCATCGGCCGCGACACCGACCCAATCCGCGTAGTAGCCGTGCGGCATGCCACGGAAGCGGTACACCGCGTCCCAGGCGAGGTTGATCGCGTTGAACTCGATATGCGCGATGGCATGCACGAACGCCGCGCGCCCATCCGGCGAGCCAAGCCCGCGATGGGCGACCGCACGCGGATGCACGAGGCGCGGGCGCTCGGGGCGGCCGGGGTTGGCGATGGGTTCGACCTCACCAGCCTGATCGTCGATGGGCAACTCGCCGTCCGCAAAACTCGCGGCGGAATCGTGAGTCAGGGCGAGTTTGGCATCGGGATCAGTAGCTCGCAGGCATTCTTGCGCTGCGTGATGGACGCATGTCTTCAATGGCATGGCTCGTCGTTGCCAAACTCCCCTCTCCCCAACCCCTCTCCCGCAAGGGGAGAGGGGCTTACCAGGCAGGTTGAATCGTAAGTCCCCTAACCCGCCACCCGCCGCTTCTTCTTGGCCTCGTCCGAGCGCAGTTGCTTCAGGCGTTCGAAATAGCCAGGCTCGATGCCGGTCACGTATTCGCCGCTGAAGCAGGAGGAATCGAACCGACGGCCCGGGAACTTCGGGCCGGCCACGGCGGCTTCCAGATCCGCCAGATCCTGATAGATCAGCCAGTCGCAGCCGAGCAGTTGCTCGATCTCCTTCTCGGTGCGGCCATGCGCGACGAGTTCGGACGATGAGGGCATGTCGATGCCGTACACGTTCGGATGGCGCACCGGCGGCGCGGCGGAGGCGAAATACACCTTGCGCGCGCCGGCCTCGCGGGCCATCTGCACGATCTGTTGCGAGGTGGTGCCGCGCACGATGGAGTCGTCCACCAGCAGCACCACGCGGTTGCGGAACTCCAGCGGGATCGCGTTGAGCTTGCGGCGGACGGATTTCACCCGCTCGCCTTGCCCGGGCATGATGAAGGTGCGGCCGACGTAGCGGTTCTTGATGAAACCCTCGCGGTACTTCACGCCCAGGGTATTGGCGATCTCCAGCGCGGCATCGCGCGAGGTGTCGGGGATCGGGATGACGGTGTCGATGTCGTGGCCGGGGCGCTCGCGCAGGATCTTCTGCGCCAGGGTCACGCCCATGCGCATGCGCGCCTTGTGCACGGAGATCTCGTCGATCATCGAATCCGGGCGCGCGAAGTAGACGTACTCGAAGATGCACGGCGCGCTCGCCTGCGGCGGCGCGCACTGTTGCGTGTGCAGTTCTCCGCGCGCGGTGACGACCACGCATTCGCCGGGCTTCACGTCGCGCACGCGCGCAAAGCCGAGCACGTCCAGCGCGACCGATTCGGAAGCCACCGCGTACTCCGCGCCGCTGGCCGTCTCGCGCCGGCCGAGGATCAACGGGCGGATGCCGTGCGGATCGCGAAAGGCCACCAGCCCCAAGCCGAGCACGGTCGCGACCACCGCGAAGCCGCCCTTGGCGCGCCGGTTGACGCCATCGACCGCGCGGAACACGGCTGCGGGCGTGAGCGATGCCTGCGTCTCCAGTTCATGCGCGAACACGTTGAGCAGGACTTCGGAATCGGACTCGGTGTTGACGTTGCGGCGATCCTGCTCGAACACCTCGCGGCGCAGCGCCTCGGTGTTGACGAGGTTGCCGTTGTGCGCCAGCGCGATGCCGTAGGGCGAGTTGACGTAGAACGGCTGCGCCTCGTCGGAGCCTTCGCTGCCCGCGGTCGGGTAGCGGCAGTGGCCGATGCCCACGCGCCCGGCGAGCAGGCGCATCGCGTCGCCGTCGAACACGTCCTTCACCAGCCCGTTGCCCTTGTGCAGGTGCAGTTTGCCGCCATCGGCGGTGGCGATGCCGGCGGCATCCTGGCCGCGGTGCTGGAGCATCGCCAGCCCATCGTACAAGGCGGCGGCGATGTCCGTGGTTCCGACGATTCCGACGATGCCGCACATGGGGTGTTCCTCGTGATGGATCGGCGTGTACGGGCCGGCAGGTTCAGCCGTCGCGCGATGGCGATGCCACGCGAGGCTTGGGCTTGGCTTTCCGGCGCGGGATGGATTTTACCGCGTTGCGGCTGGAACCTTCACTCGAAACGCTGGCCGGCGGGTCGGATACGGCTGGCGACACGGGCGGGCTCTGCGGCGAGGATGCCTCCGCCGCATCGCCGGTCATCGACGCCAGCACCGATCCGGTCACCGCGTCGATCACCTTGCGCTGCTCCTGCTCCAGCGCCGATTCGAAACTCACATGTTGCGCGGCCGCCTCCGGCAGCCAGGCTTTCATCGTTTCCGCGCCGGCCTGATACAGCGGAATCAGCGGCGAGGCGCGCCATTGCGGCTCGCGCGGCAACGCCGTCCAGCCCAGCAGCAGTACCAGCACGCAGCCCAGCAACGCCCCGCGCAGCAATCCGTACAGCAGCCCGAAAAAACGGTTCACCCCGCCCAGACCCAGCGACTTCACCGCCGCCGCCGCCAGCCAGCTCACCACGCTGCCGACCAGCATCGCCACCACGAACACCAGCGCGTAGGCCAGCAGCAGGCGGCCGGCGGCATCGTCGATCTCGGGCCGCAGCAAATCGGCCACCGGCGCGCCAAACACGAAGGCCAGCCAGAACGCGGCGATCCACGCCACCATCGACAGCACCTCGGCGACGAAACCGCGCAACGCGCCCAGCAGGGCCGAGATCGCCAGCAGGCCGAGCAGGATCCAATCGACCGAACTCAGCATGGCGCGTGGGGGCAGGTCGGGATTCGCGCCGGAATAAAGCACCCCTCCCCAACCCTCCCCTGCGCTGCGCGCAAGGGAGGGGGCGCGATGACGAACACCACAGCCACCAACACCATCAGGCCCTCCCCTGCGCTGCGCGCAAGGGAGGGGGCACGATGACCCTCACTTGTGTTGCTCGCAATGGAGGGAGCGTGATGCCGGATGATCCTCGCAATCGCCTGCTCACGAATGGAGCCATCTCGATTCCACAGGTCATGGCAGTTGCCGATGCCTTCCTTGGCCGGGCGCGTGCGTACATCGGCAAACCGTGACCCACGCTCACGGATACGCCACCACCACGCCGTCGAGTTTCATCTTCGCCGCCAGATCGGCGCGCAATTTGTCGGCGCCGGCGCGGTCGGCTTCCGGGCCTGCGCGCACGCGCCAGCGCACGCCGCTTTCGGTCGTCACCTTTTCGCTGTAGGCCACGAAGCCGGCAGCGCGCAGCTTGTCGCGCAAGGCATTGGCCTGGCTCTCCACGGCGAAGGCCACGACTTGCACCGCATAACCACGCGCGGCGGCCGCCGGCGATGGCGCGGCGGGTTTGTCGCTGGCCACGGAGGCCGCGGCGGCGGGATTCTTTGCGGATGCCGCCGGAGCAGTCGCCGAGCCCTTGGCAGGTGCCGGCGCGGGTTCCGGCGGCGCTGGCGTGGCCGCATCGAGCGCCACCACGTTGGCGGGCATGTCGGTGCGAATCTGCTGCGCTTTCAAGCGCGCGGCTTCGGCATCGCCGCGCTGCTGGAAGGGCCCGATCCTCACGCGGGTGGCGGACTTGCCCGCCACGCTCACCGCGTCGGCGTAGGCCGGCAGGCCCTTGGCCTGCAAGGACGCGACCAGGGCATGCGCATTGCCGGCGTTGGCATAGGTGCCGAGGCTGACGACGTACTTGCCGCCGGCCTGCGCGGCGGGGATCGGTGCCGATGGCTGGGCCGGCGATGCCGCGGCTGGCGACGCTGCGGAGGCGACGGCTGCGGAAGCCGGCGTCTTGCCCGACGCAACGGGCGAGGCCATGGCGGCTGTGGATGCCGTCGCGGATGAGGATGGAGATGACGCACTGCTGGCAGTTGCAGCCTGAAGGCTCGACGTGGCGGACGACGCCGCGGGCGACGCTGCCGAGGATGCCGTCGATGACGAGGACGATGCGGAGGGCGACGCTGCCGAGGATGCCGTCGATGACGGGGGCGATGCGGAGGGCGACGCCGGGTGCCCGGTCTGCATGCCGACCACGCCGCCGGCGGGCACGGAGGGCGCGGGCGTGACCAGCGGCAATTCCTTCGTCTCGAAGGCGCCTGTGGGCGCGCTGGGCACCTTCAAGGGCACCTGCGAGGCCAGCGGGTTGGTGTCCTTGCCGACGATGAGCTTCGGCAGGAAGATGATGGCCAGAGCCGACAGCACGGCCGCGCCGATCAGCCGGTTCTTCAGGGCAGGTTCCATGCGGCCGTTCCGGCTGGGTCGAGGGTCTGGATTATAGCGTGGCGACTGCGGTGGGCCGCCCTGGCTTGCGCTTCATGCGTCGCCCAACCAGCGCAGCGCCGCCGCCGCGGTGAAAAAGGATCCGAACACCAGCACGCGGTCGCCGGGCCGGGCTTGCGCGCAGGCGCAGGACAGCGCCTGCCCCACGTCATCGCCGCATTCGACGTGCGCATCGGCCAGCACGTTTTGCAGTCGCCCGGCCAGTGCGGCAGCCGCCAAGCCGCGCGGCGTGTCGTGCAGCCCGGCGACCCACCAATGCTGGATATGCTCGCGCAAGGGCGCGACGACGCCGACGAGATCCTTGTCGCCCAGTGCGCTGAACACCGCCAGCGTCGCGCCGCGTGCCGGATGCGCGGCCAACCAGGCCGCCAACTCGCGTGCAGCCTGCGGGTTGTGGGCGACATCCAGCACGATGTCCACGCCTTGGTGTGCGAAGGATTGCAGTCGCGCGCCGATCCGCGCCGAGCGCACGCCCGCGACGATCGCTTCGTCGCCGATGCCGATGTCCAGCGCACGCAAGGCAGCGATCGCAGCGGCAGCATTTGCGCGCTGCACCGGCGCAGCCAGCGCCGGATCGGGCAAGTCAATCTGCCAACCCGGTTCGCGCCAACGCCAACGCATCGCCGCTTCATCACCATTCAACGTATCGATCAAATAATCGCAACCGGCGCGAATCGCCACCGCTCCGATGCGGTACGCATGCCGCAACACGCTCGCCGGCGGGTCGGTTTCGCCCAGCACCACCGGCTTGCCCGCGCGCATCACGCCGGCTTTTTCCAGCCCGATCGCCTCGCGGTCGTCGCCCAGCAGTTCCTGATGATCCAGATCGACGGTGGTGATGACGGCCACGTCGGCATCGACGATGTTCACCGCGTCCAGCCGCCCACCGAGGCCCACCTCGAGGATGGCAAGGTCGAGCTGCGCCTGCTCGAACAGCAGCAAGGCAGCGAGCGTGCCGTACTCGAAATAGGTCAGCGCAATCGCCCCTCCCGCTTGCTGGCGTGCCGCCTCGATGCGCTCGAACGCGGCCACCAGCGCGGCCTCGTCCGCATCGACGCCGTCGATGCGCACGCGCTCGTTGTAACGCAGCAGGTGCGGCGAGGTGTAGGCGCCCACGCGCAGGCCGGCCGCGCGCGCGATCGCTTCGATGAAGGCCACCGTCGAGCCCTTGCCGTTGGTGCCGGCCACGGTGATGACGTGGCCGGCCGGCCGCGACAAACCCAGGCGCTGCGCCAACTCGCGCACGCGATCCAGCCCCAGCGCGATGGCGTCGGGGTGCTGGCGCTGCTGGTAGGCGAGCCACTGCGGCAGATCCATCTGTCCCACGGGACGCGTAAGCTCCGTTGTAGCGCTAGACTCCAGCCACATTATCGGGGAAATCGCCATGCACCAGCCGACCCGCGTCAGCCTGTTACTCGCCATCGCCGCCTGCATCGGCGCGCCCGCGTTCGCGCAGGAGTCCGGCACCGCCGCCCTCACCGCCCAGTTCAACCAGGTCTGCGCCGGCGCCGCCCCGGGCTCCGCGCTGGCTTCCCGCTGCGCGACGGTGTTCGCCAGCCCGGTACCCAATGCGGTCGCCATCGCCGCCGATCACAACGATCTGAAAGAACTTCCTGGCGCCGGGCGCGGCGCGGCCAAGGATCAATGGCCATCGCGACAGGAGGTGGACACCCTGCTGACGCCGAAGCTGGCGCTGTTCGTCAGCATCGACCGCGACCACGCTTTCCGCAGCGACGACACCATCGAAGCGGCCTTCGACGAGGACACCACCACCTTCACCGCCGGCCTGGACTGGCACCCGATGAACCGCTGGCAACTGGGTTTCACCCTCAACAGCAGCCACGAAAACCAGCAATTCCGTGGCTCCATGGGGCGCACCCAGTCCGACAGCACCGGCCTGATCGGCATCAGCAGTTTCGATCTGAACGAACATGTCTCGCTCAACGGTTACTTCGGGCGCTTCCGGGGCAGCCAGGACATCCGCCGCGTGGTGAGTTTCGTGGACAACAGCGCGCCGGTGGCCGAAACCGCCTCGCCGGACTTGGCGCGCACGCTCGGCGGAGTGGGCCTGGACGTCAATTTCGCCCACGGTTCGTGGCTGTGGCTGGGCTCCATCGGCTTCGATGGCGCGCGCACCGCCATCGACGGCTACACCGAAAGCGGTGGGTCGGGCTTCGACCTGATCGTGCCCCAGCGTTCGGTGAAGACCCAGCGCGGGCGCCTCGAAGTCGGGCTGGCCGACACCGTGTCAGCGAGCTGGGGCGTATGGCAACCGCAGCTGCGCGTGGGCCTGATCCACGAGTTCTCCAACGACGAGCGCACGGTCGGCGTGCGCTTCGTCGACGACATGAACGGCACCGTGGTGCACTTCGACACCGGCGCGCCGGATCGCGACTGGGCGCAGGCGACGGTTTCGTCCACCTTTACATTGGCCCACGGCAATTCCGGCTTCATCTCCTACGGGCGCGAATTCGGCCACAGCACCTCGACCGGCAGCACCTTCGCCATCGGCTGGCGGATCGAGTTGTAGCACGCGCACAAGGTGCGTTGGCACCGCGCGTATAATTGCGGCCCTCAGCGGCAGCGTGCCGCGCGCGAGGGAATCGCCATGTCGCAGATGATGAAGGCGCTGGTCAAGCGCAAGCCCGAGGAAGGCATCTGGATGGAGCAGGTGCCCATCCCCGAAGTCGGCCCCAACGAGGTATTGATCAAGCTGGAGAAGACTGCGATCTGCGGCACCGACTTGCATATTTACAAGTGGGACGCGTGGAGCCAGCGGGTCATCAAGCCGGGCCTGGTGATCGGCCACGAGTTCGTCGGCCGCATCGTCGATATCGGCCCGGGCGTGACGGGTTACACCCTTGGCCAGCGCGTGTCGGCGGAGGGCCATATCGTCTGCGGGCATTGCCGCAACTGCCGCGCCGGCCGCCAGCACCTGTGCCCGAACACCATCGGCATCGGCGTGAACCGCAATGGCGCGTTCGCCGAATACCTCGTGATGCCGGCATCCAACCTGTGGCCGATCCCCGACCAGATCCCGTCCGAGCTGGCCGCGTTCTTCGACCCCTACGGCAACGCCGCGCATTGCGCGCTGGAGTTCGACGTGATCGGCGAGGACGTGCTGATCACCGGTGCCGGGCCCATCGGCATCATCGCCGCCGGCATCTGCAAGCATGTCGGCGCGCGCAACGTGGTGGTCACCGACGTCAACGACTACCGCCTCAAGCTCGCCGCCGACATGGGCGCCACCCGCGTGGTCAACGTGTCCAAGCAATCGCTGAAGGACACCATGGCCGAGCTGCACATGGAAGGCTTCGACGTGGCGCTGGAGATGAGCGGCAATCCGCACGCCTTCAACGACATGCTCGGCGCGATGTACCACGGCGGCCGCGTCGCCCTGCTCGGCATCCTGCCCAACGGCGCGGGCATCGACTGGGACAAGGTGATCTTCAAGGGCCTCGTCCTGCACGGCATCTACGGCCGGCGCATGTACGAGACCTGGTACAAGATGACGCAACTGGTGCTGACCGGCTTCCCGCTGCAGAAAGTGCTGACCCATCAGGTGCACATCGACGACTTCCAGCGCGGCTTCGACCTGATGGCGTCTGGCAATTGCGGGAAGGTGGTGTGCAGCTGGAATTGAGATGCCCGACGTGAATGCTCGGCTTTGGATCGTCGTCCCCGCGCAGGCGGGGACCCAGCGACTTTCCCGAAATGAATGCCCCTGAAGACACTGGATGCCCGCCTTCGCGGGCATGACGAGAGAAACGCATGTCCCTCACCCAACGCTACGCCGACGAACTCGACTCCATCCGCGCACAGGGGCTGTTCAAGTCCGAGCGGGTGATCGCCTCGCCGCAGTCGGCGGAAATCACCCTCGCCGACGGCCGCAAGGTGCTCAACTTCTGCGCCAACAATTATCTGGGGCTGGCCGATCATCCGGACATCATCGCCGCGGCCAAGTCGGCGCTGGATACGCACGGCTTCGGCATGGCCTCGGTGCGTTTCATCTGCGGCACGCAAGACCTGCACAAGCAACTCGAAAAAACCATCGCGGACTTTTTCGGCAAGCAGGACACGATCCTCTATGCCGCCTGCTTCGACGCCAACGGCGGCCTCTACGAGCCGCTGCTGGGCGAGGAGGATGCGATCATCTCCGACGCGCTCAACCACGCATCGATCATCGACGGCGTGCGCCTGTGCAAGGCCAGGCGCTTCCGCTACGCCAACTGCGACATGGCCGATCTGGAAGCGCAGTTGCAGGCCGCCGACGCGGCCGGTGCGCGCACGAAGATGATTTCCACCGACGGCGTGTTCTCGATGGATGGCTTCATCGCCCCGCTCGACGAAATCACCGCGCTGGCTGCGAAATACGGCGCGCTGGTGCACATCGACGAATGCCATGCCACCGGCTTCCTCGGCGCAACGGGGCGCGGCTCGGCGGAAGTCAAAGGTTGCCTCGACCGGATCGACATCATCACCGGCACCCTGGGCAAGGCGATGGGCGGCGCGCTCGGCGGCTTCACCACGGGCAAGCGCGAGGTGATCGAGATGCTGCGCCAGCGCTCGCGGCCTTACCTGTTCTCCAACTCGTTGCCGCCGCATGTGGTGGCCGCCGGCATCAAGGCCTTCGACATGCTTTCGTCGGCTGGAGATTTGCGCGAGCGGTTGGTCGCCAACACAGCCTATTTCCGCGAGCGCATGACCGCGACAGGTTTCGACATCAAACCCGGCGTGCATCCGATCAGCCCGGTGATGCTCTACGACGCGCCGCTCGCGCAGCGCTTCGCCGCGCGCCTGCTGGAGGAAGGCATCTACGCGATCGGGTTCTTCTTCCCGGTGGTGCCCAAGGGTCAGGCGCGCATCCGCACCCAGATCAGCGCCGCCCACACCCGCGAGCACCTCGACCGCGCCATCGACGCCTTCACCCGCATCGGCCGCGAACTGGGCGTGATCGAGGGCTGAGGTTTCAGCCCCTCTCCCCTTGCGGGAGAGGGGTTGGGGAGAGGGGCAAACCCCATGACCGACCGCTTCTTGAAGAAGCTCCGCACCCAGATGACCGATGCCGAGCGCCTGCTCTGGCACCACCTGCGCGCGCATCGCCTGCTCGATCAAAAATTTCGCCGCCAGCAACCCATCGGGCCCTACATCGTGGATTTCGTGCACTTTGGCGCACGCCTGATCGTGGAAGCCGATGGCGGACAACACAACGAGTCGGCGCATGATGTCGAGCGCGATCGGTGGCTCAAGGCGCAGGGATTCCGGATCCTGCGATTCTGGAATCACGAAATCCTGGGCCAGCCCGAAGCGGTTCTCGAACACATCCTTCGGCATCTGGGCATTGCGCAAGCCCCCCCTCTCCCCAACCCCTCCCCCACGAGGGGGGAGGGGCTTGAGAACGATCACGTCGTAACCACAGGCCCCTGCTTCCCCTTGTAAGTTGTTTCCGCCTCCGCCCCAGACCGATATCCCTGAGATTACGAGATCGTGGGGGAGCCAGGGTCGGTGCGGAGTCTTTCTTCACATCCCGAACAGTTGCCAGGGCCACGAGC
>JAFEBW010000027.1 GCA_018242445.1 Pseudomonadota bacterium | reverse complement strand
ACCCCGATCAGCCGCCCGCTGCCGGCATCGGCCACCAGCTTGATGAAACCGCGCGTGTCGAAGTTGGCGAGCGCACGCGGCACGTTGTCCAGCGTGAGCGTGCGGCTATCGGTCTCGATGCCGTCGTGGTGCGCTTCCGCTTCGCTGTAGCCGACGGTGGCGACTTGCGGATCGGTGAACACCACCGCCGGTATCGCGGTCAGGTCCAGGGCCGCGTCGCCGCCGGTCATGTTGGTGGCGGCGCGCGTGCCGGCCGCAGCCGCCACGTAGACGAACTGCGGCTGGTCGGTGCAGTCGCCTGCGGCGTAGATGTGCTCCATGCTGGTACGCATGCCCAGGTCGATGACGATAGCCCCTTGCAGGTCGACCGTGACGCCCGCCTTATCCAGCGCCAGACCGCCCGTGTTGGGCGAGCGGCCGGTGGCGATCAGCAACTGCTCAAAGCGCAGTTCGCCGTGTGCCGTGGTCAGCAGGAATTCACCTCCCGCGTGGGCAACCTGGCTGGCTTGCGTGTGTTCCAGCACCTCGATGCCTTCGGCGCGGAACGCCGCCGTGACAGCTTCGCCGATGGCCGGGTCTTCCCGGAAGAACAGCGTGCTGCGCGCCAGGATCGTCACCTTGCTGCCAAGCCGCGCGAACGCCTGCGCCAGTTCCAGCGCCACCACCGACGAGCCGATCACCGCCAGGCGCGCGGGAATCGTTTCGCTCACCAGCGCTTCGGTGGAGGTCCAGTAAGGGGTGTCTTTCAGGCCGGGAATCGGTGGCACCGCCGGACTCGCGCCGGTGGCGATCAGGCAGCGGTCGAACGCCACCGTGCGCTCGCCACCGTCATTCATGCGCACGATCAGGCGGTGCGCATCCTGGAAGCGCGCCTCGCCGCGCAGCACGGTGATGGCCGGGTTGCCGTCCAGAATGCCTTCGTACTTGGCGTGGCGCAGTTCATCGACACGGGCCTGCTGCTGGGCCAACAGCACTTTGCGCTGAACGGACGCCGGTGTGGCCGCGATGCCACCATCGAAAGGGCTTTCGCGGCGCAGATGGGCAATGTGCGCGGCGCGAATCATGATCTTGGACGGCACGCAGCCGACGTTGACGCAGGTGCCGCCGATGGTGCCGCGCTCGATCAGCGTCACGCGCGCGCCAAGTTCGACGGCTTTCAATGCTGCCGCCATCGCCGCGCCACCGCTACCGATGACCGCGATGTGCAGCCCGCCGCCAGGGTGAGCAGTCTTGTCACCGCCGCCCATCCATTCGCGCACGCGGTCAAGCAGTCCACCGCTCGGCGGGACGGTCGGCGCTTCCGCCAGCGCCGCGCGATAGCCGAGCCCGGCGACGGCGGCGATTAGCTCGTCGGGCGCGGTGCCGGCCTCCATGGCGAGCGTCGCGCTGCCCTTGGCGTAGGACACTTCGGCCGACTCGACGCCAGGCACTCGTTCCAGCGCTTCCTTGACATGCACCGCGCACGAGTCGCAGGTCATGCCGGTGATTTTCAACTGTGTCATTGCGTTGTTCCTTTTGTAGGGGTCGCGTCAGCCATGCTTCACGGGTAGTTCACAGCCGTCCGGCCCGCAGCGGCGATGCGCCGGCGACACGAAGTCCCAGATCGACACGCCCACCATCAAGGCCAGACCGGCGTACATCAGGTTCGCCGTCCACCAGTTGCCGAGCAGCCAGACCGTGGCCGAGAACACCATGACCGGCCCGATCATGCCGAGCAGGCTGCGATGCCACTGGCGATGGCTGAACCAGCCCAATGCGTTCGCCAGGAAGGCCAGCGCCGCAAATAGCGGCAGCAGACGGCTGATGAACAGGCCCTCGTACTGGCTCAGAAAACCCAGTCCGATGGCTGCGCCAAAGCTGGCGAGCGCCGGAAAGCAGGCGGCACAGCCCATCGCGGAAACGACGCTGCCGAGTGCGCCGGTCTTGTCGGCAATGCGCGTTATCAGTCCCATGCTGTCGCTCCCGGTTTAGACGTTGGCTCAGCGGCTCACTGCTTGACGCTAGACGGATAACCGGCGTCTTCGGTGGCCTTGGTCAGCTTCTGAACACTGGTTTTGGCATCGTCATAGGTCACGACGGCTTCACGCTTCTCGAAACCCACATCGACCTTGCTGACGCCATCGACCTTGGAGAGCGCCTTCTTGACGGTGATCGGGCATGCGGCGCAGGTCATGCCAGGAACGGCCAGCGTGACGGTTTGGGTGGCAGCCCACACCGGGGCGACGACAGCGGCGAGGGCGAGGGAGGTAAACAGTTTTTTCATGGTGAACTCCGATCAGTAGAAAAATGGCAGGACGTAGGGAAATCCGAGCGCGACCAGAACCAGCGCGGCCACGATCCAGAAGATGAGCTTGTAGGTCGCTTGCACCTGGGGAATCGCGCAAACCTCACCTGGTTTGCAGGCGTGCACCGGGCGGTAGATGCGCCGCCAGGCGAAGAACAGCGCGACCAACGCCGCACCGATGAACAGCGGACGGTAGGGTTCCAGCACGGTCAGGTTGCCGATCCATGCCCCGCTGAATCCCAAGGCGACCAGGACCAGCGGCCCAAGGCAGCAAGTTGAGGCGAGGATGGCCGCTAGCCCTCCGGCGAAGAGCGCACCGCGCCCGTTTTGTGGTTCTGACATACGCTTGTCCTTTCGAATTCGGATTGGATGGCGTAACCTTACTTCCGTACTCATGTACGGAGTCAAGCACCATGGCAAACAATTTGGAAAACCTGACCATTGGCGCTTTTGCCAAGGCGGCCGGGGTCAACGTGGAGACGATCCGCTTCTATCAGCGCAAGGGCTTGCTGCCGGAACCGGACAAGCCTTACGGCAGCATTCGCCGCTATGGCGGCGCGGACGTGGTTCGGGTGAAATTTGTGAAGTCAGCCCAGCGGCTGGGCTTCAGCCTGGACGAGATTGCCGAGTTGTTGCGGCTTGAAGACGGCACCCATTGCAGTGAGGCAGCCGAGCTGGCTGCGTTGCGGTTGACTGATGTGCGCGCCAAGCTCGCCGACCTGACGCGAATCGAAGAAGTCCTATCGACGTTGGTTAGTGAGTGCCATGTGCATCATGGCAGTGTGTCCTGTCCCCTGATAGCCGCTCTGCATTGCTGATAGGCATGAATTGGTCTGCGTATCAGGACAGTGCTACTGACTCCTGACATTCTGTGCAATCGTCTTCTGAAAATGACAGATGGGCAACAAGGCTGCGGTGGCCTTTACATGTCTCTTTACTTGACTCACGATCAACGTATCATATACCATGCGATTCGTTGAAAAGGAGACTGCCGCGATGTCACGCCTCGTTGTCTTGCAGGCAGGCCTGCCGGGTGGCCTTTGCCTGATCGCCGATGAACGGCGAGAGCAGGGAATGCCTGCCAGCTCGATCTACTCGGCGATCTATTTGGCCGAGCCTAAAGTAAGTTCGATGGGCGTTCGCTACGACCCGGTGCCGATGCCGGCCGACATGCGCGCCAGCCTAGAAGCGGTTGGCTTGTTCGTTCCCCATGCGTGACCCACTCGACCCTGGTACTCGCTTGATGCCGCTACGTGCAGAGCAGCGCCGCATTGGCTACGCGCGAGTTTCCACCGATGACCAGCGCATGGACTTGCAGCGCGACGCGCTGCGGGTTGCCGGTTGCGCGACGGTGTACGCCGACACGGCGAGCGGCAAAGACGCGAGCCGGCCAGAGCTTGAGCATTGCCGGAAGGCGTTGCGGCAGGGCGACGTGCTTGTGGTGTGGCGGCTAGACCGCCTCGGCCGGAGCCTGGCCGACCTGGTGCAGATCGTGACGGAGTTGGAGCAGCACGGCGTCGGCTTCGAGAGCTTGACCGAAAAGATCGACACGACCAACGCCAGCGGCAAGCTAATTTTCCACTTGTTCGCGGCGCTGGCCGAGTTCGAGCGCAACCTGATCCGCGAGCGCACGCGCGCGGGACTCGCGGCGGCGAGGGCGCGCGGTCGCAACGGCGGCCGGCGGCGCGTGTTGAGTCCGAAGGACGTGCAACACATCAAGGTGCTTGTGCGCGATCCGAGCGTCACCATGCGGGACATCACCGACAGGTTTGGGGTGGGGCGGGCGACCGTTTATCGCGCCTTGAAGCGAGCCGACGTGGAGAACTCCAAGGGCAAGGCAGAGGGTAAGGGCAGATGAAGAACCACGAACTTTCGGAGCAACGGCGATGAGCGGGAACGAGCAGCCAGTGCGCGGGGTGTGGCTTGAATTGGCGCGGGGTGTGGGTGCCTGCGCCGGCGTGTTGAGCATCGGCGTCATCAAGCTGCTCCTGTTGCCTTTTCGGGTGGTGGTGTCGCTGGTGGGCGGGGTAGGCTTGTTGTCAGTGATCGTCGGCGCCGTGTTGTGGCTGGTGACGGGCAAGGGCGGCGTCGTGGCTATCCAAGGCGCGAAGGAAATGGGGGCGTGCATGGTGTTGTTGCTCGTCGGCGAGGCTGGCGCAGCTTGGCTTATCAGAAAGATTCCCGATTGGGCGGCCACCGACGCCGCCGGCGAACAATCGTAGACGTGCGCGGTTAACTGGCGTTCGCCCATTAGACGCTTTGTTGTGCTACCCTTGTAGCCACGCAAAGGAGACGAGACCATGACCACGAGCACTCAGCGCCGGATCGAGCATGCCGCCGGTAACGAAGATGAAGTTGTCCGGGCGCGAATCAAGAGCGACCTCAAAGCGGAAGCTGTGCAGGTGCTCGATGGGCTGGGCATGACGGTTTCCGACCTCATGCGCGAGACGCTGATCCGCGTCGTCCAGGATCGGGCGGTGCCGTTCAGCGTGCGAACGAGAACCGGCGTCATTGGCATTGAAACCAAACACAAGCTCGATGTGATGTTTGCGCCCGAGCTGCATCGCGTGCGCTGGGCGGAAAGGTTGGCGCAGCTTACCGAGGCGAGGCATGCGGCAAGCACGCCCGCCGGCGTCGAAGCTGCCAAATCGGCTATTCGTGAGCACATGAAGCATGAATACGACACAGATCAAACCCGTAGGGCGCTGGCCGTTGAACGGGCCAACCCGCCCACGCAACGCCGGGCGCGGAGCCGTTGATGTCCGGCGCGCGCTCGCGTGGCTTGACGCCCCAAGAACAACAAGAGTTGGCCGCGAAGATCGCCGAGCCACGCATCGAGGCTACCGAAACGGTTGACGAGCCAACAGCGGTGCTCACGGGCGGTCAGCCTGGTGCGGGCAAGTCCCACATCGTGAAAGCAATCGCCGCCGATTACCAAGCGGGCGGCGGCATTGTGCGCGTCGATCCCGATGACATCAGACCGCAGCTTCCCTACATGCGTCCGATCATCGAGGCCGGCTCGGATGAAGTACCCGAGGTGGCGAACCTGGACGCCGGCACGGTGGCTTATCAGGTAGTGCAGCTTGCGAAAGCCGCCCAGCGTAACGTGCTGGTGGATGGTACCTTGCAAAACACCGATCGAGCGCTCGGCTTGGCGGCCGAGCTGCGCGACGCAGGCTACCGTGTCGAAGTACACGGTATGGCCGTCTACCCCGACCTGAGCCACGCGCGTACGTACGCGCGACGGGAGGCCGACATTGCCAACTCAACGACGGGTTTCGGGCGCGGTGTAACCGATGAGTTCCACCGTCAGGCAGTGGCTGGGTTCGCACACACAGTCAAAATGATCTATGACGGTGGCCACGTGGATCGCATCGCGCTATACGACGAAAAAGGCAGAGTGATCTACGATGTAAAGGCAACGAATGGGGTGTGGGATGTGGAGCATTCCCCGCATTACGAGGTGCGCAAGGCGCACCTCAAGCCAAGCGAAGAAGCCAAGGCAGAGGCGGCCAAGACGTGGGCGTTGGCCGTGCAGGCGATGCGCGAGCGACGGGCGGATGCCGACACCCTGGCCAAGGTCGAGGTGTTCAAAGATGCCGCCGAGGCCCGCGTGGCCGCGGTAGGTGCACGGCCAGGCCGCAGCTACACCGGCGCGATCCGCGTCGTCACCAGCGCGGAAGTGTTTCAGGAAGTGGACGGTGCACTCGTCAGGCACGCGGTCGCAAATCTGTACGGCCCCGGCGTGCGCGCGCTGTTGCAGAGCGGCAACCAGGTCGAAATCAAATACCCGAGAAACGAACTCGTCGGGCAAATCCACGAGGTCGGGCACAAACACAAGAGAAGCCGTTGAGAACGGCGCGGAAGTGGGCGATTTTGTGACAACGGCCTAGAATCCGGCCGTTCAGAAAGCAAAACCCCCGACTGTTGAAGCAGTCAGGGGTTTGGAAAGACCGGCGTAAAGGCAAGTAAAAAGTAGCCGGGGGACACACAACAGGTGCCCCATGCTACCTGCCTTTGCGACGGCGTGCAACCGTACCCAAAGGAAATAGGTGCATGACCCACGCCCGACGACGGCGCAGCCATGCCCCCCCGAACAGGGGGAGGCATGCCGCAAGCTAGCTCCCCATACCACGCCCTGCCTTGGCAGCGGCCCGCCGGGCAGACATGGATCGCGCCGGTCGAGCGCGCGATTGAGAAGCTGGCGCGCGCTCAGGAAGGCCAGTTTCCCGCATTGCGGCAGGCCATCGCCGGCAAGCAGGTGCCGGTGTTCCGCGCCGATGGCGTCGCCCGGCGGCGCGGGCTGCGCTCGGATGGCCTCACCAATCTCATCACCCTCATGACCACGCTGGTCGCGTACAGCGACCTTCGGAGCGGCCTGGTCGCCGCGCCCGTGGACGATCGGGCACGCTGGGAGCGCAAAACGTGGGGTCAGGTGGACTGGCGCGCGTATGGCGAACTCGTGCCGGACGAGCGCAGCCAGCGCCGAACGGAGCGGTGGGCGCGCGTGCTGGTGGACTTGGGCTACATCCGCACCGTGGAGTGGAAGAAGCCCACGAAAGATGGCGACTGGCGCAGCTTGCCGGGCCTCAAATTCGTCACGATGAAATTCTGGAAGCTGATCGGGATGGCCGGGGCCATTGCGGCGATCCGGCGGCAGCATGATCGCCAACGCGGGCAAGAGCGGGTCGCCCAGTTTGATCGGCAGTTCGGCCGTCGCAAACAACCTGCGAAAGCGACCCCGGCCGCGGTGCCGGCGACCCCGGCCGCGCATCCGCCGGAACGGCCGCCAAGCCAAGCCGGCCCCCCGGCGTCAGCCGAGGTGGCACAAGCGAACATCCGAGAAATCCTGAAAACCCTCTCCAAGCGATCCTAAGCCGCTTGGAGCCGGCGTGCGCAGCGATGCGTCTTCTGTACTACCGACCAGCCGAACGCGCCTTGGCGGCGCTCCTGTAAGCCCCTGAGAGGGGTTCCCGACCCGTTGTTCACCGCACCCTAGTGTGATTTTTCCAACCCCTTGAATCCATTGGAACCACTGCTTTCATGGCACACCTGCAAGTGCGCGTGTCGCCGCACTCTTTCGTGCCCCGATTTCCACGTCCCGCACTCAAGTGGGGACAGTTTCGAGCCGGCTGCAGTCCAGGATGCCCCTATTTCAATCCGGCGCAGCGTAGCGTGCCTACTGTCGGAGCTTCCCTCGTTGGTTCCGCTTGCGAGGCCGGCCCTCGCGCCTCAGATTGGCTTGGTCTTCCGCCTCCAGCAACTCTTCGGCCGAACCAGAAAAGGCCATGGGCTTCCAAACTGCCCGCACGCGTACCAGCCGGGTGTGATCCCGCGAAGCCAGGATCCACGGTTTGGTCAGGTGGGGAGCGTCACGGCCAAACTCGTAAAGAACCGGAATATGCCGTGACAACGTGGCCCTGAGCCCTTCCGCATAACCCCGGGCCAAGAGGTGTCCGCAAACTCGAGTCAGCAGCTCCAATTCAGCATCAGTCGCTTGCCCGTGGAAATCGAACAACGAGCGGCCCACCTGTGCGACGTCACACAGTCCGACGACGGCCCGGTACGCCACGGGGTGCAGGCAAGCCAGATTGAGGAACTGCTTTCCGGCCAGTTCCCAGGGCGGCAACGCCGACAGCGTTCCGGAGAACGCACGCTTCGCTGGCTCGAAGCACTTCGGAGCATCAATCCCAGCTCCTGCCAAGAACAATGTCATCTCACGATCAGTGAGGGTGCTCGGAGGCAGCTTGAGCGCGAGGTTCGCGGCGACGCCAGCAATAGCATTCCGGATGGCCGAAGGGACGGTGAGAAACCCGGGCCTGTCGTGGCGCAAGACGTCGAGATGCCGGATGGCCTCGCGATCAGCCGACTGCACGCTCCTTCTGGCCCGCCAGGTACGCCTGTGCAGTCGACCCTCGGTGACGCCGCGTTGGAGCATCCAGTCCCGAGGCAGGTGCACCAGCTCAGCCAGGGCTGACTCGGTGTCTTCGGGCAGCTCCGGCACGATGAGCACGTTACGTGCTCGTTCCGCGGCGGCCCACACCAGGTACTCGGCAATGAAGTCGGCTGCTCCCGATGGGGGTCCGCTGGCTCTGCGAAGTGCCGCCCTAGTCGAGAGCGGCGCATGGCCACAAGCGCACGTCAGGTTCGCATCGAAAGCCCAGTCTGCCAGGACCATTTGCTTCTTGCCGCATCGCAGACATTCCCTGCGCAGCTGTGTGCCGTGCCACGGGCAACGTTGGAACCACGGGAGTTGATGAAGAAGCGTGTGATAGCCCGAATGCAGGCATTGCGGACAATAGCGAAAGGTCCAGCCCGGCTTAAGCAGCTCGGAAGAGGCCTGGAACGGAAACCAAGCCGTCAGGTTCCACGTCGGCGGCACGCCCTGCAGCCGCAGCGCGGATGCAAGCGCCGCTTGCGCGGCATGGGAAAAGGTCATCAACGCCGACAAGTCGTCCGCACGTCGCGTTCGTATGCGCAAGAGCCGGAACACATCGACCGGCTCAAGCGCATTGAGCCTAACGATCCTGGCCACGGCGCCAAACGCCGACGAGGAGGGCACCACGGTCAGGTCGCTGCCGACGAACGGCGTATTGATAATCTGGGCGTTCGGGGTGAGGGACTCGCGGCCAACGGCCGACACTCTCGCCCATAGGGAAGCATTGATGGACGATTCGTTGGACGTGCTCATGCCATTCCCCCCCGATAGCCCGGTTCAATTTCCAGGTAGCCGGACCTGAGCAGTCCTTCACGGATGGTGGCCGGCGTCAGCTCCTCGAAGTCAGGATTGTCGAAAGCCAGCCGGACCAGAACGAAATAGACGAAACGCTCGAAGGTCTGCATCGGCCATTCGGACACTGGCCCGAGGCCGTTTTCCGATCGAACTTCGTTGATCACCTTGCGGATCAGATCGATCTGCGTGCCCAGCCTCCAGCCAGCTGCATAAGCCTTCGGAGCGAAAAACTGGGTAAATGTGACGCGGACACCGTCACCCGTGCACAGCTCCTCGTCGTATTCCCGGAAGGCTAGGGCGACATCCGACACGAGCTGAAACTGCTTTTCGTGTTCGGGGACATCCCAGAGCAGTCCTGTGAATTGATGGGACGTTGTAAAAAAGCGCCCGAACAGATGCCGCGGAGGACGCTTGTCGATGCCCGACCGACCCAGTCGTCCGGCGTCGGACTGGTTGATGAAGAAGAAAAAAATACGCCCCGTCTTCTCGCATTCGTTCGCCATCGACATGACATGCTCGTACTCCTCGACGGTGAAGCGGTTGGCCTCGTTGAAGGCCACCGCGATTACCTCCGCGCCCTGACGATGTCCCTGCTCCTGCAGCATGCGGATGGCTCGCATCAGCGAGCCGTTGCTCATGGCGCTGGTCGAGACCACCTGATCGGCCTGGAGAAGCAACGATCCGGCGAAATAGCCTTCGGTGGGCTTGTTGGGCTTGGTGTACGTGAACTCGGCCATGAACATCGGGAACGGTCGCCAGCTGAAGGTCTGCGTCAGCTGGCGCACGGCATAGGTCTTGCCAAACCTTCCACAGGCATTGACCCAGATCGAGTCAGCCCCAAACTCGATGGCGTTCTTCGCATCGCCACCCAGGCGTTCGGCAGGCCGTGTAAAAATCAGGGGCCGCTTGGACCTGAGCATGGGATGGACATCGATGGTGGTCATGTATCACCTGGACGGTTGTGGAGGGCGGGCAGGACTGCTCGATCCGGTCAGCGGCGACGAAAGGCCACCGGGCCGCCGCGCGGGGGCAGCCCGGTCAAGGTCTGGGCAGCAACACCGGCACCCTGACGCGGAGGCGCAGGGGCCCGCGGCGTCGAGCCACTGGCCACTTCGTCCGCGGCCCACTTCAAACGGCGCGCGCACTCACGCACGTCGGCGTGATAGGCCTCGATCATGTCTGGCACGTTGTGCCAGCGATCCGGATCCGATTTCCGAAGCCTCTCGGCACGCCTGCGCTGGGTCAGCGTGTGCGGTGAACGCGCATACGGCGGCAGCACTTCGAGCGTGAGGTAGGGAAGGCCGTTCTCCAGCAGCGTCAAGAACCGCGCATCGCTGTCGACGCATGCATCGAACTTTTTCCCGATCAGGTCGTCACGCGCATTGAGCTTGTCGTGCCGATAGACACCATAACCGTAGTTCACGTGAGGAAGGACACCGTTGCCGCCGCGAACGACCACCTGCACTCGCATGCGTCGCATGTCCATGGCATCCAGGGGCGATCGTGACGACCGCAACGGCATGCCGCCGCATGCGATGAAATGTTCTGTCACTTCCCTTGGGCTGCGGTTGTGCATTTCCGCATGGGCCGTCACGTTGTAGCTGCTGATGCCGATATCGACGAACGTTTCGAGCAGTTCCGGAAAGATGGGATAGTCGGTTGCCCTCCGATTCGAGACGCGCTGTTCGGCCCGGACCTTCGTTTCGGGCTCGAAGCCTCCCGCTAGAAAGCGCAGGATCCGCTGCTCGATCATCTTGAAAAAGGCTTCAATGACTGCGCGCGTTTCAGGAATCCCCGAGACACCGAACCGGTAGACGCCGAGCTGGTGATGCACCATCGTGCGTCGGGCATGCTTTGCAATGTGCGCCGAGAAATTGTCCAAGGACAACTTGAGCGGACGCGGTGGCAGCTCTTCGCCCGCGGTCGGCATCCACGCATTGGCCAGGTAGCGCATGTTCAGACCGCTCACATCTTTCGGACACCACGGCGTCAATCCACGGGCGAGGGTTTCAAGCAGGTCGAACTGGTCGTAGGACGAATCGATCAAGATCATCCAGGACACACACGAACGCGATCCGACGTCGATTTCCGCGATGATCAGCAAGCCCGAGATGGGCGTGAGCACATAGGTTCCGTCGGCCAAGGGCAGCGCGAAGACCTGACCCTTGAGGTCTATGTAGTGGGCATCGGCCTGGCATTCGTCGAAAGGGCGAATTGGCGCGAGCTCTTCCCACTTGGTTAATGCCGATGGGGCAGTGAAAGCCATGGCGAGTTCGCCGGCACGCACGCGCGCTCGTGCGATGAAGCTCGACACCGCTCGGCGACCTCCGTCATTGGTGTTCAACGGGTAGCCTTCCTGCAGGCCATGCGCTTTAAGCACGCGCTTGACTTCGAGAAAGAAGCGATCGAAGGCGGGACTGGCTTGCCGGCGCGTTGGCAAAGCGCCCTTGAACTTGGTGAACAACGAGCCGATTTCCGGTAAGGACTGAACGAGTCGCGCCATGTCATGGGCGCGCCCCAACAATGGAAGGCCAACCTGCCGGGGCTGCGGATCCACCAGACGCGCCCCCGGCATGCACACCCCGAAGCCGTTCAGGCCGCCACCCAGCGCGGGCTCTGCCATCAGGTCGAGCATGCGGGACAACGTCCGGCGATG
This sequence comes from Pseudomonadota bacterium, assembly GCA_018242445.1. Taxonomy (GTDB): domain Bacteria; phylum Pseudomonadota; class Gammaproteobacteria; order Xanthomonadales; family Xanthomonadaceae; genus SZAS-103. The sequence continues at coordinate 10,479 of JAFEBW010000027.1, read as the reverse complement.
GAGGTTGTAGGTCTTGGCGACCTGGCTGATCGGCGTGCATTCCAGCAGGCTCACCAAGGCGTTCACTCGGTTGTCGATCGCGTCTTTCTCGGCCTGTGGCGTGTCCTTCATGGCTTTCGTGTCGGGACGCGGAAGGGCCAACAGGCTCGCGGCCTCTGCTTCGGTGAAGCGCACTTTCATGACGTCTTCCTCCGTTCGATGAGCGTGTGACGCGTCAGCTCGTGGCCACGATCGAAGTCGAGTGCGCCCAGGCAGATCAACTCGCAGAGCACGGCCTGCACGTCGGCTGGAAGGCACGGCGACAGCGCCGCCTCGACCTGATCGATGCGTGCCCGCGGCTGGAGATCGAAATGTTCGAGAATCCGTGAGCGCAGGGCGAGCCGGCTGTCCAAGGACTGGGCCACTTGGGCGAAGGCCAACAGCCGGTTGTGCTGCGCGATCGTGGCGCCGGCGGTGCGAATGTCGGTCTCAGTGACGAAGCGCAGTGCGATGCCTGCGTCGCGGGCAGCGGCGAGCAGACGATCGGCTTCGCGCGGGCGAAGCGTCCCGCCAGCTGCTTGCACACATTGGGCATCGGGCACCAGAAGGATGAATTCCTCAAACCCCGCGGCATGACGCAGCCAGAAGTGCAGTTCGACCTTCTTGTCGCCGACGATCATCGAGCGCGGGCGCTCGACGTAAGAACAAAACTGCGGGAAGACCTCGAGCGTCAAACCGACCGCTACGCCTGGCAGGCCCTCCACCTCGACGGGCCGCCCCTCCTTAACAGACAGGTATCCATAGACGTCCCGCTTCTCGAATTCGCGGCGGCCGAATTTTCGAGGTTCGAACGGCCGCAAGCCGCCCTGATGCATCGAGGCGGCGACGTCGAACGGTTTGTCGAAACCGAGGGAGCGACTGTCTCGCCGGGCCTCGAGGAGCGATTGAAACCACATGAAGGTCCTCCTGGTGTCGAACGCAGTGAGTGGCCGCGCAAGGCGGCGTCGTGCGATACAGGTCGTCCGCAGAACCGAGCAGGCCGACGGCGCATCGCCATCGATTCGTGTCAATCGACGAGGCCGGGGTACCGCACCGAATCGGGGCGACCGGCGTTCAGCACCACTAGCGGCGCCGCGCGGGCCAAGACACCGACACTCGAACTGAACCAGGGGAAAAAGGCGCACCTTCGGTCCGGCCGGACCACGGCAGGGTGCACGGGCAATGAGAGGCACGAGACATGGGGATCTCCAGGCAACAGACGCCCGTGGCCTTGCGCCGATTGAGGCGAAAAGCCTTGACTGCCCCGGATGAGTGTGGTCCCCTAAACGCTAGTACCGGCCAAGGTAAGTTGCGTGTTTGGGGCCCCCTCTCATGGGGGCCTTCGCGTTTTCGCCGCCCGGGCGTCGGAAGGGCGGCGTTCCGAAATGTGGTCCTCTAGATCAGAAGGGGTCGGACATCGCTAGCGATGCCGGATGGGGTGGATTAAGGGTGGCCCTCATGTCCGCCGCCTTGGCGGGCGATCCACAGCACGACGTCAGCAGTGCGTGCGAACCAGCCCTTCCGGCCGGGGATGCGGAAAACCGAAACCGGAAGTGCGCCTGATCCTGCGCTGCGGCGGAAGGACCTGGCATTGGCGAACTTGAAGAAGGCCATCAGCGCAACGGCGTCCATCAGTTCGCCATGGCGTTCGAGCAGGGTGGTGCCCGGAGAGCAGATGGCTGCTGGTGACCCGGTAGGTGACTGAACGGTCATTCGGAGCACCCTCGATCCCTTTGGGACCATTCCATCACATGGCAACCTCGGCTACGCTTGAGCGAAAGGAGGCTTTCGCTCTATTGCTACCGGCCGCCGCCCAGAATCCTTTGGGGACCCTAGTTGCAGGTCCAAGGCATGGCATTGGCTCGGCAGGATGGAAGAACTGGCAGGTGTGACCAAGGCGAGCCAGCTCGACTTGGACCATCGTTTGAACAAGGGTCTGTTGCCGGGGCCTCGTTTCACTCAGATTCGGGCGGACGGTTATGACCCGGCTACGGTGGACGCGAAGCCCGACCAGAAGTTGCTCGAGCACGCTAGGGCTATACGACACTTCAAGCCCGCCTGCGACGATTACGATCATGCGCTCTGGGCGAACCTGCTGCGTCGTGCCCCTTCGTGCAATGAGTCCGATGACTGGCTACGCAGTCAACTGGACCAGCGCGGAATCATTTATTTCGACTCCGAGGACGAAAGGCACGCCGTCGAGTTGGGTCTTGTGCCCGAGGTGGATGACAGCGGCGAGGAGCCCCTCCAGGTATATCTGTCGCCGGCGCGATATGCGTCGCTCGACGGCCTGCGTGTGCTGCTGTTGCTCTACCGGCAGGCGCAGGATGCAGTCTTTCCGCTGGTATGCGCGTCGTTGAAGAAAACGCTCGAAGAGGCCGCGCGCCTGTTCGCCAAAGCCCACGGCTATCACGGTGAGCAGAACGAAACATGGGAACTTCTGATCGCTTCCCGCATGGTGGCGTGGAGACCGGAAGTCATTCCATCCCCGGCGCAGGTGTCCCAAGCCAGAGCGAGTCTGCTCGCAGAATGGGAGCAGGCGAGGCCAGGTCACCGCAAGCCAGCCGATCCGCGAACCTTGAAAAAGAACTCGCGCAGCGAACGCCGGTGGCGACGTCGCATTCACGTGCGGGCCTGCTTGCTGCACGTCTCGGACTCGGACAGCTATTTCGCGCCACTGCATCGCTATCGCAACGCCTGCGAGCTCTACGAATGGCTTAAGGAGCACCGTCTCGAGATTTCCTCGCACTTGCAAGAAGCGGTGTACGAGCTGATTCAGGACGAGGCGAGCGAAGATGCGGCGGCCCTGAGTCCCTTGGAGATGCCCGAGTCCCTCTACGGCCGTCGGCGACGCAAGCAACCCCACCAGGCCGAGATAGATCTCTTCGGCGATCGGCTTCCCTTCGATCTTATCCGTGTCATTCCTGTCGAGCCAGAGTAAGTTCCCCGCCTGGTCGGAGTCGTAGTGTCGGCGCCGGACGGAAGCGCACTGTTCTGCGACATCTACTGCGTCAGTGCAGGGCGAAGTGCGGCCAGACGAGCCCATTGCTCGTTCAACACCGTTACCAAGCGCAAAACGCGAGTCGCGTCGCCGAAAAGGTATTCGTCGAGAACTGTAGTCTCTACACCGCCGTAGGTGTCGAATCCCATGCCCAGGTGCACACCGGCCAGGGCATCGTCTCGGCCCGCGGATTCCCAGTGCTTTTGGGCGAGGTCCGGTCTCGCGATCTCGAACGCGAGAAAGAGGTCTGTGTAGTGACCATGCGTAATGCATGTCTTTGCAAGGTGGGCAACCGCACGTCGCTGCGCAAGAATCTTGTCCGGGCTCTTGTTGTTGGCCATTTGCGCACTCCTTGGACTTGGACTGGGCCTCGCGAGCGGCCGTTAGCAGGGCGTGCGGCCGTTGTGCTGCCTCTAAGAATACCTTAGTATCGAACCGGATTCACTTCCGACATCCTTAAGGCCAGTCCTTGGGGGTGGAAGTGGCTCCGACCGTTCCGGAACGATCGACGTTTGCCTTGCGGCTTGCTCAGGCGCGCGAGCGGGCGGGGCTGTCGCAAAAGCAGCTAGGCCTGTTGGCGGGCATGGAGCCTCATGTGGCAAGCCCTCGCATCAACCAGTACGAGAAGGGGAAGCATGAGCCCCAATTGGCGACCGCCAAAAGGCTCGCTGAAGTATTGGGAGTTCCGCCCGCCTTCCTCTATACGGAAGATGACCTGCTGGCCAAGCTCCTGTTCCGCTGGTGCGAGCTGACGACCGCTCAGAAAAAGGACCTTCTGAAGCTGGCCGAAGGAAGTACTAAATCTCGCTAGGCGCGCCGTACCGGAGCCAGCAGCGAGCCCCGGATCGAGCTACCCGCCAGGAGACGATCTACACAGGCGCTGCGATGGACTGTAGCGATTCGCGCCTGACCTAGCCGAGGTGCGCAAGTCGGCTCATGGATTCGTCGCCTAACCACGCGATCACGGAGATTCGCGCCAAACTGGCACGATCCGTCAAACAATGCTTGCGATAGCCTCATCCGATGCTGTTTTGCAAGAAACCCAACCGACATACAGCCGCGGCCCCGTTGTGCGAAGGATCTCAAAAAGTTTTCCTGGGGCCGACGCCGATCCAAGCTGCTGACAGAAAGCAGCAAAGTCGTCCCAGGATCGAGGGTCTTGCTGGAACGATTGCACGACCATTACCGCATGGGTAGCACCAAAGCGATTTGCTTCAATTAGCGCTGATGCGGTGCGATGGAACAACTGGTATCGCAACATCGGGCTAGGCGGATGGTCGATCTGCAGCACCTCGCACAGATGCTCCAAGCGAACCTTCTTGGCGTCGGATGCTTCCTGCAACCACTCACCGATGGTGGATGCGAAAGACTCCCCCGCCTTCCCCTCGACGGCCATGGAGATGAAGCTTTCCTCGGACCTCAGGAGCGCCCAGACATCGTTCTGAGATGCCTTGCCCGGCCCAACCAGTTTGACCTTGTGTTCCGGCAGCGCGATCAGGAGTCGTGCGCCGGCAAGCCCACGGTGCTCATCCATCGCTGCGGCGATCTCAAGCGGAATGCCTCGGTCAGATCGTTGCGCACGCTCCCAGGACACTGCCGTTTCGTACGCGGATCTGCCTCGGACCCAGTGCTTGTCCGGGTCCGCTAGGAGCTTCCTCCAGTCGGTAGCGCCGCTCGTGGGAACGAGTATCCGGCTCATGTGCAGCTTCCCCAGATTGTCTTGTGACTAGCCACGATAACGCACCGGAACCCGGAAGCCGAAGATCGCGTCAATGAGGACGGAAGCGGAGCACGTGCAGGACCAGAACTCCGATCAATTCTTGCCGGAACCGTGGTCACTGTGGTTCAACATTTGCGTCATGCGTACTTCGGATGCAACTTCCCTGCCGATCAGAGCAACTTCTTACGCGCGATGGACGGCGAATCGATGGCAAGGATGGCCAGGGGAGCGGTCGTCATGGCGGCACAACGGGCTTGAAAACGACGGGTTCAGTGTCGCACGGCTTCCCAAGGCCACGAGATGGACGGGAATCTGCGCGGCCGTGGCGTACCATCGAAGCCGCACCGAGGGGATACCGCCATGCCACCGATCTTCGCCTTTTCCCGAGCCCGGCGCGCCGGGACCATGAGCCTGTGGGTCCTGTTCGCAATCGCCGGCATCGGGGATGCTTTCGCCCAGTCCGCGCCCGGCTACCTGTCCGCCGACGAAAAGACCCGTCTCGCCCAGATCCAACCGCCGGCGCTGGTCCTCAGCCAGGACGCCGAGTTCACCCGGCTCGAGGACACGACGATCGAGCACCAGCAGGAGGTGGCCACGCCCGAACAGTGGGCCGCCGCCCATGACGACGCCGACGCCTACGACGCCAAGTTCCTGCTGCCGCGGTTCGACGCTGCGGCCGACCAGGATCTATCCGATACGGTCCGTCCGCTCCTGACGCACCTACTCGATCGCATGATCAATGATGCGTCCGACATCGCCCGCATGGCGAAGGCGGCCCATCCGCGGCCGCGTCCCTACGCCGAGGACGAAGCCATCACCGCCTGCAACACCGCCTGGCTCAACCCCAGGGAGTCCTTCCCGTCCGGCCACGCCATGAACGGCTATACCGCAGCCCTGGTCCTCTCGAACATCCTGGTCGGTCACGGCCGCCGGTTGCGCGAGCGCGGCATCGCCTACGGCGACCACCGGGTGCTGTGCGGTGTGCACCATCCCTCCGACGTCGCTGCCGGGCGCGAACTGGCCATCACCTATTTCGAAGCGGTGCAATCGAACGCGGGCTTCCAGGCCGACCTGGCCTGCGCGCAGGAGGAGGAGAAGGTCATCGGCCATCTGGCGCACCAGCTCTCGCCCGGCTGCGCCGCCCGGCAGAAGGTGCTCCGGGATGCCCAGAAGGCCGCCGCGAAGCCGCGGCCCTGACAGGCGCCGGCTTCCCCGAATGGGCTTGCTCGCGGCCGATCACGGTCTCAGCTGGTAAGACGAACCAGGCGCAGTAGGATCGAGCGAACTCAACCAGCGGTGACCACCGTGAGCCGACCCCACAAACGCGCCCCGCGCGGCCTGAGCGCACCAGCTCCTTACCTGGACATCATCGATCCCTTTGCTGCCTTGCGCCTGGAACGTATCTCCGAAACCGAAGTGCGGCTGGATGCCGGCGCCATCCGACGAACATGCGGCCATTCCAGCATCGACCCAGTCCGCGCGTTGCAACGACCCGAAGCACTCGCCGAGATCGTGCGCACCTGGTACGCATCGGCACGACGACGAGGCGAACCGGTCGATCCGATCGCTGAGGAGTTCTTTGGTACGTCATCGGAGGGCGATTCGACACGGCCCCTTCCGACGTTTCTCACGACCGACCCAGCCACGGCCGTACCCGACACCCACGGGTTTCCATCGAACAACACTCTGGTCCGACAACGATTGGTCGAACATCCCGGCGCCGGGTTCGTTCGCCATGCCCCACCCGGGGTGATCGACGCGCTGGCGGACCTGTATGCCTCACCACTTTACGCCCTGGCTGCGCTCGCACCGCAGGTGCTGGCTATCGACAACGCGAGGATCCTTCTCACAGGCCGGGCCGACAGCTGGGCCCGCGACCAAGGGCGTTGGCTGGGCCTGTTCCACCGACTTCTTCCCGGACGACGGAACTGGACGCTGTGCTGCAAGGGCAAGCCGATGCGGGGCACACAGAAGGACATCCTGTTTCAGCCACCCTTGCACGTGATCCAGAAGTCGTGGATCGACCACCTGGAAAGCCTGCAGGACCCACCCGATGCCGTTCTGGTCGCCAGCCCGGACGACTTTGATGAAATACGTGACGGCATCGAAGCGCTGCACGCGATCGCCCGATCACGCCCGGTTCTCTGGGGAAGCCCCTGCGGCGTGAGCGCCTTGCTGGAGGCTGCGCTTCTGCGCGCCCACGGCTTCGAGGTCGGCGAGCCCGTGTGGCTGGGCATGGCGACTGAAACCTCGCTGTCCTACACGAGCGGCAGCACCTGGATGCATCTGGTCGCCAAGGGCGACACCCCGGCACGTCCCAGCGCAGAACACCTGGAAGCGCTGCGCCGCACGCAGGCGGCGTTCATCGAGTACATGCCCAAGGGCGTCAACACGGCCCGATCGACCTACATGGAAAATCGGTACGGCCGGCCTACACCGCTGCACCGCGACGGGCATGCGCCCATGACTGTGCTGTTCACGCGCGATGCGCAGGTCATCGAGGTCGGTACCGGCCAGGTGTACCGATTTACCGGCGAGCGATTTGACCATCAGGAACGTTCGATCCCGCCAGAGATCATGCAGCTGTGCCCGGTCGCCGATGGGGCGACGCCGACGCGGCTGGAAATCGTGATGTGGCTGGCGCATGCCTCCGCCCAGTTGGACGGACCCACTGCCACGTCGGATCGCGCGCCCGTACCTGCCGCGGCCGAACCCACCAAGCCCCCGCTGGTCCTGGGCGCGCCTCCCGCCGAGGCCAACACGCCGCTTTCGCTGGTCAACGCCCCGGGTCTGCCGTCCCGGAACTCGCCGCCGAAGGAGACCGCTCCGCCGACGGAACCGGCGCCACCCGTGTTCCGCCTGCGTCCCAAGTTGTCGACCTCCGCCGGCACCACGCCGGTAATGGCCGTCTCCGCGGGACTCGGGGCGCCCGGCGCCGACCCTACCGCGGCCTACGACCGCGCGCGACGAGCGACGCTGGCCTGGCTCGGCCAGAAGGGCTACCGGATCGACCCGGAGGCCACGTCCGTCACCCTGGAATCGCCCAACGGCGAAATCGCGCTGGAGTCGGACGCCGGGCGGGTGTGGTCGCTACGGTTCGACGATCGCAGCGCGATGGAACAGGGTGCTTTCTGGCGCGTGGAGATCACCCTGGTTGGCGACACGTCGCCGGCGCTGGGGCTGCGCGTCTCGCAAATCCGTCGCCGTGAGTCGGCGCCGCCACCCCAGCCTGGCGCACCGCGCGTGCTGCGCGACATCGCCGAACAGGTGGGGCTGTTCGAGTCCGGCCATCCGTTGCGCAGCCGTCCGTGGACACCGGCCGGCGTCGTGGACGGCCAACGCCTGCTGGCCCTGCTCGAGGATCCCGCACGGCTGCAACCGGTCGTGGTGGTGCTGGTCCGGTCGGCCGACGAGATGGCACAAGGCTGCGATCACCTCGCGTCGCGACTGACGGGCACCGCGCACGTGGTGCGCATCGATGCCGACATCGCCGCGCAGCTGGACCGATCGCTCGGCCGCAGCCGATCCCTGCACGGGCGCATGGTCCGGATCTACCCGCCGCACTTCGGCCGGGACCACGATCCGTTCTCGGTTCCGCTGTGGACCCTCGACGGAGCTTCCATCAACGCCGCCCTGGCCAACACGATCATCTCCGAGGCCTGCGCCCAGGGCCTGGCCGCGGTCGCGCTGGACGACCGAGTGCCGACGTTCCAGGACGTGCGCAAGCTGATCGTCGAGGCCAGAGTCGCCGAAGCCCAACGCATGACCCAGGTGGCGCACGCGTCCGTCGAGGAGGAGCGCGAGCGCGGCCAGCGGGCGCAGAACGAAATGGCCGCTGCGCTGGCCACCTACCGCGCCGAGCTCGACGAAGCTCTCAAGGAGCTTACCCAACTCACCCGCGAGCGCGATCGCGCGCTGGCCGAGCGCGATGATGCTCTGGACGAAAACCGGCGGCTACGATTCCGCCTCAGCGCATCCCATAGAGACACTGGCGCCGACGTCGACACCCCCGACGCGGAGGTGCCACAGGGTCCGGTCTACCCGAACACGTGGGATGGCATCGAAGACTGGGTCGCCGCCCATTGCGAGGGCAGGGTGGTCGTGCTGCCCCAAGCGATCAAGATGGCCCGCGACTCCAGCTACCCGGATATCGCCTTCACCTACCAGGTGCTCGAGTTCCTGGCCAAACGCTACGTTCCGATGCGCCAGCGGTCCACCACCGACACCGAGGCGTTCGACGCGTTCGAGGCCGCCAAGGCCGAGTTGGGCGTCGAGGTGGCCAAGGTGGGCAACGCCGTGCGCCAGCGTCGCTACAAGCACGAGTACAAGCGGACCTACGAGGGACGAACTGTTACGCTCGATCAGCACGTCAAGCGCGGCGTGGGGTTCGATCCGGCATCGATCTATAGGCTGTATTTCGCCTACGACAACAACAGCGGGAAGGCGATAGTCGGGGCCTTCCCAGGGCACTTAACCAACAGTATCACGCACTGAGCGTTCTTCGATGAGCACGTCCTGAGGAGGTTGCTCCGGGAGGAGAGGGTATCCGCCGGGATCACGTGAGCAACGCTTTCATTTCGTATGAGCCGCCCCCAATCGTTCGTGCGCGACATCGAACGAGGTTCGCGCCGCCGGGACGTCATCGAGCTGCGAGACATGTTTGCCCACCTGGGCCGACCGTGGCTCGGTTTCCTTGAAGAATTTCATCGCGCTTTTCGTCGCGAGGACCATCCGGTGCGTAAAGCAGGGCTCGCCGTACGGCCCAGAATCGCTGAAGGTCAAGGGCCGTCGTATGTGACTCAATGGCCCTCACCGACTCTTGCCGAATTTAATACAAAAATTTCAACTTCGCCGTTCGCGCCAGACCCGATCTCGTGCAAAGATTGATTCGGGGAATCAACGGAACGGCAGGGGGGATGGCATGCATTCCGGAAATGCGCAATGGAGCAAAGAGCAGCTGACCAACTTGTCCGGGGAGGTTCTTCCTACCCTGGACCAGATCGCCTCGACTGCAAGGCAGAAACTGGCCATCGACTCGCCTGGCGGCGCTGAAGGGCTTATCAACCCATCAGACGCTGCGATCGCCAACCTTGATCGCGTGCAATCCACGGTAAGGGAGAACTATCGCCGTCTCACGGTAGAACCTGCAATTGCCCGCGTCGTCGCACTTACGATTGATGGTGAAGAAAGGATCTACTACATCTGTCGTGTGGCCCCAGTCTCCGGCGTCAAGTCCCTAGCGAGCTATCGCGCGCCTATTGGACGCCTGGCATCGCTCCCGATTGGCGGCGAACTCGAACTCCCAGACGGGACAATACTGGAAGTCCAGGGACGCGCGGTGCTCCGCCCGACGAGCACAGCGCAAGGATGGGATTCCATACGGACCGTGCTGGAGGCGGACGGGTTCGGCACGGTGACGGTCGAGTCACTGCGATCACTTCTTGAAGCCGGCGACACAATCGAGGACTTGGTCAGCGAACTGATGGAGGCCGCTGCGCTCGACGAGAATGTTGCGCAGGGCGTCCGGCGGAACCTGATCACCAAGATGGAGCTCAGGGACCAGCCGCTTCTCGACCAATACCAAGACAAAATCTTCAGGCTTCCGTTGGATACCCGGGGCGGTCTCAAGAATCAAGTGCAACACGTTGGGTGAATTTGGCTATTTCTTCGTCCATGACTTCCGCCGGTGTTTTCCAACCCAGCGTTTTGCGTGGTCGGTCATTGAGAAGGCGGGCAATGT
>JAFEBW010000026.1 GCA_018242445.1 Pseudomonadota bacterium | reverse complement strand
TCATCCAGCAGTACGGCACAGAAGCGAAGTGCTACCGAGCGCTGTACCGGGCGCGTTGGCCGCATGGATTTCGCTGCCCGAAGTGCACTGGCCGAGCGCGCTCGCGGTTTCGCCGGGCCGGGCGGACGAAGTACCCGGTGCGTTCCGGGGTGGCCAACATCGACATCCTGCGCTGTTACCTCGCCCTGCTGTGCATGGGCAAGGGTCTGTATCGTTTCGTGTGGATGCCTTTGATCTTTGATCATGCGATAACGCGCGCGAAGGGTGAGCCTGGCAGGTCGAGCTTGCCCTTGAGCAGGTAGACGGTCGTGTGCAGGTTGCAGAAGGTACGGAAGCCGCGGGCGCGGGCGATGGTGCTCTGGACGTCGGCGTTGATCGACTCGGCGGTGGCGTTGGAGTGTAAGCGTCCGCTCACGACACCTTTCAGGAACTCCGGTGTGGCGGCAATCTCGCGCCCGGGTTGGGATCTGGGAGCGAGTCGATGCCGTGCGATCGTGTTCGTTTGCGGCGGTGGCGTGAGCACTTGAAGCGTCAGGCTTCGGGCGGGATGTCGCGTGATGCTTATTGCGCTTGGCATGGCCTGAGCCGGTCGACGCTGTATCGGTGGGAGCGGCGGTTGCGCGCGCCATCGGCGTTGGAGTCGATGGAATGGATCGCGGTCGAACCGCCGGGTGTAGACGCGGCATGGCCATGGCCGTTGTCGTTGCAGAGGCCTGCCGGATGCTGAGGCCGACGCGGTGGTGGCTCGCGGCGACGCCGATCGACTTGCGTTGCGGGATGGATCGGCTGCTGGTGGCGGTGCGCGCGAAGCTGGATCGGGATGCGTTCGACGGTGGCGCGTTCGTGTTCTGCAATCGCGCGTGCACGCGGATCAAGATGCTGGTGGTGGATGCGACGGGATGTGGTTGTGCGCGTGTCGCCTGCACGAGGGATCGTTCGTGTGGCCGCGCGAAAATACCCCTTGTCTGCAGCTCGATGCACAGCCGTTCGGATGGTTGTGCGCGGGCGTGGATTGGCAGCGATTGCGCGCGCGCAAATCGCTTGCGCGCAGCGTGTGATTCACTACGATTCGTGCATGGATCCCGCCGGCTCGCCGCGACCAATTGCCTCGACGCAACAGTCCTGCTGTATCGACTGCTCTGAGGAGAGTGCCGGGCGGGCCGCGCCCCCGGCGGGGCCTCGACTCAGGCTGGGGGAGACGGGGCCTTGGACACGATTCGGGCCCACCGCTTCATGGCCTTGGCTCGACCGTAGAGCTGCTCCGCGCGCTCTTGGAGCGCCAGGCGCGCGGGAGCCGTCCAGCGCGAACGCTCCCGCCAAGCTCCCTCCATGGTGGAGGCGATGGTGGCGGCATCGGCGGCGGGGGCCACGTACCCGAGTTGCTGATCGCGAATCGTGCGGGCCAAGTTGCTGTCCGGCTCGACGATCGCCAGCACGGGACAACCAGCGGACAGGTACATCATGGTCTTGCTGGGAAACGCCACCCGGTAGACCTTGGGAGCCAGCGAGATCAGCCCGAGGTCGGCGCGCGCCATGGCGGCGTGAGCCACTTCCACCGGCTGGAAGTCGATGAAGAAGACCGTCCTCCCCACGAGCCCGCCAGCGGCCTCGACCAGCCGGTGCTTGGCCAGCCCTTCCCCCATGAACACGAAGCGGATGGCCGGATTCTCTGCCAGTCGATGGGCGGCTTCGACGATGGAGTCCAGCCCCTGGAAGTCTCCCAGGTTCCCTGCGAACAGCACCTGGAATTTCTCGCCCGCATCGTCCAGGGGCGGCGGAACCTCCGCCGCGCCGTTGTCGTAGTGATCGAGGCTGAAGTTGTTGAGCACCTCGATGCGTGCGGGAGGCACCCCTCGTTCGAGCAGGGTGTCCCGCATGTCCTCGGATAGCACCACGTTCAGCCGCGCCGCCTGGCACACCGCAGCATCGATGCGCCGCAGGAGCCGGTACACATGCGGGTTACGGATGCGACCAACCACCCGCGAGCTCTCGGGGTGTATGTCCTGGCAGTGGTAGATGAAGGGAATCCCCGCCAGGCACCGGATGGCCAAGCCCGTCACCCCCATGAGCAGGGGCGGATGCATGTTGAAGAGCGCGAGGTCATAGCGGCGCCGGTTCCACAGACTGTGGGCCAGCGCCTGCCCCAAGAACCCCAAGAAACCCAGTAGGCGGAGGGCCAAAAACCGCTTGCGTTCCGGGGGCAGCCGGACGCGGATCACCTCCACGCCGCCAAGGGTCTCGCGCCAGGGCTGGAGGCGCTGGCGGACGTCGTTGTAGCCGGGCTGCCCCGTGAACACAGTGACCGCGTGCCCTTCCGAAACCAAGTGCTCGGCTATCGCCCTCAGAAGCCGCGCGTAGGGCGTGACGTCGGGCCAGTAGTGCCGGTAGATGCAGAGAACCCTCATGGCCCTCCCCAGCTACTGCGCGCAGCCCGCCACCGCCGGATTGGTGTAGGTGCGGCCGCGGTCGTCGTCCCCAACCACCTGGAACCCGCGCTCCTCTAGGAGCGCGAGATCCTTGCGGGCTTCGTCGCCCTGGATGATGGAGAGGTAGCGGGTCCCCCGAAGTGTGCTCGACATGCCGGCCACAATCTCCCGTTCCGACCCATTGGTGGTGACACTGATGAGATCCACCTGACCGATGCCCAAGGCGGAAAGGATGTTGTCTAGGGAGTCAACGTCGATCTCGGTGGTCTGGAACCCGTCGCGATCCACCCGGTGTGGATCGAACACCGACTCCACCAAGTTCGCGGCCGGGTGGCTTGGGTCACTGAGGAAGCGGAGGCGGTCGGCCTTGCTCCAAGCGCCCTTCTCCACCACCGTGACGTTGCGGAGGGCGTGGCGCGAGACGAACGCGTGGAGCCGGGCGAGGTTCTCCCGATCCGGCTCCACAATCACCACACGCCCCAGAGGCCCCGCGAACAGCGAGAAGTAGATCCCGCGCGACCGGCCGGCGTGGAGAAGATCCCAAGGACAGCCGACCTGCACGACCACGGCTCCCGGCCTGACCAGCCGATAAGGCAGGCGAGGGGTGCGTATCATCTTGCCCAGCCCGTATTTCAAGCGCGTGGGCAACCGGTAGGCCACGCTGTTGTAGACAACCCGCAGCACGTTGTGCGCCCGCGAGAACCGGCTCATTCGCCAGAACATAGACCAACCTTCTGTAAGGCATGAACTAGCTATTTTGACTAGATCCAAGACCATACGCAAGCTGCTGTGGAAGCACCCCTAGCAGGCCGCTGAAATACACCCCGATTCCTGCGTCTGTTCGCTTGGCGAAGCCGTTGTCGGCTTCGGTTGATCCAAGCTGCATCAGCTGACGCGCTTTCGGGCTCTTTTTCGCTTCTTGCAGCAGATTCTCCGCTGTCTTTGCGCCTTTACGTGAGCTGCGGACGCAATTGTCCTGACATCGCCAATCGATCCAGCGTGCGCATGCGCACCAAGTTGTATCCGGTCATCGTCAGCACGAACATTTGATCCACTCGATCGAGCCCGCGCACCATCACCTGCCGGATCGATCCGATGAACTTGGCCCAGCCAAAGCCTTGCTCGATGAGCTTTCGCTTTCCTGATTAGCGACGACGCTCAGCCATGAAAATTGTCGACAGCGCGCAATTTCGGCTCCGGCCAAGGCTTGCAGAGCGTCATTGCGCGCGCAAGTCGCGGCAGCAACTCGGTCAAGCGAAAGCGG
>JAFEBW010000025.1 GCA_018242445.1 Pseudomonadota bacterium | reverse complement strand
TGCGCAAGCTGCTGACGATGCTCAACGCCATGCTGCGCGATAACACTCATTGGGATCCTTCGCGACATGCAAAAACTGCTTGACCTTGAACACAGTTGCTCCCCCGCTTGCGGGGGAGGGTTGGGTGGGGGCGAATTCGCAGCGCCCCCATCCGGCCTTCGGCCACCTTCCCCCGCGAGCGGGGGAAGGGAAAAATCGGCGCCGACCGGCACCTTGATGATTTCCTTGCGCGACTGGTAATCGAAATCCACCGCCCAGTAGTCCACCCAGTCGGTTCAGTGCTTCGTCAGCACCTCGCGCGTGACCACGCCATTCTTGTCCCTGGATATCTTGATCAGGCGGCCCTGGTCGCAGATCACGTCGGACTTGCCGTCTTTCAGGTTCGCGAGCGCGGCTTCGGCGGCGCCTTGCGTGTAGTAGACGGAAAAATCGGTCAGCTCGATGCGCACGGTGAGTTTGTCTTTCGCCGATTTGCCTTTCGCATAACGCGGCGTGGCCTCGACGAAGGAAATGTCGTGGAACACGACCTGGCCCTTGTCCACCGCGCGCTTGTCGAAGACTTCGACGGGAATGTACTTGGGCGTGAGGTCGATGTTCGGCGCGATCAGCAGGAAATTGCGCGCCAGCGTGGTATGCCGCGCATCCGCCGGCCTGAGCGCCGCGCAGCCAAGAAAAAACCCGGAGCGTTGCCGCTCCGGGTTCGAATCCTGCGCGCTCGTGCGCGCCGGGATTACATCGGCGTCACTTCCTCCGCCTGCAGGCCCTTCTGGCCCTGCACGACCTTGAAGCTGACCTTCTGGCCTTCCTTGAGGCTCTTGAAGCCAGTGCCCTGGATGGCGCGGAAGTGCACGAACACGTCCTCACCGTTATCGCGGGCGATGAAACCGAAACCCTTGGCATCGTTGAACCATTTCACGGTGCCCATCTGACGATCCGACATAAAAACTCCTGATACTTGCGTTGATTGGCCGTCTCCGGCCGGTGGTACTGGTCTTGCAAGAAGCACATCGATGGAGACGATGGAGCGGATCGGTCGATCAGACACACATCGGGTCACGATCTACAGTGACCTGCAACGCCAGCTCCGGCAGTGTAGTCGAAGATCGCCCGCAATGCGAGCACGAAATGGCCGCAAACCCGCGCCAGCGCTGCTGCGGCGCAACATCCTCCCGGCAAGGATCGCGGGCACCCGGGCTGCCGCAGCCCCCTGATGCAGGTCAATGGCGCACGCCGCGCGCCGCGGTAGGCTGCCGACCGTGGACCTTCGTCCCGAGCACCGCGCCGTGATGCCTCGCCTGATCCACAACCTGCGCCATTCGCTGGAACGGATGTCGCCCGGCTATTTCAGCATGGTGATGGCCACCGGCATCGTGTCGCTGGCCGCGCACCTGCTGGGCGCGCGGGCGTTGGCGATGGGCTTGTACGCGCTCAACTGGGCGCTGTTCGCGATCATCGGCATGCTCGCCCTGCTGCGCCTGCACTGGCACCGGCAACGGGTGCAGGAAGACTTGTTCGACCACCTGCGCGCGCCGGGCTTCTTCACCTTCGTCGCCGCCTGTTCGATCCTCGGCAGCCAGAGCCTGCTGCTCGGGCACAGCCTGCCGCTGGCGGTGCTGCTGGGCGGCATCGGCCTGCTGGCATGGGTCGGCCTGACCTACACCATCTTCACCGTGCTCACGGTCAAACAAAACAAGCCGGCGCTGGATCGCGGCATCAACGGCGGCTGGCTGCTGGCGGTGGTGGCCACGCAGTCGATGGCGGTGATCGCCGCGCTGGTGTCGCAGGAGTTCGCCCAGCCGCTGCGCCTGGAGCTGAACTTTTTCGCCCTGTCGATGTGGCTGTGGGGCGGCATGCTGTACATCTGGATGATGTCGCTGATCTTCTACCGATATACGTTTTTCGATTTCTCGCCGGCCGACCTGTCGCCGCCGTACTGGATCAACATGGGCGCGATGGCGATTTCCACCCTCGCCGGCTCACTGCTGATCCTCAACACCCCGCACGCGCCGTTCCTGCATTCGATGCTGCCCTTCCTCAAGGGCTTCACCGTGTTCTACTGGGCCACCGGCACCTGGTGGATCCCGATGCTGGTGATCCTCGCGGTATGGCGGCACGGCGTGCGCCGCTTCCCGTTCCAGTACGATCCGATGTACTGGGGCGCGGTGTTTCCGGTCGGCATGTATTCCGTGGCGACCTTGCGGATGATGCAGGCGATGGATCTGGGCTTCCTCGGCCTGCTGCCGCACATCATGTTCGGCGGTGCCCTGGTCGCGTGGGCGACCTTGTTTGCCGGGCAACTGCATTCGTTGCATCGGCACTGGAGCGACCCGCCGCAGGCATGAGCGTGGACGGGAAGGATGCGGACGGACGCGGTGCGGGGTCGAAGCGCATGGAATCGTATTTCATCCTCTACGTGGCCGACCAGCAGCGCAGCGCCGATTTCTACGCCGCGGTGCTGCAACGCGCGCCACGCCTGCACGTGCCGGGCATGAGCGAATTCGACCTGCCCGGCGGCGGCGTGCTCGGGCTGATGCCGGAAGCGGGCATCCGCCGCCTGCTCGGCGCGGCGCTGCCCGACCCTGCCCGTGCGCAGGGTATCCCGCGCGCCGAGTTGTACCTGCTCGGCGACGAGCCTGCGGCGATGCATGCGCGTGCGCTGGCCGCCGGCGCCCGCGAACTGGGTGCTCCGGCAGCGCGCGACTGGGGGCATGTGGTGGCCTACGCCCTCGACCCGGATGGGCATGTCCTGGCCTGCGCCAAAACACGGGTTTGACCTCGGCCCCAGGCATCACCGACAGGGCTGCCACCAGCCCAAGCGGAGGCTGGCCGGGAACTTGCCAAGGCGGACGCGGGCGCTGGACGACGCACGGCGTGAACGTCGCGCGCGCCGCGACTCAGGTCGTCGGCCGCATCGGACGGGGGCGCAGGATTTGTGCCGCAACGCGCATGTGCGCGAACGGGCTCGCCGGGCGCGGGGCATCGTCGAGCAAGCCTGCCGCCAGCGCGAGGCGCAACGGTGGCAAGCGCCGTCCGGCCTCGATGATCGCCCGGCGCAACGGCTGCATGATCGACCGCGGGTTTCCGAACACGTCCACCACGGCGCGCGTGCCGATGAACAACGGCAGGCTGCCGAGGCGATGGCGTCGCTGATAGCGCGCCAACAGTGCCGGGGCGGCGGGATCCTGGTAGCGCTTTTGGGCCTCGCCCACGGCCTGCGCCAGATGTTCCACACTGGCAAGGCCCAGATTGAACCCGTGCGCGGTGACCGGATGCATGCCCACGGCGGCATCGCCGGCGAGCGCGAAGCGGTGGCCGACAAACCGCTGCGCCCACGTGGCCACCAACGGGTACGCGTGGATCGTGCTCGCCAGTTCCATCGCCCCGAGGCGGCGCTCGAAGCGCGCCTCGATTTCCCGTGCAAAGACATCGGCAGGCGCTTCGCGCAAGCGCTGCGCCTGCGTGCCCGACACGGTCAGCACGATCGATGCGAGGTGCTCCTGCAGCGGCAATACCGCCCGGGCCTGCTCGCGATCGAACCACTCCCACGCATCGCCATGGTGCGGCTCGGTGTGGCGCATGCGGCACACGAGCATGCTGCGGCCGAAATCATGCATCCTTGCCGGGATGCCCATGGCGCGCCGGGTTTCGGAGAACCGGCTATCGGCTGCGATCAGCAAGGGCGCTTGCAGAATCTCGCCGCTCGAAAGGCGGATCCATGCGTGATCCTCGTGGCTGCCGGCCGCCTCGACCTTCGCCTCGGTGCGCACGCGGATGCCAGGATCGGCAGCGGCCGCTTTCCAAGCCGCGGCACGGATCAGGTGATTCGACACCAGCGTCCCGAGACGGTCGTGCGCAAAATCGATGGCATCGACCCTGAATTCGCTGCCGCCGTCCATGATGCGGGCACGCCGCAACGGCGCGATGTCGTCCGGCGGCAGGTGGGGCCACACATCCAGTTCGCGCAGCGTCCGCATGGATGCATGCGTGAGCGCGATCTCGCGGCCATCGAACGCCGGCTGCGCCAGCGCTTCCTGCGCCTGGCGCTCGACGACTTCGACGCTCAGCCCGCGCTGCGCCAAAGCTCGTGCCAGGCACAAGCCGGCCGGGCCGGCCCCCACGATGATGACCTGCGCATCCATGATGCGGCTCCTCGTTACCGGATGGCGCAAGGTAGGGCAATGCAGGCGCGCGGCCCATGACCTGGGTCAACTCGCGCCGAGGATCTTCTACACCCTTGCGAACACCATGCTGCCGTTGGTGCCGCCGAAGCCGAAGCTGTTGGACATCACCGTGCGCAAGGGGTCTATGACCGCTTGGCGGTCGAAAGCCATCGCGAGTCGTGCTGGCGGCCGCCGCACATCCCTTGCAAACCCGCACCCGAGGACTAATCTGCTCGCACGCTCCGGCATGCCAACTGATCCAGTCGCTCGCCGTGGATGTTGGTGCGGCCGATCACGGTCTCGCCCCCTCGCCTTGCCGGGTAACTCTCATGGACGAATCGACTCGCATTCTTCAATCCACGCAAGAATCCGCGAATTCGCTGCCGGCAGGTGCTCGCGTGGGGGCATGGCGAGTACTCAAGGTAATCGGCCATGGCGGCATGGGCGAGGTGTATCTGGCCGAACGCGCCGATGCGAGCTTCGACAAGCAGGTCGCATTGAAACTGGTGCAAGGCACGCTCACGCCGACCGCACGCGCGCGTTTCGACGCCGAAAAGCAGGCGCTCGCGCGACTGGAACATCCGCACATCGCGCGTCTGATCGACGCCGGCGAAACCGAAACGGGCTGGCCTTATCTGGTGATGGAATACGTCGCCGGCGAGCCGATCGACCGCTACCTGGAGGGGCGACCGGTCGAGGTCGTGCTGCGCACGTTCCTGCAGGTCTGCGACGCGGTTGGCTACGCGCATCAGCAACTCGTCCTGCACCGGGACATCAAGCCAGGCAACATTCTCGTGGACAGCACGGGTGCCGCAAAACTGCTCGATTTCGGCATCGCCAAATTGCTGCAGTCGACCGAAGGCGCAGAGGATTCGCAGACGGTCGAACGCGCCTACACGCCCGAATACGCAAGCCCGGAGCAGGTGTTCGGCCGGCCGATCGGCGTGGCCAGCGACATCTATTCGCTGGGCGTGCTGCTGTACCGCCTCCTCACCGGGTTGCCGCCGTATCGGTTCGACAACGGCGACATGCGCGGCCTCGTGCGCGCCCTGTCCGACGACGACGTGACCGCGCCCAGCCGGATCGTGCTCGCCACGACCACCGGCAGCATGAGCGATCGCCGCAAATTCGCGCGCCGCATCACCGGGGACCTCGACACCATCGTGCTTACCGCGATCAAGAAACAGCCCGAACGGCGCTATGCGAACGCGGACGCATTCGCCGACGACATCCGCCGCTACTTCGCGAACGAGCCGATCCGCGCCAGACCCGACACGGTGGGCTATCGCACGCGCAAGTTCCTGCGCCGCAACACGATCGGGGTCGCGGCGGCGCTTTCGGTGGTGCTCGCGCTGGCCGGCGGACTGGCCGCCAGCCTGTGGCAGGCACGGATCGCCGACCGCGAGCGAGCGCTCGCCGAACAGCGCTTCGACGACGTGCGCGTGCTGGCGCACGGGATGCTGTACGACCTGAACGATGCGCTGCTCAAGCTGCCCGGCTCGACGCCTGCGCGCAAGGTGCTGGTGCTGCACGTACGAGATTACCTGCGCAAGCTCAGCAACGAGGACGGCACCCCGCTGTCGTTGCGCCGCGAACTGGCTTCTGCCTGGCTGCGCGTCGGCGAATTGCAGGGTGGCGGCGAAAGCAACATCGGCGACATGAACGGTGCCTTGCTCAGCTACGCGCAGGCGCTCAAGCAAATCGAACGGGTCATGAAAATAACGCCGAAGGATGACAGCGCGCGCGCCTTGCATGCCACGATCCTGATGAGCCTGGGCGACGCCCAGTACCAGAACAACGACCTGGTGAACGCCGAACGCACCATTCGGCAAGGGCTGGCCGAATGGACGGCGCTGGCAAAAAACCATCCACGCGATTGGCAAGCCGTCGCCCAAGGTGAGGAAGCGCTGGGCAACGTGATGTTCTGGACCAACAAGCTCGATGCCGCGATGACGTATTACGGGCAAGCGCACGCCACCATCGAGCGGGTCGGCCCGGGCAACGATCCGCGGCACTACGAGCTGTCTCTGGCGCTGCTCGACAAGGAGAGCGGCTATGCCGAAGGGTGGAGAAACCACCCCACCCAGGCTCGCGACTTGCTGCGTCGAAGCATCGCGCGCGCGCAGGCATGGTTGCATCTGCATCCCGGCGACGAATTGGCGATGTCATTGTTGGCGGAATCCTGGGAATTTCTGGGCGACAACATGGGAGACCTGCCCGACAAGGCATCGATGGTCGATGCCTATTCGCAATTTCGCACTCTGGCAGCGCAGATGGTCGCGCGCGACCCCGCCAACGCCATTGCACGCCGTCAACTTGCGCTCGGGGATCAGAAAATCGGCGAAGCTCAATTCGACATGAAGAATTACGATCTGGCACTGGTCGAATACCAGCGTGCGCTCGCCGAGCAACAAGCTCTGGTGGCCAAGGATCCCGGCAATGAAGCCGTCAGTGCCGACTTGGCGGAAACCTGGGAGTTCATCGGCAACACCCAGAAATCACGTGGCGACATGGCCGCTTCCGTTGCCGCCTTGCGAGAAGCACTCGCATTGCGGCAGGAATTCGTGCGACGGGCTCCAACGGCGACGATGGAACGTCGCGACCTGGCCTATGTCGAATCGCAGCTCGCCGACGCTCTGGGCACGGACGCACAAGCCTGTCAGTGGCGCAAATCCAGCGATGCGCTGTGGCAACAGCTCGTGAAACAGGGCACCGCAACGTCGTCGGATACGCCCACGATCGCGCACGTCCACGCCCAGGCCGCAGCGTGCAAATAAGCTGTCGCGGATCCGTGGATCGCAAGACGGCACGGCCATGGCTGGCGATCGCACCACATGGACGAACTTCGCGTCCACGACCACGCATCGCCGGAATCGCTACACCCGCGCGAACACCAGGCTGCCGTTGGTGCCGCCAAAACCAAAACTGTTCGACATCACCGTGCGCAGATCGACTTCGCGGCTGGCGCGGACGATCGGGAAGCCCTGCGCGCGCTCGTCGAGGTTGTCGATGTGCGCCGAGCCGGCGATGAAGCCTTCCTTGAGCATCAGCAGACTGTAGATCGCCTCGTGCACGCTGGCCGCACCCAGCGAGTGGCCGGTCAGGGCCTTGGTGGATGACAGCGGCGGCACGTCGGCGCCAAAGGCTTCGCGCACCGCGTTCAATTCCACGATGTCGCCCAACGGCGTGGCAGTGCCGTGGGTGTTGAGGTAATCCACCGGCGCGGTGAGCCCTGCCATTGCCATGCGCATGCAACGCACCGCGCCCTCGCCGGTGGGCGCAACCATGTCGCCGCCATCGGAGGTGACCCCGTAGCCGACCAGTTCAGCGTGGATGCGTGCGCCGCGTGCACGGGCGTGCTCGTAGTCCTCCAGCACCAGCATGCCGCCGCCGCCGGCGATCACGAAGCCATCGCGGCTGGCATCGTAGGGGCGCGAAGCCGTCGCAGGCGTGTCGTTGTGGCTGGTGGACAGCGCGCCCATGGCGTCGAACTGCGCGGTCATGCCCCAGTGCAGTTCCTCGCCGCCGCCGGCGAACACCACGTCCTGTGCGCCGTGGCGGATCAGGTCGGCGGCCGCGCCGATGCAGTGCGCGGAGGTCGCGCAGGCCGCGGCGATGGAATAGCTCAGGCCGAGGATGCCGAACGCGGTGGCCAGGGTCGCCGAAACGGTCGAGCACATCGTGCGCGGCACCATGCACGGGCCGACCTTGCGGATGCCCTTCTCGCGCAACAGGTCGCCGGTTTCGATCTGCCATTGCGCCGAGCCGCCGCCGGAACCGGCGATCACGCCCACGCGCGGATGCCGGATGGCCTCCAGCGCCAGCCCGGCATCGGCGATGGCATCGCGCATGGCCACGTAGGCGTAGGCTGCGGCGTCGCCCATGAAGCGTTTCAGGCGACGGTCGATCAGTGCTTCCAGATCGATCTGCGGCAGCCCGCCGACGTGGCTGCGCAGCCCGCGCTGCACCTGCTCGGGCATGTGGCGGATGCCGCTGATGCCCTCGCGCAGCGCGGTGGAAACCGTCTGCGCGGCCTGCCCGAGGCAGGAGACGATGCCCATGCCGGTGACGACGACGCGGCGCATCACATGCCCTCCGTGCTGCGGAACAGGCCCACGCGCAAATCCTTCGCGACGTAGATCTCGCGGCCATCGACGAAAGTGCGGCCATCGGCGATCACCAGCGCCAGCCGTCCGCGCACCACGCGGCGCACGTCGATCACGTAGCGCACGAGTTTCGCGCTCGGCAGCACCTGCCCGGTGAACTTCACCTCGCCCACGCCCAGCGCGCGCCCGCGCCCGGGCTCGCCCAGCCACGGCAGGTAGAAGCCGGTGAGCTGCCACATCGCGTCCAGCCCGAGGCAACCTGGCATCACCGGGTCGCCTTCGAAGTGGCAGCCGAAAAACCACAGGTCGGGGCGGATGTCGAGTTCGGCCTCCAGGCAGCCCTTGCCGTGCGCGCCGCCGTGTTCGTCCACGCGCGTGATGCGGTCGAACATCAGCATCGGCGGGGCGGGCAGGCGCGCGTTGTCGGCGCCGAACAAGTGCCCGCGTGCGCAGGCCAGCAACTGCTCGTGATCGAGCGAAACGGGTCGGTTCATGGGGTCGGCCGGAGCGGCCGGTACGGGGGCGGAGTGTGATGGAACGCGGTTTCGGGGCTGGCGTCAAGCGCCACGGGCGATGCGGCCGGGTACGGCCAGCGCGGCGGCGTCCTGCCGCCAGTGCGCGCCGAGACTGGCCGGGCGGTCGCGCGCGGCAGCCAGCAAGACCATCGCCAACCGGGACTGCCAAGCATCGCCCAGTTCATCGCGGCATGCCAGCCACGCGGCGTGCAGGCGCGCGCCATCGCGCACCGGGCCGGCGGCATCCCACAGCCGTTGGTGCAGGCGTTCGAGCGCCGCCCCGGACAGCGTCGGGCCACGCTCGACCCAGCGTGCCGCGCCGCGCGCGGCGGGAGCCTCGCGCATCGCCAGCGCCGCGCCGAGGCGACGTCCGCAGGCCACGCCTTCCAGCAGCGAATTGCTGGCCAGCCGGTTGGCGCCGTGCACCCCGTTGCAGGCGACCTCGCCGACGGCGTGCAGACCCGGCACCGAGGTGTTGCCGTTGAGATCCACCGCCAACCCGCCCATGTGGAAATGCGCGGCCGGGGTGACCGGAATGGGCTCGCGGCGCGGATCCACGCCGTGCGCGAGGCAGGCGGCGAGCACGGTGGGAAAGCGCCGCGACCAGTCGCCGGCGACTTCGCGCGCATCCAGCAGCGCTTGCCGTCCCTCGTGCTGCGCCCGCCACACCGCGCGGCTGACGATGTCGCGCGGGGCGAGATCGCCGCGGGCATCCACGCCATCCATGAGGTACCGGCCCTGCGCATCGATCAAGCGCGCACCGGCGCCGCGCAGGGCCTCGGTGATCAGGGGCAGGCAATGGGCAGCGGGAACGTCCAGCGCGGTCGGATGGAATTGCACGAATTCCAGGTCGCGCGCACGCGCGCCGGCGGCCATGCCCAGCGCCAGCCCCGCACCATCGGCGCCCGGGGGATTGCTGGTGCGCGCGAACAGCGCGCCGATGCCGCCGGTGGCCAGCACCACCGCGCGCGCGGGGATTTCGCAGGCCGTGCCACCCACATCGCGCACGCGCACCCCGCGCGCCGCTTCGCCGCGCAGCAGCAGCGCATCCACGTCCACGCCATCGCGCCAGGTCACATGCGCGGCGGCCTTTGCGCGCTCGCGCAGGGCCCGCATCAGCATCTCCCCGGTGGCATCGCCGCCGGAGTGGACGATGCGCGCCACCCCATGCCCGCCCTCGCGACCGAGTTGCAGGCGGCCATCGGCATCGCGATCGAAGGCCACGCCCTGCCGTTCCAGCCAGCCGATCGTGGCCGGAGCCTGCGCGCACAGCCAGTTCACCACCGCCGCATCGTTGTGGAAGGCGCCGGCCACGAGGGTGTCGTGCGCATGCGCGCGTGGCTCGTCGCCGATCCCCATTGCTGCGGCGATGCCACCCTGCGCCATCGCGCTGGCGGGTTTGCCCTGTCCGCTGCCGCGATTGAGCAGCAACACGCGCGCCGGGGCCACGGCGAGCGCGGTCGCCAGCCCGGCGATGCCGGCGCCGACGATGACGATGGGCGCGTCCATCAGACCGTCTCGCGCCGGCCGACCTCGAGCATGCGATCCAGCGCACGCCTGGCCTTGCGCGCGGTCTCCAGCGGTACGTCCACCACGTGCTGCATGTGCAGCAGTGCGGCGTGGATCTTCGGCAGGGTGATCTTCTGCATGTGCGGGCACAGGTTGCAGGGCTTGATGAAGGAGGTTTCCGGAAAGCGCACGCGCAGGTTGTCGGCCATCGAGCACTCGGTGATCAGCGCCACCCGCGGCGGGCGCTCGCGGTCGAGCCAGTTCGTCATCGCGCTGGTGGAGCCGACGAAGTCGGCCTCGGCCAGCACCTCGGGCGGGCATTCGGGGTGCGCCAGCAGCTTGGCGTCGAAGCGCTCGCGCGCGTGCCGTGCTTCGGCCGCGGTGAACTTCTCGTGCACCTCGCAGCGGCCGTGCCAGAGGATGATCTCCACCTGCGTGTGCTGGGCCACGTGCGCGCCCAGATACGCATCGGGCAGGAAGATCACCTTGTCGCTGCCCATCGCCTCGACCACCTGCACGGCATTGGCCGAGGTGCAACAGGCATCGGAAACGGCCTTGACCGCCGCCGAGGTGTTGACGTAGCTCACCACCGGCACGCCCGGATGTTTCCGGCGCAGTTCCAGCACATCGTCGGCGGTGATCGAGGACGCCAGCGAGCAGCCGGCTTCGGGATCGGGGATCAGCACGGTCTTGTGCGGGGCGAGGATCTTGGCGCTTTCGGCCATGAAGTGCACGCCGCACAGCACGATCGGGTCGGATTGGCAGGTCGCGGCCACCTGCGCCAGCGCCAGCGAATCGCCGGTGATGTCGGCCACGCCGTGGAAGATCTCCGGCGTCTGGTAGCTGTGGGCGAGGATCGTCGCGCCGCGCTGCTTTTTCAGCTTGATGATGGCGTCGATCCACGGCAGTTGCAGCTGCCATTCGATGCAGGGCATCAGCGTGTTCAGGCGCTCACCGAGCTGCGCGTATTCGTCGAGCAGCTCGTCGCGCCACTGCGGGCGCGCGAGGGCGGGATCGATGTCGAGGGTGGCGCTGGCGTTCATGGATGCGATGGGGCGATGGCGCGGCCGGCTCGCCACGCTCCGCCCCCCGGGCCGCCTCTGAAGCAGACGTGTATGTGGCAATGCTGGAGCTGCATGGCTACGCGCGGGGTCGATGGGCAAGCGGGTGCCCATGCTAAGTGGCTGGTGCAGGCGCGCCTTGACCGGCGTCAAGCGCGAGGATCGGGCCGCTTTCAGCCGCCTTCGAGCGTCATCCAGCGCGCGTAGGCGTGTTCCAGTTCCGCCTGCGCGGCAGCCAGCGCTGCGTTGGCAGCGAGGATGTCCGCGGCTGCCTTGCGATAGAACTGCGGCTCCTGCATGGCCGCCGTGCGCGTGGCGATGTCCGCTTCCAGCGTCTCGATGCGCGCCGGAAGCTGATCGAGTTCGCGTTGTTCCTTGAAGCCGAGCTTGCGGCGCGCAGGCACAGGCGCGGCCGGTTTCGTTGTCGTCGTGGTGGCGGCCGGAGTGGCGACGGTGGACGTGACTGCAGTGGGCGCGACGATGGCGGGCGCCGGCCGCTGCCGCAACCAGTCCGAATAGCCGCCGACGTAGTCGCCGATGCGCCCATCGCCCTCGAAGGCCAGCGTGCCGGTCACCACGCGATCGAGGAACTCGCGGTCGTGGCTGACCAGCAGCAGCGTGCCCGGGTAGTCGGCGAGCAGTTCTTCCAGCAGTTCCAGCGTCTCCACGTCGAGGTCGTTGGTCGGCTCGTCCATCACCAGCAGGTTCGAGGGCTGCGCGAACAATTTGGCCAGCAGCAGGCGGTTGCGCTCGCCGCCGGACAGGCGGGTGATCGGCGCGCGGGCGCGCTCGGGGGTGAACAGGAAGTCCTGCAGGTAGGCGAGCACGTGCTTGCGGCCGCCGTTGGTTTCGATGAATTCCAGGCCTTCGGAGACGTTGTCCAGCGCGTTCCAGTCCTCGCGCAGCGCGGCGCGGTGCTGGTCGAAATAGGCCACTTGCAGGTTCGTGCCGAGCTTCACCTCGCCCGATTGCGGTGCGATCTGGCCGAGCAGCAGGCGGATCAGGGTGGTCTTGCCGACGCCGTTGGGGCCAATCAGGCCGATGCGGTCGCCGCGCAGGATGGTCGTCGTCAAGTCGCGCACGATGGCGCGGCCTTCGTAGGCGAACGACACGCCCCCGGCCTGGATCACCTTCCTGCCCGACGCCTGCGCTTCCAGCGAGGCCAGCTTCACCGTGCCGACCTGCTCGCGGCGCTGCCCGCGCTCGCGGCGCATCGCTTCGAGCCGGCGCACGCGGCCTTCGTCGCGGGTGCGGCGGGCCTTGATGCCCTGCCGGATCCACACTTCCTCGGCCGCCAGCAGCTTGTCGAAGCGCGCGTTCTCCTGCGCCTGCGCGTGCGCGCGTTCCTCGCGGCGGCGCAGGTAGTTGTCGTAATCGCCCGGCCAACTGCTGACGCGGCCGCGGTCGATTTCGACGATGCGGGTGGCCAGCGCGCGCAGGAAGCGGCGGTCGTGGGTGACGAACACGAGGCTGCCGCGAAAGCCGCGCAGGAACTCCTCCAGCCAGTCGATCGAGGCGATGTCGAGGTGGTTGGTCGGCTCGTCGAGCAGCAGCACGTCGGGCTGCGCGACCAGCGCGCGCGCCAGCAGCACGCGGCGCTTCAGACCGCCGGACAGGGATGCGAACGCGGCATCCTCGGGCAGGTCGAGCTGGGTGACGACCTGGGCGACGCGGCGTTCCAGATCCCAGCCGTTGGCGCGTTCGATGCGCGCCTGCACCTGCGCAAGCGCATCCGTATCGACGACGGCTGCGTGGCTGATGCGATGAAAATCGGCCAGCCAATGGCCGAGTTCGCCCAGCCCGTCGGCGACGACATCGAACACGCTGCCATCCGTGTCCCCGGGCACTTCCTGCGCCAGCCGGCCCACCCGCACGCCTTCGCTGAAACGGATCTCGCCGTCGTCCGGCACGATCTCGCGCGCCAGCAGCCGCAGCAAGGTGGATTTGCCGGCACCGTTGCGACCGACCACGCAGACGCGCTCGCCGGCTTCGATGGCGAGCACGACATCCTCCAGCAGCGCCGGCCCGCCGACGCCGTAGTGGACGTTCTGGAAGGTGATCAAGGCCATCGCATTGCCATCATCGTCACCAACCGATCACGATCCGTCACGCCCGGAACCAGCCCCTTCCCACCGCGCGCGGGGGAAGGCTGGGATGGGGGCGAGCAGGCACAGCACCTGCCTCGAATGCACATGGCCCCACCCTACCCTTCACCGCACGCAGGGAGGGTAGCTGCCCGGGTTGTTGGGCAGATCGACCCATCCGTGGCTGCAAGTGGCACCGCCCTGTGCGGGAGGGGCTTCAAGGTATTGCTACGCGCTATCAGTGATGATGCCCGCCCGCGCCATGCACATGGCCGTGCGCCAGTTCCTCGGCGGTCGCTTCGCGAACCTGCGCGATCTCCACCGCGAAGTGCAGCGGCACGCCGGCGAGCGGATGGTTGCCGTCCACGGTCACGCTGTCGGCATCCACCGCGGCCACCGTCACCAGCATCGGGCCGTGCCCGCCCTGCGCCTGGAACTGCATGCCCGGCTCGATCGAGTCCACGCCCTGGAAGGCGGCACGCGGCACCACCTGCACCAGCCCCGGATCGCGCTCGCCGTAACCCTGCTCGGGCGAGACGATCACGTCGAAGCGATCGCCCGCGCTGCGGCCCTGCATCGCCTGCTCCAATCCGGGCACGATGTTGCCGGCACCGTGCAGGTAGGCCAGCGGCTGGCCCGCGGGCGAGGCATCGATCACCGCGCCGGCAGGGTCGGTGAGGGTGTAATGGAACAGCGCAACGGCGCGATCGGCGATCAGCATGGATGGTCTCGGAAGAAGTCGGGAACCGCGATTCGACCAGTGCCGACGCGGGGCAAGCCGCACGCTGGACGCGTGCGGAAGTTGCGCATTGTAGCGGCCTGCGACGCTGGAAGGGTTCAGCGTCGGCTCAATGATTCGCCGGCCACTCCAGAGGACAGTTGGAATGGTCATACACCAGCGGTGCCGCCGGCCCGACCCAGCCCCGCGGATGTTCGACCACCTGCCGCGTGAACTGCGCCTGGCAGTTGTCGCCGTAGTACACGATGCGTCGCTGTACATCGATGGATTTCAGCTCGCCGGCGACGCGGTCGTGTTGCTTGATGAAAGCCACCATCGCGTCCAGATCCTTCGCATTCTGGAATTGCGGCGGCAGTGCGGCGAACACGGGGCCGGAAATAGAAGCGAGCAAGACGGCGGCGATGGATGGCAGACGCATGGGTCACCTCATGGGAGGACTGGATGCATTGTCGTCATGCTGCTGCGCGCGGCAGCCGATCCGGCGTCAGCACGCGAAACGGCACCTGCCCGACACCCTCGCAGTCCGCGCTGCCTGCGTAGCCTTCCACGGCAGCAGCCGGCCACAGGGCGCACACCGGCGCGGTCAGCAGCACGTATTCGCGCTCGCGCACTTGGTTCTTGAGCAAACGATGCAGCACGATCACGTCCTCGCCGGCCAGCTCGACGAAACCATGCAATTGCTTGATCGCGATCTGCCCGCAGTGCATGAAGGCCTTCAACCGCAGGCCGTGGATGTTGGTGCAGGCATCGCAATTGCAGCCGGTGCGCTGCGCGGCGATCGCCTCGCGGGTGGCGGCGAAGGCGTCGAACATCGCGCGAAGTTGCGCCAGCACGTCGGCCGCGGCCGCGGCGGGGTCGTCGCCGGATTCGGCAAACAGCAGCGCCGCGTCGCCCTCGAACTTGTTCAGCGTCAGCGGGTGCCGGCTGTTGGAGGCGACGGCACCGAGCAGGTCGCTGACGATCTGCTCGGCATGCAGCAGGCTGACGCTGCGGTTGACGATGAAATCGGTGTAGCCGCTGATGTCGGCGATCACCAGTTGCGCGTGGGCCAGGCGGATCATGGTCAGCGTGCGATGCGGCGGCTCAACCCAGCACCGCTGCCAGGTCGCGCTCGATCTTCTCCGGCGTGTCGGTGGGCGCGTAGCGCTTGCGCACCTGCCCGTCGCGACCGACGAGGAACTTGGTGAAATTCCACTTGATGCCGTCGAGGCCGAGGAAGCCGCTCTTTTGCTCCTTGAGCCACGTCCACAGCGGATGCGCATGTGCGCCGTTGACCTCGACCTTGGCGAACATCGGGAAGGTCACATCGTAGGTGAGCGAGCAGAAGTTCTTGATCTCCTGCGCATCGCCGGGCTCCTGATGGCCGAACTGGTCGCAGGGGAAGCCGAGCACTTCCAGTCCTGCATCCCTGTGCTTGCGGTACATCGCCTCCAGCCCGGCGTACTGCGGGGTGAATCCGCAACGGCTGGCGACGTTGACGATCAGCAGCGCCTTGCCGCGGTAGTCGGCCAATGCGTGTTCTTTTCCGTCGAGGTCGGTAGCGTTGAAGTCGTAGGCGGTGGTCATGCGGGCAACCCGTGGCAGCAGTCCGCGACAATGTAGCGCGTGACGGCCGCTCCGGCATGTGCCATGTGGAAAGGCCCTGCCGCCGGGTCGGTTCCGGGCGGCTTGATCTGGCTCAAGGACAGCCCGATCGCGCCGCCGCAGCATGGGCCCGTCCGCGAGGAGCGCCCCATGACCGTTCTGGCCGACCGCTACGGTCGCCGCTTCCCCTACCTGCGGCTGTCGGTGATCCAGGCCTGCAATTTCCGTTGCAGTTATTGCCTGCCGAATGGCTATCAGGGCGTGCCCGGCACCGCGCCGTCGCTGCGGCTGGACGAGATCGAACGCCTGCTGCACGGCTTCGTCGGCGTGGGCCTGCGCAAGCTGCGCCTGACCGGCGGCGAGCCGACCCTGCGCCGCGACCTGCCCGACATCATCGCCACCGCGGCGCGCATGCCGGACATCCGCACCATCGCCCTGACCACCAACGGCTGCATCCTGCGCAAGCGCCGCGCGACGTGGCAGCAGGCCGGCTTGAACGCGCTCAATGTCAGCGTGGACGCGCTGGATCGGCAGCGCTTCGCGGCCATCACCGGGCATGACCGCCTGCACGACATCCTCGCCGGGATCGACGAGGCGCTGGCCGCCGATTTCCCGGTCGTCAAGCTCAATGCCGTGCTGCTGCGCGGGCTCAACGACGAGCAGATGCCGGCCTGGCTCGAGTACCTGCGCGAGCGCCCGGTCGCGGTGCGCTTCATCGAACTCATGCGCACCGGCACCAACAAGGACTATTTCGAGCGCCACCACCTGCGCGCGCAGGCGCTGGAGGACGACCTGCAGGCGCAGGGCTGGTCGCTGCTGCCGCGCGGGCCCACCGCCGGGCCGGCGCGCGAGTACGGGCACCCGGATTACCGTGGCCGCATCGGCATCATCGCCCCCTACAGCCGCGACTTCTGCGCCGGCTGCAACCGCCTGCGCGTGACCTCGCGCGGCGACCTGCGCCTGTGCCTGTTCGGCAACCTCGGCATCCCGCTGCGGCATCTGCTGCAGGACGACGCCTCGGGCGACCTGTTGCAGGCCACCTTGCTCGGGCAACTGGGACTGAAGGAAGCAGGTCACGGGCTGCACGAGGGCCGCACCGGATTGACCCCGCATCTGGCGTCGATCGGCGGATGAAGCGGGGCGAGGCGTAATGTATGGCTGCGACGCCCGACGATACCGCCAGCTTGACCTGGATCATCACCGCCATCCCAAGTCATCGTTAGCATTTCCACGACGCCGCCAATCCCCTCCCTGCAAGGTCGATCCCGATGAGCTATTTCCTCGATCGCCTCACCTTCTTCAAACGCAACCCAGAACCCTTCGCCGGAGGGCATGGCTTCACCAAGACCGAAAGCCGCGAATGGGAAAACACCTACCGCGCGCGCTGGCAGTACGACAAGATCGTGCGCTCCACGCATGGCGTGAACTGCACCGGTTCGTGCAGCTGGAAGATCTATGTCAAAAACGGGCTGGTGACGTGGGAAACCCAGCAGACCGACTACCCGCGCACGCGCCCCGACCTGCCCAACCACGAGCCGCGCGGCTGTCCGCGTGGCGCCAGCTACTCGTGGTACCTGTACAGCGCCAACCGCATGAAGTACCCGCTGGTGCGCGGCGCGCTGCTGCGCATGTGGCGCGAGGCGCGCAAGGGCAAGTCGCCGGTGGATGCGTGGGCGAGCATCGTCGAGGATCCGGCCAAGGCCAAGGATTACAAATCCCGCCGCGGCATGGGCGGCTTCGCCCGCGTGCACTGGGACGAGGCCAACGAGATCGTCGCCGCGGCCAACCTGTACACGGTGAAGAAATTCGGGCCCGATCGGGTGATCGGCTTCTCGCCGATCCCGGCGATGTCGATGGTGTCCTATGCTTCCGGTGCGCGCTACCTGTCCCTGCTCGGCGGCGTGTGCCTGAGCTTCTACGACTGGTACTGCGACCTGCCGCCATCCTCGCCGCAGGTGTGGGGCGAGCAGACCGACGTACCCGAGTCGGCCGACTGGTACAACTCCCGCTACATCATCGCCTGGGGCTCGAACGTCCCGCAGACGCGCACGCCCGACGCGCACTTCTTCACCGAGTCGCGCTACAACGGCACCAAGACGGTCGCCATCACCCCGGACTACTCCGAGGTCGCCAAGCTGTGCGATCACTGGCTGCACCCCAAGCAGGGCACCGACGCCGCGCTGGCGGCGGCGATGGGCCACGTGATCTTGCGCGAGTTCCACGTCGATAAACCGTCTCAATACTTCACCGACTACTGCCGGCAATACACCGACATGCCGTTGCTGGTGCGGCTGGAGCGCAATGCGCAGGGCCGGCTGGTGTGCGGGCGCTTCCTGCGCGCTTCCGATCTGGGCGGGCTGGGCGAGTCCAACAACCCGGAATGGAAGACCTTGGCCTTCGATGAAAACACCGGACAGATCGCCGTGCCGCATGGCTCGGTGGGCTTCCGCTGGGGCGAGAAAGGCAAGTGGAACATCGAGGAGCGCGACAGCGCCGGCCGCGACACCCGCCTGCGCCTGTCGCTCAAGGATGCCAACGACGGCATCGAGAGCGTCAGCTTCGCCTACTTCGGCGGCGTGGAGCACGAGTTCTGGAACAACTCCAAGTTCGAGGACGTGCTCGAGCGCAACATCCCGGTACGCCGGTTGGTACTCGCCGACGGGAAGGAGTGGGCCGTGGCGACGGTGTACGACCTGCTGCTGGCGCAGTATGGCGTGGATCGCGGCTTCGGTGGCGGCAACGTCGCCGGCAGCTACGACGACAACGTGCCCGGCACCCCGGCGTGGCAGGAGAAGATCACCGGCGTGCCGCGCGCGCAGATGATCGAGATCGCTCGCGAGTTCGCGCGCACCGCCGACAAGACGCACGGCCGCAGCATGATCATCGTCGGCGCCGGCATGAACCACTGGTTCCACTGCGACATGAACTACCGCGGCCTCATCAACATGCTGATGATGTGCGGCTGCGTGGGCCAGACCGGCGGCGGCTGGGCGCATTACGTCGGCCAGGAAAAGCTGCGCCCGCAGACCGGCTGGATCCCGCTGACCTTCGCGCTGGACTGGAGCCGCCCGCCGCGGCAGATGAACGGCACATCCTACTTCTATTTCAACTCCGGGCAATGGCGCTACGAGAAGATCGACGTCAAGGAACTGCTTTCGCCGCTGGCCGACACCAGCAAATACAGCGGCAGCATGGTCGATTTCAACCTGCGCGCGGTGCGCATGGGCTGGCTGCCGTGCGCCCCGCAACTCGACCGCAATCCGTTGCAGGTGGTGCGCGAGGCGGAACAAGCCGGCATGCCGCCGGTGGATTACGCGGTGTCGCAACTCAAGTCCGGCAAGCTCGACTTCGCCTTCGCCGACCCGGATTCGCCGCAGAACTTCCCGCGCAACATGTTCATCTGGCGCTCCAACCTGCTCGGCTCCTCGGGCAAGGGCCACGAGTACATGCTCAAGCACATGCTCGGCACCCGCCACGGCCTGCAGGGCAAGGATCTGGGCCAGCTCGGCAAGCTCAAGCCCGAGGAAGTCAAATGGCATGACCAGGGCGCCGAGGGCAAGCTCGACTTGCTGGTGACGCTGGACTTCCGCATGTGCACCACCGCGCTGTATTCGGACGTGGTGCTGCCGACCGCGACCTGGTACGAGAAGAACGACCTCAACACCTCCGACATGCACCCCTTCATCCATCCGCTGTCCAAGGCGGTGGATCCGGCCTGGGAAGCGCGCAGCGACTGGGACATCTTCAAGGGCATCGCGCAAACGGTGAGCGCACTGGCACCGGGCGTGCTCGGCGTGGAAAAGGACCTGGTGCTGGTGCCGACCCAGCACGACACCCCCAACGAGCTGTCGATGCCGCTGGACGTGCGCGACTGGAAAAAGGGCGAGTGCGAATTGATCCCCGGCAAGACCGCGCCGGCGATGGCGGTGGTCGAGCGCGACTACCCCAACCTGTACAAGAAATACACCTCGCTCGGGCCGCTGCTGGACAAGCTCGGCAACGGCGGCAAGGGCATGCAGTGGGATACCAAGGACGAGGTCGAGTTCCTCGGCAAGCTCAACCACACCGTGCTCGATGAGGGCATCAGCAAGGGCCGCCCGGCCATCGTCAGCGCGATCGACGCCTGCGAGGTGATCTTGCACCTCGCACCGGAAACCAATGGCCACGTCGCGGTGAAAGCGTGGGAGTCGCTGGGCACCTTCACCGGCCGCGACCATACCCATCTGGCGGTGGGCAAGGAGCACGAGGCGATCCGCTTCCGCGACATCCAGGCGCAGCCGCGCAAGATCATCTCCTCGCCGATCTGGTCGGGGCTGGAAGACGAGCACGTCAGCTACAACGCCGGCTACACCAACGTCCACGAGCTGATCCCGTGGCGCACCATCAGCGGCCGCCAGCAGTTCTATCAGGATCACGAGTGGATGCGCGCCTTCGGCGCAGCCTTCATGCAGTACCGCCCGCCGATCGACACCAAGACGATCAAGCCGATGCTCGGGGCCAAGCCCAACGGCCACAAGGAGATCGTGCTCAACTGGATCACCCCGCACCAGAAGTGGGGCATCCACAGCACCTACTCCGACAACCTGATCATGCAGACGCTCTCGCGCGGCGGGCCGATCGTGTGGCTCAGCGAGACCGATGCGCGCGAGGCCGGCATCGAGGACAACGACTGGATCGACCTGTTCAACGTCAACGGCGCGATCGCGGCACGCGCGGTGGTCAGCCAGCGCATGATGCCGGGCATCGCGATGATGTACCACGCGCAGGAACGCATCATCAACACGCCCGGGTCGGTCATCACCGGCACCCGCGGCGGCATCCACAACTCGGTCACCCGCGTGGTGCTCAACCCCACCCACATGATCGGCAGCTACGCGCAGCAGGCCTACGGCTTCAATTATTACGGCACGGTGGGCACCAATCGCGACGAGCTGGTGGTGGTGCGCAAGATGGACAAGGTCGATTGGCTCGACGGCGAACCCGTTCCGGCCGATGCCAAGGAGGTGGTGTGATGAAAGTCCGTGCGCAAATCGCGATGGTGCTCAACCTCGACAAGTGCATCGGTTGCCACACCTGCTCGATCACCTGCAAGAACGTCTGGACCAGCCGCGAGGGCGTGGAATACGCCTGGTTCAACAACGTCGAGACCAAGCCCGGCGTGGGCTATCCCAAGGAATGGGAGAACCAGGACAAGTGGAACGGCGGCTGGGTACGCACGAAAGCCGGCAAGCTGGTGCCGCGCGCCGGCGGGCGCTGGCGGCTGCTGGCGAAAATCTTCGCCAACCCCGACCTGCCGCAGATCGACGACTACTACGAGCCCTTCGATTTCGATTACCAGCATCTGCACGAGGCGCCCGACGGCCAGCACCAGCCGACCGCACGTCCGCGCTCGCTGATCTCCGGTCAGCGCATGCAGAAGATCCACTGGGGCCCGAACTGGGAGGAGATCCTCGGCACCGAGTTCGCCAAGCGCAGCAAGGACAAGAACTTCGACAACGTGCAGAAGGAGATCTACGGCGCGTTCGAGAAGACCTTCATGATGTACCTGCCGCGCCTGTGCGAGCACTGCCTCAATCCCGCCTGCGTGTCGGCCTGCCCGTCGGGCGCGATCTACAAGCGCGAGGAGGACGGCATCGTCCTGATCGACCAGGACAAGTGCCGCGGCTGGCGCATGTGCGTGTCGGCCTGCCCGTACAAGAAGATCTACTACAACTGGAAGTCGGGCAAATCCGAGAAGTGCATCTTCTGCTACCCGCGCATCGAGATGGGCGAGCCAACGGTGTGCTCGGAAACCTGCGTGGGCCGCATCCGTTACCTCGGGGTGCTGCTCTACGATGCCGACCGCATCCAGGAAGCCGCCTCGGTGCCGGCCGAGAAGGATCTGTACCAGGCGCACCTGAACATCTTCCTCGACCCCTTCGACCCGAAGGTGATCGCCGCCGCGCGCGCCGAGGGCATCCCCGACAACTGGCTGGAGGCCGCGAAGATCTCGCCGGTCTATAAACTCGCCATCGACTGGAAGCTGGCGCTGCCGCTGCACCCGGAATACCGCACCCTGCCGATGGTGTGGTACGTGCCGCCGCTGTCGCCGATCCAGTCGGCGGCCGAGCGCGGGCATGTGGGCATGAGCGGCGAGCTGCCCGACGTGGCCTCGCTGCGCATCCCGGTGCGCTACCTCGCCAACCTGCTCACCGCCGGCGACGAAGGCCCGGTGGTGCGCGCGCTGGAACGCATGATGGCCATGCGCGCATGGCGCCGCGGCATCAACGTCGATGGCATCGAGGATCACGCCGTGCTCAAGCAGGTCGGCCTCACCGTGGCGCAGGTCGAGGACATGTACCGCTACCTCGCCATCGCCAACTACGAGGATCGCTTCGTGATCCCGACCGCGCACCGCGAATACGCCAACGATGCCTTCGGCGAGCGCGGCGGCTGCGGCTTCACCTGGGGCAACGGTTGCAGCGGCGATTCGCCGGCCGACCTGTTCACCCAGCGCAAGACCGCGCGCTACTCGGTGCATCCCAACCGGCAGGAGAAGTTCGAGGTGGCGCAATGAGCCTGCTCAAGCTCGTCGGCGTGCTGCTGGACTACCCGCGCGACGAGTTGTGGGAGCACGGCAGCGAACTGCTGGCGGCTGCCGACGATCCCGCCTTGCCATCCGCACGCCGCAAGGCGCTGGCGGGCTTCGTGCGCGGCTTGCTGGCGACCGATCCGCTGGAAGCGCAGGACCGCTGGCTGTCCACCTTCGATCGCGGCCGCTCGATGAGCCTGCTGTTGTTCGAGCACATCCACGGCGAGTCGCGCGATCGCGGGCAGGCGATGGTCGACCTGCTGGAGACCTATCGCAAGCAGGGTTTCGAACTGGCCGCGAAGGAGCTGCCCGACTACCTGCCGCTGGTGCTCGAATACCTCAGCCAGCGCCCGCCTGCGGAGGCCCGCGAGTGGTTGACCCACGTCAGCCACATCGTCGGCCTGCTGGCCGCCCGCGCCGGCGAGCGCAACAACCCCTACGCGGTGCTGTTCGAAACCCTGCTGGAAATCGCCGGCGGCAAGTTCGATCTGGCCGCGCTGCGCCAGCGTGCCAGCGAAGAGCCGCGCGACGACACCCCCGAGGCCATGGATCGCCTGTGGGAAGAAGAAGTCGTCCGCTTCGGTGCCGAAGCGCCGTCCGACGACTGCTCGCCATCCACCCGCCGCCCCGCCACCGTACAACGCCAGGTGCAGCCATGAGCTACTACGACGTGTTCTGGTTCCAGATCTACCCGTACATCGCGATGGCGGTGTTCTTCATCGGCTGCCTCGTGCGCTTCGACCACTCCATGTACACATGGCGCAGCGGCTCCAGCCAGTTGCTGTCCAGCCGCGGCATGCGCATCGGCAGCAACCTGTTCCATGTCGGCATCCTGGTGGTGTTGAGCGGCCACGTCGTCGGCCTGCTCACGCCCCATTCGCTGTACACCATCTTCATCAGCCAGGAGCACAAGCAACTGCTGGCGATGGTGGTCGGCGGCGTGTTCGGTTTCCTGTGTTTGATCGGCATGGTCATCCTGATGTGGCGGCATTTGTTCAACCCGCGCATCCGCGCCACCGACAACTGGCGCAACGTGCTGCTGCTGGCGATGCTGATGGCGCAGTTGATCCTCGGCCTGTCCACCATCGAGGCGTCCTCGCACCACCTCGACGGCAGCGTGATGACCATGCTCGCCGACTGGGCGCAGCGCATCGCCACCTTCCGCGGCGGCGCGGCCGAGCTGATCGGCGGCGTGAGCTGGGTCTACAAGGTGCACATCGTGCTCGGCCTGACCTTGTTCATGGTGACCCCGTTCACGCGGCTGGTGCACATCTGGTCCATCCCGCTGAGCTACCTGTGGCGGCCCTACCAGGTGGTGCGCCGCCGCCAGCCGGCGCTGCGTTATGGCCCTAGGACCGAGTGATGGCCAACACGAAGACATCCGCGCGCACGTTGCCGATCACGGTCATCGATTCGGGCAACACGGTGGCCGAGGAGGCGCACGCCGACCACCACGACCACGCCAGCGAAGGCCCGCGCTCGCTGGGGCGGCCAGCGCCGTGCATGGTGTTCGTCGGTGAAACCGGCATCGACGAAGCGCAGATCGCCCGCGAGATGCAGCACCACCGGGCGCTGAAGCCCGAGCAGTCGCGTGCGGCCGCTGCGCGCGCGCTGGTGGTGCGCGAACTGCTGCGGCTGGAAATCGAGCGGCTGGGCTTGGCCGACGACGTGCAACCGGCCCAGGGCGAGCCGCTCGAAGAGGCGCGCATCCGCGTCCTGCTCGAACGCGAGGTCGCCGATCGCGCGCCGAGCGCAGACGATTGCCGGCACTACTTCGAGGCCAACCCCGAACGCTTCCGCGCCCCCGACCGCGTGCGCGTGCGGCACATCCTGCTGGCTGCCTCGCCGGCCGACAGCGAGGGCCGCTTCAAGGCGCGCAGCCAGGGCGAACAACTGATCGCCGAGCTGAAAGAGCAACCGCATCTGTTCGCCGATTTCGCCATGCGCCACTCGGCGTGCCCGTCGAAGGATGCCGGCGGCGAGCTGGGCTGGCTCGAACGCGGGCAGACCACGCCCGAGTTCGATCGCCAGATCTTCCGCCTGCGCGAAGGCCTCGCCGGCTTCCCGGTGGAATCGCGCTGGGGCTACCACGTGGTGAGCGTGGATGCGCTCGCCACCGGCGAGGCATTGGCTTACGACGAGGTGCGCGAACGCATCTCCGATTACCTCGAACTGCAAGTGCGCCAGCAGGAGCTTCAGCACTACCTGCAGATGCTGCGCGAGCGCCATGGAGTGCGCGGCCTGGAAGATTGATCCCGCCACGCCGATGACACCCGAATTCCCCTGCCCGGAGAGTAGGCATGAGTGCCGTCGCTGAATTCCGACCTGCCGCCAGCTACCGGGCGTTGACCCTGTCGACGCTGGCGATGGCGATCTGCTTCGCCGTGTGGGTGATCTTCTCGATCGTCGGCGTGAAGCTGCAAAAGGAAATGGGCTTCTCGCAGACCGCGTTCGGCCTGCTGGTCGCCACCCCGATCCTCACCGGCTCGCTGTCGCGCCTGCTGCTGGGCATCTGGACGGAGCTGTACGGCGGCAAGCGCGTGTACACCCTGCTGATGGGGGTGGTGGCCGGATGCGCCTTCCTGCTGCCGTTCGCGACGTCCTACGGAATGCTGATCGCGGTGGGCCTGGGCCTGGGCCTTGCCGGCGGCTCGTTCTCGGTGGGCGTGGTGTATGTCTCGTCCTTCTTCCCGCGCGAGAAACAAGGTACCGCGCTGGGTCTGTTCGGCATGGGCAACGCCGGCGCCGCGCTGACCAGCTTCTTCGCACCGATGCTGCTGGCGGTGATGGACTGGCGGCATGCCGCCAACGTGTATGGCAGCGTCATGCTCGCCACCGCGGTGGCGTTCTTCCTGCTCGCGCAGGAGGATCCCGTCACCCGCGCACGCCGCGCCAGCGGCGCCAAGCCGGCCGGCATCGCCGAGCGCATCGCGCCGCTGCGCAACCTGCAGGTGTGGCGTTTCTCGACCTACTACTTCCTCGTCTTCGGCGGCTTCATCGCGCTCACCTCGTGGCTGCCGCGCTACTACATGGGCGTGTACAAGATCGACATCGCCGCGGCGGGCATGCTCACCGCCAGCTTCACCTTCCCCACCGCGGTGTTCCGCGCGGTGGGCGGCATGCTGGCCGACCGCTACGGCGCGCGGCGGATGATGTACATCTCGTTTTCGCTGTCGATGCTGGGCTTGTTCCTGTTGTCCTACCCGGCCACCCATTACGTGATCGAGGGC
Source organism: Pseudomonadota bacterium (assembly GCA_018242445.1). GTDB lineage: Bacteria > Pseudomonadota > Gammaproteobacteria > Xanthomonadales > Xanthomonadaceae > SZAS-103. Next base: position 86,149 of record JAFEBW010000025.1, on the reverse strand, counting down.
ATCCGCGGGCCGATCCCGTTCACCATCGCGCCGAGCATCGCCGAACGCGCGATCGTGCTGTTCATCCTCGGCTTCGCGATGGCGCTGGGCATGGCGGCGGTGTTCAAGCACATCCCGACGTATTACCCGCAGCACGTCGGCGCGGTCGGCGGCGTGGTCGGCATGATCGGCGGCCTCGGCGGCTTCGTGCTGCCGATCGCCTTCGGCGCGGCCAACGACCTGCTCGGCATCTGGAGCAGTTGCTTCATGCTGCTGTTCGCGGTCGCCGCGGTCAGCCTGTTGTGGATGCACTTCTCGATCCTGTCGATCAACCGCAGGCTGCACCCGGAACTGCGCACGGAAACCGACCTGCCGGAGCTGATGAATGCGGTGGCCGCCGTGGAGCGTGCCAAGGCCGCCGCCAAGGCCGCGACCGAGGCCGCCGAAGCCGCTGCCGCCGCTGCGGCGGCTATGCGCCGCGCTCGCGGCACCTGAGGATCCGGGCGTGAAGGACGACGCCGCTGCGCAGTGCAGACGGCGCTGTCCACCATCCGATCTCAGGGCGGGATCGGCATCGCGTCCTTGCCGTCGAGCAGGCGTTGGTGGATCTTGCCCAGATGCTCCAGCAATTCTTCGCGCGCGGCCTGCGTATACGGGTTTTCGCGCTGGATGGATGCGAACAGATGCCCGGCATCGCCACGCACGGTGGCGATCATGTTGGCCAGCCCGAGAAACGACGGCGGCGCCATCGACAGATCCTCGCCCACGCCCATTTCCACCATCGCGCGGGCGATGTAGAACGCCAGCGCGTGGGTGCGCGCCATCGCGCGGTCGTGGCTGGCCGCGTCCTTCGCGATCACCGTGAATCCCATCAACTCGAACAAGGTGCGCGCGCGATCGGCGGCGACCGGGTGCAATGGGCTGGCGCACAGCACCACCCGCAGCGCCTCGCCGCGCGCCACGCTCATCGGCCCGAACAGCGGATGCGTGCCCACGTGCGGGATGGCCCCGCCGAGCTGGTCTTCCATCATCGCGCACGGATGCTGCTTGACGCTGCCGACGTCGATGACCGTGTGGCGTGGCGTGAGCAAGGGACGCAGCTTGCGCAATGCCGCGTCCATCAGCGGCACCGGCATCGCCAGCACCACCCATTCGGCATCCTGCACCGCCGCCGCCATCGACTCGCGCTTCAGCGCGGGCGGCACCTCGGCCTTCGGGTCGAACACGCGCACGCCGTGGCCGGCACGCAGCAGCAGGTCGGAAAAAGCATGGCCGAAGCGGCCATAGCCGAGCATGGCAAAGATCATGGCGGCAATCCCTCGTGGTCTACGTTCCCCGTGTCCGCAGCCAGGCAAAGGCCGGGACAGGCGTCGATCATGCCGTATCCGGTGGCCAGCGCAAGCGGCGAGGTCGGCTCGCGTTCATGATCGGCAGCGCTCGTCGTTCGCCAGATTGACCTCGTCTCCGGGCGGCAAACGCCTTGATCTGCGTCAACGACGCCGCCCCGCCTTCGCGGCACCGTGGCGTCCTCCTTCCCCGTCCGAGAACCACGATGACGCAACTACTGGATGCAAGCCCCGAGAAGATCGAACTGCTGCGTACCGCCATCCGCCGCGAGGATCCGTTGGCCGACGTGCGCGGCGGGTCGAGGCCCGGCGCGGTCGAGGTGGCCAGCGAGCTGTCGAGCGACCGCGTGGCCGCGATCATGACCGGCGTTCTGGGCATGCCCGTGCGCAGCCGTGAGGACAGCATCGACGAATGCGCCGATGGTGAAGGCTGCTGCGGCTGCTGCGGGCAGTAGGCACTGTCGGCAGGAGGCAACGAGGAGCAGGTCAGCCGGCCTGCTCCAGCGCCTGCGCCAATCGCTCCACGCCGACCACTTCCATCTCGCCCACCCTGCCCCGCTTGGGTGCATTCGCCTTCGGCACGATCGCGCGGCGGAAGCCGTGCGAGGCAGCTTCCTTCAGACGCTCCTCGCCGTTGGGCACGGGGCGGATCTCGCCGGACAGGCCGACCTCGCCGAAGGCGACGGTCTTCTCCGCCAGCGGCCTGTCGCGCAAGGACGACAGCACCGCCAGCAGCACCGGCAGGTCGGCGGCCGTCTCCTGCACGCGGATGCCGCCGACGACGTTGACGAATACATCCTGATCGAACACGCCCACGCCGCCGTGGCGATGCAGCACCGCCAGCAGCATCGCCAGCCGGTTTTGTTCGAGGCCCAGCGTCACCCGGCGCGGGTTGGCCAGCGGCGAGTGATCCACCAGCGCCTGCACTTCCACCAGCAGCGGGCGCGTACCCTCGCGGGTGACCATCACCACGCTGCCAGACTGCGGCGCATCCGAGCCGGACAGGAAGATCGCCGACGGGTTGGGCACCTCGCGCAGGCCACGCTCGCCCATCGCGAACACGCCCAGTTCGTTGACCGCGCCGAAGCGGTTCTTGAACGCGCGCAGCACGCGGAAGCGCGAGCCGGTCTCGCCTTCGAAATACAAAACCGCATCGACCATGTGCTCGAGCACGCGCGGGCCGGCGATGCCGCCCTCCTTGGTGACGTGGCCGACGAGGAAGACGCTGGTGCCGGTTTCCTTGGCGTGGCGCACGAGGCGCGCGGCGGTTTCGCGCACCTGCGACACCGAGCCGGGCGCGGCGGCGAGCTGCTCGCTCCACAGGGTCTGGATCGAATCGGCGACGATGAGTTTGGGTTTGGCGGACTGCGCCTGCGCGAGGATGCGCTCGATGCAGGTCTCGGCCAGCGCGTGCAGGCCATCGAGCAAAAGCCCCAGCCGCCGTCCGCGCGTGGCGACCTGCGCCAGGCTCTCCTCGCCGGTGACGTACAAGCCCGGCAACACGGTGCGCAGGCTCGCCAGCGCCTGCAACAGCAAGGTCGATTTGCCGATGCCTGGGTCGCCGCCGACCAGCACCACCGAGCCTTCCACCAGCCCGCCGCCGAGCACGCGGTCGAACTCGCCGATGCCGGTGAGGGTGCGTACTTCCTCGGTTTCACCCACGGTATGCAGCGGCACGACCTTGGCCGCGTCGGCACCCGCGTAGCCGGTGCGCGCAGGCGTTTTCGCTCCGGTGGGAACCGCCGATCCGACCACGAATTCCGACAGCGTGTTCCACGCCCCGCAGGCATCGCACTGGCCCTGCCACTTGCTGTAGTCGGCCCCGCATTCGGAGCACACGTAGGCGGTCTTGGCTTTGGGCATGGACGGGTACGCTGAAGGGATGTGGATACTGTAGCGGGATTCGTTCTCGTGGCATGAGATGCAACCTTGCCTCTCCCTCCGGGAGAGGCCGGCGCGCCACAGGCGCGGCGGGTGAGGGAATTATGCCGAGCCATCAGGAAGCCAACTCCATCGCACGTCGAGGCGCGTTCCCTCATCCGGCGCTACGCGCCACCTTCTCCCAATGGGAGAAGGGAGTACCCGCTTGCCAATCACATCGCGATTCTGCTTGCCCAACGGCATCCACGGGCACATGATCCGCCGACCCGCCACAGTCCGCCCGAGGTTGCCCCATGCACCTGCTCGCCACGATCCTCGTCGGCCTGGTCGCCGTCGAACACCTGTACTTCCTGTATCTGGAAATGTTCGCGTGGACGAAACCCTCGACGCGGCGGGTATTCGGGCTGACTGCCGAGTTCGCCGAGGCGAGCAAGTCACTCGCCGCCAACCAGGGCCTGTACAACGGTTTTCTCGTCGCCGGCTTGGTCTGGAGCCTGCTGGAACCAAACCCTGCTTTCGCCTTGCAGCTGAAGTGCTTCTTCCTCGGCTGCGTGATCGTCGCCGCGCTGTACGGTGCGTACAGCGTGAAGATGCGCATCCTGTACGCGCAGGGCTTCCCGGCGATCGCGGCGCTCGCGGCCACCCTCTACGCCGGCTGACGTCGACCGAATCGGAATGCCCATGAACGCATCGCGCCAGCTCGGCTTGTGGGCATGCGTCGCGCTGGTGGTCGGCAACATCGTCGGCTCGGGCATCTTCCTGCTGCCCGCATCGCTGGCGCCGTTCGGCCTGAACAGCGTGTGGGCATGGCTGCTGACCGCCTCCGGCTCGATCACCCTGGCACTGGTGTTCGCCGGATTGAGCCGCGCGTTCCCGCAGGCCGGCGGGCCGCAGGACTACACCCGCGCCGCGTTCGGCGAGGCGACGGCGTTCATGGTCGTGTGGGCCTATTGGCTGGCCAACCTCGTCGGCAACGTCGCGCTGGCGACCGCCGCCGTCAGCTACCTCAGCAATCTGTTGCCGTGGCTGGCAGGATCCATCGCCGCGCCCGCCGCCACCTTCGGGGTGGTGTGGCTGCTCACCGGCGTCAGCCTGCATGGTGCGCGCGCGGCCAGTCATACCCAGATGGCTACCACGGTGATCAAGCTCGTGCCGCTCATCGCCGTCATCGGTCTGGGTATCTGGCTGTTCTCCACCGGCAACCCGCAATTGCACAACGCGCATCTGGCAGCCACACCGTTCAAGCTGGGCGACGTGACCGCCGCCGCCGCGTTGACCCTGTGGGCGCTGACCGGCGTCGAATCGGCGGCGATGGTGGCGTGCCGCATCCACAATCCGGATCGCAACGTACCACTGGCCAGCGTGCTGGGCGCGGTGATTTCGGCCGGCATTACCGTCATCGCCTGCACCACCGTGATGGCGCTGATACCCGGTGCCCAACTCGTGCATTCGACCGCACCTTTCGCCGATGCCGTGACCCTGTTCTGGGGCAGCACCGCCGGGCACGCGGTAGCGCTGTTTGCGGCGATCAGTTGCCTCGGCGCGCTCAACGGCTGGACCTTCCTCAATGCCGAATTCGCCGCGCAACTCGGGCGCGACCGCCTGTTTCCGGCAGCGTTCGCGCGGGTTTCATCGCGCGGTGCGCCGGTCATCGCGTTGGTGGTCAACGCGGTGCTGACCTCGTCGATCCTCGCCACCAGCTACGGCAAATCGCTCACTGCCGTCTTCAATTTCATGATCCTGCTTTCGACCACCGCGACCTTGTTCATGTACCTGCTGTGTGCGCTGGCCTTGCTGCGCACCTTGCAGACCAGCGCGGGCATCGGTGCGCGCGGGCGCAGTGTCGGGTTGGCCGTCGCCGGCGCGCTGGGGGCGTTCTACGCACTGTGGACGCTGTACGGCGCTGGCCGCGAAGCCGTGCTGTGGGGCGTGGTCTTGATGCTCGCCGGTCTGCCGCTGCATGCGTGGATGCGCTCGGGCCGGCAGGCCGTGCCGGCCTGAGCATCACATCTCGTCCACCGGCTCCAGCGGCAGCGCATCGACGACAGGACTGGGCGAGGCCGCTGGATTGCGCGCATGCCCGCGCCAGAGCAACCAACCGATCAAGGTGAATCCCGCGGCGGTCGCGGCCAGCCGCAGGCCGAGGTGCGCGCCATGCGCCGGGGCGATGCACGGCGCGATCGCGCCGGCGACGATGGCATTGAGGATCAAGCCGATGAAGGCCTGCGCCGACGATGCGCCGCCGCGTTGCTGCGGATACATGTCGAGCAAGGCCAGCGTGAGGATCGGGAACACCAGCGCGATGCCGAACGCCATCAGGCTCACCGGCAACACCGCCAGCGGCAGCAGCAAAGGCACGCCGAACACGGTGAATGGCAGCGGGTGCAGGTCGGTGGCCAGCAGGTTGAAGGCGATGTTGATGGCCCCGGCGATGCCACCGATCAGCCAGCCCCAGTTCGCCATCCGCAGTCCATCCACGCGCCCGGCCATGCGCCCGGAAGCGAACGCACCGAGCATCATCCCGCCGATGGTGGGCGCGAAGAACCAACTGTATTGACGCTCGTCCAGGCCCAGCAATTCCGGCACGAACACCGGCACCGAGGAGATGTAGAGGAACAGCGCGTTGAAGTTCATCGAGCCGGCCAGCGCCAGCTTCACGAACGCGCGGTTGCCCAGCATCGCGCGAAACGAAGCCAGCAGCGTGTCGGGATGGAAGGCGATGCGCGCCGCCGGCGGATGGGTCTCGGGCAAGGCGAAAAACGTGGCCGTCCACAACGCCAGCGCGAACAGCACGAGGAACCAGAAGGTGTCGTGCCAAGAGCCCCAGCCGAGGATGAAGCCGCCGACCATCGGCGCGATCGCCGGGGCGATGCTGAAGATCATCGACACGTTGCTCATCATCTTCTGCGCCTCGTGGCCGTGCAGGCAGTCGCGGATCACCGCGCGGCCGACGATCAGGCCCACGCCAGCCGACAGCCCTTGCAACGCGCGCCACGCCAGCAGGGTTCCCAGCGTGCGCGAAAGTGCGCAGCCGACCGAGGCGAGCGCGAACACCGTCAACCCCGACAGGATCACGCGGCGACGCCCGAAGGCATCCGACAGCGCGCCGTGGAACAGCGATGCCGCCGCGTAGGCGATCAGGTACACGCTGATCGTCTGCTGCATCGGCACCTGGCCGACGCCGAAATCCGTGCCCATCGCGGCGAACGCCGGGAAGAAGGTGTCGATCGAGAACGGGCCGAACATGGCCAGCGCACCCAGCACGAACGCCAGCCGGGTGCGGGAGATGGAGGGATCGGGGCGCATCGAAACCTTGCTGGAACTTGGAGGGCAGACAGCTTGGCATTGCCCTTCCCCCTCCGGGGAAAGGTGGCGCACAGCGCCGGATGAGGGAAGCTTGTGAACATCCAGACTTGAACAGCCAGATTGCAGTCACACCGTCGAGAGCTGCGAGACCTTTCCCTCACCCGCCTTCGGCACCCTCTCCCGGAGGGAGAGGGGTTTCTCCTGCCAGTCCCGTAGCTACCTGAGCTGCCAGCGCAAGCCAGGATCAACGAAGCAGCACCGGAACCCATTCGACCGCATCAAGCATACCAGTCGCCTGCGCCCGCACATCGCATCGCTTTGGCATATCCCCGTTTGCAACGGTCATCAAGCTTGCGCCTTGAACCCGCTGCGGCGATCCTCCACATCCAGCCCATGACCACCCCAGCCCAACCCACCGGCGAAGCCCCGCTCGCCAAGCCTGCCTCCGCGCGCAGCGAGATGCAGGTACTGCGCGAGATGCTGCCTTTCCTGCGGCCCTACGCCGGGCGCATCGGGCTGGCGCTGGCGCTGGTGCTGGCCGGCAAGGTCGCCAACCTCGCGGTGCCGATGCTGCTCAAGCAGCTCGTGGACGGGCTCGGGCCGAAGGCCGGCGCGCACGCCATCCTCGCCCTGCCGGTCGCGCTGCTGCTGGCCTATGGCGGTTCGCGGATCGCGGTCACGCTATTCACCGAATTGCGGCAGGTGGTGTTCGCGCGGGTGATGGCGCGGGTGTCGCGGCAAGTCACCTTGCAGGTGTTCCGTCATTTGCACGCGCTGTCGTTGAAGTTCCACCTCGCGCGGCGCACCGGCGGCGTGGCCCGCGACGTCGAGCGTGGCGGCAACGCGATCTCCGACCTGCTGGACTGGTCGCTGTACACCATCTTGCCGACCCTCGTGGAAGTGGCGCTGGTGACCTTCGTGCTGGTGTGGAACTACGACTGGGGCTTCGCCGGCATCACCCTGGTCACGCTCGTCGCCTACGGCGCGTTCACCTTCGCCATCACCGACTGGCGCACGCGCTATTACCGCGCCTCGGTGGAGGCCGACACCCGCGCCAACGAGCGCGCGGTGGATTCGCTGCTCAACTACGAAACCGTCAAGTACTTCGGCAACGAGGAGCACGAGGCGCGCCGCTACGACGCCAGCCTCGTGCATCTGGAAAACGCCAACGTGCTCGCGCGCAAGACGCTGGCGCTGCTCAACCTCGGCCAGAGCGCGATCATCGCCATCGGCGTCACCGCGATGATGTGGCGCGCGGCGGCCGGAGTGGTCGCAGGCTCGATGACGGTGGGCGACCTGGTGCTGGTCAACGCCTACCTGCTGCAACTGTCGGCGCCGCTGAACCTGCTGGGCATGATGTACCGCGAGGTGAAGGCGGCCTTCACCAACCTCGAGCGTTTGTTCGGCTTGCTCGACGAGCGTCAGGACGTGCAGGATCGCCCCGGCGCGCTGCCGCTGCACACGCAACGCCCGCGCGTGGCCTTCGAGGACGTGCGCTTCGGCTACGACCCGCGGCGCACGATCCTGCACGGGGTGAACTTCGAGATCCCGCCGGGCGGCACCGTGGCCGTGGTCGGGCACTCGGGTTCGGGCAAATCCACGCTGGCGCGGTTGCTGTATCGCTTCTATGACGTGGATGAAGGCCGCATCACCGTCAGCGACGAGTCCGACACGGTGCGCGACGTGCGCGACTACACCCAGGCCTCCGTGCGCGGCGCGATCGCGATCGTGCCGCAGGACACCGTGCTGTTCAACGACACCATCTTCTACAACATCCAGTACGGCCGCCCGGAGGCGACGACGGAGGAAGTCGAGGCCGCCGCGCGCGCCGCACACATCCACGAGCTGATCGCGTCCTTGCCCGACGGCTACCAAACGGAAGTCGGCGAACGTGGCCTGAAATTGTCCGGCGGCGAAAAACAGCGCGTGGCCATCGCCCGCGCCCTGCTCAAGAACCCGGCGATCCTGATCTTCGACGAGGCCACCTCGGCGCTGGACACGCAATCCGAGCAGGCCATCCAGTCCGAACTCGAACGCATCGCGGTGGGCCGCACCACGCTGGTGATCGCGCACCGGCTGTCCACGGTGATGAACGCCGACGAGATCCTCGTGCTGGACGCCGGCCGCATCGTCGAACGCGGCAGCCACGCGGCCCTGCTCGCGCGCGACGGGGCTTACGCGGGGATGTGGAAACTGCAATTGCAGCAGCGCGAGGCCGAGGCGCTGGCGTGAGATCATCCGCGACAGTCGGCTCTCGCTGTCAAATCAAGCCTTCCGCCTTCAGCTCGGTCTTCAACCACGCGTAGTAGATCGGCGCGGCGACCACGCCGGCCATGCCGAAGGCCGCTTCCAACACCAGCATCGCCAGCAGCAGTTCCCAGGCCTTGGCACGGATCTGCCCGCCGACGATGCGCGCGTTGAGGAAGTATTCGAGCTTGTGCAGCAGCACGAGGAACACCAGCGCGATCAGCGCAGCAACCGGCGACACCGACAAGGCCGAGACCACGATCAGGGAGTTGGATATCAGGTTGCCGACCACCGGCAACAGGCCGACCACGAAGGTCACCACCACCAGGGTTTTCGCCAGCGGCAGATGAAATCCAGCCAGCGGCATCGCCACCATCAGAAAAACCATCGTGAACGCGGTGTTGACCGCGGCGATCTTGCCCTGCGCGAACACGATCTCGCGGAAGGATCGCGCCAGCCGCTCGCAGCGCAGCGCCAATGCCTGCGCCAGCGGCCCTTCCCGCGCCGACCCGCGCTCGTGCGCCAGCGCCACCATCATGCCGATGATCAAGCCGATGAGGATGCGGCCGAACACCAGCAAGGTGGCCTTGCCGGCCAGTTGCAGTTGTTCGGAATGCTTGCGCGCCAACTCGCCCATGCTGGCCCGCAACTCGTCGCTGCTCATCGGCAGGCGATCGACGATGGATGGCGGCAACTGCGCGCGGGCGCGGTCGATGATCGGCATGATGCGATCGGGCAGCGCATCCGGCCCGGACAGTTCGGTGCGCGCCAGTTCCACACCGCCGACGATCAGGCCGGCGACCGCGGCGACGACCAGCACCCCGATCGCCGCCACCACGATCTGCCGCGATGCCGAGCCGGGCAAGCGGCCTTCGAGCTTGGGCGCGATCATCACCACCACGGTGTAGACCATCAGCCCGGCCACCAGCGCCGGCAGCAGATGCAGCGGCAGCGCCAGCAAGGCCGCTGCCGCAGCGAGCGCATGGCTGGCGATGGCGATGCGGCGGGATGAATCCATGGCGACGGCGCTCCAACGCTGACTACTGGATGCGCAGTTTGGCATGTCAGAGGACTGAAGACAGAGGACAGAGCACGCAGCCCGGATACAGCACGCGGCCCGGATGCGGCGAAGCGTAATCCGGGGCTGGCAGCTCACAGGGCAATCACGCGGGGCTGAGTCATCACCCCCGCTCGCCTGCGGCACTTTCAGCCCGGCCGGGCATTCTTCGTCACGCGAACTATTGATTCGGCCCTCAAATAGTCTGATACGCAGGCGTTCAACTTCTTTGCCCCTATCGCATCAGACCACAAAAACCACGCAAGGCTCCTACTATTTATGGGCGCGATCCATAATGGCAGTTCGTAAACAGGCATCATCGCCTCCTGCGAGCGGGAGAAGGCGGAATCATGATCCGGTGCTCCCAAGGCAAGTCGACACACCAACCCCTCCCCCGCCTGCGGGGGGGATGGGGTGGGGGCATGGCCGCCGCAGCGCAAAGCTTCCCCCATCCGCCTTATGCGCCGCTCCTGCGGCGCACCCTGCGGGCCGGCTTCGCCGTTCGCTCCGGCATCCTGCCTCCGCAGTCGGGTACCTTCCCCCGCAAGCGGGGGAAGGAGAAAATTTTCCCGAGTCCCGAGTCCCGAGTCCCGAGTCCCGACGTTCTTCGGAGCGCCCGGTGAACTCCCTCCCCCGCCTGCGGGGGAGGGTTGGGGTGGGGGGAGTCGCGACGTGCCGCCCCCATCCCAGCCTTCCCCCGCAAGCGGGGGAAGGAGTGAAAAGCAACCAGCCTTTCCCGACTCCCGACTCCCGACTCCCGAGTCCCGAGTCCCGAGTCCCGAGTCCCGAGTCCCGAGTCCCCAGTCCCCAGTCCCCAGTCCCCAGTCCCCAGCTTTCCGCCCTACTTCGCCGCCATGATCTTCGACAGCAAATCCGGCGTGCCGGCGATGCGCTGCAGATGCGGATAGCGCAGTCCGTCGTGGTAATCGAGGGTGAAGGTGCGGAACTGGTTGAAGTCCTTCACCAGCAGGCGAATGGGCGCCTTCTCGGTTTTCGCCGCCTTCACCGCGTCGCTGAGGGCATCCTTGTCGAAGGCCAGATCGTTCACCGCCACGATGCTCATGCCGGTGCCGAGGCCGGCGTTGAATGCGGGGCTGTCCCAGCGCACCTCGGACAGCTTGCCGCTGCCTTCGACATAAAAGCCCAGCGAGTAGAAGAAGTCCTGCCCACCGGAGGTGTCCTCGCGCGCGCGGGCTTTCGCCAGCGCGCCGGGCTCGTCGGTATAGACCAGTTTCCAGCCGGCCTTCTCGATGCCGCCGGCGAGCGGCACCTTGCCGTCGAGGCGGTCGCGCAGGAACTTCGCCCAATCGTGGGGCTGCACACGGTTGAGCGTGGCGACCACGTCGTCGAAGGTGTAGGTCTTCTGCGCTTTCCACTGTCCATCGTCCACGCCGAAGAAGGCGCGCGCGAAATCGTCCAGCGAGCGCTTGCCGCCGCTGAGGCTGCGGATGGTCGCGTCCACGTCCAGCCAGATCATCTGCCCGCCGCTGTAGTAGTCCTCGCGCAACTGCCAACTGGTGTACGGCTTGGGCCGGCGCTGGGCGATGATCGGGTCGTTGGTGGTGTCCTGGATGTCGCGCCACGCTAGGCCCGGGCGGCCATCGGTGTAGGTGGCCACCACCGCGGCCAGCGCATCGCGCGATGCCTCCGGCGGGCGCAGGCCCGAGCGCGCGGTGAGCACGTTGCCCCAGTACTGCGTCTGCCCTTCGTACACCCACAGCAGGCTGTCCTGCATCGGCACGTTGTAGTTGGGCGTCCACAGGTCGGCCGGGCGGCGGAACTTGCCGTTCCACGAATGCGTGTACTCGTGGCCGAGCAAATCGCTGCTGCCGACCTTGGCGTCCCAGTCGCTGAAGTAATCGGTGCCGGTGCCGTCCTCGCTCGAACGCTGGTGTTCGAGCCCGTTGCCGCCAAGTTGCTTGGACAGCGAGAACAGGAAGTCGTAGTGGTCGTAATGCTGCGCGCCGTACAGCGCCAGCGCCTGCTTCACCAGTTCGCGGTGCTGGGCGAGGTGCTCGGGCTTGGCCTCGAGGTACTTGGGCGCATCGGCGAGCACGTCGAGGTAGACCGGCACCTTCGCCCCCGTCGCGGAAAGCTCGTAGCGCTTCGTGTAACGGCCGGCGTACACCGGCGAATCGACGAGGATGTCCAGCGGCTGCGGCTGGTAGTACACCGTGTCGCCGTCGCGCCGCTGCACGTCGAGCGCGGTGTAAGCCGTCCAGCCGGCCGGGTATTTCACGCTGGCATCGTAGTCGATGCGGCTGGCGTAATGGCCCGCCGGGTACAGCACCACCGCGTTCCACTGCAGGTTGAGCAGGTTCGGCGTCATCACCACGCGGCCCTGTGAGCCGTCGGTGGGCGTGAGGTACTGGTACTGCACCTCGATGGCGCTCACGCCCTGCGGCACCTCGATGTGGAAGGCGTACACGTCGAGCGGGTCGCGCTTCCAGCCGATGCGCTGGCCGCTGGCGGTGACCACGATGCCGGCGATCTTGTCGATCGGGCCGCTGGGCGCGTGATTGCCGGGCAGCCAGCGCGGGAACAGCAGGGTGAGCTGGCCTGCTTGCACCGGAATCGTCTCGGTCATGCGGAAGATGCGCTGGCCCAGGTCGGTGGCATCGACATGGATGCCGATCGTGCCCGGATAAGGCGTGTCCAGCGGCGGCGGAACCTCGGCACTGGCAAGGCCGGCGGCGATGGCGAGCGAGAGCGCGGAAACGACGACGACAGATTTGTACATGCGAAGCTCCTGCAATGACGTGATGGATGAAGCTTACGCGCTCAGTGCCCGCCGCCGCCCGGCGGAGCGCCCGGCCCGGCGCCGAACGGCGGTCTGGCGAACCACAGCAGCGAAATGATGACCAGGAAGATCCAGCCCAGCGCCCAGAAGATCTCGTTGAAGCCGATCTGCGAGGACTGCCGGGTGATCATGTAATCCAGCATCGCCGCGCCGCGTTGCAGGTCGCCCTGCCCTGCGTTCAGCACGGCGTTATAGGAATCGGGGATATAGGCGCTGATGTGTTCGCTGAGCTGTGCGTGGTGGACTTCGGTGCGGTCGTTCCACATGAAGGTGGTGATGGATGCGGCGAAGCTGCCGCCCAGCGTGCGCAGGAAGGTCGCCAGTCCCGAGCCCGAGGCGATCTCGCGGCCTTCCAGATCCGACAGCAGGATGGTCAGCACCGGCATGAAGAACAGCGCCACGCCAATCCCCATGAACAACTGGATGCCGGCCACGTCCTTGAACGGAACGTCGAGATTGAAGTCGGCGCGATAGAAGCTGGTGAACGCCATCACCACGAAGGCGATGGAGGCCACCATGCGCAGGTCGAAGCGCCCGGCGTACTTGCCCACCAGCGGCGCGAGGAACACCGGCAGCACGCCGATCGGCGCGGTCGCCAGGCCCGCCCAGATCGAGGTGTAGCCGAGGTCGCGTTGCAGCCACAGAGGCATCAGCAGGCCGATGGAGAAAAACGCCGCGTAAGCCACGATCAATGCGAGCGTGCCGACCCGGAAATTGCGGTGGCGGAACAGGCTCAGGTCCACCAAAGGGTGCTGGTCGGTGGTTTCCCAGATCACGAAGATCGCCAGGCTGATCGCCGACACGATCGCCAGCGCGACGATGTGCGGGGCGTGGAACCAGTCGGCGTCGTTGCCCAGATCGAGCATCACCTGCAGGCAGCCCACGCCCAACACGAGGGTGACGAGACCGACGTAGTCGATCGGCGCGTGCTCGGTGGGATCGGGGCGCTCGGCGAGCTGGGTGCGCACCACCGTGCTGGCGAAGATGCCGATCGGCACGTTGATGAAGAAGATCCACGGCCAGCTGTAGTTGTCGGTGATCCAGCCGCCGAGGATCGGCCCGGCGATGGGCGCAACGACCGTCACCATCGCCAGCAGGGCCAGCGCCATGCCGCGTTTCTCGCGCGGCCAGATCGACACCAGCAGGCTCTGCGTGAGCGGGTACATCGGCCCGGCGAGGAAGCCCTGCAAGGCGCGGCTGACCACCAGCATGCCCATCGACTGCGCCAGCCCGCACAACAAGGACGCCAGCGAGAACAGCACGGTGGCCCACACGAACACCCGCACTTCGCCGAAGCGCTTGGCCAGCCAGCCGGTCAGCGGCAACGCGATCGCGTTGCTGACCGCGAACGAGGTGATCACCCACGTCGCTTGCGACGTGCTGGCACCGAGGTTGCCGGCGATGGTCGGCAGCGACACGTTGGCGATGGTGGTGTCGAGCACCTGCATGAAGGTCGCCAGCGACAATCCGAACGTGGCCAGCGCGAGGCTGGGCGGACGGAAGTCGGTGGCGGTCGGGGCGGCGTCGGCAGCGATGGAAGCCACGATCGACTCGGGCTAGCTCAACGTGTGGCAACGGTGGCCGACGGCACACGACGCGGTGTCGCGGCGGCGTGTGCTTGAGCAGGCAGGTTGTCGTTGATGATCTTCGTCACCAGCGCATCGGCTTCCTGACGCTGGCGGTCGTACACATCGGTGACGAGGATGGTTTTTTCCGTGGCCTTGTCCGGCAGGATCGCGCCGCCGGTGTGCAGGCTCACGTCCACCGCCATCGACAGGCCGATGCGCAGCGGATGCTGTTGCACCTGCGCCGGATCCAGCGCGATGCGCACCGGCAGGCGCTGCACGATCTTGATCCAGTTGCCGCTGGCGTTTTGCGCGGGCAGCAGCGAAAACGCGCTGCCGGTGCCGATGCCGAGACTGACCACGTGCCCGCTGTAGTCGGCCTCGTCGCCGTACAGGTCGGACGTCAGCGTGACTTGCTGGCCCAGGCGCATGTGGCGCAACTGGGTTTCCTTGAAGTTGGCGTCCACCCACACCTGTTCCAGCGGCACCACCGCCATCAGCGGCGCGCCGGGCTGCACGCGCTGGCCCAGTTGCACCGAACGCCGCGCCACGTAGCCACCTACCGGCGCGACGATCCGCGTGCGCGCGTTGTTGATGTAGGCCTGACGCAGTGCGGCCGCGGCGGCCTTGACGTCCGGTTGCGCGGCCACGCCGGCGCTGTCCACCAGCACGCTGTCGCTGGCGAGCTTCTGGTTCGCCGCATCGAAGGCCGCCTGCGCGGCTTCCAGTTGCGCGCGCGCGTGCGCAAGTTCCTCGGCGGATACAGCGCCACTATTCGCCAGTCCCTTGCGCCGCTCGAAATCGGCCCGGGCGCGGTCGAGGTCGGCCTTGCGCGTGGCCAGCACCGCCTGTGATGAATCGATGCCGCGATAGATGCCGCGCACCTGCCGCACCGTGCGTGCCAGCACGGCCTCGGCCTGCGCCTGCGCCGCGGCGGTATCGGCCGAATCCATCTGCACCAGCAGCTGCCCGGCCTGCACGAGCTGGCCGTCGTCCGCGCCGATGCGCGTGACCGTGCCTGGCACCATCGGGGTGATCTGCACGATGTTGCCGCCGACGTAGGCATCGTCGGTGTATTCGTGCCAGCGCCCGATCAGGACGTACCACACTGCCCAGCCGATGCCGACCAGCACCAGCACCAGCACGAGGATGCGCAGCGCCTTGCTGCGCTGGCGGGGTTTGCCTTGCGGGGCGGATTCTGCGGCGGGATTGGGAGTGTTCATTGCGGAGGACAGGGAACAGAGGACGGAAGACAGAAGGTGTTCAGTAGGCAGTTGGCAGCAGGGCTTTCACGAAATGAGGGGGCATGCTGGGTACTTCGTGATTGGTGATTGGTGATTCGGCTCCTCAAATCCATCCACCTGCCTGCATGGGTTGGTTCGGGTGCGGTGTTCTCCAAGACCTGACACAGCATTCCCTCACCCGCGGCGCCTACGGCGCGTCGGCCTCTCCCGGAGGGATGAGGCGGTTTCTTCCTTCCCCCTCCGGGGGAAGAGCCTGCCCCCGCGAAGGCGGGGGTGCCCGAAGGGCGGATGAGGGCACCCACTTCACTAGCGACGAAGCCTGAATCGATAACTTTGGGATCAGGTTGGAAGCACGACGCGAAAATCTGCCCCCATCCCAGCCTGTCCTGCCCTGCCGGGCGTTCTTCGGCGCACGAACTGCCACCGGCAGTTCGTATGCGCGCCTCATTACCCCCCCGCAAGCGGGGGAAGGAGAAAAGCCTCGCGCATCGCTCACCAATCACCATTCACCGCGCCCACGGCCGTCGTGGCAACTCGGTATCCGGTGCCGTACTCGGGGCAGCCAGCTCGCCGTCGGCAGCAAAACCGCCGCCCAGCGCCTGCACCAATTTCACCGTGGCGACGATGCGCTGCGCGCGCAGGTCGGCGCTTTGCTGGCGCGCGCGCAACAGCGCCTGCTGCACCGTGAGCACGTCGAGCTGGTTCGACAAGCCGCCCTTGTAGCGTTCCGCGGCCAGATCCCACGCCGCGCGGGCGGCGTTCTCGGCCTGTTGCTGGGTGGCGATCTGGGCATCGAGCGCGCGCAGCGCGATCACCTGCGCGGCCACGTCGTGCACGGCGTCCACGAGGGTCTGGTCGTACTGCGCCACCGCCGCATCGAAGCCCGCATCGTGCTCGGCCAATCCGGCACGCAGGCGGCCGCCGTCGAAGATCGGCAACGCCAGGGACGGCCCGATCATCGCGTAGCGCGATGGCGCCTCGAACAGCGTGGACAACGAGGACGAGGCCAGCCCGGCGGTGAGGTTGAGGTTGATGTTCGGATAGAACTGCGCCTTCATCGCCGCGACACCGCGCGCGGCCGCTTCCACCCGCCAGCGCGCGGCCACCACGTCGGGGCGGCGCGCGAGCAGGCCGCTGGGCAAGTCCGACGGCAGAGCCAGCGGCGCGGCTTCGAGCGCCTTCGGCGGCGTGATGCGCAGGCCGCGATCCGGGCCCTGCCCCAGCAACGCGGCCAACTGCGCGCGCAATTGCGCTTGCTGCTCCTGCACCGCTTCCACGCCGCGCTGGGCCGCAGCCACGGCGGCGTCGGCCTGACGCAACTGGAAATCGCCGTCGATGCCGGCCCTGGCGCGCTGCGCGGTCAACCCGCGCACCGATGCGGCGCGCTGGACTTCCTGCTCGGCGAGCGCCTGGAGTGTGCCGGCATGATCGAGCTCGACATAGACCTGCACCACGCCCGCCGCCAACGTCATCCGCGCCGCCTGCGCATCCACCTGCGCGGCATGCGCCTGATCCACCGCCGCTTCCCACGCTGCGCGATGGCCGCCCCACAAGTCCGGCGCGTAGCTGCCGCCGAGCGTCCAGAGGTTGGCCGAGAGGAAGTGCCCGCCGAACGGCGGCGGGGCCAGCGTCGAGGGCACGGCAATGCCGCTGTATTGCGCCTGCGCGCCGAGCCTGGGCTGGCGTGCGGCGTCCTGCGCGCCGGCCTGCGCCAGCGCAATGCGCACCCGCGCATCCACCGCGGCGATGGATGGATTGCCAGAAAGCGCCTCGTCGACGAGCGCATCGAGCTGGCTGTCGCCCAGCGCCTTCCACCAAGCCGCGCGCGGCCACGCCGCTGGCGTCAAGGTCGCGCCCGACAGCGTGCGGCGCATTTGCAGATGATCGGCCGATGCCGGGCCGGCCTGCGGTTGCAGCCCCTGCATGCTCACGCAGCCGGCGAGCATCGCGCCCAGCGCCGTGGTCAGCAGCAAAGACACGCGCGCGAACCGCGATGCGTTGGATGCTTGGATGTTCATCGGCTTCACAAGGAGGCGTGGACGCGTTGCAGCAGGCTCACGAACTGCTCGCGCTCGGGCCCGCTCAGGTTGCGCAGGGCATGCTCGGCGGCACGTTCGGCGCTGGAACGCAATTGCCGCGACAGCGCCACGCCTTCCGTGGTCAGCTCGATGCGCAGCGCGCGGCGGTCGCCGACCACCGGCAGGCGGCGCAACAAACCCTGTTCCTCCAGCCGATCGAGCAAGCGGGTCATCGCGCCGGGGTTGTGGTCGATCGCCCGCGACAGGTCGATCGCCGACATCGGCCCGAGGGTTTCGAGTTTGCGCAACACGAGGAACTGGCTGAGGGTGAGTGCGTGGCCCTGCTCGGCCAGGTCCTGCTCGATCCAGCGCGACAGACCATCGCGCAACTGCCGCACCAGCAAGCAGATGTTGGATGCACTGATGGTTGCCACTGATTTCATGCCGGGCATTCTAATGCCAAATAAATTATTGTCAAGGCAAATGACGACCTGACAGAGTCACCTCGGCTCGCGCCGATCACCCCGCCGTTTCGAGCACGCCTTTCAGGAAGGGCACGGTGACGCGCCGCTGCGCGGCCAGCGAGGCGCGATCGAGGCGATCGAGCAGCCGCGTGAGCGAGGCGAGATCGCGATCCACGCGACGGAACAGGTAGTCGAGCACCGCGTCATCCAGTTCCAGCCCGCGCAGCGCGGCGCGCTCGCACAGGATCCGCCGCCGCAGCGTCTCGTCGGGCAAGACCAGCGCGAAGCGCGCGCCGTGCGCCAGCCGCGAACGCAGGTCAGGCAAGGCCACCGGCAACTGCGCAGGCATGGCGTTGGCTGCATACAGCAGGGCACAACCGGCGTCGCGCAAGCGGTTGTGCAGATCGAACAGGGCCAGTTCGGCGGCCTGCTGGCCGAGGATGGCATCGACATCGTCCACGCACGCCACCCGCACCGCGCCTTGCCCCGCCAATGCGACCGCCGCGCGATCGCCCAGGCTGCGCAGCGGCAGGTACGCGACGGAGAGATCGGCGGCGACGGCCTGCGCGCAGGTGGCCAGCAGCAGGTGGGTCTTCCCGCAACCCGCAGGACCGGCGACGAATGCGCCGTCGCGACCGCCGGCCGCGATGCCCGCGAGCGTGCGCAACAGCCCATCCGGCGCATCGCGATAGCCGTCCAGCCGCAGGTCGCGCGGAAAGCTCAATCCGAGCGGCAGTTGTCGGGATGTCATGTATCCGGTCTTGAAGCCGTCACGCCGCAGACGGCGTGCCGCCATCGCCGCGCGGGCCGGACGCTGCATCCGGTGGCGCAGAGGGCGCGGACGGCTCCACGGGCGCACCGTCGCGGCCTGCATACAGGCGGCTGGTTGTGTAGCGCTCGTGGGCGTAGCGCAGCAGCACCATCGCGATGGCCGACACCGGCAGCGCCAGCAGCACGCCGAGGAAGCCGAACAACTGCCCGCCCGCCATCAAGGCGAAGATCACCCCCACCGGGTGCATGCCGATCTTGTCGCCGACCAGGCGCGGCACCAGCACGAAGGATTCCAGCGTCTGCCCGATCGCGAACGCGCCGGCCACCAGCAGCACATGCTGGAGGTCGCCGTACTGCACCAGCGCGGCCAGCACGCTGACGCCGATGCCGATGGTCACGCCCAGATAAGGCACGAAACTGAGCAGGCCGGTGAGCAGACCGATCAACAGGGCGAGGTCGAGCCCGGCCATCCACAGCGCCGACGCGTACCACACGCCCATGCACACCATCACCAGCAACTGCCCGCGCACGAAGCCGCCGAGCATCTCGTCGGACTGCCGCGCCAGCCGCGCGATGGTCGGCTCGATGTCGCGCGGCAGCAGCATGTCGATGCGCTCGACCAACTCGTCCCAGTCGCGCAGGAAATAGAACGACAGCACCGGCACCAGCAGCACGGTGGAGATCACCTGGATCAACAGCAGCCCCGAACGCGACACCTGGCCCAGCACCGAGGTCGCCACGCCGGCGTCCTGCCAGTGCTTGCGCAGCATGTCCACCAGTTGCTGCGGATCGAGGTAGGGGGACAGATCCAGGTGCGCGTGTTGATTGATCCACGGCAGCGCGGTGCCGCGCACCCAGTCGGCGTACACCGGCATCTGCGCGACGAAATGGCTGATCTGTTCGCCCAGCACGGGCACCAGGAAGAACAGCGCCAGCGCCGCCAGGAAGGTCATCACGAAAAACACCAGCGACACCGAGAACGTGCGGCTCAGGTGCGCGCGCTCGAGGCGATCGGCCAGCGGGTCGCCGAGATAGCCGAAGAAGGCCGAGATCACGAAAGGCAGCAGGATCGGCGCCAGCAGCCAGATGAGGACGCCGGCGACGACGGCGATCGCCAGCCACTCATGACGCCGGGTGGCGGCGGACAGCGGCGGCTCGGTGGTAGCGATCGAAGGATCCATGCTCGTCCAGTATGCCGGTCGGGATCATGCCCGTGGCCGGGCGTGCCATTCACGCCGCGCGCGCAGGCTCCAGCGCACCACATAGTCGATGCCGCTGGCCGCCGTCAATGCCGCCACCACGATCTCCATCCCCAAGGCCACGCCCCAGGGCAACGGCGAGTTCGCCAACCCGACCAGCAGCGCCAGCACCAGCAGGATCTGCGCCACCGTGGTCGCCTTGCTGAGCATCGTCGGATCGCCCTGCAACGGCCCGACGAGGTTGTGATACGCCACCGCTCCCAGCACGATCACCACGTCGCGTCCGATCACCAGCGCAGGCAACCAGGCGGTGATGGCCCCGACCAGCCACAGGCCGATGAAGCTGCCGGCGAGCAACAATTTGTCGGCGACCGGGTCGAGCAGGCTGCCCAGCGGCGTGCACCAGTCGTAGCGCTTGGCCAGCCAGCCGTCGAGCGCATCGGAAAATCCCGCCACCAGCGCCAGACCCAGCGCCCAGCGGTACTCGCCCGTATCCAGACACCACAGCAGCGGCACCACCAGCGCCATGCGCAGGCCGGTGATGAGGTTGGGCAGTTGACGCAGGTTCACGGCCGCAGGTGGAACACCGGGGCCGTCGGATCCGGATCGGCCGCCAGCACCTGCCCGACCGCGACCACGTTGCGCAGGCCTTCCACGCCGGTGGCCAGGTCGAGCTGCAGGTGCAGACGGTCGTTGGTCACGCCCAGCAGCACGATGCGGCGGACGATGCCGATGCCCTGCAGGTAACCCATCGCGCGCACGTAATCGTCGCCCGTGCGGATGCCGTCGATGTCCACCGTGAACGTACCCGGCGGGCTGGCGGCCACGACCTTCGCGTACTTCTTCGCCAGCGCGTCGGCGGCGGCGTCGGCGCCGTCGGCCATCGCCAGGCGCGCGTCGCCGTTGGTCTCGCCCCAGCGCGCCAGATCGACGCCGCCATCGAGCAGGATCCACTGCGCGCGCCAGCCGGCGGCCGTGCGGGTGAGCCGGCCGATCAACTGGATCGGGCCGTAACTGGCCGAAGGCAGCACCACCGCCTGCGCCGGGCCGATGCCCGAGGCCAGCAAGGCGACCTGCGACTCCATCGGGCTGCCAGCCGGCAGCACGAAGCCGATGCCGCGCTCGGTGCCGCGGTCGGTGAGCGACTTCACCACGTTGACATGCGCCGAGCCGACCAGCCGCGGGCCGTGGCCGTCGTCGATCACCAGCCACAGCACCACCGGCGCGCGCGGCGCCGGCCACGAGGGCAGCCCGGAACCGGCGATCAGCCCATCCACCGCGTTGCGGTCGAAGCGCACCACCATGCGCTGCCGATAGATCGGCGCGCCGTTGATGGTTTCCTGATCGGTGGTGACGTGCGATTCGGCCACCATGCCCGCCGCACCGCCGAGCAGGCCACGCACCTGCGGCAGGCTGGCCGGATTGCGCTGGCCGGTGAGCTTGCCGATCACCTGCAGCAACGCGCGCTGCACCGCCCCGGCGCGCTCGCCGGCGGTCTGGTTGTTGATCGGCACGGTGCCCTGATAAAGCAGGCCATCGTCGGCCGAGGCCGTGCCGGCGACGAGCAGGCCCACGATGAGCAGGATAGTGGCAAAACGACGCAGGTAGGCAGAGGGCATGCGGGCTTCCAGCGAATCCGATCGCGCCGATTATGCCGCAGCGGCGCTGGTAGAATGACGATTCCTTTCCGGCCACCCCGCGTGGAGCGCACCTTGCAGCCTTCGTCCCCACCCGCCACCCCACTCACCTACCGCGATGCCGGGGTGGACATCGACGCCGGCGAGGCCGTGGTCGAGGGCATCAAGCCGCTGGTCGCGCGCACCTTCCGCCCCGAGGTGATGGGCGGGCTGGGCGGCTTCGGCGCGCTGTTCGACATCGCCGGCAAATACCGCGAGCCGGTGCTGGTGTCGGGCACCGACGGCGTGGGCACCAAGCTCAAGCTCGCCCAGCAACTGGGCCGCCACGATTCCATCGGCATCGACCTGGTCGGCATGTGCGTCAACGACGTGCTGGTGCAGGGCGCCGAGCCGCTGTTCTTCCTCGATTACTTCGCCACCGGCAAGCTCGACGTGGCGACCACGGTGGCGGTGGTCGGCGGCATCGCGAAAGGCTGCGAACTGGCCGGCTGCGCGCTGATCGGCGGCGAGACCGCCGAGATGCCCGACATGTACCCGCCGGGCGAATACGATCTGGCCGGCTTTTGCGTGGGCGCGGTGGAGAAGGCCGACGTGCTCGACGGTGCCAAGGTGCGCGCCGGCGACGTGCTGCTGGGCATCGCCTCCAGCGGCCCGCATTCCAACGGCTACTCGCTGATCCGCCGCATCCTCGACCGCGCCGGTCGTCCGCTCGGTCTCGACGTGGGCGGCGTCAAGCTGGCCGACGCGCTGATGATGCCGACCACGATCTACGTCAAGCCGATCCTGCAACTGCTGCGCGGCGAATGGCGCGAGGACGTGCACGCGATGGCGCACATCACCGGCGGCGGGCTGACCGAGAACATCATCCGCGTGATCCCGGACGGGCTCGGGCTGGACATCGAGGCATCCAGCATCGTGCTGCCGCCGGTGTTCGACTGGCTGCAACGCGAGGGCGCGGTGCCGCGCGCGGAGATGTGGCGCACCTTCAACTGCGGCACCGGCTTCGTGCTGGTGGTCGCGCATGAGATGGTGAACGCCATCGGCAACGCGCTCGATGGCATGGGTCTGCGGCACCACACCATCGGGCAGGTGGTACATCGCGACGGCGACGAGCGCGTGCGGATCGGGTGATCCGCTTGTCCGATTCCCGATTCCCGATTGCCGATTCCCGGTCTTACCGCCTCGCCGTCCTCGCCTCCGGCCGCGGCAGCAACCTGCAGGCCCTGCTGGATGCCGCGCCGGATTCGGGTTATGTCATCGCCGGCGTGTTCTCCGACCGCGCGAACGCGCAGGCTCTGGATCGCGCCCGCACCGCCGGCGTGCCGGCGCTCGCCCTCGACCCGAAGGCGCATGCCACGCGCGAGGACTTCGATGCCGCGCTGTTCGACTCGATCGATGCGGCGGCACCGGATCTGGTCGTGTGCGCCGGCTACCTGCGCATCCTCACGCACGCCGCGGTCGCGCGTTTCGAGGGCCGCATCATCAACATCCACCCCTCGCTGTTGCCGAAGTTCCCCGGCCTGCGCACGCATGCGCGCGCGCTCGCGGACGGCGAGACCGAACATGGCGCGAGCGTGCACTACGTGATCCCCGCGCTGGACGCCGGCCCGATCATCGCGCAGGCGCGGGTGCCGGTGCTGCCCGGCGACACGCCCGCCACGCTCTCCGAGCGCGTGCTCGCGCGCGAACATCCGCTGCTGGTCGCATGCGTGCACTGGCTCGCCGCAGGACGCCTCTTGCAGAACGGTTCAGCCGTGCTGCTGGATAGTCGGCCCCTCGCCGCGCCGCTGCTGCTGGGCGCGGACGACCAACTCCACGAATCAGCCGAAGCCATTTCGCCATGAAGAAATTTCTCGCCGCCACCCTGCTCGCGCTGGCCGTGCCCTGCCTGCCCGCGACCGCTGCCGCCACCCTCAAACCCTTCACCGCCAACTACCAGATGGCGCGCAGCGGCGACGTGATCGGTGAGGCCACCTTCAGCCTGCGTCCGGCCGCCGGCGGCTGGGAATACGACCAGACCACCCGCGGCACCCACGGCGTGGCGGCGCTGGCGGCGGCCAACGTGGACGAATCCTCGCTGCTGCAGGACAACGGCACCACCCTGCAACTGCGCAGCTACCGCTACCGCATGTCCACCCTGCTCAAGTCCAGCAACCGCTCGGTGGAGGTCGATCCTGCCGCCAACACCATCTGGATCCGCGACAAGAAGCGCGAAGCGCGCTTCCCGATGCAGGCCGGCGTGCTCGACCAGAATTCGGTGACCCTGGCGATCGCCCGCGATCTCGCCGACGGCAAGCGCGGCACCTTGAGCTATCCGGTCGCCACCCGCAGCGCGGTGGAGATGCAGCGCTACGTCGTCGGCAAGGAGCAGATGCTGACCGTGCCCGCCGGCTCGCTGCGCACGATCGTCGTCACCCGCCAGCGCGACACCCCCAACGGCCGCGTCACCGCCTACTGGTTCGGTCTGGACAACGGCTTCGTGCCCGTGCGCATCGTGCAGAACGAGCCCAACGGCGAGTCGTGGCAGGCCAGTCTGGTATCGGTGGTGCGCTGAGGGAAATGCGTTGTGGCAACGCTGATTTATTCAGCGTTGCCACAACACTTCGCTGGCAATCGGAAGCCGAACGACGAGCGATCCGCCGACGGGTCGTTCGCTCATTCAACATGCATGGATTCGATCAGGCTGAACCTGGTATCGCAGGTGCTGGGCTTGGCATGCAAAGTCACGTACCTTCCGCCATCAAACACTATCGGCAGGCACGGGCCTGTTCGAGGGCGATGGCTTCGTCGAACACGAAGTGCAGCGGGCACGGCAGTATGTGAAGGGTCGCCCGGAAACATCCGCGGGGTGATGCTGCGATGGCAGCACGACTCTCGGTTCACACTCGCCGGATCGGCCCCGGATACGCGGCAACCAGCGGATCGGCCGTGAGCAGGACGATGCCTTCCACCTGCGCCTGCGCCACCAGCATGCGGTCGAAGGGGTCGCGATGCAGTGGCGGCAGTATCGCCAGGGCCAGCGCATGCGCGCCCACGACAGGCAGTTCGAGATAGCCGTTGTCGATCAGCCCCCGCCGAAGCACACCGGCGTCCACCCGAAAATCGGCCCGACCCAAGGCAGACTTGATCGCCACTTCCCACAGGCTGACGACGCTGAACAGGAGTTCGTTGTCATGCGAGGCCAGCAAGGCTTGCACGTTGCGCGGCAGCCTTGCAGGTTCGGCGGCCGCCCACAGCAGCACATGGGTATCCAGCAGCAGCTTCATGCATCGCCGCCGAACATCGCATCGATCGCCTCGTTGCCGATGCGATCGAAATCCGCAGGCACCTTGAATTGCCCTTTTGCAAAGCCCAGCCTCCGTACCTGCGCGCCTGCAGGTGCGTCCAACCGAACCAGCTTCGCCAACGGCTTGCCGGCCTTGGCGATGACCAGCGACTCGCCGGCCAGCACGCGCTCGATCAGTCGCGACAGGTGGGTTTTGGCTTCATGAATGTTGATGGTAGACATGATCGCACCGGACTAGACCAGACCAGCTTAGTCTACCAACAAAACCGCTCAATTCGGCAAGCGCCTGATCCGCGCGCCCAGCCCGCCGAGCTTTTCCTCGATGTTCTCGTAGCCGCGGTCGATGTGGTAGATGCGGTCCACCGTGGTTTCGCCGCGGGCCACCAGCCCGGCCAGCACCAGCGACGCCGATGCGCGCAGGTCGGTGGCCATCAGCGGCGCGCCGCTCATCGTGGTCACGCCGTGGCAGATGGCGCTGTTGCCCTCGACGTGGATGTCCGCGCCGAGGCGCTGCAACTCGTGGATGTGCATGAAGCGGTTTTCGAAGATCGTCTCGGTGACGACCCCGGTGCCCTCGGCGCAGGCATTGAGGGCGATGAACTGCGCCTGCATGTCGGTGGGGAAGGCCGGGTACGGCGCGGTGGTCAGGCTCACCGCGCGCGGGCGGCGGCCGCGCATGTCCACCTCGATCCAGTCCGGCCCGGTGTTGACGTGGGCACCAGCCTCCTCGAGCTTGACCAGCACCGCATCCAGCGTGTCCGGGCGCGCACGCTTGGCGCGCACGCGGCCCTGGGTGATGGCGCCGGCGACGAGGAAGGTGCCGGTTTCGATGCGGTCGGGCAGCACTTCGTACTTGCAGCCGTGCAGGCGCGGCACGCCCTCGATCACCAGCGTGGATGTACCCGCGCCGGAAACCTTGGCGCCCATCGCGTTCAGGCACATCGCCAGATCCACCACCTCGGGTTCCTGCGCGGCGTTCTCGATCACCGTGGTGCCCTCGGCCAGGGTGGCGGCCATCAGCAGGTTCTCGGTGCCGGTGACGGTGACCAGATCCATCACGATGCGCGCGCCGCGCAGGCGCTTGGCGCGGGCGACGATGTAGCCGTTCTCCACCACGATGTCCGCACCCAGCGCGCGCAGGCCGCGGATGTGCTGGTCCACCGGCCGCGAGCCGATCGCGCAGCCGCCGGGCAACGACACCTCGGCCGCGCCGAAGCGCGCCACCAGCGGGCCGAGCACGAGGATCGAGGCGCGCATGGTCTTGACCAGGTCGTAGGGCGCGACGTGGCTGGTGATCGTGCCCGGATCCACGGTGATGCGCATCCTCTCGTCCACCATCAACTGCACGCCCATGCGGCCGAGCAGCTCCATCGTGGTGGTGACGTCGTGCAGGTGCGGGACGTTGCTGATCTCCATCGGCCCGTCGGCGAGCAAGGTCGCGGCGAGGATGGGCAGCACGGCGTTCTTCGCGCCGGAGATCTGCACGTCGCCGTTGAGCGGCTCACCGCCGGAAATCAGGATTTTGGCCATTGAGGGCTGGGAATGGGGAATGGGGAATGGGGAATGGGATAGCGGATAGCGGATTAAGCGCATTCCCTCACCCGCCGCGCGTGCAGCGCGCCGACCTCTCCCGGAGGGAGAGGTAGATGCTTCCTTCCCCCTCCGGGGGGAAGAGCCTGCCCCCGCGAAGGCGGGGGTGCCCGAAGGGCGGATGAGGGTACGAACTTCGCCTACGATGAATCCTGTATCGAGAGCATCTGGAACAACCAAAGCAGCCGGTTCCAATTCTCCGGACTTATCCAATCTCCTCAGGCGTCAGCGTGCGCAGCGACAGGGCATGGATCGCCCCGCCCATGCGCTCGCCCAGGGTGGCGTACACCATGCGATGGCGCGCCAGCGGCAGCTTGCCACGAAACGCCGCGCTGACCACCTGCGCCTCGAAGTGCACGCCGTCGGCGCCTTGCACCTGGACGCTGGCACCGGGCATGCCGGTTTCGATCAACTGGCGGATGTGGTCAGGATCCATGCGGAACGTCCCTGTCGAGGCTGCCGTGGCAAGTACGCGGCGTGCGGTAGAATAGCCGCGCAGTTTAATCCATTCCCGCAGGACGCACGAACGCGCGCGATGGCAGACCCGGTCCAGCATTCCGCCCCCGCCATCGATGCCGCCGCCTTGATCGCCGCCGGCCGCCGCGTGCTGGCGATCGAATCCGAAGCATTGCAAGCCCTGCATGCGCGCCTCGATGGCTCCTTCGCGCAGGCCTGCGGGCTGCTGCTGGCCTGCCGCGGGCGCGTGGTCGCCACCGGCATGGGCAAGTCCGGCCACGTCGCGCGCAAGCTCGCCGCCACCCTCGCATCCACCGGCACGCCGGCGTTCTATGTCCACCCCGGTGAGGCCAGCCACGGCGACCTGGGCATGATCACCGATGCCGACGTGGTGCTCGCGTTGTCGAATTCGGGTGAAACCGAGGAACTGCTGGCGATCGCCCCGGCCCTGCGCCGGCAAGGCAACCACCTGATCGCGATGGGCGGCCGCGCCGAATCCAGCCTCGCCCGCCTCGCCGACGTGTTTCTCGACGTGAGCGTGCCCGAGGAAGCCTGCCCGCTCGGCCTGGCCCCCACTTCCAGCACCACCGCGGCGCTGGCGATGGGCGACGCGCTGGCAGTGGCGCTGCTGGAAGCGCGCGGCTTCACCCGCGAGGATTTCGCCCGTTCACACCCGGCCGGCGCGCTGGGCCGCCGCCTGCTGCTGCGCATCCGCGACGTGATGCACGCCGGCGCGGACGTGCCGCGGGTGGGCGCGCAGGCGAGCCTGAGCGAGGCGCTGGTGGAGATGAGCCGCAAGCGGCTGGGCATGACCGCGGTCGTGGACGATGAAAATGTGCTGCTGGGCATCTTCACCGACGGCGACCTGCGCCGCGCGCTCGACGACGCGCGCATCGACCTGCGCCACGCCCGCGTGGCCGAGTTGATGACCCGCAACCCCAAGGCGATCGAGCCCGACCGCCTCGCCACCGAGGCCGCGCACCTGATGGAGCAGCACCGCATCAGCGCGCTGGTGGTGGTGGATGCCGAGCGCCGCGTGGCGGGGGCGCTGAATATCCACGATTTGTTGAGGGCTAGGGTGGTGTGAGAGCCGGGAATGGTGAATGGGGAATAGGGAATAGGGAATGGTTGAAACCGGTTTTGCCTGCAAATGGATGAGATGCTTCATTTTGCTCGGCGAAGATGATTTCGCTCGATGATGTTGATTGCCTTGTGGTTGATCCCACTTGAAAGATTGACTGCCTCTTGGTCTTAACCTACCGCCGACTGCTTTGGCTCCTTCCCCCGCTTGCGGGGGAAACCGCTTACCGCTCCTTCTTTCCTGCCTCCCCATTCCCGGCTTTCCCATGTCCTATTCCCACCTCAACGACTTCCCCGCCGACGTGCGCGAGCGTGCGGCGCGGATCCGCCTGGCCGCGTTCGACGTCGATGGCACGCTCACCGACGGGCGCATCACGCTGGATTCGGACGGCCGCGAGAGCAAGAGCTTCCATGTCGCCGATGGCCTCGGCCTGCGCCAGCTCGGGGAGTTCGGCATCACGGTGGCGCTGGTGACGGCGCGCGGCGGCTCGGTGGTGGCGACGCGGGCTCGCGAACTGGGCATCACGCAGGTGCATGTCGAGGTGCGCGACAAGCTGGCCTGTGTCGATGCGATGGCTTCGCAGCTGGGCATCGGCCGCGAGTCAGTGGCCTTCATGGGCGACGACCTGCCCGATTTGCAGGTGCTCACGGCGGTCGGGCTGGCGGTGGCGCCGGCCGATGCGCACCCGTGGGTGCGCGAGCGCGTGCACTGGCGCACGCGATTGGCCGGCGGGCACGGCGCGGCGCGCGAGGTGTGCGATCTGCTCCTCGCCGCCGGTGGCCACGCCGATTCCGTCCTCGCCCGATATCTCGGCGCATGAACCGGCGCACCCTGGCCACCCTCGTGCTCGTCCCTGCCGCCATCGCCTCGGCGTGGTGGGCGTGGCAGTCCCTGCCGCGGCCGACTGTCCCGGAGACGGTCGGCCCGCAACGCGGCGACTACACGGTCGAGCGCTTCCATCTGGTGGTGATGAAGAAAACCGGCGACGTGGCGTTTCGCGGCCACGGCCCCTATGCCGTGCGCGACCCGTTCAACCAGCAGTTGTTCCTCAACCAGCCGCAGTTCAGTTTCCCCGACCACGGCGGCCACGGCGACTGGATCGGTCACGCCCAGTCCGGCTGGGTCAGCGATGGCGGCGACGAGGTGCGTCTGAAGCGCGACGTGGTGCTGGATGGGCCGAGGATCCCCGGCAAGGATCAAGTCCACATCCTCACGCAATGGCTGTCGATCCTGCCCGACCCGCAGACCGCGCACACCCCGCTGCTGGTGACCGTCACCCGCGGCGCATCTATACTGATGGGCACCGGCATGAACGCGTGGATGCAGGACAACCGCGTCGAGCTGCTCTCCAAGGTGAGCTTCCACGATGTTCCCAGAAAGAAGCATTGACCGCGCCGGCCGCGGCCGCGCCATCCCTGCCCGCCTCCTGCTCGCCCTGCTGCTGGCCTGCGCCTGCACCGGCGCGTGGGCGAAGAAGGCCGACCGCCAGCAGCCGATGGACGTGCATGCGGATCACTCGGATGCCGACCTCAACGACAACGGCGTAAGCATCCTCACCGGCAACGTGATCATGACCCAGGGCACCCTGGAGATCCGTTCCGACAAGGCGGTGATCACCCGCAAGGATGGGCAGATGACCCGCGTCGTGCTCACCGGCAACCCGGTGCACATGAAGCAGCTCGACGAGAACGACGAGCCGATGTACGCCACCTCGCGGCAGCTCGACTACGACCTGCTCAAGAACATCGCGGTGCTGACCGGCGATGCGCTGGTGAACCAGCCCACCCGCGGGCAGATGCGCGGGCAGAAGATCGTCTACGACGTGGACAACGGCAAGGTGACCAGCGGCGACGACGGCACCCGGGTATCCATGCACATCCTGCCCAAGCCCAAGCCCGGGCAAGGCCCCGCGCCGAAGGCCGAGGCCCCGCCGCCCGACCTGCCGGCCAGTCCGCCAACCGACCCCGCCTCCGGCAAGACGCCCTGATGCTGGTCGCCTCGGGTTTGTCCAAGCGCTACAAGGCGCGCACGGTCGTCGCGGATTTCGCGCTGCAACTCGATGCCGGCGAAGTGGTCGGCCTGCTCGGCCCCAACGGCGCCGGCAAGACCACCTGCTTCTACATGATCGTCGGCCTCGTGCCGGCCGATGCCGGGCGCATCGAACTGGACGGCAAGGATGTCACCGGCCTGCCGATGCACGCCCGCGCCCGTCTCGGCATGGGCTACCTGCCGCAGGAACCTTCCGTGTTCCGCCGCCTGACCGTGGCGCAGAACCTCGACGCGGTGCTGGAGCTGCGCTCCGATCTGGACGCCAAGGGCCGCGCGCACGAGCGTGCTGCCCTGCTGGATGAATTGCAGATCGAGCACGTCGCCGACCAGATGGGGGCCAGCCTGTCCGGCGGCGAGCGCCGCCGCACCGAGATCGCCCGCGCCCTGTGCGGCAAACCGCGGCTGATGCTGCTCGACGAGCCCTTCGCCGGCGTGGATCCGATCTCGGTGGGCGAGATCCAGAAGATCGTCCGCCACCTGCGCGACCGCGGCATCGGCGTGCTGATCACCGACCACAACGTGCGCGAGACCTTGGGAATCTGCGACCGCGCGTATATCCTCAACGCGGGGAGCGTGCTCACGCAGGGCGCGCCGGAAGCCATCCTCGCCAACCCGGACGTGCGCCGGGTGTACTTGGGCGAGGAGTTCCGGCTGTAGCGGACTTGCATGCCCGTCTCCCTTGGGGAGAAGGTGGCGCGCGGCGCCGGATGAGGGAGCAAACCGTGGTCGCAATGGACGGATCAGATCGCGCCCGGATGGTGATGGCTGAATGCCATCGCCGTGATCGACAAGGGCGCGGAAGCGATCGGTGATGAAACCCAGCCTGACCCCCCAGCTCGGCCAGCAGCTCACGCTGACGCCGGCGTTGCGCCAGGCCATCCACCTGCTGAGCCTGTCGGCAACCGAGCTGGAAAGCGAGGTCAACCTCGCGCTGGAGAGCAACCCGCTGCTCGAACGCGCCGGCGAGGAGCAGCCCGATGCCCGCGCGCCCGCCGATGCGGGGGGCGCGCCGGATCGCACCGCTGCCGCCGATGAGTCCGCCGCAGCGCCGGGTGCCGGCGAGGAAACCGCACCCGAGTGGGAGCCCGAGTTCGCCTCCGAGCCCAGCCGGCACCGCGGCGAGTTCGACGACCACGAACCCGCCGAAGCCGCGGCGGCACCCGACAGCCTGCAGGATCACCTGCTCTGGCAGCTCCACCTGACCCCGCTGAGCGCCCGCGAGCGCACCATCGGCGTGGCCTTGATCGAAGCGGTGGGCGAGGACGGCTATCTCAGCGAATCGCTGGAGTCCCTCCGCGACGGCCTGCGCCCGGAGATCGACGCGGGGCTGGAGGAAATCCAGACCCTGCTGCATCGCATCCAGCGCTTCGACCCGGTGGGCGTGGCCTGCACCAGCCTGTCCGAATGCCTGTCGGTGCAATTGTCGATGCTGGCCGCGGCCACGCCCGGCCTGCCGCTCGCCCGCCAGATCGCAGCCGGCCACCTGGAAGCCCTCGCCCGCCTCGGCACCGCCCAGCTCGCCCATCGACTCGGCGTCGGCCACGAGCCGATGCGGGAGGCGGTGACGCTGCTGCGTTCGCTCGACCCGCGCCCCGGCGGGCAGGTCGCCACCGCCGCGCCCGACTACGTCCAGCCCGATTGCGTGGCCTATCGGCAGGGCGGCGTGTGGAAGGTGGCGCTGATGCACGGCAACACCCCTGCGCTGGCGATCAGCCGGCAGTACGCAGCAATGATCGCCACCGCCGCGCGCGACGACGCCAGCTACCTGCGCGGCCGCCTGCAGGAGGCGCGCTGGCTGATCCGCAGCCTGCAGACCCGCGCCGACACCGTGCTGCGGGTGGCGCAGGCCATCGTGCGCCAGCAGGCGGGCTTCCTCGACTTCGGCCCGGAAGCGATGCGTCCGCTCACCTTGCGCGACATCGCGCAGGAACTGGACCTGCACGAATCCACGATTTCCCGCACCACCACCCGCAAATACCTGCTCACCCCGCGCGGCACCTTCGAGTTCAAGCGCTTCTTCGCCTCGGGCATCGCCAACGAAACCGGCGGCGCGGCCTCCAGCACCGCCATCCAGGCCATGATCCGCAAGCTGGTGGATGCCGAAGACCCGCGCAAGCCGTGGTCGGATGCGCGCCTGGCCGACGAGCTCAAGGCCGCCGGCGTGCCGGTCGCCCGCCGCACCGTGGCCAAGTACCGGGAAGCGCTGCGGATCGCGCCCTCGCACGAGCGGCAGCGGCTGTAGCCCCGGCGTCCCGCGCGGCGGCATGCCGCCGCGACGGACGCACCGACGACCGCCGTCGCCGCCCGCGGTGAACCCACCCTTGCCCAACCAGCGTCTGCCCCTTCCCCACAGCCCGGAAACTTGCGACTCTGGACACGGTGCCCAGGGCACCGTTCACCCATCGCAGGAGACTTTCATGCGCATCGAGACCAAAGGCCACCAGATCGACGTCACCCCGGCACTGCACGACTACGTCAACGCCAAGTTCGAGCGCCTCGCCCGTTACGCCGATGGCGACCTGGAGATTCATGTGACCTTGCGCGTCGCCAAGGTGCTGCATCAGGCCGAAGCCAGGATCGCCACGCCCGGCGCCACCCACTACGCCGAGTGCGAGGCCGACACGATGTACGCGGCCATCGATCTGCTGACCGACAAACTCGACCGCATGCTCGACAAGCACAAGGGCAAACAGGTCAAGCACCACCGCAGCGAAGGCACCGCGCGCAGCGGCAGCTTCGGCTGAGGGTGATGGCGCGATGCCGATGACGCCCGCCCCGGCACCGCACGCAGCGGCCCGCTCCAGCTCAGGACTGGAGCGGGCGGCACCGCACGGCTGCGCCGACGGCGGTCACGGCGGTCGGCTGAGCGGAACCTGCCGCCCATGAACCGCATCGCCGCCCGCGACTTGTTCGAGCAGTTGCGCGACCGCCTCGGGCTGCGCTGGCTCGGCGGCAAGGCCGGCGAGAACCGCTGCATCGACGCCAGCGCGACGGTGTCGCGGCGGCCTTCGCTGGCCGGCTATCTCAACATCATCTATCCCAACCGCGTGCAGATCCTCGGCACCGAGGAGCTGAACTGGCTGGACGGCCTGGACGCGCGCCAGCGCTGGGAAACGCTGCAGAAGATCGTCAACTTCAAGCCGCTGGCGCTGGTGCTGGGCAAGGGCCAGACCTGTCCGCCCGACCTGCGCGAAGCCGCCGAGGATGCCGGCACGGCGTTGTGGGCGTCTCCGCGCCGCGGCCACGAACTGCTCAGCGTCCTGCAATACCATCTGGCGCGCGCGCTGGCGCCGCAGATCACCCTGCACGGCGTGTTCATGGAGGTCTATTCGATCGGCGTGCTGATCACCGGGCAGTCCGGTTCGGGCAAGAGCGAGCTGGCGCTGGAACTGATCACGCGCGGCCACCGGCTGATCGCCGACGACGTTCCGCAGTTCACCCAGATCGCGCCGGACGTGCTCGATGGCACCTGCCCGGAGCTGTTGCAGGACCTGCTGGAACTGCGCGGCCTGGGCGTGCTCAACATCCGCGAGATGTTCGGCGACACCGCCATCAAGCGCAACAAGTACCTGCGCCTGATCGTGCATCTGCAACGCCTGCGCATCGACGAGGCCAGCGACGGCATGGCGCGGCTGACCGGCGATGTCGGCAGCCGCCGCGTGCTCGATCTGGACGTGCCGCAGATCACCTTGCCGGTGGCCGCCGGGCGCAACCTCGCGGTGCTCACCGAGGCCGCCGCGCGCCTGCACATCCTGCGCATC
The DNA here is from genome assembly GCA_018242445.1 of Pseudomonadota bacterium. GTDB lineage: Bacteria > Pseudomonadota > Gammaproteobacteria > Xanthomonadales > Xanthomonadaceae > SZAS-103. Next base: position 52,412 of record JAFEBW010000025.1, on the reverse strand, counting down.
AAGGGCATCGATCCGGGCGCGGCCTTCCTCGCCCGGCACACGCAATTCCTGCAACGGGGCGAAGGCTCGTGAGCACGTCCAAGGACACCGACACCTTGCGGCATTCCGACGAGCACCCGCTGCTGATCGTGCTCAGCGGCCTGTCCGGCTCGGGCAAGTCGGTCGCCCTGCGCACGCTGGAGGATCTGGATTTCAACTGCGTGGACAACCTGCCGGCGATGCTGTTGCCGGAGTTCGTGCGCACCGTGACCTCCGGCAGCAACCCGCATCCGCGGCTGGCCGTGGGCATCGACGTGCGCAACCGCTACGCGCACCTGGGCGACATGCCGCAGCAGCTCTCCGCGGTGGGCGCGCTCGGAGTCGAGCACCGGATGGTGTTCTTCGACACGGCCGATCATGTGCTGATCAAGCGCTACTCGGACACCCGCCGCCGGCACCCGCTCAGCCGCACCGGACTGGTGCTGGCCGACGCGATCGCGCGCGAGCGGCAGATGCTGGCGCCGATGCGCGCCCTGGCCGACCTGGTGATCGACACCAGCGAGCTCAACGTGCACCAGTTGCGGCACCGGGTCATCACCGAACTGGGCATGCAGTCGTATTCGACGCTGTCGGTGCTGTGCGAATCCTTCGCCTACAAGCGCGGGCTGCCCGCCGATGCGGATTTCGTGTTCGACGCGCGTGCCCTGCCCAACCCGCATTGGGACGCCCGCCTGCGGCCGCTGTCGGGGCGCGACGCGGCGGTGCGCGACTACCTCGATGCCCAACCCGACGTGCGCGGATTCCTGGAACAGGTGACGGGGTTCGTCGATGCCTGGTTGCCGCAATTCGAGGGCGGCACCCGCAGCTATCTCACCATCGCCTTCGGCTGCACCGGCGGACGCCACCGCTCGGTGTATCTTGCCGAACGCCTGGCGCAGCATCTGCTGGCGGCCGGGCGCGAGGACGTGCTGACTTTCCATCGCGAACTGGAGTGACGATGCCGGTCGGTGTATTGCTGGTGACTCACGAAGGCATCGGGCGCGGGCACCGCGAGGTCGCCGAACGCCTGCTGGGCAAACTGCCGCTGGCCGTGGGCGTGTTCGAAGTGGCCTGGGACGCGCCGCTGGATGCGGCCCTCGTGCAGGCCAGCGCCGTGCTGCGCAAGGTCGATTCCGGCGCAGGCGTGCTGATCCTGTCGGATCTGTATGGATCCTCCCCGAGCCGGCTGGCCAGGGACGTCTCGCAACTGGGCACCCCGGCGCGGCGCGTGTCCGGGCTGTCCGTGCCGATGCTGCTGCGGGTTTGCAATCACGCCGAATGCACGCTCGACGAATTGGCGCGGATCGCACTCAGCGGCGGTCGCAACGGCGTGGTGGCGGATGATGCATGAGGTGCCGTGATTGGTGATTGGCGAATGCCGATTGGTTAAAGGCGGAAGCAACGCAACTGGTTTACGATCGTTTCCAGGGGGGTACGCCAAACCTGAGTTCCATCGCAACCACGATTCACCGATCAACGACCGCCGATCCGTAAGACAGAGAAATTCGATTGAAAACTCCCTCCCCCGCTCGCGGGGGAGGGTCGGGGTGGGGGGGGAATGTCGCGAACGTTCGCCCCCATCCCAGCCTTCCCCCGCATGCGGGGGAAGGGGGAAAAACACAACCCCGCTTTCCGTTTCACGCTTCTGTTTCACCATTTACGATTCACCAATCACGAATCACGGCTCCCCACCCATGCTCGAACGCGAAATCACCATCACCAACAAGCTCGGCCTGCACGCGCGGGCTTCGGCCAAGCTCGTGCAGGTGCTGTCCGGCTTCCGCAGCGAAGTGTTCCTCGTGCGCAACGGCCGCGAGGTGAATGCCAAGAGCATCATGGGGGTGCTGCTGCTGGCCGCAGGCGTGGGCACGAAGGTGACCTTGCGCGCCAACGGTGAGGACGAGGCGGCCGCGCTGGAAGCCGGCGCGGCGCTGTTCGCGCGCAACTTCGACGAGGGCGGCTGATGCGGCTGGCGCTGGCCGGCCACGGAGCTTCGCGAGGATTGGCCCTCGGCCGCGCCCGCCTGCGCGATCCGCATGCGATGGATTCGCGCGAACAGGCCATCGCGCCCGACGAAGTGGAAGCCGAGATCGCGCGCATGCACGCGGCGATCGCCGCCGCGCGCGCGGAACTGCTGGCCCTGCGTGAACGCCTGCACGGCGCGCTGGCGCACGAGCTGGGCGAGTTCATCGACATCCACGCACTGATCCTCGACGACCCCGAATTGCTGCACGGACTGGACGCGCTGGTGCGCACCGGCCGCTACCGCGCCGAATACGCGCTCAAGCTGCAACGCGACAAGCTGGTGTCGGTGTTCGAGGGCATGGACGACCCCTACTTCCGCAGCCGCCGCGAGGACATCGAGCACGTCGTGCGCCGCGTGCGCACAGCCTTGCACCGCGGCTCGGATACGCCGCGGCCGGGCATCGCCGGCGACATCCTCGTCACTGACAGCGTCGGCCCCGCGGAACTCGTGCAGTTGCAATCGCAAGGCGTCGTGGCGATCGTCACCTCGTCGGGCAGCGCGCTGTCGCACGCGGCCATCCTCGCGCGCAGCGTGCACATGCCCCTGGTGATCGGCGCGCACGACGCGCTGGAGCGCATCGACGACGGCGACACCCTGATGGTGGACGGCAGCGCCGGTGAGGTGATCCGCGATCCCGACGCCGACGACCTGCGCCGCTACCGGCAGCGCGAACAGGGCCTCCAGCGCGAGCAGCGCACGCTGCACAAGTTGCGTCAGGCCGACACCCGCACGCGCGACGGCATCGACATCCGCCTGTACGCCAACGCCGAATCGCGCGAGGACGTGGCCGAGGCGCACGCGCTGGGCGCCACCGGCATAGGGCTGTACCGCACCGAGTTCCTGTTCCTGCAACGCCAGCAACTGCCCGACGAGAACGAGCAATTCCGCGCCTATCGCGACCTCGTGCTGGGCATGAGCGGCAGGCCGGTCACCATCCGCACGCTCGACCTGGGCGCCGACAAGGCCGATGGCTCCGGCGTCGTCCTTCCGAACGAACCCAATCCAGCCTTGGGTCTGCGCGGCGTACGCCTGTCGCTGGCCCGGCGCGCGTTGTTCGACACCCAGTTGCGCGCGATCCTGCGCGCCTCCGGTTATGGCGCGGTGCGCATCCTCGTGCCGCTGGTCTCCTGCCGCGAGGAGATGGTTGCCGTGCGCGCGCTGGTGCGCGAGCACGCCCGCGACCTGCGCACAGAAGGCCACGAGATCGCCGACCACGTCGAACTGGGCGCGATGATCGAGGTGCCGGCGGCGGCGCTGGCGCTGCGGGATTTCGTCGATCAGGTCGATTTCCTGTCGGTCGGCACCAACGATTTGATGCAGTACCTGCTCGCCGCGGATCGCGACAACGAAGCGCTGGCCGACGTGTATTCGCCGTTGCACCCGGCCTTCATTCGCCTGTTGCACGAGATCATCGCGGTCGGCCGGCGATCCGGGCTGCCGGTGGCGGTGTGCGGCGAGATGGCCGGCGACGTGCGCTTCACCCGCCTGCTGCTGGCGCTGGGGCTGACCGACTTCAGCCTGCACCCATCCACCCTGCTGGAGGTGCGCCAGCTCGTGCGCGAGTGCGATCTGGCGCAACTGCAGGCACGTTCCCGCAGCCTGCTGCGCGCGCGCGACCGCGAGCAACTGGAAGCATGGCTCTCGGATCGCCCGCCATCGCGGCGTGCAACCAGGACACGCAAGCGCCGCAAGGATGGCGAATCGAATCGACAGTGAGATCGAGATGGTCGACATCCTTGCTTCTCACCATGGCCCGACACTACCCCTTGCATCGCTTGCATGACCGAGTCCCGACCGAGCTTCCACATCAAGCCATCCTTGCCATGCGCACCACCACCCTGCTCACCTTCGCCCTCCTCGCCACACTGACTACCACCGCGTGGGCATCGACCCCGTGGCTGCCGACGGCCCCGGGCGCGGCGCATTGCTCGGTGCGCGCCGATGGCGGCGAACTGACCAACGCGGCGATCCGTTTTGCCGTGACGACGGCGAACAAGCATCTGCAACCCGCGGCTCTGGGCAACGGTTTCGACGGCACCACGCAGGCGCTGGACGGCGAACTGTTCGCCCTGCGCCTGCGCGGCGGCAAAAGCGCGCTGAAGGCCAGCGCCTTCGCCATTGAAACCGCGCCGCGCTGCGAGGACATCGCCGCCCGTCCCGGCGCGTCGCGCGCCGCCGAAGCCGCGGCGGGCGCGCAGTTGACCGCGAACCTCGTCGACCCTGCCAGCGGCCTGCGCGTGCTGTGGACGGCGCAATTGCGCGACGGCGCCGACTACGTGCGCGAAACCTTCCGCTTCCTCGCACCCAAAGACCTGGATGTCTCCACCATCAGCCTGATCGACCTGCAACTGCCCGGCGCGGTCGTCGATGGCACCGCCACCGGCTCGCCGATCGCCACCGCCGACGCCTTCTTCGGCTTCGAGCACCCGATGGCCGAGGCGACGGCGATCGCCGGCCACGCCAGCATGCTCCTGCGCCGCGCGCTGCCCTTGCGCGCAAACGTGCCGGCCGACTATTCGGCGGTGCTCGGCGTCGCCCCGCGCGGGCAATTGCGGCGCGGCTTCATGGCCTATCTGGAGAACGAACGCGCGCACCCGTTCCGCACCTTCCTGCATTACAACTCGTGGTACGACATCGGTTACTTCACGCCGTATTCGCAAGCCGACGCGCTGCGCGTGATCGCCGTCTACGGCAAGCAACTGGTGCAGATGCGCGGGGTGAAGATGGATTCGTTCCTGTTCGACGATGGCTGGGACGACACCGCGCACCTGTGGCAGTTCAACCACGGCTTCCCGGATGGCTTCAAGCCGCTCGCGCAGGCGGCCGCGCAGATCGGTGCCGCGCCCGGCGTGTGGCTGTCGCCGTGGGGCGGTTACGGGCCGCCGCGCGAGGCGCGTCTGCAGACGGCCAAAGCCGCCGGTTACGAGGTGGACGATCAGGGGCTGGCGCTGTCGGGGCCGAGGTACTACCGGTTGTTCCACGACGTGACGATGAAACTGCTGCGCGAGGACGGCATCAACCAGTTCAAGCTCGACGGCACCGGCAGCCCGGACAAGGTCACGCCCGGCAGCGCCTTCGACAGCGACTTCGCCGCCGCCATCGCCCTGATCGACGACTTGCGCGCGGTCAAGCCAGACCTGTTCATCAACCTCACCACCGGGACGTGGCCTTCGCCGTTCTGGCTGCGCACGGCCGATTCGATCTGGCGTGGCGGCGAGGACCATTCCTTCGCCGGTACCGGCAGCGATCGCCAGCGCTGGATCACCTACCGCGATGCCGACACCTACGGCGGCATCGTCCGCCAGGGGCCGCTGTTTCCGCTCAATTCGCTGATGCTGCACGGGATCATCTACGCCCGCCACGCGCGCGGGCTCGACAGCGACCCGCACGGCGATTTCGCCGACGAGGTGCATAGCTACTTCGCCAGCGGCACCGGCTTGCAGGAGATGTACATCTCACCGGATCTGCTGACCGCGCACGACTGGGACATCCTGGCCACCGCAGCGAAATGGGCGCGCGAGCGCGCCGACGTGCTGCGCGACAGCCACTGGATCGGCGGCGACCCGGCGCGCGGCGAGGCCTACGGCTGGGCTTCGTGGAGCCCGCAGCGCGCGGTGCTCGCCCTGCGCAATCCTTCCGCGCGCGCACAGCGCTTCCAACTGGATCTTGCCGGCGCACTGGAATTGCCCGAGGGCGCGGCGCGCGCTTGGCAGGCCAGCACGCCCTTCGCCACCGATGCGCCCCGCCGGATGAGCGCCGATGTTCCGCTGCAGATCGAACTCAAGCCGTATCAGGTGCTGGTGTGGGATCTGCAAGCGCTCGCCCATTGAACGATGCCATCGCGACGCCTCGCGCGAAGGCGTGGCGTCGCAACGGCTGCCTCACTTCAACGCGGCCAGATCGGCGCCGAAATTGATGTGGAAGGGCAGGCCGTCCAGCACCAGCGCGGGCACCGATTTCACTCCGGCCGATTCGGCCTCGGCGATGCGCGCCTTGTGCTGTCCGAGGTGGACGATCTCCAGCGCGAACCGGTTGCGATCCAGCGCCTCGGCGACATTTCTTTCCGCATCCACGCACACCGGGCAACCGGCATGGTAGAAAATGGCTTTCGTGGTCATGGCAGAACTCCTCTATGCAGTGCGTGACGGCATGTCACCTTCGCCATTGTCCGCATGCCGCGCCGCTTGAAAAGAAGGCACGAAACGGTTCCCACCCCACGAAATGGTCAGCATGACGCCCCGATCCGCCGCATCGTCCAACCCCATCACCGCCCTGCTGGAGGACGTGCTCGGCTGCAAATGGTCGTGGAGCGTGCTGCGCGCGGTGCACGCCGGCATCAACCGCCCGGGGCAGCTCGAGCGCGCCATCGCCGGCATCTCCACCAAGGTGCTCAACGAGCGCCTGCGCAAGCTGGTCGCGCACGCGGTGCTCGCGAAAACCGAGTTCCCCGAAATCCCTCCGCGCGTGGAGTACGCCTTCACCGATCTGGGGCGCAAGTTCTTCGCAGTGCTGCAGCAGATCGAGGCGCTGGAGCGCGAACGCGGCGAACCCCGATCGCCGACGCCGGCGACGAAGCCCGCGGTACGCAATCGCAAGCGCAACTGAGTGCGTCGCGCGACAACGACGAACGGCAAATGCAATCGACGGCATCAATCCGCGTCGTCCGGCTCGAAGAAAATCCACCGCACCTGCGGGAATTGCTGGCGCAACTGCGCCTCGACGTGGTTGATCTTTTCCACCAGCGCATCGGCGCGCTGGCTGAAATCCATCTCCGCCTTCACCGCCACCATCACGTCCTGCCCCATCTGCATGGTGATCAGGCTGAACACGGTTTTGATTTCGTCGCGCGCATTGAGCCATGCGTAGATCGAACGGTGCATCGCCGGCTCCACGCCCTGCCCGACCAGCAATGCCTTCACCTCGATCGCGACGAACATCGCCACGACCACCAGCAGAACACCGATCGCCAGGGTGCCGATCGCGTCGTACGCGGGGTTGCCGGTCACCATCGTCGCACCCACCGCCAGCGCGGCCAGCGCCAGACCGATCAGGGCTGCGAGGTCTTCGCCGAAGATCACGATCAATTCGCTGTTGCGGCTCTCGCGGAACCAGCGCCACAACGAACGCCCGTCGCGCACCTTGGCCACCTCGGCCAGGCAGGCGCGCATCGAGGCGGCCTCCAGCGCGATGCCGAACGCCAGCACGCCCAGGGCCAGCCACGGATACGCCAGCGCGGCGGGGTGCGCGAGCTTGTGCAGGCCTTCGTACAACGAATACGCGCCGCCCAGCGAGAACAACAACAGCGCCACGAGGAAGGACCAGAAATACATCTCGCGGCCGCGGCCGAGCGGGTACTCCGGCGAGGGTGGCTTGCGCGCCTGGCGCATGCCCCACAGCAGCAGCATCTGGTTGCCGCAATCGGCCAGCGAATGCACTGCTTCGGCCAGCATGGCGCCCGACCCGGTGAACAGCGCCGCGGCCAGCTTGGAGACGAAAATCAGGAAATTCGCCGCCAGCGCGAAGAAGATGGTCTTGAGCGAGTCGGCCTTGCCGGACATGGCTTGCGCATCGGTTGGAAACATGGGTGATGATAGCCAAATCATGCCGTCGTCATTGCTCCTGTCGATTCGCATCACGCCCCCATGGAGGATGATCCGGCGACGCGGATTCATGCGATGGTGACGCGATGAAACGCAGGCCGACCTACCAGCGTTTTCCCCTCGGCTCGCACCTGCGCGAGCGCCTCGTGCTGCGCGATGGTCGCGAGCTGTTGCTGCGTCCGATCCACCCCGACGACGAAGCACCGATCCGCGGCAGCTTCGCCCTGCTCGGCTCGGAAGAAGTCCGCCTGCGCTACCTGCATCCGATCAAGGCGCTGGGCGAGGATTACCTGCACCGGCTCACCCATCCGCGGCGTGGGCGCGAATGCGTGCTGGTGCTGGCCGAGCCTCTGCCGCCGGGGCAGGCGCTGGTCGGCGCGGTGGCGCGCTACGTGCGCGAGCAAGGCGCGACCGATGCCGAGTTCGCCATCATCGTCTCGCATTTCCTCGCCGGTCAGGGCCTGGGCTACCTTCTGCTGTCGCGCTTGCTGTCCTGCGCCCGCCGACGCCGGCTGCATTCGCTGCATGGCGACGTGCTGGCCGACAACCACGCGATGCTGCGGCTGGCCGCTGCGCTGGGTTTCGTGCGCGAGGCGGGCGAGGATCCGGGCATCGTGCGCGTGCGGCGCGTGCTGCGATCCTGATGGCGACGAGCCGACGAAGCCAACTGTCCGCGAAGAACGCGAAGAACGCAAATGAAGTGAAGCAAACAACCCTGGCTGCTTCCATTCACGTTCTTCGCGGACTGCATGCCGTTCACGGACGACGGCAAGCAGAAGCACGCTTTCACGATAAAATGAGCGATTGACCGTGATGCGTTCGCTGATGTTCTCCCCACCCTTGCCCAAGGCCGGCCAGCAGCGCGCGTACTGGCGCGCACCGGCCAGCCCCAGCGCGCTCGCGCTGGCGCTCGTCGCCTGCGCGCAGGCCCATGACGGCCTCGTGCTCGCCGTCACCCGCGACACCCACGCCGCGCACACGCTCGAATCCGATTTGCGCCTGTTGGCGGGCGACGTGCCTGTCCTGCATTTCCCCGACTGGGAAACCCTGCCCTACGACCTGTTCAGCCCGCACCCGGAGATCGTCGCCCAGCGCATCGCCACCTTGTACGCACTGCCCGCGACGCGGCGCGGCGTGCTGGTGGTGCCGGTGGCTACGCTGATGCAGCGCTTGTGTCCGAGCGGCCATGTCGGCGGCCATGCGTTGATTGTCTCCCGGGGACAAAAGCTGGACCTGCCCAGCGAGCAGCGCCGTCTCGAAGCGGCCGGCTACCGCAACGTGCCGCAGGTGCTCGACCCGGGCGACTACGCCGTGCGCGGCGGCCTGCTCGACCTGTACCCGATGGGGTCCAGCATGCCTTACCGCATCGAACTGCTCGACGATACGGTCGACACGCTGCGCGGTTTCGATCCCGAAACGCAGCGCTCATCGCAGCCGGTCGAATCCGTGCGCCTGTTGCCGGCGCGCGAGTTCCCGCTCGATGATGCGAGCATCAAGCGGGTGCGCGAGACGTTGCGCGAACGCTTCGACATCGACACCCGCCACAGCGCCCTCTATCAGGATCTCAAGGAAGGCGGCGCGCCGGCCGGCATCGAATACTACCTGCCCTTGTTCTTCGAGCCGGCGCATGCCGTCCGCGCCGGAACCGGCCATGCCGAAGGGCGCGAGGCCACTTCGACCCTGTTCGATTACGTCGGCACCGATGCCATCGTGGTGCTCGGCGAGAACGCGCTGGAAGCAGGCGCAGCGTTCTGGACGCAGACGGCCGATCGCTGGGAGCAACGTCGCCACGACCTCGAACGCCCGATCCTCGAACCACGCGAGCTGTACCTGCCGCCGGATGCCCTGCGCGAACGCCTCAATCGCCATCGCCGGGTGGAAATCTGCGGCGAGCAGCACCCGCGACGCACGGAAGCCGCCGCGCTCGGCGAGCAACCGGCACCGACGCTGCCCTTGATCCAGAAGAACGCAGCGCCTTGCGCGGCGCTGTCCGGCTTTCTCGCCAGTTATCCGGGCCGCGTATTGATCGCCGCCGATTCTGCGGGCCGCCGTGAAGCGCTGCTGGAACAGTTCGCCAGTGTCGGGCTGACGCCGCAGCCGGCTTCGGGCTGGCAGGCGTTTGCCGGCGACGATGGCATGCGCCTGGCCATCACCATCGCTCCTTTCGAGGACGGTTTCGCGCTGACCGAGCCTGCGCTGTGCGTGCTCACCGAACGCCAGTTCCATCCCGAGCGCGCGCCGGGCGTGCGCCGTCGCCACCGCGCCGGCAAGGATCCCGACACCATCATCCGCGACCTCGGCGAACTGGCCATCGGCGCGCCGATCGTGCACGAGGATCATGGCGTCGGCCGTTACCGCGGCCTGATCGCGCTGGAAGCCGGCGGCGAGCGCGCCGAGTACCTGGAAATCGAGTACGCCAAGGGCGACAAGCTCTACGTGCCGGTCGCGCAATTGCATCTCGTCAACCGCTATTCCGGCGCGTCTCCGGAAACCGCTCCCCTGCATTCCCTCGGCGGCGAGGCGTGGGCGAAGGCGAAGAAGAAAGCCGCCGAGCGCGTGCGCGACGTCGCCGCCGAACTGCTGGAAATCCAGGCGCGACGCCATGCCCGCGAAGGCTTGGCGATCCCGCTGGATCGCTCGCTGTACGAGGCTTTCGCCGCGGGCTTTCCGTTCGAGGAAACCCCCGACCAGTTGCAGGCGATCGAAGCGGTGATCGCCGACCTCGCCCTGCCGCAGCCGATGGATCGCGTGGTCTGCGGCGACGTGGGTTTCGGCAAGACCGAGGTCGCCCTGCGCGCTGCCTTCGTCGCCGCCATCGCCGGACGGCAGGTCGCGGTGCTGGTGCCGACGACCCTGCTCGCGCAGCAGCACGGGCAGAACTTCAAGGATCGCTTCGCCGACTGGCCGATCCGCGTCGAGGTGATCTCGCGTTTTCGCTCGCCCAGGGAAATGAAGGCCGCGCTCGACGCCCTCGCGGCCGGCAAGCTCGACGTGATCGTCGGCACCCATCGCCTGCTGCAGGCCGACGTGACCTTCGCCAACCTCGGCCTCGTCATCGTCGATGAAGAACAACGCTTCGGCGTGCAGCAGAAGGAAGCGCTGAAGAAACTGCGCGCCGAGGTGAACCTGCTCACCCTCACCGCAACGCCCATCCCGCGCACGCTGAACATGGCCATGAGCGGGCTGCGCGAGCTGTCGCTGATCGCCACCGCGCCGGCGCACCGGCTGGCGGTCAAGACCTTGCTCACGCCGTGGGACGGCCCGCTGCTGCGCGAGGCCATGCAGCGCGAGATCGCGCGCGGCGGGCAGGTGTATTTCCTGCACAACCAGGTCGAGAGCATCGAACGCATGGCGCGCACGCTGTCCGAACTGATGCCCGAGGCGCGCATCCGCATCGGCCACGGGCAGATGCCCGAACGCGAACTCGAAAAGGCGATGCTCGACTTCCAGCGCCAGCGCTTCAACGTGCTGCTGTGCACGACGATCATCGAGTCGGGCATCGACATCCCCAACGCCAACACCATCATCATCGACCGCGCCGACCGTTTCGGGCTCGCGCAACTGCACCAGTTGCGCGGCCGCGTGGGCCGCTCGCACCACCGCGCCTACGCCTACCTCGTCGTCCCGGACAAGAAATCGATGACCGGCGATGCCGCCAAGCGTCTGGAGGCCATCGCCTCGCTGGAAGAACTCGGCGCGGGCTTCACCCTGGCCACCCACGACATGGAAATCCGTGGTGCCGGCGAACTGCTGGGCGAGGAACAAAGCGGGCAGATCGCCGAAATCGGATTCACCCTTTACACCGAACTGCTCGAACGCGCGGTGCGCTCGATGCGCGACGGGCATCTGGATGTGGACGCCGAACCTGCACGCGGCGCGGAGATCGACCTGCATGCGCCGGCCCTGATCCCCGAGGATTACCTGCCCGACGTGCACACGCGCCTCACGCTGTACAAGCGCATCGCCGGCGCCCGCAGCATCGAGGCCCTGCGCGAATTGCAGGTGGAGATGATCGACCGCTTCGGCCTGCTGCCCGAGCCGGCGCGCAGCTTGTTCGCGGTGACCGAACTCAAGCTCGACGCCACCCGCCTTGGCATCCGCAAACTGGATTTGGGCGCTTCCGGCGGGCGCATCGTGTTCACGCCCAAGCCCGCCATCGACCCGATGGCGGCGATCCGGATGATCCAGAAACAGCCGAAGATCTACGCGATGGAAGGCCCGGAACGCATGCGCATCCGCCTCGAATTGCCCGATGCAGCGGCGCGGCTGGCGACGGCCAGGGGCTTGCTGCTGACGCTTGGAACCTGAGGAAGCGCCGAAGCATGCAGCGTCGTTCTGCAGCCGCACCCGACCCGGTTCCATGGCGGATCGATATCGCGCGAGAATGACCGTACCGAGCCTGCCACACGGTTGCGACCATGCACGCCATCGCCATGCTGCTGGCCCTGTGGGCGCTGGTGGCCCAGCCATCCGCGAACGCGCAGACGCAAGCGGCGACGTACACTTTCGTGCGCGTGGACACGCGCGCGCAGCATCTGCAGTTGTTCCTGTACGACGAGCACGGCCAGCCCTTCCACCGGTTCGATCGACTGGCATCCTGGCTGGCCGAGCGTGGCCAGCACCTGCGCTTCGCGATGAACGCCGGCATGTTCGAGCCGGATTTCTCGCCGGTCGGGTTGTTCGTCGCCGATGGCAAGAAAATCAAGCCGCTCAACCTCGCCGACGGCCGCGGCAATTTCTATCTCAAGCCCAACGGCGTGTTCTTCATCGGCGACGGCGATCCGCGCATCGTCGCATCATCGCGCTATCTGGCGCTCGACCACGACGTGCGGTTGGCCACCCAGTCCGGGCCGCTGCTGCTCGAACACGGCGCGATCCATCCGGGCTTCGATCCCGATTCGCATTCCCTGCGCATCCGCAACGGCGTGGGCGTGGACGGGCCGATCGTGTGGTTCGTCATCAGCGATCAGCCGGTGACGTTTTTCGAGTTCGCCCGGTACTTCCGCGACGTCCTGCACTGCACGGACGCGCTCTACCTCGATGGCAACCTGTCCGTCCTGTACGATCCGGCGCAAGGGCGCGATGATGCACGCGAGCCGCTCGGCCCGATCATCGGGGTGGTGGAGGGGCGGTGAATGGGGGCTGGGGGCTGGGGGCTAAGGGCTAGGGGCTAGGGAAAAACACAATCACCACTTGCCTTGCCGTCAATTCCCAGCGGTAAACTGACTACTGCGCATCTTCCGCCCCAGTCCCCAGTCCCCAGCCCCCCGCACTCCGATGCCCATCCGCGTCGTCCGTCTCGGCACTCCCCGCACCCACGGCGAAGGCCTGCGCGTGGGCACCGTGCGCAAGCCGCCGCGCGGCGTCCCCAAGGCGCAATTCGCGTCGCGCGATTTCTACGACGTGTGGTTCCCGACCGTCGCACCGAGCCAGGAAACGATGGACATCGCCCACGCAGCCCAGTCTCCGGCGGACTGGGCGCGATTCTTCCGCAGCTATCGCAAGGAGATGGCGCGGCCCGACGCGGCGCACGCCATCGGCCTGTTGGCTGCGATGTCGCAGCGCATGGATTTCGCCGTCGGCTGCTATTGCGAAAACCCGGCGCACTGCCACCGCAGCGCCCTGCGCGACCTGCTGGCCGCACAAGGGGCAACCATCATCTCGATGGACTGACCAGCCATCGCGCCGCGACAACAACGAGCGGCTTGCGAAGGGATGGCATCGCGTTCAGGCCGCCCTCATCCGGCATCACGCGCCGCCTTCTCCCGGCGGGAGAAAGCGAGTTCGGGTGCTCGGTTTGCGGCTTCGATGCGCTCGACGGGCTTCAGCCCGCCGCCAGCAACCGGTTCACGCGCTTGACGTAGGCCGCCGGGTCTTCCAGCGCCACGCCTTCGAGCAACTGCGCCTGATCGAGCAGCAGCAGGGCGATGTCCTGCTGGCGCGCGGCGTCGATTTCGCTTTGCAGACGTTTGACCAGCGTGTTGTCCGGGTTGATCTCCAGCACCGGCTTGCTCTCGGGCACTTCATGCCCGGCCTGGCGCAGCAAGCGCTGCATCGCCAGGCCCATCGCATGGTCGTCCACGACCAGGCAAGCCGGCGATTCGGTCAGGCGCTCGCTCACGCGCACCTCGCGCACGCGCTCACCGAGCAGCTCCTTGAGTTTGCCCAGCACGCCCGCGGCCGCCTTCGCCGCGGCTTCGTGCTGCTTTTTCGCTTCCTCGCCGCCGAGCTTGCCCAGATCCAGATCGCCCTTGCCGGCATCGTGCAGCTTCTTGCCGGCGTATTCGGGCAGGGAGCCGACCATCCATTCATCGACGCGATCGGCCATCAGCAGCACCTCGATGCCGCGCGCGTTGAGCGCCTCGATGTGCGGGCTGCCCTTGGCAGCCGCATAACCGCCGGCGGTGATGAACCAGATCGCATCCTGCCCTTCGCCCATGCGGCCGATGTAATCGTCCAGCGACACCGTGGGCTCGGCGCCTTCGGATTTGGTCGAGGCAAAGCGCAGCAGCTTGGCGATGCGCTCGCGGTTGCCGTGATCCTCGACGATGCCTTCCTTGAGCACGTTGCCGAAGGCCTTCCAGAAGGTCTTGAACTTCTCCGGCTCGCCCGTTGCCAGCTTGTCGAGCAGATCGAGCACGCGCTTGGTGCAGGCCGCACGCAGCTTGTCGAGGTTGCGATTGTGCTGAAGCAGTTCGCGGCTGACGTTCAGCGGCAGGTCGTCGGAATCCACCACGCCGCGAACGAAGCGCAGGTAGGCCGGCAGCAGTTGCTCGGCGGCGTCCATGATGAACACGCGCTTGACGTACAGCTTCAGGCCCTTGCGCTCGTTCTGGCCGTGCATGGCCATGTCGAATGGCGCCTTGCTGGGGATGTACAGCAGCGAGGTGAAGTTCTGGTTGCCCTCGACGCGGTTGTGCGTCCACGCCAGCGCATCTTCAAAATCGTGCGAGACGTGCTGGTAGAAGGCCTGATAGTCCGCGTCGGTGATCTCGGCTTTCGGGCGCGTCCACAGCGCCGAGGCCTGGTTGACCACTTCCCATTCGCCGGTCGGCTGGTCCTTGTCGTCTTCCTTGGGCATGCGGATCGGGAAGCCGATGTGATCGGAGTAACGCGCGATCAGGCTGCGCAACTGCCACGCGCGCAGGAACTCGTCCTCATCGGCCTTCAGGTGCAAGGTGACCACGGTGCCGCGCGCTGCGCCCGCCACCGTATCGAGGGTGTATTCGCCGGTGCCGTCCGACTCCCAGCGCACACCCTCGCTGGTACCGGCCTTGCAGGTGACCAGGCTCACATTGTCGGCAACCACGAAGGCCGAGTAGAAGCCCACGCCGAACTGGCCGATCAGATTGGCATCGGCCTTCTGCTCGGCCGTCAGGGCTTCGAGAAAACGGCGCGTGCCGGAACTGGCGATGGTGCCGATGTTGGCGACCACCTCCTCGCGGCTCATGCCGATGCCGTTGTCGGCGATGGTGATCGTGCGCGCGGATGCATCCACGCTCACGTCGATGTGCAGATTGCCGTCCTCGCCGTACAGGCCCGGGTTGGCGATCGCCTCGAAGCGCAGCTTGTCGCAGGCGTCGGCGGCATTGGAGACCAGCTCGCGCAGGAAGATTTCCTTGTGCGAGTACAGCGAATGCGTGACCAGATGCAGGACCTGGGCGACGTCGGCATCGAAGCGGCGGGTTTCGGGGGCGGTGGCGGTGGACATGGCGGGGCCTTCGGGAGCGGGAACGATGCTCGACGGATGGTGGCGGATGGTGCGGATTTCAAGCCCGTGGTACGCGCCAGCACGCTACGATGGCGAACCCACGCAAACCCTCACCCTCCATGCCCCTGCTCTTTTCCTACGGCACCTTGCAACTGGACAGCGTGCAAATGGACACCTTCGGCCGCCTGCTGGAAGGCCAGCACGACATCCTGCCCGGATACGAACTGGGGCAACTGGAAATCACCGACCCCGCGGTGCTGGCCAGCAGCGGCAAGACCTACCACCCCATCGCCCGCCGTTGCGGCGGCTCCATCGGCATTGCCGGCATGGTGTTCGAGATCAGCGACGAGGAACTCGCGCACGCCGACCGCTACGAGGTTTCCGACTACCGGCGCGTGCTGGGCGAATTGACTTCGGGACAGGTCGCGTGGGTGTACGTGGATGCGCGCGACGCGGGCGAGCCTGCCGGCAGCGTCTGAAGGCCCGCTTCACCACTCCGTCAGTCCTTCGATCTCGTAAAGCTTCTGCCAGCTCGGCCGCGCGCGCACGCGGTCGGCCAGTTGCTTGAGCGCCGGCCACTGCGTCGCCGGCCTGGGCATGTTGCGCGACCAGCGCATCAGCATCGTCAACAGCAGGTCGGCAACGGAAAGCGATGCGCCCGTCACCTGCGGGCCATTCGCCGCAAGATGGGCATCGAGCATGTCGAACGAATGTTCGATGCGCGCCTGCGCGAGCGCGCGTACTTGCGGCTCGTGCCCGGCATCGCCGCAGGCTTCGATGGGATAGAACCACAGTCGGAAGGCCGGCATCAGGGTGCTGGCCATGAACACGATCCACTGGTGCCATGCCGCGCGCTCGGGCGTGCCGATGGCCGGCGCGAGTTGCGCTTCCGGGTGGCGCTCGGCCAGCAGCATCAGCAGCGCGGCCGACTCGAACACCGGCTTGCCATCGACGACCAGGGTCGGCACCCGGCCCATCGGATTGAGCTTGAGATAGGCGGGATCCTTCTGCGCCTTGGCTTGCAAATCGAGCCGTTCCAGCCGATGCGGCGCGCCGATCTCCAGCAGGGCCAGGTGCACGGCCATGCTCGCGCTGCCGGGTGCGTAGTAGAGGGTGTACATGGATTGCTCCTGTCGAGGATGCGCTGCGACGGCGCTTGCGGGGCGGGAAGCATAGGCCGCGCCGGGCGCGCAGCCAAGATGAATAAACTTTCACCTCGCGGAATGGCACGCAGCGAGGATCGCCGCCTAGCATCCGGGCTGCAAGTTCACCCCACCCATGTCACGAGGATTCCCATGAAGACCAGCCTGCTCGCCTTGTCCGCTGCCGCCCTGCTCGCTTTCGGCATGGCTTCGGCCACAGCCGTCCCCGGCGCATCCAGTGCCGCATCCCCGGCCGCGAAAACCGCCCAGCAATCGAAGATGGCCGACTGCGCCCACGCCAACAAGGGCAAGAAGGGTGCCGAGTACAAATCCGCGATGAGCGCCTGCCTGAAGGGTGCGCCGGCTGCCGCCCCTGCGGCTTCGCCAGCCAACAAGGCCGAGCCGGCCAAAACGTCCGCGACGGCGACCCGCGGCAATGACGAGCAGAAGACGAAAATGGCGTCCTGCGCTGCCGCCAACAAAGGCAAGAAAGGCGATGCCTACAAGAGCGCGATGAGCGAGTGCCTGAAAGCCGCGCCGGCTGCCAGCAAGAAGTAAACGGCGGCTTTCGGCGGTCACGGACGGCGCGCCCGATGGCGCGCCGTTTTTGTTGCGCCAGTGCCGGGAATCGCAGAGCCTTGCCGCGCGAAACGCGAGGATGCGGCAACGCTCAACGCCGCCTGCGCCCCACGATGCCGATCGTCAGCAGCACCACGAATGCCAGCACGATCAACGCGGCAATCGAGAGGATTCCCAATCCGCCGGTGATTTGCTCGTGCGCTGCTGGCGACGCTTGTGCCGGGGATGAGGCTGCCGATGCCGATGCCGCCGGCGCGCCGCTCGCCGGCATGTCCCAATGCCCATCGATCAGCACCGCTCCGGTTGGCATCGGGGCGCTGGCGATCATGCGCCATTGCACCTGCACGTCGCCGATTTGCGGATGCGCGGGATCCTGCGAGGTGGACAGCGCATCGCCGTCGGGCTGGAAGGTTGCCGCGAGGTTGGGCGGCAATTGCGATGGATCGGGCTTGAGCATCGCCCATCCGCCTTGCGCATCGGCCGCGGATTCCACCGCCGTGAGCACCGCCGCCGTCAACGGAAGCCCATCGACCTTCGCATCCTTCGCCCACCAGCGCTGGCCATTGATCGGGAACTCCGCCGGGTTGGCGTGCGCGGCGTCCATGCCTTCCGCACCGATGCGATCCGACGACCACACCTGCTCGTAGCCGCCAGCCTTGCGTTGCCACTGCCTCAGACGAACGACGCGCTCCAGTCCGATGGCGCGGGCATGGATGCCGAAGACCGGATCGGCGACGTCGCTGGCGGATTGGATCGTAGAGCCCGCATGCGCCGCGATTGCCTGCGGCGGCGTGGGCAAGACAGCCGGCGTCGCCTGCACGCATGCCGCAGCGGCGAGGCATGCGACGAGCAGCCACGCCTTCATGCCGGCAGCGTGCGCGCGTGCAGTTCGGCCACTTCGTGATCGGTGCCGTAGCGGCCCTTGTCGTCGCGGGCGACGCGCGCCAGCGAGCAGCCGTGATCGTGGGTGAAGAACAGGTGCACGTTGCGCGCCAGCTTGTCGGCGAGGAACTCGCGCTTTTCCTCGATCAGCAATTCGGGATAGCGGTCGTAGCCCATCGTCACCGGCAGGTGCACCCAGGGCCGGCCGGGGATCAGGTCGGCGCAGAACACCAGGCCGCCGTGATCGTTTGCGCCGCGAATTTCCGCCAGCAGCAGACCCGGCGTGTGGCCGTCGCTGTGGTGGAAGCGCACGGCATCGCCGAAATACGGATGGGTATCGCCGTGCACGATATCCAGGCGGCCGCTGGCCATCAGCAGGTCGGTCATGCCGGGGATGAACGAGGCGCGATCGCGCGGGTGCGGGTGCTGCGCGCGCTGCCATGCGTCGGCACCGACGAAGAATCGCGCATTGGGAAACAGCAAGCTCGTCGGCTCGCCCTCGCGCCATGCGGCGAGCAGGCCGCCGACGTGATCGAAGTGCAGGTGGCTGAGCACGACGGCATCGATCCGCTCGTGCGCGAAACCCGCCGTCGCCAGCGAATCGAGCAGCACATGCCGATCTTCGACCACGCCGTAGCGTTCGCGCAGTTTCGGATCGAAAAACGCGCCGATGCCGGCTTCGAACAACACCGTCTTGCCGTTCAACGGGCTGGCGAGCAAGGCGCGGCAGGCCAACGGGATGCGGTGCTGGTCGTCGGGCGCGATCCACTTGGCCCACATCGCGCGCGGGACGTTGCCGAACATCGCGCCGCCATCCAATTTCTGCGAATTGCCTGCGATCGACCAGAGTTTCATGGCTTGTCCGTTTTCAGCACAACGCCCACTTTACCTACCGGATTGCGCGGATCCGTACCCCCGCTGAGGGTATTGCTTCGTCGATCCCACTCCACCGCCTGCATGATGCCCCAGGTGCTGTCGTGGATGGCGAGCGCATATCCCATCGCGCGCAGGCGAGCGACGATAGTGTCAGGCAATGCGTGCCGTTCCAGCATGATCTCGTCGGGGAGGTACTGATGGTGAAAATGCGGTCGGGCAACCACCTGCTGCGGTGTCAGCCCGTCGTCGAAACCGAGGATGCCCATCATCACGTTGGTGATGATGCGGCTGCCGCCGGACGAACCCAGTACCGCCACCTTGCCGGGCGAGACCATGAAGGTCGGCGACATCGACGACAGCGGGCGCTTGCCGGGCCGCACGGCGTTGGCGTCGTAGCCCATCACCCCATAGACGTTGGGCACGCCAGCCTGCAAGGCGAAATCGTCCATCTCGTCGTTGAGCAACACGCCGGTGCCGGCGGCGACCAGGCCCGACCCGTAGGCCGTGTTGACGGTGAGCGTGGCGGCGACGTAATTGCCCTGCGCGTCGATGATCGAAAAATGGGTGGTGTGCATGCCGACGTTGGGCGGCGGCGCGCCGGGCAGCGACGCGCTCGGCGTGGCCTTGTCCATGCTGATGCCGCGGCGCAACTCATCGGCATAAGCCATGCTGGTGAGCTTGGCGACCGGCATGTCCTTGACGAAATCCGGGTCGCCGAGGAAGAAGGTGCGATCGCGGTAAGCGCGACGCGTCGCCTCGACGATCAGGTGCACGCGGGTGGCGGCGTCGAGTTTTTGCAGATCCCATGCCGAGAGGATGTTGAGCATCTCCGCCAGCGCCACGCCACCGGATGACGGCGGCGGCGCGGTGACGATGCGCCAGCCGCGATAGTCGAACACCAGCGGATCGCGCAGCTTCACCTCGTAGTGCGCCAGATCGTCGAGTGTCCAGTGCCCGCCCGCCGCGTTGACCGCGGCGACGATCTTCTTCGCCACCTCGCCTTGGTAGAAACCCGCGTAGCCCTCGTCGGCCAGCGCCTGCAAGGTCGCGGCCAGATCGGGTTGCCGCAAGGTTTCGCCCACCGCCAGCGGCTTGCCCTGCGGCTCGTAGATCGCAGTCGTCGCCGGCCAGCGCCGCATCACCGAACGCCGCTCGCTGTATTCGGAAACCATCCGCGCATACACGGGAAAGCCCTTGCGCGCGATGGCGATGGCAGGCGCCAGATCCTGTTTCAAGGACAACTTGCCGTAGTGCCGCGCGACATACGCCCAGCCAGCCGCCGCCCCGGGGATGCCGGCGGAGAGCGCGCCGTCGAGTGCCTTGTCGTGATCGAGCTTGCCGTCGGCACCAAGATACTCGGAGGCTTTCACCGCGGCTGGCGCGATCTCGCGCGCATCGACGAACACATCCTTGCCGGTCTTGCCATCGTGCAACAGGTAGAAATCCCCGCCGCCGATGCCCGAGCTTTCCGGCTCGACCACGCCCAGCGTGGACGCCACCGCGACCGCCGCATCGAAGGCGTTGCCGCCTTGCGCGAGGATGCGCAGGCCGGCCTGCGTGGCCAGATAATGCGCGCTGGCGATGACCGCGCCGGGCGGATGCGCGGCCGGCGTTGCGGGCACCGCACGCGCACCCGGCGCATCCGCAGCGCTGGCCGTTGCAATGCCGACCGTCGCGACGAGCATCGCGACGGCGACGGGACGAAACCGCTTCACGCGATCATTCCTCGCGATGGCGCGCACTTGCACCGAGCGCGCGCCTGCGTGCGCTTCAGTTGAACTCGACGAACTTGTAGGTGGCGCCGCTGGGCGTCACCGCGGCCTTCACGCGGTCGCTGTCCGCGGCCTTGCCGACGAACAGGATGACGACCTTGTTCATGCTGCCCGGCGAGGTTTTCTTGAAGGTATCGACGATCAAGTCCGCCATCTTGGTGGAGTCGGGCGACATGAAGCACAGCATGTTGTCCGGCGTCACCCCGCGGGCGACGGTGTCGGACACCATCTGCTGCAACCGCGAGTACTGTCCTTCGTAATCCGGGCCGCCGGGCGCGGACAGGTAGTAGGGGCTGACCATGCCGCCGATGCCGTCGCTGTGGCGGGCGATCACGTCCTGATAATAGGCCTGCCAGGCGGCGTCGTCGGTCAGCGTGGCCGGCGCATGCAAGGGCGCCGCGACCTTGGGCGCGGCGGCTTCGTGCTTCTTGCAGCCGGAGAACGCGAGCATCACGGCAAGGGCGGGAATCGCCATCCATCGGGCGCGGGAAGCGAGCTTGCTGGCGGTGTTCTTCATGATGGGTTTCCGTGGAAGTTGGAGAACGACAGGGAACATCATCCGCGCCGGAAGCGCGATTGCAACGCGGCCTGCACCAGCGGCGGCACGAAACCGGAAACATCGCCGCCGAGACGGCCGATCTCGCGCACCAGCGATGAGGATATGAAACCGTATTGCTCGGCCGGCGTCAGGAACAAGGTCTCGACGCCGGGAATCAGATGGCGGTTCATGCTCGCCAACTGGAACTCGTACTCGAAATCCGACACCGCGCGCAGCCCGCGCAGCAGCACGCCGGCGCCCATGTCGCGCACGAAATGCGCGAGCAGCCCGTCGAAACCGCGTACCGAGATGTTCGGGTACGCCGCCAGCGCCTCGCGGGCGAAGGCCACGCGCTCGTCGAGCGGAAAGGCAGGGCCCTTGCCGGGGCTCTCGGCCACGCCCACGATGATGTGCTCGAACAGCGGCGCGGCCCGCCCGACCAGATCGACGTGGCCGTTGGTGATCGGATCGAAGGTGCCTGGATAAACCGCGAGGCGGCGATGGGCCGTCGTCATGCACCGGCTCCCGGCGCTTGATCGACGATCGCG
Source organism: Pseudomonadota bacterium (assembly GCA_018242445.1). GTDB lineage: Bacteria > Pseudomonadota > Gammaproteobacteria > Xanthomonadales > Xanthomonadaceae > SZAS-103. Next base: position 30,720 of record JAFEBW010000025.1, on the reverse strand, counting down.
CGATGGCGTGTTGCCTGGGTCATACGCTGGCGAAACCTTGCTCGACGACGGCTTGCGGCAGTGTAGCAGCGTCGCGGCGGTACAGGGCAAAGCGCACGTCGCGGGTGCGGCCTTCGCGGTGTTGCAGCCAACCGGCGCCTGGGGCCGGCGCGGCTGCGCGTGGAGACTCCACGTACAACCACGCATCCGCAGCCAGCCACGGCATGAGCGCGGCCAGCGCCGACGACCACAGATCAGCGGCAAACGGGGGGTCGAGGAAAACCAGATCGAATGCCTGCGTCGGAGGTCGAGCCAGCCAGCGCAGGACGTCGTCGTGGATCACCTCGACGACGGCTTGCGCGTCGTTGCGCTCCAGCCGCAGCGCCTGCTCGCGCAGGTTCGCGGCCAGTGCCGGATGCCGTTCCATGAGCAGCACCCGCGCCGCTCCGCGCGAGGCCGCCTCCAGCCCGAGCGCGCCGCTGCCGGCGAAGGCATCCAGCACGCGCGCGCCTTGCAGCATCGGCTGCAGCCAGTTGAACAGGGTCTCGCGCACGCGATCGGAACTCGGACGCAGCCCTTCCACGTCGGCCACCGGCAGTTTCGAGCCGCGCCAGCGCCCGCCGATGATGCGCACGCTGCCGGCACTCGCGGTGGGATTCCCGGTGCCGCGGGCAGTCCGTCGCGGTCGGGGTGTTCTGGATACGGGTGGTACCATGCGCGGATTGTCCCGCATTCGCGCCCCATGTTCAGTTTCTGGAAGAAAAAACCGGTCGAAGGCAACCCGCCGGCAGCCGCGACCACGCCCGGCATGCCGACGGTTCCGGCGGCACCGGCCAATCCTGCCGCGCCCACGGCGACCGCAACGCCTCCCGCATCCGCGCCCGACACTTCGCTGACCGACCTCGGCGCGCACGTCGATGCCGCCCCCGCCGCGCCGGGCAAGCTCGGCTGGCGCGAGCGCCTGCGCAAATCCATCCTGTTCAAGGATGTGCGCGAGATCATGGGCGCCAACCCCATCCTCGGCGACGAGTTGATCGACGAGATCGAAACCTCGCTGATCGGCTCCGATGTCGGCGTGACCGCCAGCCGCGAGATCGCCGACAAGCTGCGCCGGCGCACCCACAAGCGCGAGTTCGCCAACGCCGACGCCCTGCTGGCCGGCTTGCGCGGCGAGCTCATCGACCTGCTGCGGCCGGTCGCGGTGCCGCTGGGGATCGATCCGGCCTGCAAGCCTTTCGTGATCCTCACCGTGGGCGTCAACGGGGTCGGCAAGACCACCACCATCGGCAAACTCACGCGGCGCTTCCAGCTCGACGGCCACAGCCTGATGCTGGCCGCCGGCGATACCTTCCGCGCCGCCGCGGTGGAGCAGCTCAAGATCTGGGGCGAGCGCAACGGCGTCGCGGTGGTCGCGCAAGGCAGCGGTTCGGACGCCGCATCGGTGGCCTTCGATGCGATGCAAGCGGCGAAATCCCGCGGCATCGACGTGCTGATCGCCGACACCGCCGGCCGCCTGCACACGCAGGCCGGGCTGATGAACGAACTGGGCAAGATCGGCCGCGTGCTCGCGCGCCTGGACGAGCGCGCGCCGCACGAGGTGTTGATGGTGATCGACGGCACCACCGGGCAGAACGCGATCTCGCAACTGCGCCAGTTCAACGCGGTGGCGAAGGTCACCGGGCTGGTGGTGACCAAGCTCGACGGCACCGCGCGCGGCGGCGTGCTGTTCGCGCTGGCGCGCGAGTTCGGCATCCCGATCCGCTACGTCGGCCTTGGCGAACAATTGGAAGACCTGCGCGTGTTCGATCCGGAGGCCTTCGTGGATGCCCTGCTGCCAGATTCTCTGGGCGGCTGATGATCGATAGCGATACCGCCTGCGTCCGCCGCCGGCGCTGGCCACGGCGGCTGGCGATCATTGCGGCGGTGTTCGCCGCTTGCGTGCTGGTTCTGGTCGCGGTCGTCGCCTTTTTCCTGCAACCGGCGCGTTTGACCACGCTGCTGCTGTCGCGCGCGGGCACCGCGATGAAACTCGATCTGCGCACGTCCGGCCCCGGCACGTTCGCGTTGCGCCCGGAAGTGCGCCTCGTGCTCCCCGGCTTGAGCGCCACCCTGCCCGGCGAACGCAAACCCTTCTTCAGCAGCAAGGGCGTCGAACTGGCGGTGCCGTGGCGCACCCTGCGCGGCAAGGACGATGCGGTCAGCCGCATCGCGCTCAAATCCCCCGACATCGACCTGCGCGGATTGCAGCGATGGCAGGCCACGCAGCCGCCGAGCACGCAGCCGGTCAAGTTGCCCACCCTCACCCACGGTTTGAGCATCACCGATGCCACGTTGCGCGGTGCGGGCTGGCGCATCGAGCGCTTCGACCTCGACGTGCCGAAGCTGGCCGATGGCAAGCCTGCGACGTATGGCGCGCAAGGCGATCTCGTGCGCGCCAGGACAATCTCGCATTTCGCCCTGCAAGCGAACGCGGACATCGCCGGCGCAGGGCAAGGCCTGCGCATCGACGGCCTGCGACTGACGTTCACCGGCGATGGCGAACTGCCTTCGCTGACGGCGACCGGGCACCTGCTGGCGAGCGATGCCATCGACATCGCCTTGAACGGTCAACTGCAACGCATCCCCGTGCCGTGGCCGGCGCGCTTGGACAGCGCGTTCGCCAAGCCCGGCGATACGCCCTACGCGGTCGCCCTCGTCCACGAACCCGCCGCCGTCGGGCCGGGCAAATGGCGCTTGAAGATCGCGCTGGGCGATGCGAAACGGCAACCGACGCTGAACTTGAACGCGCATCTCGATGGCGAGCTGATGCTCGATGCCGGCGTGAATGCGCAACTCAGCCGTTGGCCCGATGCGTGGCCGGGATTGCCCGCGGGGCTGGGCAAGGGCGATCTGCCAGTGCAGTTCAGCGCCGCTTACAAGGGCCCGATCCTGCCCCCGGCCCCTTTCGTCTTCACGCTCCTGCGCGGCGACACGCGCCTGCAAGGGCAGGCCAAGTTCGACGACCTGCGCGCGTGGGTGCGCGCGGGATTCACGCCGATGCTGCCGCCGGTGCAGGCCACGCTGGACACCCCGGCACTGGCACTGGGCGGCGTGACCTTGCAGGGCGTGCATGCGCAAGTCAGCGACGACCCGCCGGCATCGTCACCGGGCGCCTTGCCGAAGGCGAAAGGCAAGCCGCAGCCGTGACCGCCATCGCGCCACGCCTGCTGCGCTGGTTCGACACCCACGGCCGCCACGATCTGCCGTGGCAGCATCCGCGCAGCGCCTACCGCGTGTGGATTTCCGAAGCCATGCTGCAACAGACGCAGGTGGTCACCGTCATCCCCTACTTCCAGCGCTTCGTGCGCGAATTGCCGGACATCGCAACGCTTGCCGCAGCCCCGCTGGACGACGTGTTTGCGCTGTGGTCGGGTTTGGGCTACTACAGCCGCGCGCGGCGTCTGCACGAGACTGCCGGAATCTGCATGCGCGAGCACGGCGGCGAGCTACCGCAAGCATTCGACACGCTGCTCGCCCTGCCCGGCATCGGCCGCTCCACCGCCGGCGCGATCATGGCCCTCGCCCATGACCAACCCTTCCCGATCCTCGACGGCAACGTGCGCCGCGTGCTGTGCCGGCATCGCGGCGTGCACGGCTGGCCGGGCAAGGCATCCGTGCAGCGGGCCTTGTGGCGCATCGCGCAGGAGGCACTGCCGGACTCGCGCAGCGCCGACTACACGCAAGCGCTGATGGATTGGGGCGCGACGGCATGCACGCCCACGGCACCTGCCTGCGGCGATTGCCCGCTGCGCGAGGACTGCGTGGCGCTGCGCGACGACACGGTCGCCGCGTTGCCGGAACGCCGCCCGCCGAAGGCGCTGCCCATGCGCGATGTTTTCGCCCTGATCGCACGCGACGCGCACGGCCGCGTGCTGTTGCAACGCCGTCCGGCGATAGGCGTCTGGGCAGGCCTGTGGTCGCTGCCCGAGGCTGCCGACATCGCCGCAGCACAGGCGTGGGTGAATCGGCATGCGCGCGCCGATGCGCACGAATCCTTGCCGACGATCCCGCATGCGTTCAGCCACTACCGCTTGCGCATCCACCCGCTGCTCTGGCGCGAGGTGCAAGCGCGCAGCGGCGTGCGCGACAATGACGGCGTGGAATCGTCTTCGGAACCACCCTTGCGCTGGCAGTCGCCGAACCGGCTGCACGAACTCGGCCTGCCCGCACCGATCCGCAAACTGCTGGAGGAACTTTCCTGATGCCGCGCATGGTTTTCTGCGTCAAGCAACAACGCGAAGCCGAAGGCCTCGACTTCCCGCCGTGGCCCGGCGCGCTGGGCAAGCGCGTGTTCGAACATATCGGCAAGCCGGCATGGGCGGCGTGGCTGGCGCACCAGACCATGCTGATCAACGAGAACCGCCTCTCGCCGCTGGATCGCGCGCACCGCGCCTTCCTCGAAGCGGAGATGGAGAAGTTCCTGTTCGGCGAAGGCTCGGCTCCGCCACCGGGTTATCAGGCGCCGGCGTGATGGCCGCCGCACGCGCTGCCGTCAGGTCGAGCTTGCGTCGTTCGCGGATCTGACGAACAACCGCTGCGGGCGCAGCCTGCCCTCGGCATCGATTGCGCCCAGGCCCAGCGCCACACCGTCTTCGCCGTGGATGGCCACGGACTCCATCGACTGCGTCCATTGCGTCGATGCGAGCGCGATGGCCTGCCCCTGCGACAAGCGGCGCGCCTGCGCGGCATCGACGCGAACTGCCGGCATGCCCGCCAACCCCGACTCGATCGGCAACACGCAGGCGTCCAGCGCGTTCGCATCGCGCTCGGCCAGCGTCCGCAGTTCATCCAGCGTGCGCATGCGCGGCTCGCGAAACGGATCGACCCACAAGCGCCGCAGTTCGGCCACATGCGCGCCGCAACCCAGCGCTTCGCCCAGGTCGCGCACGAGGCTGCGCACATAGGTGCCGCTGCCGCATGTCACGCGCAGCCACAGCCAGTCATGGCCGCGATCCAGCACGTCGATGGCGTGGACATCGACCTCGCGCACCGGCGCTTCGACCGCCTCGCCACGCCGCGCTTTCGCATACAGCGGCTCGCCGCCCTGCTTGAGCGCCGCGTAGATCGGCGCGCGCTGCTGGATGCGTCCGCGCAAGGGCGCGAGCGCGGCTTCCAGCATGGCGTCGTCGATGGCGGGGATGGCTCGCTCGCGCAGGATCGCGCCATCGGCATCGTCGGTGTCGGTGGCAGCGCCCAGGCGCGCCAGCGTCTCGTAGGCCTTGGCCTTGCCGAGCAGCACCCCGGCGATCTTGGTGGCCTCGCCGAAGCAGATCGGCAGCAAACCCGTCGCCAGCGGATCGAGGCTGCCGGTGTGCCCGGCCTTGTCCGCACGAAAAAGCCGCTTGGCTTGCTGCAACGCATGGTTGGAACTCATGCCCGCCGGCTTGTCGAGCAGGAGGATGCCGTCGATGGAGCGACGGCGGGACTTGGGGCTAGGGTCTTGGGACTGGGACGATTGCATGCTCACCTGGTGCGCATAGAAACGGGCGAGGCAGCAGCAGCGGCGGTGCTTTGAGAGATCGGATGACCGTACCAGAAGGTACACACCGGATCAGGAATCGGAGCTGCCTGACGTCGGCTCTTCCGAGTCCCGAGTCCCGTGTCCCGTGTCCCGCAACAAGTTCTCGATCCGCTCGCCGCGATCGACCGAGTCGTCGTAGTGGAAATGCAGTTCCGGAACGTGCCGCAGCTTCATCGCATGCGCCAGATCGAAGCGCACTTCATGCGCATGTTCCTTGAGGCCCGTCATCGCCTCTTTCACCCGATCCGGCTGCAGGGCGGTCACGAACACCTTGGCGTGCGCCATGTCGCGCGTGACCTCGACATCCGACACGCTCACCGACGGCAGCCCGTGGTTGCGCACCAGCGCATGCACGAGCGTGCCCAGCTCGCGCCGAAGTTGCGCGGCGATGCGGTCGGTGCGGTGGAAGGATTTTTTCATGGAGATCCGTACTTGGTGATTCGTGATTTGTTATTCGAAAAAAGCTCTGGAACATCGAGGTCAACGCATGATCTGCCGTCCCCGGAATCACGCTCCGAACCAATCACGAATCACGTTTCACGAATCACGGCCTCAAAGCGTCCTCTGGATCTCGACGCGCTCGAAGCACTCGATGTGATCGCCCGGCTTGACCTCGTTGTAGCCCTTCACGCCGATGCCGCACTCCGTGCCCGACTTCACTTCGTCCACGTTCTCGGTGAAGCGGCGCAGGGAGTCGAGTTCGCCCTCGAAGATCACCACGTTGTTGCGCAGCACGCGGATGGGCTTGCCGCGACGGATGACGCCCTCGACGACGGTGCTGCCGGCGATCGCGCCGAACTTGGAATGGCGGAACACCTGCGCCACCTGCGCGGTGCCGATGATCTCCTCGCGCACTTCCTTGCCGAGCAGGCCCGACGCCACCTGCTTCACCTGGTCGATCACGTCGTAGATGATCGAGAAGTAGCGCAGGTCGAGCGAATTGGCCTCGATCACCTTGCGGGCGGAAGCGTCGGCGCGCACGTTGAAGCCGATGATGACGGCCTTGGACGCCGCGGCGAGTTGCGCGTCGGACTCGGTGATGCCGCCCACGCCCGAGGAGATCACGTTGATCTTGATCGCCTCGTTGGACAGCGCCACCAGCGCTTCGCGCAGGGCCTGCACCGAGCCGTGCACGTCGGCCTTGACCACCAGCGCCAGCGAGAGCTGGCCGACGCCCTGGCCCATCTGCGCCATGATGTCTTCCATGCGGTTGCCGGCCTGGCTGACCAGGCGCGATTCGCGGCGCTTGGCGTCGCGCTGCTGCGCCACGTCCTTGGCCAGCCGCTCGTCGTCCACCACGGTGAAGTCGTCGCCCGCATCGGGCACGCCCGACAGGCCCAGCACCTGCACCGGGATCGACGGGCCGGCCGCATCGACCTGCTTGCCGGTCTCGTCGAACAGCGCGCGCACGCGGCCGTATTGCACGCCGCACACGAGGTAGTCGCCCTTCTTCAGGGTGCCTTGCTGCACCAGCACCGTCGCCACCGGGCCGCGGCCCTTGTCGAGGCTGGATTCGATCACCACGCCGCTGGCGCGCGCGTCGCGCACCGCGCTCAGCTCCATCATTTCCGACTGCACGAGGATGGCGTCCAGCAGCGCGTCCACGCCCATGCCGGTCTTGGCCGACACCGGCACGAACTGCACGTCGCCGCCCCAGTCCTCGGCGAGCACGTCGATGTTCGACAGGCCCTGCTTGATGACATCGGGCTTGGCCTCGGCCTTGTCCATCTTGTTCATCGCCACGATCAGCGGCACCTTCGCCGCCTTGGCGTGCTGCACGGCCTCGATCGTCTGCGGCATCACCCCGTCGTCGGCGGCGACCACCAGCACCACGATGTCGGTGAGTTTCGCGCCGCGCGCGCGCATCGACGAAAACGCCGAGTGGCCGGGCGTGTCGAGGAAGCTGACCGTGCCCTTGCCCGTTTCGACGTGGTAGGCGCCGATGTGCTGGGTGATGCCGCCGGCTTCGCCGTGCGCGACCTTGGTGCGACGGATGTAGTCCAGCAGCGAGGTCTTGCCGTGATCGACGTGGCCCATGATGGTCACCACCGGCGGGCGCGTGGACTTCTCGCCCTGCGGCGCGTCCACGCCGTGCGCCAGCAGCGCCGACTCGGCATCGTTGGCGGCCGCGGCGACGGCCTTGTGGCCGAGTTCCTCGACCACCAGCGCGGCGGTGTCGTGGTCGATGACCTGGTTGATGGTCACCATCGTGCCCATCTTGAACAGCGCCTTGACCACCTCGCCGCCCTTGAGCGCGAGCTTCTGCGCCAGATCGGCCACGGAGATGCTTTCGCCGATCGCCACTTCGCGTTGCACCGGCGCGGTCGGGCGGGCGAAGCCGTGCTGGCCGGTCGCCTGCCGGCTGGCCTCGACCACGCGCGTCTTGGGCTTGCGCTTGCCGGCGCCGCGGCGGGCGCGCTCGGCATCGGTGAGGTGCAACTGCGCGGTGAAACGGCTGGCGGGGTCGTTGTCGTCGATCTCCGCCCCCATCGCATGGGTGCCGCGATGCTGCGGCTTGCGGTGGCCGCCCTTGACATCGCGGTTGTTGTTGTCTCGTGCCGGTTCGCTGGCCGGTTTTTGCGTCGTTTCGCGGCGACGCGCGAGGGTGGGCATCTGCGGCTTGATTGCGGGCGTTTCTTCGCGGACTTCGGCATCGCTCGCCGCGGCCCTGGCCGCGGCCTCGGCCTGCTCGCGTTCGCGCCGCTCGGCTTCCGCCGCTTCGCGGCGCGCCGCGTCTTCGTCGCGGCGCTTGCGATCCACTTCGGCCAGATGCTGCTGCTCGGCGAGGTTGCGCGCGCGCGATTCTTCCAGTTTGCGCAGCGCGTCGGCGCGCTCGGCGTCGTGCTGCTCGTTCGCCGCGGCCGGCTTGCCCTCGCCCGGCTTGAGGGTGACCTTCTTGCGGATGACCACCTCGATCGTGCTCGCACCGCGGCCGGTCTTGCCGGCGGCGCCGACGGTGATCTCCTGCTTGCGGCTGCGGCTGAGGGTGATCTTGCCGGGGGCGACGGCTTCCTCTTCGGACTGTTCCGCCTTGCCGTGCACGCGGCGCAGGAAGCCGAGCAATTTCATCTTCTCGGTGCCTGTCACCACCTGATCCGGGCCGCTGAAGTTCATGCCGGCCTCGGCCAGCTGCTTGAGCAGTGTCTCGACTGGCTTGCCGACCATCTTCGCCAGACTGTTTACGGTGACTTCGGACATGCGTATCCCGGTGGTGGTGTTGCCCGCGACATGTCGCGAGCGGTCGTTACGGCTCGCGCGGCGCAGTGCCGTGCGAGCAGCGAAACTGGCGTCTTGCGGCGGCGCGATGCCTTGCGGAATCGTCGCCACCCGATCCCCGTCGGGGGATCGGCCAGCAGGCCCCAAGTTTCACAAGCCTGTCAGTGTACCGTGTACCGCGCCGGCACCTTCGCGCCTGCGCGCCTTGCTCATTCGAACCAGTGCGCGCGGGCGGCCATGATCAGCGCCGCGGCACGCTCCGGATCCACGCCTTCGATGTCGGCGATGTCGTCGGTGGCCTGCTCGGCCAGCTCCTCGCGGTTGGTCACCCCGCGAGCGGCCAGGGCGAACGCGGTTTCCTCGTCCATCCCGTCCAGCTCCAGCAGATCCGCGGCTGGCTGATGCTCGACCTCTTCCTCGTTGGCCAGCGCATCGGTCAGCAGCGCGTCGCGGGCGCGGGCGCGCAGTTCCTCGACGATGTCCTCGTCGAAGCCCTCGATCGCCAGCAGTTCGGCGGTCGGCACGTAGGCGATTTCCTCGACGGTGTTGAAGCCGTCGCCGACGAGGATGCCGGCGATTTCCTCGTCCACCTCGAGCTTGTCCATGAACAACTGCTTGGCCGCGGCCTGCTCGGCCTCGCTCTTGGCGGCGACCTGGTCCTGGGTCATCACGTTGAGCTGCCAGCCGGTCAGGCGGCTGGCCAGACGCACGTTCTGGCCACCCTTGCCGATCGCCTGCGCGAGCTTGTCCTCGGCCACGGCCAGGTCCATCGAGTGCTTTTCCTCATCGACCACGATCGACTGCACCTCGGCCGGGGCCATCGCATTGATGACGAACTGCGCCGGGTTGTCGCTCCACAGGATGATGTCCACGCGCTCGCCGTTGAGCTCGTTGCTCACCGCCTGCACGCGCGAGCCGCGCATGCCGATGCACGCACCGATCGGATCGGTGCGGCGGTCGTGCGCGACCACCGCGATCTTCGCGCGATCGCCCGGGTCGCGTGCGGCGGCCTTGATCTCGACCAGGCCCTGCCCGACTTCCGGCACTTCGAGCTTGAACAGCTCCATCATGAATTCGGGCGCGCCGCGGCTGACGAACAACTGCGGGCCGCGCGCTTCGGCGCGCACTTCCATCAGCAAGCCCCGCGCCCGGTCGCCGGGCCGCAGGGCGTCGCGCGGGATGCCCTTGTCCTTGGGGATGAAGCCTTCGGCATTGCCGCCGAGGTCGATGTAGATGTTGCCGCGCTCGGCGCGCTTGACGATGCCGGTGACCATCTGCCCCACACGGTCGGCCCAGGCCTCGACCACCTGCGCGCGCTCGGCCTCGCGCACCTTCTGCACGATCACCTGCTTGGCCGCCTGCGCCTCGATGCGGCCGAATTCGGCATTCTTGATCTGCTCCTCGATGATGTCTCCCACCGTGGCCTCGGCGTTGTCGTCCACCGCATCCATCAGGCGCAACTGGCGCTCGGGCGATTCCATCACCACGTCGTCCGGCACGACCTCCCACTGGCGGAAGGTTTCGTAGCTGCCGTCCTTGGGATTGATCGACACGCGGATCTGCACGTCCTGCTCGTGGTAGGACTTCTTCGCCGCCGACGCCAGCGCCGACTCCATCGCGTGCAGGATCACGTCGCGCGACACGCCTTTCTCGCTGGCGACCGCGTCGATCACCATCAACATTTCCTTGCTCATCGTTCGTGCTCCGTGGCGTGCCCGTCGTGCCCGCCGTTGTGTGGATCGTCGTTGCGTTTCGTTTTCCGTCCCGGCTTGCCGCCGCGGCCCTGGTGGTTCCCATCGGCGCGCCGGCCGCCTGCGGCCTTGCCCCTGCCGGCCGCGTTGCCGCCCAGCCCGAGCGCGGCCCAGTCCGGCACCAGTCGTGCCTTGTCGATGTTGCCGTGTTGAAGTTTGAGTGCTTCCTCGCTCACGCGAACCACGATGTCATCGCCGTCTACCGCGAGAATCACTCCCTGCACGCGGCGGCGACCGCCGACCGGCACATGCAGCGCCAACTTCACCTGTTCGCCCGCATGCCGCGCGAATTGCGCGGCGGTGAACAGCGGCCGGTCGATGCCCGGCGAGGACACTTCCAGCGTGTAATGCGAGGCGATCGGATCCTCGACATCCAGCACCGCCGACACCTCGCGGCTCACCGCCTCGCAATCGTCCACCGTCACCGCGCGCGCAGGCGCGTCGATGTACAGCCGCAACAGCGCATGCGCGCCCGACGGCGCGAACTCCACGCCCAGCAGCTCGAGCTGCATGGAGGCGACGGTCGGCGCGAGCAAGGCGGCGATTTCGGTGGCGCGATCGGACATCGTCAGGGGCGCATCGTTTCGAAAATTAAAAAGCAGCAACTGAAAAAGCAAAGGGGCCCAGCGGGCCCCTTCCGGCAACAACCAATTCCGGTACGACGGCAAAAGCGATACCGTCGCGAGCCCAGCGCAACAAGGAATCCACGAAGAGCTTCCTGTCGCAGAGCTGGTAGCGGGGGCAGGATTTGAACCTGCGACCTTCGGGTTATGAGCCCGACGAGCTGCCAGACTGCTCCACCCCGCAGCAGAGTCGGCCATTGTACGTGGCGCCAATGGGCATTGCAATGCCTGCACCAGCACGGCCATCGCCATTGCCGCCGCCCCGGCGCAAGCCGGAGCCCATTCTCCCCGTCGGGGGAAGGTGCCCGAAGGGCGTATGAGGGTGCGAAACCTGGAGGTCGACGGGGTCTGGCTGATCGCGTCGAGACGCCCGCCGCGCCCGCAGATCATGCTGGCTGACTATGGACTGCGTTTGCGGCACGATATCCGGATTCGATTCCCGGCCTGCAATGGACATCCGCGCCGCATTCTCAGGCACCCCCTGGAACACCCATTTTTCGCGTTCGACCGATCAGCGCGGCAAAGCCTATGCCATGCATGGGCGCGTGCTGGAGTTCCATGCGCTCGACGACTCCGGCTGGCGCTGGGGCGGCAAGGTGCGCGGCAGTGCGCGCAAACCCTACCAATGCGAGGCGACGCTGACGCCCGACAGCGACCGCCGCGGGTCGCGTATGCGTTCGCATTGCTCCTGTCCGGTCGGTACTGATTGCAAGCACGTCGCGGCGCTGCTGTATGCCATCTCGTGGGAACAGGAAGAAGACGACGCGATCGACGACAAGACGGCCCTGGGCGTTGCACCCATCGTCATCAGCGTCGGTGTGGGCCAGGATGCAGCCGAGGACGGCCCGGACTTGCCGGAAAGCCTGTCCTCGGCCGAGTTGGCCGAATTGATCGCCCGTGCCACCCAGCGCCGCGCTGCCCTGCTCGCCGAGCAGCCCGATCCAATGGCGGCATGGCGGCCGTGGCTGGCGCAGGTCGATCCCCCGGCACCGGCAGCGGCCACGCCGGCGGCCGACATCGGCTTGCTCGTGCGTGCGGAAACCTTCGGCGAGCCGCCGGGCCTGCTGGTTGCGCTGGTGCATTTCCAGACCGGCCGCCAAGGCCAGCGCATCGCGCCGAAGAATGTGAACCGTGGCGAGCACCTGCCGCGGGAAGCGCCCGCCGGCGGCTGGCCCGATACCGATCTCGCCGCGGCGAGCTTGCTGCTGGAACGCCCGCCCTGTCATGTCGGCGGCCTGACTTTCGTGCGGATTCACGGGCGCGCGCTGGAGCTGGCCTTCCAGCACCTGCTCGGCCGTTATCCGGCATTCTGGGAAAAAGCGGCGCAGCCCCTGCGTTGCGGCCCCGAGCGTGGCTTGCAACTGCAATGGCAGGAGCAGGCCGACGGTAGCCAGCGTCTGGTCTGCGTGATCGCCGAGGATCGGGGCGGTCGCCTGCTGCAAGGCGATGGACTGTGGTACGCCGATGTCGAACACGGCGAGCTGGGCCGCATCGGTGCGGGCGAACATCTGTTCGAGCTGGCCCGACGCGCGCCGGTGCTGGCCCCGGAAGCCAGTCAGGCGCTGCAAGCCGCGCTGGCTGCGCAAACCGGCGCACCGATCCCGCCGCCACGGGTGCATGCCGCGCCGCTCCGCATCCAGGCCGAGCCGATCCCGGTATTGCGGCTGTCGCAGCAGACCGTGCAGCCGATGGATCAATGGAATCGCAGCGTGCACCTCGGGGTGGCCGAGCCGGGCTTCATCTACGCCGGGCAGCGCATTCCCGGCCACGGCGCGGCCATCGAACGGCGCCAGCACGAAGGCCGCTTGCTCGACCTCGTGCGCGATATCCCTGCCGAAGTGCGCTGGCGGCAACGCTGGGTCGCGCTCGACCTGCTGCCCTTGTCGCGGCTGGGTTGGCAGTGGAGCCACGTGGCCCATTGGCTCGGCAACGACCTGTTGTTGTTTGCCCCCGGGGCACAGCGCCAGCCGCAGCCGCCCGAGCGCTGGCACGAATTGCTGGCCACGCTGGAGGCGCAAGGCGTGCGCCTGGAATATGCCGACGACTTCCCGCGCCCGCGGCGCGAGATCGAAGTGGCCGAATGGGATGCCGAACTGGTCGAAGCGGGCAACGCCTGGTTCGACTTGCGGCTGGGCATCGACGTGGAGGGCGAGCGCATCGACCTGCTGCCGATCCTGCACGGCGTGCTCGCCGATCCGAAGTTCCCGTTGCAGGCGGCCCCGAAAGAACCCAGCGATGCCACCTGGTCGGTGGTGCTCGACGACCAGCGCGCGCTGCGCCTGCCACTGGGCAAGTTGCGCGAGCTGATCGCGCCCCTGCTGGATTGGTTGCAGGCCGGCGGTGCGTTGCGCCTGCACCGCAGCCAGCGCGCCACTTTGGATGCGTTGGCCGGCACCCTGCATTGGCGCGGCGATGAAACCCTGCGCCAGCGCCTGCTCGACCTCGCGCAGCGGCCCCAGGCCGTCGCCCCGCCCGGTTTTACCGCCACCTTGCGCCCCTACCAGTGTGAAGGTCTGGCATGGCTGAACCTGCTCGGCGAGGCTGGCCTGGGCGGCGTGCTCGCCGACGACATGGGCCTGGGCAAGACCGTGCAGGTGCTCGCCCACCTGCTCGCGCAACGTCAGCGCCAGCCCGCGCACAAAACCCTCGTGGTCGCCCCGACCAGCCTGATGGGCAACTGGCACGACGAAGCCGCGCGCTTCGCCCCGGCCCTGCGCACGCTGGTGCTGCACGGCCCCGAGCGCGGACAACGCTTCGATGCCATCGCCGAACACGACCTCGTCCTGACCACCTATCCGCTGCTGGCACGCGACCGCGAACGTCTGCTCGAACAACGCTTCGACCTGCTCGTGCTCGACGAAGCGCAGGCGATCAAGAACGCCCGCAGCCAGGCCGCGCAAGTCGTGCGTGAATTGCCGGCCACGCGCCGGCTGGCGATGACCGGCACCCCGCTGGAGAATCATCTGGGCGAGCTGTGGGCGCAGTTCGACGCGATCGAGCCGGGCCTGCTCGGCAACGAGCGCGCGTTCAACCGGCTGTACCGCACCCCGATCGAAAAGCACCGCGACGCCGATCGCCAGCAACGCCTGAACCGCCGCATCGCACCCTTGCTGCTGCGCCGGCGCAAGGACGAGGTGCTCGCCGAACTGCCGCCCAAGACCGAGATCGTGCGCCGGCTCGAGCTCGAGGGCGCACAACGCGAGCTGTACGAAACCCTGCGCCTGGCCCAGCACGAGCGCGTGCGCGAGGCGATCGCCCAGCGCGGGCTGGCGCAGAGCGGCATCGTCGTTCTCGATGCCTTGCTCAAGCTGCGCCAGGCCTGCTGCGACCCGCGTCTGCTCAAGCTGCCGGCCGCGCGCAAGGTCAAGGCCAGCGCCAAACTCGACGCCCTGCTCGAACTGCTGGCCACCTTGCGCGAAGAAGGCCGCCGCGTGCTGCTGTTCTCGCAATTCACCGGCATGCTCGACCTGATCGAAAAAGCGCTGGATCGCCATGCCGGCTTGCGCGGAGACGATGGCTACTTGCGCCTGGATGGCGACACCCCCGAACCCACCCGCGCCGGCATCGTGCGCCGCTTCCAGTCCGGCAAAATCCCCTTGCTGCTGATCAGCCTCAAGGCCGGCGGTGTGGGCCTGAACCTCACCGCCGCCGACACCGTCATCCACTACGATCCGTGGTGGAACCCGGCGGTGGAAAACCAGGCCACCGACCGCGCCCACCGCATCGGCCAGGACAAACCCGTGTTCGTCTACAAATTGATCTGCGCCGACACCGTCGAGGATCGCATCCTGGCCATGCAACAACGCAAGGCGGAGCTGGCCAAAGCCGTGCTCGAAGGCGGCCGCAGCACCGGCGCGGGCTTCAACGAGCGCGATCTGGATGCGTTGTTCGGGGGGATGGGGTAGCCGACACCGAGATATGCGAATCCGGCCTCGTCTCACCTCGTGAGACTTCGGCGCAGTAGTCTAGTCGCGGGGCAAAAACTCCAAGTGCGGAATTCGAACCCTGCGATGGAGCCTCACACAATGCGGTGCATGGACTGGATCGAAGCCATCAACCACTGGCGCAGCCTGCCGCCGGAAGCGCAGCAGCGCCGACGGCTGGCGAACCTGCCGCGCAAGGCCGCGCGCAGCATGGCGTTTGCGGGGGAGCCAGCTCCGGATGGATGGGTGGAGGGCGGGAGCGAAAGTTGCGCGAAGATGCACAAGGTTCGCCGCTATTTTGAGAAAACCGGCACGACATGATTCCGTTGGATGGATGCAATCGCATGCCCATGACCAAAGAGGGTCGCGAGAAGTCATTCGAGGAGTTCTTTTGCTCCGGGACCGGCTGGCCTCGTCCTCACATATGGCAGACCTTGGTCGCCCTCGACGGCCTGCCGGATGTGCTTTCCGTTCCTGCCGGCCTCGGCAAAACGGAGGTCGCGCTCGCCTGGGCGTGGCGCCTGCTCGTCGACAGGAAGCCAGAGCCGCTGCACCTCGTGGTCTGCTTGCCGATGCGCAGCCTCGTGACGCAGACGGTGCAACGGCTGAAGACCTGCTTCGACGCGCTCAAGGCGAAGCAGCCCAAGATCGACATCAAGGTTCATCAGCTCATGGGTGGTGCCATCGACGACGAGTGGGTGGGGCAGCCGGACAAGCCTTGGGTTCTCGTCGGCACGCAGGATCAACTTCTCTCTCGGGCGCTCAACCGAGGCTATGCGATGAGCCGCTTCGAATGGCCGGTGCACTTCGGCCTGCTCAACAACGACTGTCGGTGGCTCATCGACGAGATCCAGCTCATGGGGCCGGGCCTGTGGACGACCTCTCAGCTCGACTGGATGCGGCGCAAGCGATTTCCGTCTCTCAAGCCGTGCCTGACGACGTGGATGAGCGCCACCGTCGGCACATCGTTCCTGAGCACGACGGATCGAACGCGCGACGATCTCGATAAGCCGTCGGCGGAACAGGTCGCATTCGAAGGCAAGCTCACGACCGCGCTCGATGGCAACAAGGGGATCAATAAGCCGTCGGCGGAACAGGTCGCATTCGAAGGCAAGCTCACGACCACGCTCGATGGCGACAAGGGGCTCAAGTGGTGGCGTGAGGCGAAGCGCCCTCTGGCGTGGTGGCAGCCAGAGGCAGCCGCGCAACCGACGACCGGCGGAGGCAAGAAGCGAGGCGCAGCGAAGTCCGCTGCAGCGACGGCCGTCACGCCGGACGCCATCGCCGCCTCCGTGAAGGCGAAGCACGCGGCGGGCACGCTCTCGCTCGTCATCTGCAATACCGTGGACATGGCGCGCGCCGTGTTCGGCGCGCTCTCGACGATCGACCACAAGGTGCTCCTCACGTCGCGGTTTCGCCGCGAGGACCGCGCGCGGCACGAGCAACGCCTCATCGACTTCGACGCCCAGCGCAAGGCTGGCACGCTGCCGAAGGACGATCCTGGTCTGATCTGCGTGAGCACGCAGGTCATCGAGGCGGGCGTGGACATCTCGGCGCATCATCTCTTCACCGAGCTCGCGCCGTGGCCGTCGATGCTCCAGCGCCTTGGTCGCCTGAACCGCAAGGGCGACGACCAGGATGCTCAGGCGTGGGTCTGGGAGACGCCGAAGGAAGGTGGAAACAAGAAGGTCGAGCGCATCGGCCCCTACGAGATCACCGACATCGAACGCACCAAGAAGCTCGTCGATGCCTTCGCCCCGATCTCTCAGCACAAGGCGTACTCGGAAGCCATCGCTGAGTTGAACGCGAGCAAGCAGAAGGAAGTCACCGAGGCCCTGCAGCCGAAACCGAGCTCGCTGCCACGCGCTCTCGACGTCCACGGGCTCTTCTCGACGGAGCGCGACGTTCACGGCGGCTTCACCGACGTCAGCGCCTTCGTGCGCGGTACCGATCCCGATCTCGACGTGACGGTGTTCTGGCGCGACTGGTCTGGCGATAGTCCTCCGCGCGGCGACGACCTCGACGGCCCGCTGCTGGAGCCCGCCAGGGAAGGCTGCCCGGTTTCGTTCGTTCGCGTGCAGAAGATGATCGAGAGCAGCAAGGCCAAGGCCTGGCTCTGGGATGACGAGGCGGATCGCTGGGAGCGTGTGAACCACTGGGATATCCGGCCCGGCATGCTCGTGATGCTCAAACGGGAGGTCGGCGGCTACGACGCGACCGAAGGTTGGACGGGCGACAGCTCGAACTTGCTCGCTGAGGTGCCGCGCGCCGGGCGCGGGGCGACGCTGCGAGATGATGCGTGGACCGAAGCTGGGTACTGGTCGACGCTCGATGTCCACCTCAAGGATGCGAGAGACGCGGCCGAGAAGCTGAGCACCGCGCTCTCGCTGACCGGCGACACGAGGACGGCCGTCGTGGAGGCGTCAGGGCTCCATGACCTCGGCAAGGCGCATCCGCAGTGGCAGGAAGCGTTGCCTGATCGCTCCGGCATTCCCGACGCGCTGCTCGCCAAGAGCCCCCGCGTCGTCGCCGCCGATGTCGTGGGCGACGTAACGACAGTGCGCGCTGCGTTCGCCAGGCTTCGACAGCAGGCACATACGCTACCCGACCAAGCTCGTCAGCGCGGTCGCGAAGAGGTCGTACGCCTTCGGTGGGCCATCGACGACAAGCTCAGCGACGCGGAGCTGAAATCGCTACGCGCCGTCACCGGCGTTCGCTGGGCCGGGCATCTCCAGTTCCGCCCCGGCCTGCGTCACGAGGTCGCCTCCGCGCTTGCGATGTGGCACAAGTACCGCGACACCAAGACGAAGCCGTACCCCGCGCTCGCGGTCTACCTGGCGGCCACGCACCACGGCAAGGCGCGTACCGTGATGCGTTCGACCACGGACGAAGGCGATGACGTCTTCGGCGTGCGCCCCGAGCCGAGCACGCTCGTGATCGGCAACGACCAGTGGCCGCTCGACTTCTCGATCGCGAAAGACGGTGCGGAGGGGCGATGGGAAGGCGACGAGTTCGTGCTGACCGGCCACGGCTGGACGGGGCTCGTGGCTGACCTGCTCGGCCCGTGGCGACCAGAGGAGAAAAGCGACGCCGGCGTCGTGCCGGAGTCCGAACCGCGTCAGCTCGGCCCCTTCGCGCTGGCGTACCTCGAGGCGCTCGTCCGCATCGCAGACTGGCGCGCGAGCGCGCAGCCGAGCGCGAGCACCAAGCCCAGCGAGGTGCGTGATGGCCAGTGAACTGCGCCTTCCAGCCCTGGCGCTGCCCGGTCTGTCGCCCGACAGCCTCGGCAACTACCTCGCGTCGCTCGGCCTCTTGCGGGTGTTGTCTCGAAAGTGGCCGAGCTCGCGGCTCGCGTGGCGCGACGAGGTGCTGCAGGTGGTCGGCGGGCCGCCCTCGCTCGACGAACTGCTCGACGAGCTGATGCGGGTTGCTGCCACGCAAACCAACTCCGATGTCGGCAAGCGCGAATGGACCCAGTACGACAAGGCATGGTCCGAGGATCAGAAGAAGGGCACAAAGGCGAAATCCGGTGCGCCGCTTGCGCTGTGGCAGGCGAAAGCGCCCGAAGCGCAGATTCAGTTCTTCGCAGCCCATGCCGTGCCGCATTCGCGTGTCAGCTTCAATCCGCTCCTCGGCAGCGGAGGCAACGCAGGTCGTCGAGATTTCGCAGCGGGATGGAAGAAGGCCGTCGATTCCCTTGCGGCTGCTCCGAAGGCCGCAATAAGGCGTGGGAAGAAGGCGCAAGCCGGCGGTGATGTCGAGGGCGCAGACGAGCGACGAACCGCGTTGCGTGCCTTGCTGCTTGGCGAACCCACCACGTGGATGGTCGAGAAACTCGCCGCAGGATCGTGGTTCAGCGAAGCCACGAAGCTCTACAACAGTGGCCAGTCACCGGCGCGCGAGGGGCAGGTTTCGCCGTGGGCGATGGCACTTGCCTGCGAAGGGTTGTCGTTCCTCGCCGGTGGTGCATCTCGGCGACTCGGGGCTCGGTCTGCGCGCGCCGTGGGTGCCTTCCCCTTTGTGACGCAGCCCATCGCTGCGTGCGCCGAGAAGGAAGCAGACCGACTCCGTGGCGAGATCTGGACGCCATTGTGGAGCCGGCCGATGTCGCTCGCCGAGGTGAGTACGTTGTTCTCGCGTGGTCGCGCTGAGCTGCGTGGTCGCGGAGCACTTACTCCCGCCGCGTTTGCGACGGCCATCCGGGCGCGCGGTGTGGACGCTGGGATCAACGGGTTCCGCCGTTTCACGCTCGGCCGAACGACCAGTTCTAACACCTTCGAACCTCGACTGGAGGCACGATTCTCTCTCGCTGCGGGAGCGGACGTCGGCGCAGCGGCATCATCGACACTCGAGCGCGTCACCGCGCTGATCGAACAGCGCGGCTTTCCACGGGACGGCAAGCGCTTCGTGGGGCTTCGCGGCCCGATCGAATCAGCGCTGCTCGACGTCGCTGCCGAGCCGACGAACCCGGAAGCAGGCCTCGCGTTGCTCGACGCGATCGTCGGCGCGCTGGATCGCATCGACCGGAACCGCAGGTTCCGCAAGGGCAAGATCCGCTGGGAGCCGCTGCCGCTCGAGTGGCTGCCTTCTTTGTTCGCAGACGACCCCCCTGGTACAGAGGCGCGGCTCGCGCTGTCCCTCGTGTCGGCGTTCCCCGTCGCGCAGCCCTTCGCCACGTACCGCTTCGGCGTCGAGTGGAAGTACGGAGCAACCTACGCGAACTACACGCACACCGACCGTCCTCCGGCCCGTTGGGTCTGGGGGCCTGGCGACCTGGCTCGCGTCCTCGGTGCTGTCTTGTCGAGAAAGCTCCTCGACCAGGAGGCGGACGCGAACAAGCCCCATCAACGTGGTCGAGCCCCCTTGCCGGCGACGGCATCGCAGGTTCGCCAGTGGCTCGACGGAGATCTCGACGAGGTACTCTTCGCGGCTTGGCTCGCGCGGCTTGCGCTCTTCGACTGGAGAAGCATCCCAAAGGAGGTCCACGCCATCATTCAGCGCGATGACGCCCGCGTCTCCAAAGCCGATGGTGAACTCGCGCTCCTGGGGCTCCTGCAGCCGCTCGTCGATCAACGCCGCTTGGTCATCCGCGACCTCTCCGGCGACGACCTGCTCGCCGAGGAGACGGGTGCACGCACGATGGAGGCCGCGCGCGCGCTCGTCACGTTGACCCGCGCGGGCAACTTCGACGCCGTGCTCCGGCTCGCGAGCAGCCGCTACGCGATGGCTCATGCGCACCTCGCCACGTTTGACGTGACGTTCGCTGCGGGCTCACCTGACCGGCTCGTCGCGGCCCTGCTGTTCACCCTGTCTGACCGCGATCGTGCGGTCTTGTTCGAACGCTGGCTTCGTCCTCGACGCCGGCCACAAAGAGGAGAAACACATGTCTGACGCAGAGAAGAAGAGTCCCCCGAAGAAGCTCACTCCCACCGACGTGTTGAAGGGGGAGTCGCCGCTCGTCCTGACCGCGACGCTCGAGCCGATCGCCGGCGATCGGTTCCAGCCCGCCGGGTTCCCCGAGATTGGCCACGTCATCTACAAGGCCCCGCGCAAGGACGGCAGCACCGAGAACGTCTGCATCGTCGACAGTGCGGCGAGCATGGCCAACC
Organism: Pseudomonadota bacterium; assembly: GCA_018242445.1. Taxonomy (GTDB): domain Bacteria; phylum Pseudomonadota; class Gammaproteobacteria; order Xanthomonadales; family Xanthomonadaceae; genus SZAS-103. Next base: position 10,059 of record JAFEBW010000025.1, on the reverse strand, counting down.
ATCTCGAGACGGTCTGCCAGCGCGGTGCCCACGATCTCGACCTTGTCGATGAGCTCAGCGGCATGCCCTACATCCGCTGCGTTACGGGTGCTCTCGAGAACGACAAGCTCCCGAGCGACAAGCGCGAGACCATCGTCACGAGCCTCACCGAGGGCCACCGCATCGCTTCGTCCTACTTTCTGGATGGCGCTGCGCTGAAGCCCGATGGCTCGAAGGGGGACGGCAAGTTCGAGGCCGACCTCGTCGCCAAGTTCGGCATCGTCTTGCCCGGAAGCTCGAAGGCGCACCCGCCGTCGGAGAAGTGGTGGGACGTGTTCAAGGGCATCTTCGAGATCGATCCGAACTCGCTCGTTCACGGCGTGCTCTTCCCTCAGTGGCAAATCAAGATCCCCCGCGCCCTGACGGCGCACCTCGAGGCTTTCGGCGCTGGGCGTGTCGATCGGTCCGGCGTGAAGTTCGACCGGCTCGGCAAGACGACCTCTGGGCAGCCCATCTTCGCGGTCGATGACGCGACCGCCGAGTCGATCCGCGCCACCTTCGTCATCGACGTCAGCCTCATTCGTTCGTTCGGGCGCACGAAGGACAGCAAGCAACTCGGCCTCTCCGAGAAGCAGCAGGAGTTCCTCGTCGCACTCGCGCTCTGGAAGGTCCAGCAGCTCCTCGCGTCGCCCTTCCGCTTCCGCTCCGGCTGCCACCTCCGCAACACGACGCTGAAGAGCGGCGCCGATGAAGTCGAGCTCGAGGTCGACATTGCGCAGGCGATCAAAGGCGCCTCCTTTAGGAGCGAGAAGAGCGCTGACGACAAGCCGATCCCGCCCATCGTCACCGACGTGTTCTGGCCGCGCGAGGAACTGTATCGAGAAGGTCCGGCAGAGGCGCAGAGCGGCAGCGACGAAAACGAGGGCGTGGAAGAGACCGAGGAATGAAACTCATCCTCCGACAAGAGTTCCCGCTCGGGCGCTTCCACGCCACGCCGTGGCGCGTGAACCCCTACGACGATCCGCACGGGGAGTGGCCGCCGAGCCCGTGGCGTCTGGTGCGCGCGGTGACCGCACGCTGGTACCAGTGGGCGCGCGAAGCTTCGCCTGAACCCGACGTTTCGCAACTCGAAAGGCTGCAGGCCGCCTTGTGCAGGAGCACCTACGCGTTCCATCTGCCCCCCAATGCAAGGAAGGGAAGCCCGCTCAGGCAGTACCACCCGACCGAGTTCGGTTGGCGCCCCGCCGAGAAGAAGAAGGCAGGGATGCGCAGCTACGGCACGAGCCTCGTGCAGGACAACTACTGGTGCGTCCCGCCGGGGGAGCCCGTGTGGTGGTTCCTCGAAGGCGATGACTGGACCGACGACCTTCGCGTACTGCTCGGCCAGTGCCTGGAACGCATGACCTACCTCGGGCGCGCCGAGACGCTCACACGCATACGTGTAGCCGACGTGTCAGCCGAGGTTCCTCAAGTCAACTGCACGCTCGCTAACAAGCGCGGGTCAGGCGCTGCGCCCATACTGTCGCCGCTCGACACGGCCACGCGCGAGGACATCGAGCGCACCACCGACAACCCCGAGGCAGTGAAGCGAGCCGTTCCCCCAGGAGCGCAGTGGCTGTACGCGGTGCGGCCCGAGCGACCCGCAGCCCGGGAGCGTCGTCGCGTTCCAGAGCCTCGCTCCGACTGCCACCTGATGCAGTTCGCCATCGGCTGGAACGTCGCGCCCGAAATGCGAGCGATCGTGCGGCTCACATCGCGTTTTCGCGGTGCCGTGCTCCGGGAGTTGCTAGCAATCAAATCGAACGGCAGGGCGACGAGCTGGGCTAACGCCAGTTTCGTGGATCGCGAGTCCATCAAGGGCATGAACGGGAAGGGTGGGGATGGTGAGCCAGACAAGCAGCGCCGGCATGCGGAATTCCTGGCCTGGTGCGAAGACGGCCAGCCGACGCGCCTGCTGGTCTGGCGTGGCTCCCACGCATTCGATGCCGACGAGCAGGAGGCCATCTTGCTCGCAGCCGCGCGCGACGTGTCATGGGCAGCGGCTGGTTCGAAATCGGACGAGTGGAAGGTGCGTCTCGTCCCTCTCGATCGAGCGATTCCGCCGCCGCCGGGTTTCGATGGTCGTTCGTCGAAGGTCTGGGAGTCGGTGACGCCATACGTTCCTTCGCGGCATCACCTTCGTGGGGGCAAGGAGCGCGAGTCCGAATCCTTGATCAACCAGATTCGCCGCGAGCTATCGCAACGCGGAATCATGCTGGATGTGGATGTGGATCCCATGGGTGCCCCGGTCTGGGTAGCCGTGCATGTCGCCAAGCGGGAGGCGCAAAGGCGCGCATCGATCGGGGCCCGTCGCGGACAGATGATCCGGCTTCGTTTCACGGCCGCCGCCGCCGGGCCGATCAGGCTCGGCCATTCGAGCAGCTTTGGCTTGGGGCTGTTTGCACCGATGTGAGGTAGCGGCTCACAACCCATACGGCACCACCACCCGCAACGTCTTGCCGTCATGGAAATCGCGCGTGTTGCGCGTCGCCAAGATCAGTGAGTGCTGCATTGCCACCGCAGCCTGCAGCGCGTCCGGCAGCTTCCAGCGTTCGCTGCGACGCAGGCGGGCGGCAAAGTCGGCGATTTCGCGGGTGATGGGCAGGGCCGGGAACAGGTCGAGCAACTCCATCGCGAGGGTCGTTTGGTCGTCGTCGAATCCGGCCAGCACCTCGGCTCGGGTGATGACGGAAATGGCGCTGGTCTTGCCGTGCGCGGCGAGAAAATCGGTGGCATCGACAATGCCATTGAGATGATCGATCACGATGACCGAGTCGAGCAGGTATTTCACGCCTCGCGCTGCCACTCGTCGCGCAGGCGATCTTGCCAATCCAAGCCATCGCCGTGCTTCCACAGCCCCGAGGTGCGTTGCAGCACGATGGCCAACGACGGTTTGCGGCCGGTCTGCTCGCGCAGGCGGTAGCTGCGCACCGCTTGCCGCACCAGTTCAGTCATCGGCAGGTGCTGGCGTTTGGCCTCGCGATCCAGCCAAGCCTTGTCGTCCGCGTCGAGATTGATGAGCGTTTTGGTCATGCCAGCAGGATATCACATGATATTTACATGGATATCTTGCTGGACATAGATCCACTGATGGCCATGGCCTTGGTCACCGCCGCACATTTTGCAAAAACGGCAATAACTGGCGGAATATGCGCCATGGAACCCCGCCAGGGCGATCTGGAACTGCCTTTCCCCGAGCTCGGCGCCGACCAGCCGCCGATCCCGGTGCGCATGCTCAACGAGCACGTCTATTGCCCGCGGCTGGCGTATCTGGAATGGGTGCAGGGCGAGTGGGCCGATTCGGCCGATACCGTCGAGGGCCGCTGGCGGCACCGGCGGGTGGACAAGCCCGCCGGCGACTTGCCGAAACCCGCAGATGCGACCGCGGCGCAAGCCGAGGGCGACGAAGAACGCCCGCGCATCCACGCCCGCTCGATCACGCTCTCGTCCAACAAACTCGGCCTGATCGCCAAGCTCGATCTGGTCGAGGGCGAGGGCGACGTGGTCACCCCGGTGGACTACAAGCGCGGCAGCCGCCCGCACACCGCGCGCGGCGTGTACGACCCCGAGCGCGTGCAACTGTGCGCGCAGGGGCTGCTGCTGCGCGAGCACGGCTACACCTGCGAGGAGGGCGCGATCTACTACGTCGAGAGCCGCGAGCGCGTGCGCGTGCCATTCGACGAGGAACTGCTCGGCCTCACCCGGCGCTCGATCGGCGAGCTGCGCGCCTGCGCCGCCGGCGGCGTGATCCCGCCGCCACTGGTGGACAGCCCCAAATGCCCGCGCTGCTCGCTGGTCACCATCTGCCTGCCCGACGAGCTGCATGGCCTGCGCGAGCCCGATGCCGCCCCGCGCCCGTTGGCCGTGCCGCAAGTGGAGGCGCTGCCGCTGTACGTGCAGCAGTTCAACGCCAAGCTGGCGAAGAAGGGCGAGGTGCTGGAAGTGAGCAAGGACGACAAACTGCTCGCCAGCGCGCGCATCGCCGAGGTCTCGCAGGTGGTGCTGATGGGCAACGTGTACGTCACCACGCCCTGCCTGCAAACCCTGATGGAGCGGCAGATCCCGGTGACGTGGCACAGCTATGGCGGCTGGTTCCACGGCCACAGCCTCGGCAACGGGCACAAGAACGTCGAGCTGCGCACCGCCCAGTACAAGGCCAGCTTCGATGCGCAGCACTGCCTGCGCATCGCCCGCGGGCTGGTGATGGCCAAGATCGCCAACACCCGCACCCTGCTGCGCCGCAACTGGAAGCCGGAGGAAAAACCCGAGCGCGCCCTGCTCGACATGAAAAAGATGATCGAACAGGCGCGCCGCGCCGAATCGCTCGAAAGCCTGCTCGGCATCGAAGGGCAGGCGGCAGCCATCTATTTCGCCAACTTCCGCGAACTGATCCGCCGGCAGGACGACGCCAATTTCGCTTTCGACTTCACCACCCGCAACCGCCGCCCGCCCACCGACCCGGTCAACGCGATGCTGTCGCTGGCGTATGCGCTGCTCGCGCGCAACCTCACCGTGACCTTGCAGGCGGTCGGCTTCGACCCGTTCCGCGGTTACTACCACCAGCCGCGCTACGGCCGCCCGGCGCTGGCGCTGGATCTGATGGAGCCCTTCCGGCCCTTGCTGGCCGACTCGTGCGTGCTCACCGCGATCAACAACGGCGAGGTGCACCCGGGCGATTTCGTCAGCGTCGCCGGCAGTGTCAACCTGCACCCGGATGGGCGCAAGCGCTTCATCGCCGGCTTCGAGCGCCGCCTCGATCAGGAGATCACCCACCCCTTGTTCGGCTACCGCCTGAGCTACCGCCGCCTGCTGGAACTGCAATGCCGGTTGTTCGGTCGCCACCTGCTCGGCGAATTGTCCGAATACCCCCACTTCACCACGCGCTGATTCTCATCCCCGGAGACGCCGATGGACGAACATGTGTATCTGGTCACCTACGACATCCGCGACGACAAGCGATGGCGGCGCATCTTCAAGCTGATGAAAGGCTTCGGCGACTGGTTGCAGTTGTCGGTGTTCCAGTGCCGGCTCAGCCGCCGCCGCCACGCCGAGTTGATCGCCCTGCTCGATGGCATGATCAAGCACGGCGACGATGCCCTGCTGGTGATCGACCTGGGCCCCGCGGACAAGGTGAAACCGCGCGTGGTCAGCCTCGGCGAGCGCTTCGAGCCGGCGGCGCGGCAACCGGTGATCGTGTAACGTGCGCGGCAAGGCCTGCGGGTTTTTCTTTGCCATCGGCGTGCGAGCGCTCCATGGCTGCCGTTACCCCGGGCAGCGCTCGCGATGAAACGTTCCTTGCCAATCAGGCAGATGCAGGCGCATCCTGCGAAGACACACCAGCCAAGGGAGGCTCATGGGACAAGCGCATGCCGAGCGCTCGCAAATCCGGATGTTTTCGTCTTGGCCGCCAAGGACTTGCAGCAGAACTATTTCCGAGGCCAATTGGCCTCGGCCTCATTGAAGCCTTCCGTTCCTTGGTCAGTTGATCGATACGCTTCTGAAATTTCCGAGGCCAATTGGCCTCGGCCTCATTGAAGCCACTATTAACAGGGATTGGCGTGTAATCAATCATGCATTTCCGAGGCCAATTGGCCTCGGCCTCATTGAAGCAATTAGTCCGCGCGCGCGATTATGTCGCCAAAGAAAAATTTCCGAGGCCAATTGGCCTCGGCCTCATTGAAGCAACTGGTCACTCTTTGCGCCGTCACCTTTGCGCTGTCATTTCCGAGGCCAATTGGCCTCGGCCTCATTGAAGCTATTGTGACGATGCAGGCGACGCTACAGGAGCCGTTATTTCCGAGGCCAATTGGCCTCGGCCTCATTGAAGCAACGGTGCCGATCTGAACTACATTTACCTCCTCGGCAAATTTCCGAGGCCAATTGGCCTCGGCCTCATTGAAGCAACGCAATGCGTTTGACCGGCTGCGGGGACAAGGTAAATTTCCGAGGCCAATTGGCCTCGGCCTCATTGAAGCGCACTGGGAGCTTTTTCGTCATGTAAAGCCCGCTGCTAAATTTCCGAGGCCAATTGGCCTCGGCCTCATTGAAGCGCTGATATAACGGCAGAATCGGATGGATGCTTGCCCGATTTCCGAGGCCAATTGGCCTCGGCCTCATTGAAGCAGTGATGATGAGATTTTACTAGCATTCAATACGGGAATTTCCGAGGCCAATTGGCCTCGGCCTCATTGAAGCATAGCAACGGTTCCGTAAGTAAACGCGGTGCTAATCGATTTCCGAGGCCAATTGGCCTCGGCCTCATTGAAGCTCGGCTAACCTGCCGATGATCGACCTTTCAACGGTGATTTCCGAGGCCAATTGGCCTCGGCCTCATTGAAGCCTGCCCAACCCGATGGCGATGACGGAAACGCTCTCGGAATTTCCGAGGCCAATTGGCCTCGGCCTCATTGAAGCTCGTTAATCGTGCTACCGTTCCCCTTGCACTGTGCATATTTCCGAGGCCAATTGGCCTCGGCCTCATTGAAGCCAACCTGCCGCAAAACATCCGTAATGTCAAGCATGGATTTCCGAGGCCAATTGGCCTCGGCCTCATTGAAGCAGACGATGCAGAAGAATCAAGTTTATCACTAACACTAATTTCCGAGGCCAATTGGCCTCGGCCTCATTGAAGCCTCGGCTCGTGCGGCACGCGCAACACGCCTCCACGATTTCCGAGGCCAATTGGCCTCGGCCTCATTGAAGCTTCGGCAGCACGCAACCAAGCCAGAACCTCGGCACGATTTCCGAGGCCAATTGGCCTCGGCCTCATTGAAGCTTGGCTGCAGTGCTACGGCACGTGGGTATCTACGCAGATTTCCGAGGCCAATTGGCCTCGGCCTCATTGAAGCACGACGGCGTCCGACGCGGTGCGACATGATGCTACAGATTTCCGAGGCCAATTGGCCTCGGCCTCATTGAAGCCGACGAATCGCTGATAGGTCTCATCGGTTTCGAGCTCATTTCCGAGGCCAATTGGCCTCGGCCTCATTGAAGCAAACCGACAGATTTTAAGTCTGTTGCGTCTACCATTTATTTCCGAGGCCAATTGGCCTCGGCCTCATTGAAGCGGGCCTGCGCGTGAATCCGTCCGACCTCAAATCGTATTTCCGAGGCCAATTGGCCTCGGCCTCATTGAAGCATGAATAGGTACCAGCTGTACTTCACTGCGCCTGGTGGAATTTCCGAGGCCAATTGGCCTCGGCCTCATTGAAGCCCGGCGAACTCGCGCGGCGCGCCGTGGGCCTCGCGCAATTTCCGAGGCCAATTGGCCTCGGCCTCATTGAAGCCAGCACCTCCGGTCGCATCTCGAAAGAGCCTTCGATGCTATTTCCGAGGCCAATTGGCCTCGGCCTCATTGAAGCGTATAGTGCTTTCATGGCTGATTCTCCAGTTTTCTCATTTCCGAGGCCAATTGGCCTCGGCCTCATTGAAGCGTCGCCGATCTTCGCGGCGATGGCATCTTCCCGACATTTCCGAGGCCAATTGGCCTCGGCCTCATTGAAGCAGAATCGACACGAGCGTATCGACTGCCTCGCGCGTATTTCCGAGGCCAATTGGCCTCGGCCTCATTGAAGCGGCCGCATGAACCGGCTCTGGCGCGCGATGGGGCACGATTTCCGAGGCCAATTGGCCTCGGCCTCATTGAAGCGGCAACCGCGAGCGCGGCAGTGCATCGGCGGGCGACGATTTCCGAGGCCAATTGGCCTCGGCCTCATTGAAGCGTCGTCCTTGTGGTCGTAAGGGAACGGTGGGATCGATTTCCGAGGCCAATTGGCCTCGGCCTCATTGAAGCTACCGCGCGCGCTCGTCCGCCCACTGCGCAGACACCATTTCCGAGGCCAATTGGCCTCGGCCTCATTGAAGCCCGCTGGATTCCACCACTGGAGACTCCCATGAGCGAATTTCCGAGGCCAATTGGCCTCGGCCTCATTGAAGCTTCTCCGTTCCGTCCGGTGGCAGCAGAATTATGCCGATTTCCGAGGCCAATTGGCCTCGGCCTCATTGAAGCTGAACAGGCGCGAACGGAAGATTATTCCGTTGGACAATTTCCGAGGCCAATTGGCCTCGGCCTCATTGAAGCCCGTACAATTGCGTAGTAATGGGCTGCGCGCGACTGATTTCCGAGGCCAATTGGCCTCGGCCTCATTGAAGCGTTGGGAACAGGGCGACGTGCAGTGAACGCGATGACCATTTCCGAGGCCAATTGGCCTCGGCCTCATTGAAGCGGTTTGCCAGAAATAGTTTGGCCCTCTATCAAACCGAGATTTCCGAGGCCAATTGGCCTCGGCCTCATTGAAGCACGATGGCATTGAATATGTTCAGTTTTGGGGAGACGATTTCCGAGGCCAATTGGCCTCGGCCTCATTGAAGCCATCGTATTTCTATTTCGTCATAATCCATTTTCGACATTTCCGAGGCCAATTGGCCTCGGCCTCATTGAAGCGCATCGGTAAGGGACAACGGCGGCATGCCATCCCCTCATTTCCGAGGCCAATTGGCCTCGGCCTCATTGAAGCCGCGATGAACTATTGGAGCAAGTCAGGCACGCCGGAATTTCCGAGGCCAATTGGCCTCGGCCTCATTGAAGCCTGCGCCATCTCCGCGAGGATCGCCCGCTTGTGACGGCGATTTCCGAGGCCAATTGGCCTCGGCCTCATTGAAGCCGCAGTTACTGGCGCTGGCTGGTGGCGGCGCATTCGAATTTCCGAGGCCAATTGGCCTCGGCCTCATTGAAGCCAGGTTTCTTCAAGTACATATTCATTGGGCTGCAATAATTTCCGAGGCCAATTGGCCTCGGCCTCATTGAAGCATTTGGTTTTGTGGGTATCGCGCAAGGTCAAATATGGCATTTCCGAGGCCAATTGGCCTCGGCCTCATTGAAGCTTCGTTCCCATACTCGCAGGCGCAAGTCGTTAACCCGATTTCCGAGGCCAATTGGCCTCGGCCTCATTGAAGCAAGCTCGCTAGTGTTCTGCACCATGCGCATCTCGCGATTTCCGAGGCCAATTGGCCTCGGCCTCATTGAAGCCAGGCGGCGTATTGGCCGTTGCGGCGGAATACGATCTGATTTCCGAGGCCAATTGGCCTCGGCCTCATTGAAGCCGAGACAAACGCATTGTACTCCTCGCGCTCATCGGCATTTCCGAGGCCAATTGGCCTCGGCCTCATTGAAGCGACGGTATCGTATGCGATGACGACGCCTATAATTTCATTTCCGAGGCCAATTGGCCTCGGCCTCATTGAAGCGCTACCATCCAGCGAATATTATGTAGCATACCGTTGCATTTCCGAGGCCAATTGGCCTCGGCCTCATTGAAGCGCCGCCGTGGCTTCGGCCGCTGACACGCCGGCAGCGCATTTCCGAGGCCAATTGGCCTCGGCCTCATTGAAGCGGCATTCAACGCGCTCCTTCGCTCACGTCTTAGAGCAATTTCCGAGGCCAATTGGCCTCGGCCTCATTGAAGCGCGGTGATTCTCTGGGCGTATCTTGCCCTTATGTCATTTCCGAGGCCAATTGGCCTCGGCCTCATTGAAGCGGACCTTTCGCTACGATCACGCTGACGATGGGTTTCTATTTCCGAGGCCAATTGGCCTCGGCCTCATTGAAGCGAGGGCGTCGACCGCTGCTGGGTCGAGGAAGCCCAAAATTTCCGAGGCCAATTGGCCTCGGCCTCATTGAAGCAGAGACCACCACACCGTCTTCGATCACCCCCGGTACATTTCCGAGGCCAATTGGCCTCGGCCTCATTGAAGCGGCTCAATCTTCGGCTCAGGCTTTGGCAGCGCCTTATATTTCCGAGGCCAATTGGCCTCGGCCTCATTGAAGCGACAGGAACATCGAGCCTTGGATGGCCTTGTAGATCGATTTCCGAGGCCAATTGGCCTCGGCCTCATTGAAGCGGCGGCTGCTGCGGCTGCTGCGCGCGGGTGAACATCTGGAGGATCGCATCGAGTCCCAACTCGCCGATATGGCGGCGCGCCCCGACCTGATCCGGTCGTTCTGCAGGCATCCAAGTGTTGCCTATATTGCTGACTGCCGAG
>JAFEBW010000024.1 GCA_018242445.1 Pseudomonadota bacterium | reverse complement strand
GCTGCCATGCGCAAGCTGCTGACGATGCTCAACGCCATGCTGCGCGATAACACTCATTGGGATCCTTCGCGACATGCAAAAACTGCTTGACCTTGAACACAGTTGCTCCCCCGCTTGCGGGGGAAGGCTGGGATGGGGGCTGGGTTTCACGATGGCTCTTCCCCCCACCCCAACCCTCCCCCGCAGGCGGGGGAGGAAGTGTTGCGCAGTCTCTGGCGTTTTCGGGGGTGGTGCCGACCTCCATGATCGTCAGCGCGCCACAACTCGCGCCCTTGCCCACCACCGCCGCGAATGCCGCACAGGCTTCCTTCGCGGCAGCCTGCGGGTGGCCATCGCGCCACGCCGCCATCCACTCGCCCGCCAAGTCCCAACGCTTTGCCAGCAATTGGGGAGAATCCGGCTTGGCATCCAGCCACTGGTCATCCACCACATGCTTTTGCAACTGCGCATCGGCGCTGCGGTAGCGCGCGGCGAGATCCGCCAGGCCGCCCTGCGCGGCGGCTGCCGGCAACGCCGCCAGCAAGCCAGTCCACAACGCGCAGGCGAATGGGCGGTACCGAAAACCGGGTTTGCGCAACACCATGGGAAAACCCCGAGGATGGAAGAATGCGGCGAGCATCGCCTGGCAATGCGATACTGGCGCGATGGATGAGATCAAGCCTAGCGCAAGCAACACCGAGGTGGCGACCACTCACTTCGGCTACCGCGACGTGCCGGTGGCGCAGAAGCAAAAATTGGTCGGCGAAGTGTTCACCTCGGTGGCGCGCAACTACGATCGCATGAACGATGCGATGTCGCTGGGCGTGCACCGGTTGTGGAAGCGCTATTTCGTGGCTACCGCGGGCGTGCGCCAAGGCGATGGGGTGCTCGACCTGGCCGGCGGCACCGGCGACATCGCCGCGCTGCTGCACGCGCGCGTGGGCAGCAAGGGCCGCGTGGTGCTGGGCGACATCAATGCCGACATGCTCGGCGTCGGCCGCGACCGCCTGCTCGACCGCGGCCTCGTGGCCGGCATCGACTACGTGCAATGCAATGCGCAGGCACTGCCGTTCCCGGATCGCAGCTTCGATCTGGTCACCATCGCCTTCGGCCTGCGCAACGTCACCGACAAACCCGCCGCCCTGCGCGAGATGCAGCGCGTGCTGAAGATCGGCGGGCGTGCGCTGGTGCTGGAGTTCTCGCAGGTCAAGGCCGAGTGGTTCCGGCCGATCTACGACTTCCACTCCTTCCATGTCCTGCCGCGCCTGGGCAAGTTGCTGGCGCGGGATGCCGACAGCTACCAGTACCTCGCCGAATCCATCCGCAAGCACCCGCCGCAAGGCGAGCTCAAGGCGATGATGGAAGCTGCCGGCTTTGCGCGTTGCTCGTATCGCGACCTGTCGGCCGGGATCGTGGCGATCCACAGCGGGTACCGCGTGTAACCTCGATCCGGTTCATGCGCATCGCGCTGCACACGTTTTCGGCACATGACTGGAGCTCGTGAGCATGGGTACACGCATCTTCAACCGCTGGCAGGCCTCGGGCATCCACCTGCTGATCAGCCTGACGATCGCCACCATCGTTTTTTCGATCATGCTCGCCGTCTGGTTCCCCGGGCCGCTGTTCTGGGCCGATGGCGGCAACCGGCTGCTGCTGATTCTGGTCGGCGTGGATGTCACCCTGGGACCGCTGATCACCCTCGTCGTCTACCGCCACGGCAAGCGCGGGATGAAGTTTGACCTTGCCGTGATCGCCTTGCTGCAGGTGTCGGCGCTCGCCTACGGCCTGCACGTCGTGTACTACGCGCGCCCTGCCTTCATCGTGTTCGCCAAGGATCAATTCCAGGTCGCCGCGGTCGGGGAGATCGCCCCGGCCGAATACCGCAAGGCGAAGCTGCCGCAATTCAGCCATCCGCCGCTCGGCGGCCCACTGCTGGCCTACGCAGTGATGCCGACCGATCCGAAGGAACTGGCGGAGGTAGTGGATGCGGCGATGTCGGGACGCGACGTGGAAACCATGCCGAAACTGTTCGCACCCTATGCCGAGCACGCGCACGACGTGCTCCAGCACGCGAAGACGCTGGCGCAACTGCGCAAGTCCGATCCCACAGCAGCCAAGGTCGTCGATGCCTACATGGCCCATTCGGGATGGAAGGAAGCCGACGTGCGCTACGTGCGCCTGATGGCGGCCAACGCATGGTGCGCCGTGCTGATCGACGCCAGGACGGCGATGCCGAAGAAGATCCTATAGATCGCGCCCATAAATAGTAGGAGCCTTGCGTGGTTTTTGTGGTCTGATGCGGCCTTCCTCGGCCTCCAGCGCCCGGCCATCTCGATGATTCGCAGCGGCAAGTCCGGCCTGGGGCCGCTGCCGCGCCTGCGCATCCTCAGCAAGATCGCGCCGGACGTGCCGTGCTCCGAAGTGGAACGCGCACTGGCATCGAACGACTACATGTTGGCGCTGTTGACCGCTACGCCGAGAGCATCGACGGCTTAGCGCCATCCGGCGCTGTCTCATGCGGGCGCGAACTTCGAGGCTTCATTCCTTCGGCTTCATCTGCTTCCTCTCATTCGAGTAGTCCTCCAACGAGAGGAAGTCATTCGCGACGTACCCACCATTGATCTTCCGCACAACCAAGGTGACCCTGCGACACATGCGAATGAAGCAGAGCTTCTGCCTTGGAACCAGCCCTGAAACGCTGACAAGCGGGCGCGCATGCGGCCGAACAAGCACGAGTGCTGAGGGTGAAGCTGAGACCGTCACGGTTTGACTCAAGCCAACTGGCCTCCATGAATTCCGGGGCGGTTCAATGTGGGATTTCTATTCGCAGCTTGCACCGCGCAAGTCCGCTTGAGCGAATAGTTAGGTTTGAATACTGCACGGTTCCGACGAACGGAAAGAAACGACCGCTCTTGGCGAAAACTTACCAGCAATTGCAACTGACCACTCGACACATGCGAGTAAAACAAAGCATTTGCCTTGGAACGAGCCCTGAAGCACTGACAAGCGGGCACGTATGCGGCCGAACAAACGAATGACGCTACGCTGTTGCCTTGGAACG
>JAFEBW010000023.1 GCA_018242445.1 Pseudomonadota bacterium | reverse complement strand
GGCTCGTGGCCCTGGCAACTGTTCGGGATGTGAAGAAAGACTCCGCACCGACCCTGGCTCCCCCACGATCTCGTAATCTCAGGGATATCGGTCTGGGGCGGAGGCGGAAACAACTTACAAGGGGCGGGGTGGGGGGCGATGCACGTTGCCGAATGGAATACGCCCTGGTTGAATCCTGTCATAAGTGATGCAACAAGAATTGGGTCTGATCCAACGATGGCTTTGACATGAACGTTGCCCCCATCCCCGAAATCACTCCTGCGCAGGCGCGCGATCGCCAACACGCAGGCGCCGTACTGGTGGACGTGCGCGAGGCGCACGAGCGCGCACTCGGATTTGCGGAAGGCGCACTGGGCGTGGCGCGCGGCGATCTGGAAGCCGATCCGTGCGCGTGCTTGCCCGACCGCTGCGCCGAAATCGTGCTGATCTGCCAGGGCGGCCGGCGCTCGCTGTTGGCGGCGCAGGCGTTGCAGGCGCAGGGTTATACGCACGTTTTATCCGTGTCGGGCGGCACCGCGCGCTGGATCGCCGAAGGCTTGCCGATGGCCAAGCCCGAGGGCGACAACGACTTCCAAGAACGCTATTCGCGCCATCTCAGATTGCCGGAGGTCGGCGACGCCGGGCAGCGCAAGCTGGAAGCGGCGCGCGTGGTGCTCATCGGTGCCGGCGGACTGGGTTCGCCGGCGGCTTTCTACCTCGCCGCGGCCGGCGTGGGCACGCTGGTGCTGGCCGACGACGACGTGGTGGATCGCAGCAACCTGCAACGGCAGATCCTGCACGCCGATGCGCGCATCGGCATGGCCAAGGTGGAATCGGCGCGAGCAGCGATCTCGGCGCTCAATCCACGGACGAACATCGCAAGCATCCGCGAGCGCGTCGCCTCGGCCAACGTCGAGCGCGTCCTCGAGGGCGCCGACGTGGTGATCGACGGCGCCGACAATTTCCCCATCCGTTACCTGCTCAACGATGCCTGCGTGAAACTGCGCAAGCCGTTGGTGTACGGCGCGGTGCATCGCTTCGAGGGGCAGGTGAGCGTGTTCGATGCCGGTCGTCGGCGCGGTGATGCGCCGTGCTATCGCTGCCTGTTCCCGGAGCCGCCGCCGCCCGAGGCCGCGCCCAATTGCGCCGATGCCGGCGTGCTCGGCGTGCTGCCCGGAGTGATCGGTTTGTTGCAGGCGACCGAGGCGATCAAGCTGCTGCTGGGGCTGGGCACGTCCCTGGCCGGGCGGCTGCTGCATTTCGATGCGCTGGGCATGCGCTTTCGCGAGACCCGGCTGTCGCCCGATCCGCAATGCCCGGCGTGCGCTCCGGGCAGGCCGTTCCCCGGCTACATCGACTACGCGAAGTTCTGTTCCGGCGGCTGAAGCGGCGGGCGCCGCTGCTGTCGCAGCCCTGGCATCGGCTCAGGTGGTTTTCTTCGGCGCGGCCTCGTCCTTGTCGCGCTTGGGCCGGCGCTTGCCGCGCGGGTCGATCTGCACGCCGAGCACGGTGTGGCAGTGGATGCAGTTGTAGCTCAGGCAGCGCGCCTTGCTTTCGTTCTCGACCATGCCCACGACCGTCTCGACCTGGACGTGCAACACGCGCTTGCCGCATTTGGGGCAGGTGCCTTGGTGGAGCATGGCGGTTCCCTCGACGCTGTCCTTCGGATGTGGATGTCAACGATCGCTGTGCGGCCTTTGCGCGGCCTCGAAAGCCGCCAGTTGTGCGGGTGTCGCGTCCTGCTGGAATTTCGCCTTCCACTCCGCGAACGGCATTCCGTAAACCGCTTCCCGGGCGGCATCCTTCCCCAGCGGCACCCCGCGTTCCTGAGCCGCTTCACGATACCAGTTTGCAAGGCAATTGCGACAGAACCCGGCCAGGATCATCAGGTCGATGTTCTGGACATCCGGCCGCGCCACGTTCAGATGCTGCAGCAGGCGACGGAAGGCGGCCGCCTCGATGGCGGTGGTGTCGGTATCGGCCGGGGCGGCTGGCAAGTCCATGCGGGCAGGGTGGATCGGCGATAATGGGCGACTGTAACGCAGCCGCGAAGCCTCCGCATGACCCACGTCAACCACTCCGCCCGCATCCTCGACGGCAAGCGCATCGCCGAGGAGCTGCTCGACGCGCTGGCGGTGCGCGTGCAGGCGCGTGTCGCGGCCGGCAAGCCGCGTCCCGGGCTGGCCGTGGTGCTGGTCGGCAACGATGCGGCCTCGGCGGTCTATGTGCGCAACAAGCGCCGCGCCTGCGCCAAGGTCGGCATCCACACGCTGGATTTCGACCTGCCCGCCAGCACCACCGAGGACGAACTGCTGGCCCTGATCGACCGCCTCAATGCCGACCCGGCCGTGCACGGCATCCTCGTGCAACTGCCGCTGCCGGGCATCCCCGACGCCAGCCGCCTGATCCATCGCATCAGCCCGCGCAAGGACGTGGACGGCTTCCATCCCGAAAACGTCGGCCACCTCGCCCTGCGCCAGTTCGGCCTGCGCCCGTGCACGCCGCGCGGCATCACCACCCTGCTGGCGTGGACCGACCGCCCGGTGCGCGGCGCCAGCGCGACCGTGGTGGGCGTGTCCAACCACGTCGGCCGGCCGATGGCGCTGGAGCTGATGATCGCCGGCTGCACGGTGACCAGTTGCCACAAGTTCACCCCGCCAGAGGTGCTGCGCCGGCACGTCGGCGAATCCGACATCCTCGTGGTCGCGGTCGGCAAGCCGGGCATGATCCCCGGCGAATGGATCAAGCCCGGCGCGGTGGTGATCGACGTGGGCATCAACCGCCTCGACGACGGCCGCCTCGTCGGCGACGTGGGCTACGCGGCGGCCGCGCAGCGCGCGAGCTGGATCACCCCGGTGCCCGGCGGGGTCGGGCCGATGACCGTGGCCACGCTGATGCAGAACACGGTGGAAGCGGCCGAGGCGGCGGATCGCTGAGTTCCATCGCCGTCGCGCCTGCACAGCCGTCACGGCGACCGCAGCCGGTATAATGTCGGGCTTCCTTCCATGGAGCCGCACATGCTGCGCATCCAGGCCGAAGCGCTCACCTTCGACGATGTCTCGCTGATCCCCGCCCATTCCACCGTGCTGCCGCGCGACGTCAGCCTGCGCTCGCGGCTCACCCGCGGCCTGTACCTGAACCTGCCCTTCGTCTCGGCGGCGATGGACACCGTCACCGAGGCGCGGCTGGCGATCACGATGGCGCAGCTCGGCGGCATCGGCATCCTGCACAAGAACATGTCGATCAAGGCGCAGGCCGCGGAGGCCACGCAGGTCAAGCAGTTCGAGGCCGGGGTGATCCGGCGGCCGTTCACGGTCGGCCCGGAGACCACCATCGGCGAGGTGCTCAAGCTCACCCGCGCACGCAACATCTCCGGCGTGCCGGTGGTGGATGCGGGCAAGCTGGTCGGCATCGTCACCAGCCGCGACATGCGCTTCGAGAAGAAGCTCGACGACCCGGTGCGCCACATCATGACCAAGAAGGATCGCCTCGTGACGGTGCGCGAGGGCGCATCCGACGAGGAGGTGATGGGCCTGCTGCACAAGCACCGCATCGAGAAGGTGCTGGTGGTCAACGATGCCTTCGAATTGCGCGGGCTGATCACCGTCAAGGACATCCAGAAGGCGCACGACAACCCGCATTCGGCCAAGGACGCCTCCGAGCGCCTGCTGGTCGGCGCGGCGGTGGGTGTGGGCGGCGACACCGAGGCGCGCATCGAGGTGCTGGCGGAGGCGGGCGTGGACGTGGTCGTGGTGGATACCGCGCACGGCCATTCGCAGGGCGTGCTCGATCGCGTGGCATGGGTGAAGAAACGCTTTCCGCAGATGCAGGCGATCGGCGGCAACATCGTCACCGGCGATGCCGCGCTGGCGCTGATGGATGCCGGCGCGGACGCGGTCAAGGTCGGCGTCGGCCCCGGCTCGATCTGCACCACCCGCATCGTCGCCGGCGTGGGCGTGCCGCAAATCACCGCCATCGGCATGGTCGCCAAGGCGCTGGCCGAGCGCATCCCGTTGATCGCCGACGGCGGCATCCGCTACTCCGGCGACATCGCCAAGGCGATCGCCGCGGGCGCATCGGCGGTGATGATCGGCGGGCTGTTCGCCGGCACCGAGGAAGCGCCCGGCGAGATCGAACTGTTCCAGGGCCGCAGCTACAAGAGCTACCGCGGCATGGGCTCGATCGGCGCGATGGAACTGGGCAGCAAGGATCGCTATTTCCAGGACGCATCCGACGCCGACAAGCTGGTGCCCGAGGGCATCGAGGGCCGCGTGCCCTACCGCGGCAGCCTGCGCGCGATCGTGCACCAGCTCGGCGGCGGCCTGCGCGCCTCGATGGGCTACGTGGGTTGCGCCGACATCGAACAGATGCGCAGCCGCCCGCAGTTCGTGCAGGTCAGCAACGCCGGCGTGCGCGAGAGCCATGTGCACGATGTGCAGATCACCAAGGAGCCGCCTAATTACAGGGCGGGGTGAGCAGGCGCGTTTGCGATCTGCCAGTGGCAGATCGCGCGCCTGCGAACGCCCGTAGCAGGATGCGGAGGGCGGGGTCGATCATTGAGGCCCGGACGGGCCGAAATGATCGATGTTCCAAATCGCAAGAGAGTTCAATGACCGACCTCCACACCGACAAGCTCCTCATTCTCGACTTCGGCGCGCAGTACACGCAGTTGATCGCGCGGCGCATCCGCGAGCTCGGGGTGTATTGCGAGATCTGGGCCTGGGATCACGACCCGGCGCAGATCGCGGCCTTCGCTCCGAAAGGCATCATCCTTTCCGGCGGGCCGGAATCCACGCTGGAGGCAGGCTCGCCGCGCGCGCCGCAGCAGGTGTTCGACGCAGGCGTGCCGCTGCTGGGCATCTGCTACGGCATGCAGACGCTGGCGGTGCAGATGGGCGGTGCCACCGAAGCCGGCAATCAGCGCGAGTTCGGCCACGCCAGCTTGTCCATCATCGGCAAGGATGCGTTGCTCGCGCCGGTGGCCAGCACGCCGGAGCTGTGCAACGTGTGGATGAGCCACGGCGATCACGTCGCCCGCGCGCCGGATGGCTTCACCGTCACCGCCAAGACCGACCGCCTCGGTATCGCTGCCTTTGCCGACGACGCGAAAAAAATCTACGGCGTGCAGTTCCACCCGGAAGTCACCCACACCGCCGCCGGCGAAGCGCTGCTGCGCCGCTTCGCGGTGGATGTCTGCGGCTGCCGGACGCTGTGGACGCCGGCCCACATCATCGACGACCAGATCGCCCGCGTGCGCGCGCAGGTCGGCACCGACGAGGTGATCCTGGGTTTGTCGGGCGGGGTGGATTCCTCGGTCGTCGCCGCGCTGCTGCACAAGGCCATCGGCGAGCAGCTCACCTGCGTGTTCGTCGATACCGGCCTGTTGCGCTGGCGCGAAGGCGATCAGGTGATGGCGACGATGGCTGAGCACATGGGCGTCAAGGTGATCCGCGTGAATGCGGCGGAACGTTACTTCATCGCGTTGGCAGGTGTGAGCGATCCGGAAGCCAAGCGCAAAATCATCGGCAACCTGTTCGTCGAGATCTTCGACGAGGAATCGGCCAAACTCAAAAATGCGAAATGGCTCGCGCAAGGCACGATCTACCCCGACGTGATCGAATCGGCCGGCAGCAAGACCGGCAAGGCCCACGTCATCAAGAGCCATCACAACGTCGGCGGCCTGCCCGCGCACATGAAGCTGGGTTTGGTCGAGCCGCTGCGCGAATTGTTCAAGGACGAAGTGCGCCGCCTCGGCGTGGCGCTGGGCCTGCCACGCGAGATGGTCTATCGCCACCCGTTCCCCGGCCCGGGCCTGGGCGTGCGCATCCTGGGTGAGGTGAAGCCAGAATATGCCGAGTTGTTGGCGCGCGCCGACGCGATCTTCATCGACGAGCTGCGCAAGTCCGGCCTGTACGACAAGACCTCGCAGGCGTTCGCGGTGTTCCTGCCGGTCAAATCCGTCGGCGTGGTCGGCGATGCGCGTGCCTATGAGTGGGTGATCGCCCTGCGCGCGGTGGAGACCATCGACTTCATGACCGCGCACTGGGCGCACCTGCCCTACGACTTCCTCGGCACCGTGAGCAACCGCATCATCAACGAACTGCGCGGCGTGTCGCGCGTGGTGTACGACATTTCCGGCAAGCCACCGGCGACGATCGAGTGGGAATAGGCAGCCTGACTGCGAGCCGCAGGCTCGCAGGCTGCCTATTGACCGGCCACGGATGGCCGGTCGGGGGTGTCAGCAAGCGACATCGTCTCGCCAAGGATCGCATCCACCGCGCTCGCACGAAAACCATGGGCACGATTCCATGCATGAGTATTCCGAACCCGACGAGCACTGGATGCACCATGCCCTCGCGCTGGCCGACCGGGCGCGGCGCGAGGACGACGAAATTCCAGTCGGTGCGGTGGTCGTGGATGCGCGGGGCCAACTCGTGGGCGAAGGCTGGAACCGCAACATCACCGACCACGACCCCAGCGCGCATGCCGAGATCGTGGCGCTGCGCGCGGCGGGCAGGGCGCTGGGCAATCACCGGCTGCTCGGCTGCACGCTGTACGTGACGCTGGAGCCGTGCGCGATGTGCGCGATGGCGATGGTGCATGCGCGCATCGCAAGGGTCGTGTATGCGGCGTCCGACCCCAAGACCGGCGCGGCTGGCAGCGTGTTCGACCTGCTCTCCGATCCGCGCCATAACCACCGCGTCGAGATGCGCGGCGACGTGCTGGCCGAGGAAGCGGGCGCGCGCCTCACCGCCTATTTCCGCGGCAAGCGTGGCAAGCGATCCGATTGATGAGCGCTGGCGATCAAACAAGCAGGAATGCTTTTGCCCGTCTTTCCCGCGAACGCGGGAATCGATTCGCAACAGCCGCAGGCTGGTCATCCAGTGGCTCGCGTGCAAGTCGCCGGATCCTTGCATACGCAGGGACGACGAGCCGACTTTTTCGCTTGGAAAGAGATCCTGTCCCGCACGGTCCTGCTCCAGACGGATGGCTTGCTCAACCGCTTTTCCCGCCGGCATCCTTCGCCAACTGCCGATCCAGATCGGTTTCCAGCATCTTCAACGCCATTCGTGCCTCGCGGCCAAGGCACAGCGAGGCGAGGAACACCAGCAACACGCCGAGCACCGCCAGCGCCATCGGCAGCACGTCGATGTTCCAGCCGATCAGGCTGTCGAGGGCAATAGCCATGCTGGTGCCGACGAAGGCCGTCACCGCGCCGTACAGCAGACGTACCGAGGCCAGCACGAGGCGCGAGCGCTGGCGGTGCTGATCCACGCGCTGGCGCAAGCCGCTGTTCGATCCGGAACGGTCGATGCGTTGCAGTTCGGCGATGTCGATGCGCATGCGATCCACCACCCGCGACAGGCGTGCGTTGCAGGTGGCGATCAATGAACTGGTGGCGGTGAGGAAGAAGGCCGGCGTGATCATCGCCGACACCACCGCGTAGTGGCTGGGTTCGACGCCGAGGGCCAGGGGCATGGACGCGCTCCGATGGGGCGGGGACGCTATCATGCGCGTTGCCATGACGCCTGCCCACGTATGACCACGTCCGACCACGACCGCCTGATCTGGACCGATCTGGAGATGACCGGGCTCAATCCGGACACCGACACCATCATCGAGATCGCCACCCTCGTCACCGACAAGGATCTGAACATCCTTGCCGAAGGTCCCGAGCTGGCGATCCACGTGCCGCTGGAACGCTTGCAGGCGATGGACGACTGGAACCGCAACCAGCACGGCAAGTCCGGGCTGTGGCAGCGGGTACTGGAATCGACGGTCACGCTGGAGCAGGCCGAAGCGGCCACGCTGGCGTTTCTCGCACCATGGGTGGCGGAGGGCAAATCGCCGATCTGCGGCAATTCGATCTGCCAGGATCGGCGTTTCCTGTACCGGTACATGCCGAAGCTGGAACGGTATTTCCATTACCGCAACCTCGACGTGAGCGTGCTCAAGGAGCTGGCGAAGCGCTGGGCGCCGGATGTGTCGATGGGATTCGAAAAGGATTCGGCGCATACCGCGCTCAGCGATACCCGCGATTCGGTCGCCGAACTGCGTTATTACCGTCGGTTCATGGGCCGCCTCGGCGGCGAGTTGCCCTGAGCGGCGAGCAGGGCGACGTGCAGCCGATGATGCGAATCCTGCGCCTGTTTTTCACCGCCCTCGTGCTGTGCGGTTGGCTGGTCGGCGTGGCCGGCGCGCAGCAGGCCAGTCGCAAGCCGCTGGATTCCTGGGCGCGGGAAACCTGGTCGCAACAAAGCGGCTTGCGCAGCGACCAGGTCAACGCTCTCGCACAGACATCCGACGGCTATCTGTGGGTCGGCACGCCGGAAGGTCTGGCGCGCTTCAACGGCGTCGAGTTCAACTACAGCGACAGCGTCTCGGAACCGCAGATGCGCGACAACGACGTGCGCTCGCTGGCGGTCGGCCACGAGGACACCTTGCTGATCGGCACCGCGCGCGGTGGCGTGAGCTTTCTCAACCAGGGCTGGTGGTCGCAACGCGGCAGCGACGGCGGGCAGGTACAGGATGCGGTGGTCGCGGCGCAGGAGGATGCGCGCGGCCGGCTGTGGGTGGCTGGTGCGGGCGGTTTGGACGTGTTCGATGGGCGCCGAACGAGCCACTTCGACAGCCGCAACGGGCTGCCATCCAACCGCATCACCAGCTTGCTGGTTGCAGACGATGGATCGGCGTGGGTCGGCACCTCGGCCGGCCTGGCGCGCATCGTCAACGACCGCGTGCAAACCATCAGCGTCAACGCCGGCCCCTTGCCTTCCGGCGCGATCACCGCGCTGGCCGAGGCGCAGGATCAATCGCTGTGGGTCGGCACGCGGGCGGGTGCGTATCGGCAGCGTCGCGGCGATGCGCAGTTCGAAAAGATGACGCAGGATGCCTTCGACGACGCGGTGCTCGCCATCTTGCCCGACTCGGCCGGCCGTGCCCTCGTCGGCACGGCAGGGCATGGGCTGCTGGTGGTCAACGACGGCCGCACCGAAGCCGTGCGCGAACCTGGCGCGAACCGCGCGTGGTCGGTCGATGCGCTGCTGCGCGCCGCCGACGGCAGCGTCTGGGTCGGCGGCAATCAAGGTTTGCTGCGCCTGCGCGACACGCCCTTCGGCGCCCTCGGCAAGCAGGATGGCCTGCCCAACGACAACGTCCAGGCGGTGCTGGGCACACCGGATGGCGATATGTGGATCGGCACGCAGGCCGGTCTTGCGCGCATGCACGAAGGGCGCATCGAGAGCGTGGCTGGCGATATGTTCGCCCATCAATCCATCCGTGCGCTGGCGCGCTCGGGGGATCGTGGCCTGTGGGTCGGCACCGATACCGATGGCGCCATGCGCCTGCAGGATGGCCGCGTGGATCGCATCGTCAATCTGGCCAACGGGTTGCCGTCCGATGCGGTGCGCGCGGTGCGGGAGAATCGTGACGGCAGCGTGTGGATCGGTACCGCCAAGGGCTTGTACTGGCAGGGCGACCGCTCGCAGCGCGTGTACACGGCGGCGGACGGGCTGCCCGGCGATTCGGTCTATGCCGTGTTTCAGGATGCCGGCGAGCGTTTGTGGGTAGGCACCGCCGGCGGAATGGCATACCGGGACGGCGATCGTTTCGTGAGTGTCCCGATGCCTGCGCAGAGCATGGCGCAATCGGTGTTCGCTTTCGCGGCCGACGCCGACGGCGCAATCTGGATCGCCACCGATCGCGGCTTGCTGCGCTGGAAGGACGGCCATCTGGCCGCGATCCGCGGCATGCAGGGGCTGGATGCGGTGTACGCGGTATTGCCCGATCGCGAAGGCAATCTCTGGCTGAGCACCTTGAGCGGCTTGGTGCGCATCGCCGCCGAGCAGGCGAACGCGGTCGCCGATGGACGGCGCAGCAACGTGACGATGGATGTGTTCGGCACGGCCGACGGCTTGCCGTCGTCGCAATGCAACGGTGGTTCGAGCCCGGGCGCATGGCTGTTGCCCGATGGCAGCGTGTGGGTCGCCATGTCGCGCGGCGTGGGCATGGTGCATCCGGAGCGGCTGGTGGACTACCGCAACGCGCCGCCGCAAACGCAACTCGAGGAAGTGCGCATCGACGATCGCATCGTCGCGCCGGGCGACGGGGTGCTCGAATTGCCGCCGGGCACGCGCAAGGTCGACGTGCGTTACTTCGCGATGAATTACCACCTGCCGCGGCGCATCCAGTACCGCTACTTGCTGGAAGGCTACGACACGGACTGGAGCGTGGTGGGCGAGCACACCAGCGTGCAGTTCACCAACCTGCCGCCGGGCAACTATCGGCTGCGCATCCAGGCGGCGATCACCGGCGGTTCGTGGTCGCCGCGCGAAGCGGCGCTGGCATTCCGCATCCAGGCGCGCCTCTGGCAAAAGCCGTGGTTCTACGTGTTCGCCGCGCTGATCCTGCTCGTCGGTGGCTGGCTGGCCTACCGTGCTCGGATCCGCGTGCTGGCGGCCAACGAACGCCATCTGCAAACACTGGTGGACGCGCGCACCGAGGATCTGCGACGGCAGACCGAGCTGTTGCGCCAGGCCGATGCCGACAAGACCCGGTTGCTGGAGACCATCCAGGCGCAGGCCGAAGCCTTCGAGCGGCAGGCGCGCGAAGACGCGCTGACCGGCATCGCCAATCGCCGCCGCGTGGACGAGGCGGTCGAGGTGTATTTCGCCGAGTCGCGCCGCAGCGGGCGGCCGCTGTCGCTGGTGCTGCTGGACATCGACCATTTCAAGCGCGTCAACGACCATTATTCGCACGCGGTGGGCGACGACGTGCTGCGCGCCCTCGGCGGCATCCTGCGCAGCCATCAGCGCCCCGGCGATCTGGCAGGCCGGCTGGGTGGCGAGGAATTCGTGTGCATCCTTTCCGGTTCGGATATCGCCGGCGCACGCACCTACTGCGAACGCATGCGCGCCGCCATCGAAACCCGTGATTGGGAGGCCATCGCAGCGGATCTGCGCGTCACCGTCAGCATGGGCGTGGTGCAATGGGATGGCAAGGAAACCTACAGTCGCATGTCCAGCCGCGCCGACGAGCTGCTGTATCGCGCCAAGGAATCGGGCAGAAACAAAGTGGAAGGCTGACCGCGCTCGAATCGAACACCCTTCGAACGTGATAGCTGAGCAGCCCTGCGGAACCTGGATTCCGCACCGCGCATTTGTCTCCTCCCCTTGCGCGCAGCGCAGGGGGAGGCCGGGAGGGGGGTGCGTCCGCGTCCGTGCCCTCTCAGTCGCCTTTGTCCCGTGCCGGGCCCGATGCGGGCGATGCAATCGCCAGCCCATGCGGCACCACGCGCGGATAGGGAACGCTCATGCCCCCGCCGCGCAACGCGGTGCGCGCGGCTTCCAGCAGTTCGCTGCGGGCGATGGCGTAGTCGGGCGTGGCAACCCATGCGCGCAGGAGCAACTGGATGCTGCTCTCGGCCAGGTCGGCAACCAGCACGTCCGGTGCCGGCTCGGCCAGCACGCGCGTATGCGCAGCCGCCGCCGCGATCAGCGCCGCACGGGCGATGCGTATGTCGTCCTCATAGGCGATGGCCAGGGTGAGATCGACCCGACGGCGATCGCGCGCGGTGAAATTGGTGATCGGAGCCGCGGTGATCAACCCGTTCGGCAGCGTGATCACGCGGTTGTCGGCGGTGCGCAGCACGGTCTGGAAGATGCGCACCTGCTCGATCACCCCGCCGATGCCGGCGACCTGCACTTCGTCGCCGATGCGGAACGGCCGCAGGGCGATCAACATCACCCCGGCGGCGATGTTGGACAGCGAATCCTTCATCGCCAGGCCGATGCCCAGGCCCGCGGCGCCCACGACCGCCAGCAGCGAGGTCGTCGGCAGGCCGAGCATGTCCATCGCGATCAGCGCCACGATGACGATGCAGACGGCGCGGGTGGCGTTGCACAGGAAGGTGGTGAGGATGCCCTCCGCGCCCAGCCGCGTGAACACGCGCGCGAGCATGCGCGCGAGCAGTTTCGACAGCCAGATGCCGCCGATGAGCACCAGCAGCGCGCTGCCCACGCGCACGCCCCATTCCAGGCTCAGTTCGGGCCAGTCGATGTGCGCGAAGCGGTCGAGCAGCCGGGTGGACTGGATCACCGGGTGATCCAGCAACTGCTGCGCGGGCGAAGCTGGGGCGTCCGCGAGCATCGATTCAGCCGCGCTGGTGGCGGGCAAGGCGCAACCAGGTATCGACCACGGTGTCGGGATTGAGCGAGACCGATTCGATGCCCTGGTCCATCAGCCATTCGGCCAGATCGGGGTGATCGGAAGGGCCCTGCCCGCAGATGCCGATGTACTTGCCTTTCGCGCGCGCAGTCTTGATCGCCATCGACAACAGCTTCTTCACCGCCGCATCGCGCTCGTCGAACAGGTGCGCGACGATGCCCGAGTCGCGGTCGAGCCCCAGGGTGAGCTGGGTGAGGTCGTTGGAGCCGATCGAGAAGCCGTCGAACAGGTCGAGGAACTCATCGGCGAGCAGGGCATTGGACGGCAGCTCGCACATCATGATGACTTTCAAACCGCCCTCGCCGCGATGCAGGCCATTGGCCGCCAGCGTGTCGAGCACCTTGCGGCCTTCGGCGAGCGTGCGCACGAAGGGGATCATCACCCAGCAGTTGGTCAGGCCCATCTGCTCGCGCACCTTTCTCACCGCGCGGCATTCCAGCGCGAAGCAGTCGGCGAAGCTCGGATCGACGTAGCGCGAAGCGCCGCGGAAGCCGAGCATCGGGTTTTCCTCGTGCGGCTCGTAGGCCTTGCCGCCGACGAGGTTGGCGTACTCGTTGGACTTGAAATCCGACAGGCGCACGATCACCGGATTGGGCGCGAAGGCGGCGGTGAGGGTGGCGATGCCCTCGGCGAGACGATCCACGTAGTAGCTCACCGGGTCGGCGTAGCCGGCGATCAGCGGCGCGATCTGCTCCTTCACCTCGGGCGGCTGGCGGTCGTATTCGAGCAGCGCGCGCGGATGCACGCCGATCTGCCGGGCGATGATGAACTCCAGCCGCGCCAGGCCGATGCCCTGGTTGGGCAGTTGCGCGAAATCGAAGGCGCGCTCGGGGTTGCCCACGTTCATCATGATCTTCAACGGCGCCGGCGGCATCGCGTCGAGGTCGGCGACGATGCGCTCGAAGGGCAGGGCGCCCGCGTAGATCGTGCCGGTGTCGCCTTCCGCACACGACACGGTGACGTCGGCGCCATCGGGAATCGTGTCGAGCGCATTGCCGCAGCCGACCACCGCCGGCACGCCCAGCTCGCGGGCGATGATCGCCGCGTGGCAGGTGCGCCCGCCGCGGTTGGTGACGATCGCCGCGGCGCGCTTCATGATCGGTTCCCAGTCCGGGTCGGTCATGTCGGCGACGAGCACGTCGCCGGGTTGCACCTTTTCCATTTCGGCCAGGCTGCGCACGATGCGTGCCTTGCCGGCGCCGATTTTCTGCCCGATCGCGCGGCCCTCGCACAACACCGGGCCGCGTGCGGACAGGTGGTAGCGCTCGATCTGGTTGACGCGCGCGCGCGACTTCACCGTCTCCGGGCGCGCCTGCACGATGTACAGCTTGCCGGTGAGCCCATCCTTCGCCCACTCGATGTCCATCGGGCGGCCATAGTGCTGCTCGATCTTCAACGCCTGCCGCGCCAGTTCGGCGACATCGGCGTCATTGATCGAGAATTTCTGGCGCAGTGCGAGCGGCGTGTCCTCGTTGCGCACGCGCTCGCCCGGTGCATCCGAATACACCATGCGGATCGCCTTGCTGCCCAGGGTGCGGCGCAGGATCGCGTCCTTGCCTTCGCGCAGGGTCGGCTTGTAGACGTAGAACTCGTCGGGGTTGACCGCGCCCTGCACCACGTTCTCGCCCAGGCCATAACTCGACGTGACGAACACCACGTCGCGGAAGCCCGATTCGGTGTCCAGCGTGAACAAAACGCCCGAAGCGCCCAGATCCGAACGCACCATCAACTGCACGCCGGCGGAGAGGAACACGTCCTCGTGCTTGAAGCCGTGGTGCACGCGGTAGGCGATCGCGCGATCGTTGTAGAGGCTGGCGAAGACCTCCTTCACCTTGCGCACGACATCGTCGGCACCGGTGACGTTGAGGAAGGTTTCCTGCTGGCCGGCGAAGCTGGCGTCGGGCAAGTCCTCGGCGGTCGCCGAGGAACGCACCGCGACCGCAGGTTGCGCGGTGCCGGCGCGCCCGGCCAGTTGCGCATAGGCGCTGCGGATGTCGGCTTCCAGCTCGGGCTGCAAGGGCGCATCGGTCACCCAGCCGCGGATCTGCGTGCCGGCGGCGGTGAGCGCCGTCACGTCTTCCACGTCGAGCGTGGCGAGCCGGTCGTAGATGCGCTCGTGCAGGTGGTTGTGGGCGATGAAGGCACGGAAGGCGTCCGCGGTGGTCGCGTAGCCGCCGGGCACCGATACGCCGAGGTTGCCGAGACTGCCGATCATCTCGCCCAGCGATGAATTTTTTCCGCCCACGCGGGGCAGGTCGGTCAGGCGCAGATCGTGCAGCCAGAGGATGTTGAGGCTCAAGGGTGGGCTCCGGGGGATCGATGGCGATCGCGCAGGGCGCGATGAGCCGCCTATTTTACCCCGCGATGCGGCGTGCGCGGGCGCTTGCCGGGCACTTGCGTAGAATATGCATGGTTCCGCCAGGCGGGCGCATGCGGCTTGCAGGTCGTTGGCGGGTCGGACTTGTCATGGAGCGGGGCTGCAACGATGCGTGAGCAACAGGTGTTCTACGTTTCCGACGGCACCGGCATCACCGCCGAAACCATCGGCCACAGCCTGCTCACCCAGTTCGAGGGCATCCGTTTCCAGACCCAGCGGTTTTCCTTCGTCGATACCCCCGACAAGGCGCGCGAAGCGCTGCGGCATATCATGACGGCCTGCACGCTGCGGGCGGAGCGCCCGATCATCATCACCTCGGTGGTGGAGGAATCGGTCACCGCCGTGCTGGCCGAGAGCGGCGCGCTGATCCTGGACGTGTTCGGGCCGTTCATCGGCAGGCTGGAGTCCGCGCTCGGGCAGGCGCGCGCGCACCATGTGGGCCACGCCCACGGCATGGTGGATTTCGCCGCCTACGAGGCGCGCATCAACGCCACCAACTATGCGTTGACCCACGACGATGGCGGCAACATCAATTACAACGAGGCCGACCTGATCCTCGTCGGCGTGTCGCGATCCGGCAAGACCCCGACCTGTCTGTTCCTCGCCCTGCATTACGGCGTGCGCGCCGCCAACTATCCATTGACCGACGAGGATCTGGAACACGCCATGCTGCCGCGCCGGCTCGTGCCGTACCGGAAAAAACTCTATGGCCTGACCATCGACCCGACGCGATTGCGGCAGATCCGTCAGGAACGCAAACCGGACAGCCGCTACGCGACCATCGAGCAATGCCGCAAGGAAGTCGCGGCCGCCGAATCGATGTTCAAGGCCGAGCGCATCCCCGTGCTCAGCACCACGCACACATCGATCGAGGAAATCGCCAGCAAGGTGATGGCGGCGCTGGGCATCCAGCGGCAATTGTTCTGATCCGCCCGGTGCAGCCCGGAGGCGGCGGCGCGGGAATGCACCGCCGGAGCGTGTGAGTGTGCGACGGCCGCATGCGGCTGGCAAGCATTGCGGAACACCGCAAGCTGCGTGCTAGCATCCGGCCATGTCGGCCATCCTCAAGCCAGCGCACGCATCGATCCAGCGCATCCCGCGCATGAGCCGGTTCGCGTGGATGATGGCGTTGTATGCGGAGAACCACGCGCGTCTGCAACGGTTGCTGGAGCCCGAGTCGCTTGCCGTGGGCCGGTACGCATCGCAGGGCAGGGATGGTCTGGAATTGCGGATCGACGTGGTCGAACGGCACCCGTACACCATCGAATTGCAATTGTCCTATCCGCGCCTGCTCGACGGCGAAGGCGCGACGGGCGACCCGCTGGCGTGGGTTCGCCATTACCGCGATGCGCGGCAGGCCGAGGTCACCCATTGCCACGTCGGCCGCCGCTGGCAGGACGCGCTGGGTCTGCACCCGCCGCTGACGACCCTCATCGACCATCGCGCGCGGATGAACGTGTTCTTCAGCAAATGGCTGGAATACTTGGGCGAGCAGGGGCATGCGCCCCGCGGCGTGCAGCCGCTGGACGGAGTGGCGGCAGTGGCTTGAATCCACGAGCTTCCGCAGTGCGGAGCCGAGCGCAGATCCGACTGTCATTTTCATGCCGATCCGATCGGGACAACGGATCGGTTCATCGCACACCGCATGCGCTTGCGCCGTCGTGACGCAGCCGCAGGCAGCAGCCCGCCGCCCGTGGTATGGCATACTGCGCGACTTGTCCGTCGCATCGGTAGCCCTTCGCAATGAATCCACTGGATCTGCTGATCCCCGTCGCCCACGCCCAGGCTGCGTCCACAGGCAAGCCAGGCGACAGCCTGATGAACCTGTTGCCTTTCGTCATCCTGTTCGCGGTGTTCATCTTCCTGATGGTGATCCCGCAGTCGCGGCGCGCCAAGCAGCACCGCGAAATGCTCGCGAAGCTGCAAAAGGGCGACGAGGTGGTGACCAACGGCGGCCTCGCCGGCCGCGTGGCGGATCTGGGCGATGCCTTCATCACCCTGGAAATCGCCGATGGCGTGAAGGCGAAGTTCCAGAAAGCCGCCATCGCCGTGGTCTTGCCCAAGGGCAGCCTCAAGGCTGCTTGATTCAAGCCTTCCGTAAACCCATGGAGCCCATGCGCGCCGTGTCGTGGCCGCTCGCGTTCCACTAGCCGATCCTTAGCCCATGCTCGAGTTTCCCCGCTGGAAAAACATCCTGGTGGTGGTGGCGCTGCTGTTCAGCCTGCTGTATTCGCTACCCAACCTCTATCCTCAGGATCCCGCGGTGCAGATCACCGCCAACCGGGGCCACGTCGTCGATGCGGCGTTGAAGGCGCGCATCCAGTCCGTGCTGCAGGCGCAAAAGCTGCCGTTCAAGTCGATCGACATCGCGCACGACGAGATGCTGGTGCGCCTGCCCGATCCGGACGTGCAGCTCAAGGCATCCGACGCGATCCGCGATGCGCTCGGCGACGACTACATCAGCGCGCTCAACCTCGCATCGACCGTGCCGGGCTGGCTCAAGGCCATCGGCGGGCACCCGCTGCTGCTGGGCCTGGACTTGCGCGGCGGCGTGCACTTCCTGATGCAGGTCGATGAGGATGGCGTGGTCGACAAGCGCATCAGCGGTTTCGTCGACGAAATCCGTGCGGATATCCGCAAGAACCTGATCCGCGGCGTGGATGTGGCCAAGACCGGGCAGGGCATGGGTTCGGGGCTGACGGTGCGCGCGTCCAACGCGGCCGATGCGGCCAAGCTCGCCGCGCTGATCGCCACCGACATCCCGCAGCTCGATCTGAAGACATCCTCCGACGGCACCAAGCTAACCGGCACGCTCAAGCCCACCGAGCTCAAGGCGTTGAGCGATGGCGCGATCGAGCAGAACATCGGCACGCTCACCAACCGCATCAACCAGCTTGGTGTTGCCGAGCCGCTGATCCAGCGGCAGGGTGCCAACCGCATCGTGGTCGAATTGCCGGGCGTGCAGGACACCGCGCAGGCCAAGAAATTGCTCGGTGCGACCGCCACGCTGGAATACCGCGGCAATGTCGGTGACCTAGCAGAGGCAGCGAACGCTGCAGCCACCGGCAACATCCCGCCGGATGCCAAGCTCTATTACACGAGACCTTCCCGTCCCGGCGAAAAGCCTCAGCCGATTTTGCTGTCGAAGAAGGTGATCGTTTCCGGCGATCAGCTCGAGAGCGCCACGTCGATGACCGATCAGCGGTCGGGCACCCCGGCGGTGTCGGTGACGCTCAACGAGATCGGTGCCAAGCGAATGCTGGATTTCACCAGCGAGAATGTTAACAAGCCGATGGGCGTGGTGTATATCGAGCGCACGCCGGTCACCAAGATCGTCAACGGTGTCGAGCAGAAATCCATCAAGGTGACCGAGGAAGTCATCAACAACGCCACGATCAACGAGCCCTTCGGCAGGAACTTCCAGACCACCGGGTTGGGTAGTTTGAAGGAAGCCTCGGAACTGGCCCTGCTGCTGCGTGCCGGTTCGCTCGCCGCGCCGGTGGACATCGTCGAGCAGCGGGTGATCGGCCCCAGCCTCGGTCAGGACAACATCGACGCTGGTCGGCGCGCGGTGGAGATCGGCTTCCTCGCCGTGTGCGCGCTGATGATCTTCTACTACCGCCTGTTCGGCGTGATCTCGGTGCTGGCGCTGTTCTCCAACCTGTTACTGCTCACCGCCGTGCTGTCGCTGATCCACGCCACCATGACCATGCCCGGCATCGCCGGCATCGTGCTCACCCTGGGCATGGCGATCGACGGCAACGTGCTGATCATCGAACGCATCCGCGAGGAGCTGCGCAACGGCAATACGCCGGTGGCCAGCATCAAGGCCGGTTACGACCGCGCGTGGGCGGTGATCCTCGACTCCAACGTGGCCAAGCTCATCGCCGGCGTGGCCCTGCTGACCTTCGGCTCGGGGCCGGTCAAGGGCTTCGCGGTGGTGTTGCTGATCGGCGTGCTGACCTCGATGTTCACCTCGGTGACGGTCAGCCGCGCGATGGCGACGATCGTGTACGGCCACGGCAAGAAAATTCAGAAAGTGTCTGTTGGCGGAGGGTTTTAAGCCATGGAGTTTTTCAATCCCAACAGCAATGTCAACTTCATGGGGATCCGTAAATATACGGTGACCATCTCCGTGATCCTGATCATCGCATCCATCGTGTCGCTGGCCACCAAAGGGCTGAACTTCGGCCTGGACTTCACCGGCGGTTCGCTGGTGGAGGTGACCTTCGCGCAGGCCACCGAGCAGCACGACGTGAGCGCGGCGCTCGCCAGGGCTGGCTTCAAGGGCGCGGTGGTGCAGCGCTTCGACACCCGCAACTACTCGATCCGCCTGGGGCCCAACGAGGGCATGGACAACGGCAAGGCGCATGCCGATGCCAGCGAATCGTCCATCGACAAGCAAAGCGCGGCGATCACCCAGCACGTGCAGCAGGCGCTGGTCGCGGCCGGCCATCCGGCCACCGTCAAACCATCCGTGTACGTCGGTCCGCAGGTGGGCAAGGAGCTGGCGACCAACGGCATCGTCGCGGTGTTCATGGTGCTGGCCGGGATCATGATCTACATCGCCATCCGCTTCGAATGGCGCTTCGCGCTGGCGACGGTGTTGACCGAGTTCCACGACGTCATCCTCACCCTCGGTTTCTTCTCGGTCACCGGCATCGAGTTCGACCTGACCGTGCTGGCCGCCGTACTCGCGGTGGACGGCTATTCGGTGAACGACACCATCGTCGTGCTCGACCGCGTGCGCGAGCTGTTCCGCTCCTCGCGCAAGGGCGACCCGCTGGAGATCCTCAACCGCGCCGTGAACAACACCCTGTCGCGCACGATCATGACCTCGCTGGCGACGATGATCACGGTGCTCGCGCTGTTCTTCTTCGGCGGCGCCACCCTGCACGGGTTCTCGATCGCGCTGATCGTGGGCATCATCGTCGGCACGCTGTCGTCGATCTTCTTCTCCTGCCCGATCCTGAACATCTTCGGGGTGAGCAAGCAGGACCTGATGCCCAAGCTGCGCGACGACGCGGAGTTGGCGCGCCGGCCCTGAGACAGCGCCGCAACGAGCCCGTCATCCTCTTGAAGGCGGGGATCCATGAATGCCGAGGCTGCAAGTGGCGGCTTCGACGGATTCGGAAGTTTGCAGGCAACTGCCAGCCGGAGCCATTGGATCGGGGTTGGCCTTGATGCCCGACGCGCTGCGCCTGGCTGCCCCGCGGCGGGTTTTGCGCGATCAGGCCGGGCCGAACGCTCCGGCGTAGCCGCTGGCGACGATGGCCGCCTGCAATTCGCCGACGAGCTTGTGGTTGCCGGCGACGATCTGCACGCCCGCAGGCTTGGCGGTCAGGTCGAGCAGGTGTTCGCTGCCGCCGCGGTAGTCGCAGACGTGGCCGCCGGACTCGCGCACCAGCAGCATGCCGGCGGCGATGTCCCACGGCTTCAGGCCGGCCTCGAAATAGGCGTCCATGCGCCCGCAGGCGACCCAGGCGAGGTCGAGCGCGGCCGAGCCGGTGCGGCGGACATCTTCGGCGCGTTCCAGCAGCAGCTTCAGGCAGTCCAGTTGCGCCGGCGCGCGCGCGCGTTCGCGCGGCGGAAAGCCGGTCGCGAGCATCGCGCCTTCCAGCGTCGGGCGTTGCGTGCAGCGGATGCGCTTGTCGTTGAGCGTCGCGCCGCTGCCGCGGCTGGCGGTGAACAGTTCGTTGCGCAGCGGGTCGTACACCACGCCGTGGGTCGGCACGCCTTTTTCGAGCAGGGCGATCGACACGCAGAAGTGCGGATTGCCGCGCAGGTAATTGCTGGTGCCGTCGATCGGGTCGATCACCCACACGCTGCTGGACTTGCCCTTGGCGCCGCCTTCCTCGGCCAGCACGGCGTAGTCCGGGTGCGCGCGGCGCAGTTCCTTAACGGCTTCGGCCTCGGCCTGCGCATCGACTTCGCTGGCGAAATCCTGCCGCGCCTTTTCCACCACGGTCAGGCTGTCGAGGCGGTGGATGTAGCGCAGCATGACCGCGCCAGCCAGTCGGGCGGCCTTGACCATGACGGTGACGGCGGGCTTTTGCATGCGCTGGGCGTCCGGATTTGCTATGAAAGAACGGTGCCGGGCGTGCCGGCGGACGGCAAGGGTACCAGTTTGGATTCCACCGCGACCAGCAGCATGACCTCGACAGCCCATGCGCGACCACCGTTCAGGGCAAGCGCATGAATGGGGCGACGGTCGCAAACCGGGTGCGGATCGTGCTGGTGGAAACCCGCCACCCTGGCAACATCGGCTCGGCGGCGCGGGCGATGAAGACGATTGGTTTTCACGACCTCGTGCTGGTCGCGCCACGGCTGCCCGATCACGCCGACGCGGTTGCCCTGGCTGCCGGTGCCGCCGATGTGCTGGCGGCGGCGCGGATCTGCGCCACGCTGGAGGAGGCGGTGGCCGATTGCGGCTTCGTCGCCGGCTGCACGGCACGCTCGCGGCACGTGGTTTTGCCCGGATTGGAACCGCGCGGGGCCGCGACGCAGTTGCTCGACGAGGCCGTTGCGGCGCCGGTGGCGCTGGTGTTCGGCACCGAGCGCACCGGGCTGACCAACGAGGATCTGCAACGCTGCCATGCCGCCGTGCACATCCCGGCCAACCCTGAGTACGGCTCGCTCAACCTCGCCGCGGCGGTGCAGGTGCTGTGCTACGAATTGCGCCTGGCATGGCTGGCGCGCACGGCCGATGCGGCCGAAGCGCGTGGTGGCGATCCGCACGGCGACGAACCGCGCGCCACGCAGGCGCAGATGGAATCCTTCTTCGCGCATCTGGGGCTCACCCTGGATGCGATCGAATTCCACAAGGGGCGCTCGCCGGAGACGATCATGCGGCGTTTGCGCGGCTTGTTCCTGCGCGCGCGGCTGGATGCGCGCGAGTTGCGCATCCTGCATGGCATCTGCTCCGATGCGCAGCGGATGGCGCGACTGGCGGGTCGTGGCGGGGAATGAGCCGGCGGCAGCCGGGTACGCCCCCGTCGCGTCCTGCTAGGATGAACCCGCGCTGGGGGATGCCACGCACGCAGCCGGGAGGGGACATGCGTTTCGGAATGCAGGCACGCTTCATCCTCGTGTTGCTCCTCGCCGGCCTGTTCGGGGTGTCGACGATCATGGCCTTGCATGGCCAGTTGCACGCTTACGAGCGGGCCGTCGCAGAGGTGGTCAAGCCATCGGCTCCCGCAGGATCGACGGCCTCTGCCGAGGCTTCCGCGACCGGCGATGTCGACTCGATCCCGGCTGCGTCGCCGCTTGGCGTTGTCTCCGCGCCTGCCGGCGTCGGCGAGCGCGTCGATGCCGCCAGCCATGCCTTCCGGTTGCGCCTGTCGTTCGTCATCTTCATCGCCGGTCTGGCCTTCGGCGGGTTTGCCTGGCTGCTGTGGGCGTGGTTCGTGCACCCCGTCCAGCGGCTGGCACGCGCGGCGCGCCGCATCGAGGCCGGCGAGGATGCGGGCGCTGCCGATCTCGGCCAGCGCAACGACGAATTCGGCGACATCGCCTGTGCCTACGCGACCCTGGGCCGCGCGCTGGCGGGCTTGCGCGAACGCATGGATCACGACGCCGACCGCATCGCCGCCGACGGCAAGGCGCAAGCGACGCCGGCCGCCACGAGCGCGACGCCTGCAGCGCCTGTCGCCGTTCCCGAGCCAGCGCCCGCCGCGCAGCCGGCAGCCCCACCGGTGGCGCCGCCCGCATCGGTCGCGCCGCCCCCACCGACCCCGGCGCAACTCGAACGCCTGCGGCAACTCGAGGACGATCTGCACGACGCCTGGCGGCGCAACGAATTGAAGATCCTCTACCAACCCATCCACGCGGTCGCCGATGGCAGCATGCGCGGTGCCGAGGCGCTGTTGCGCTGGCAGCATCCGGTCGAAGGGCCGGTGCCGCCGACCGAGTTCATCCCGCTGGCCGAGCGCAGCGACCTGATCGTCGAGCTGGGGCGGCAGGTGCTGGTGCAAGCCTGTTCGGATGCGAGCCTGTGGCCGGGCGATGGCACCGTCGAGAACAGCCCGTTCATCTCCGTCAACGTGGCCGTGCGCCAGATGCGCGATGCGCGTCTGTTCGAATACGTGGTGGAGGCTCTGCGCAAATCCGGGCTGGCGGCAACCCGCCTGCATCTGGAAATACCGGCCAGGGCCTTGCGCGAGGAGGATGCGCAGGTCGAGGCCATGCTCGAACAACTGCGCGGGCTGGGCGTGCAACTGTGGATCGACGCCAGCGGCGAAGATGCCGGCGACACCCAGCGCTGGATGAAGCCCTCGATCAGCGGCGTGAAAGTCGGCCAGAGCCGCATCCGCGGACGTGGCGAGCCGGCTGGCAGTGCCGCCGCCACCGACGCCATCGTCGCCACCGCGCGCGCCCTGCGCATCGTCGCGGTGGTGGTCGGCGTCGAGGAGCTGTCCGAGCTCAACGTGCTCAAGGAGCAGGGAGCCGATCTCGCGCAGGGTTATGTGCTGTGCAAGCCGGTGTCCACCGCCGAGATCGGCCGCCGCCTGCTGAGCTGATGCGGGTGCCGGAGCGGTTGCCGCACCGCGACGGGGTCAGACGTGGTCGTCCGCGTTTTCCCCGCTCGCTCGCGGCAGCCGGCGCAGCAACAATTTGTCCACGCGCGCCCCATCCAGGTCCACCACCTCGATGCGCGCGCCCTTCCAGTCGAAGATTTCGCCCACGTGGGGAATGCGGCCGAAATGGTCGATGACCATGCCGGCCAGCGTGTGGTAATCGCGTTCGGCGTCGCCCGGATCGGCGGCGACCTCCAGCAACTCGCGCACGTCGTCCATCGCCACGCCGCCATCGACCAGCCACGAGCCGTCCTCGCGCGCGACGACCGGCATGTCGTCGGGGTTGCCGGCCTCGATGGACTGCAATCCGCCGATCACCGCGCCCATCAAATCCTCCAGCGTGACCAGGCCCTGGATCTCGCCGTACTCGTCCACCACCAGGGCCAGGGATTGCTGCTCGTCGCGAAAGATTTCCAGCAGCGCCAGCGAGCGCGTGGACTCGGCGACGAACACCGGCGGGCGCAGTTGCGCGAACAAGGCCACGTCGCGGCTCTCCACAAGGCGCATCGCGAGCGATTTCATCTCCAGCACGCCCAGCACGTCGCTGTCGTCCTTGCGATACACCGGGTATTGCGAAAACGCGCTGTCCCGCATCATCGCCAGGTTTTCCTCGTCGCTCGCGGCCGCGTCCAGCCAGGCGATCTGCGTGCGCGGCGTCATCAGGCTTTCCGCGCTGCGGTCGCCCAGGCGCAGCACGCGGTGCATCATGTTGCGTTCGTCCTCGTCGATGGCGCCCTGTTCGTGGCCTTCGGACACCACCAGGCGGATTTCCTCGGCGCTCATGTGCTCCTGCCGCGAGGAGCGCAGGCCGAACAGGTGCAGCAAGCCGCGCGTGCACCATGCCATCAGCATCACGCCGGGTTTGGCGAACACGCTCAGCCAGTGGATCGGATACGCGACGACGGCGGCCAGGCGCTCCGGGGCCAGCGTGGCGAGGCGCTTGGGGAACAGCTCGCCGATCACGCCGTACAGGAAGATCATCACCAGAAAGCCGGCGATGAAGCCGATGCCGTGCGCATAGGGCGCGAGCGCGGGAAACCCGCGCGCGATGGGTTCCTCGAGTTCCGCGCCGATCGATTCGCCGCCGAAATAACCGGTGAGCAGGCCGAGCAGGGTGATCCACAACTGCACCGCGGACAGGAAGCTTTCCGGATGTTCGGCCAGATGCAGAGCCTTCGCTGCACCGCGACTGCTGCGCGCCATCTCGCGCAGGCGGCTGCGCCGCGAGGTGAGCACGGCCAGCTCCGACAACGCGAAGAAGCCGTTGAACACGACCAGCAGCAGAACGATGAAAACGCGGGTCATGGGCTTCCAGACGGCATGTTGAGGTACAGGTGCAGCACGATGCTGGCGACGTAGCCCAGCGCGATCGCCCAGCTCCAGCGCAGGTGGCTGGCGAACGTGTAGGTGCCGCGTGCGCTGCCCATCAGGGCGATGCCGGCGGCCGAGCCGATGGACAACAAACTGCCGCCCACGCCGCAGGCGAGGGTGACCAGCAACCACTGATCCACGCCCATCGCCGGATTCATCTGCAACACCGCCGACATCACCGGGATATTGTCCACGATTGCCGAGGCTGCACCCAGCAGACTGTTCGCCCAGCTCGGCCCCAGTGCGCCATACGAGGCGGCTGCGAGCAGATCGAGCCAGCCGACGCAGGCCAGCCCCGCCACCGACAGCAGCACGCCGTAGAAGAACAGCAGGGTGTCCCAGTCGTTGCGCGCGAGGATGCGGAAAATGTCCTGTGATGGCGCGGTGTGTTCGGCGGCGGCGAGGAAAGATTCGTGGATGCCGATCCGCCACGCCACGATCTGCAAGAGTGCCAGACCGGCGAGCATGCCGAACACCGGCGGCAGGCCGAACATCTGCGCGCCGATCACGGTCATCGCGATGGCCGCGACGAAGGCGATACCGACCGCCAGCGCGCCGGGCTTGGCGCGCACCGCGATGCTTTCCGCCACAGGTGCCCCGCGCGGCAGGCTGAAGTGCATCAGCACGGCGGGAATCAGCCAGTTCGCCAGCGCCGGCAGGAACAGCACCGGAAAATCGAAGAAACCGGCGTGGCGCGACTGCCACACCATCAGGGTGGTGACATCGCCGAAGGCGCTCCACGCGCCGCCGGCATTGGCAGCGATCACGATGTTCACGCACGCGGTAGCCACGAAGCGGCGCTGCCTGCCACCCACCGCCATCACCACTGCCGCCATCACCAGCGCGGTGGTCATGTTGTTGAGCACGCAAGACAGCGCGAACGTCGCCAGTCCCGTCGCCCAGAACAGCCCGCGCCAGCTCCAGCCGCGGCGCAACAGCGCCGCGCGCAGCGCGTCGAACGCGCCGCGCTCGGCCAGCGCCTCCACGAATGCCGAAGACGCCACGAGGAAGAAGAACAATTGCGCGTATTCGAGAAACCCGTGCTCGAAG
Source organism: Pseudomonadota bacterium (assembly GCA_018242445.1). GTDB lineage: Bacteria > Pseudomonadota > Gammaproteobacteria > Xanthomonadales > Xanthomonadaceae > SZAS-103. The sequence continues at coordinate 67,204 of JAFEBW010000023.1, read as the reverse complement.
GCTGCGCTCACCCGCTGCGCCTGCGCCGGGTCGCCTGCCGACGCGACGGCGATCGCGATCCAGATGGCGGCAGCCGCCAGCATCACCGGTTTGGACTTGCGCAGATGCAGGCGTTCTTCCAGCGCCACCAGCACGAGGGCGACGACGAACAGCGTCAGCGTCAACCACCCCAAGGGAGAATGGCTGGCTGGCAACAGTGATGCCGGCGCATGCGCCGCCAACGCGGAGGTGGGCATGGCACCCAACGTCTAAGCCGAACCGCTTGCGCGGCTGCGATGGCGGATTTTCAAATGCGAATCAATTACTTGCGTGATGGGTTCGCGGTCGGCCTTCCGGGGCCGACTGGCAACGCCGAATACATCAGCGTTGCCTTTACAAGCACTTGGCACCGCGCGAGCCCGCTTGGGCACATGATCAGGCATCGGGGACTCCGTACCGCGCGTATTGACGGAGATTTCCGTAAATGCTTGCAAAATAGCTGGTATCCGGCGCCATCGCGGCGGCGAGATAGCGACCGCCCACGAGCCAGCAAGCTGGATCGTCGATTTCCTGCAGCGCTTCATCGGTTCCCAAATCCCGGCTGCCGTCGTTTTCGGTGATGAAGAAGTAAGCCATCCCCGATCGAGCGAAGTGTTTGCATGTGTCTTGTACTTTCCGCAAGAGCAGCTCTTTTCGCACATCCGGGAGCTTCCGGCACAGTTCGGCCAGTAGCTCGCTGGCTTGCGTGTTGTTGAGGACGGCCAGACATGCCGACAGATGCACATGCTGTGCGATCCGCCAGTCGGCGATGTCACCGGAGTCTTGTGGATGCATGGGTCGACCGGGTGGATACCCGATAACGCGATCAGGATGAGTCCGGCAACGGCTGCTATGCAGGATCGGCGGGCGCGGGAGCGACAACAGGAGCATCCGTGTCGCCGGCATTGTACCATTGCGCCCGGTTTGGCCCGCGCCGCCCCCAGCGCACAGGACCTGAGCATGTTTTCCTTGCAGACCATCTTCGGCAGCGGCAAGCAGTTCTTCGGCTTGCTGGAGGCGGCCGCGGCCGCGGCGCTGGACAGCGCGAAAGCCTTGCACGCCATGACCCGCGCCGCCAGTTCGACGCCCTCGCTGGAAGAATTCAAGCTGGTGCGCCGCCGCGAGCGGGAAATCATCACCGACATCAACACCGCCCTGGTGCGATCCTTCGTCACCCCGATCGAGCGTGAGGACATCGAAGCGCTGGCCGGGGCGATCTACCGGATCCCGAAGGCCATCGAAAAATTCGCCGACCGCTACGCGCTGACCGCCGGCAACCTGCGCGGTATCGATTTCGCGCCGCGCGCGGCGATGCTCGAACAGGCCGCTGCGGTGGTGCTGGAGATGGTGAAGCAGTTGAAGGGGCTCAAGCTCGAACCGATGAAGGAGCTCAACGACCGCCTCAGCGCGATCGAGAACGAGGCCGACCGGCTGATGCTCGAACTCTACCGCGACCTGTACGCCGGCCATTACGACGGCATGGTGGTGCTGCTGATCAAGGACTTCTTCGAGCTGCTGGAGAAGGCCATCGACCGCTGCCGCGAAGCCGGCACGGTGGTTTACCGCATCGTGCTGAAAAACTCCTGAGCCGCCGCCATGCTGGGATTCGTGCTGGCAGTGGTGGCGATGGCGCTGGTGTTCCAGTACATCAACGGCTTCCACGACACCGCCAATTCCATTGCCACCGTGGTCGCCACCAAGGTGCTCTCGCCGATGCAGGCGGTGGGGCTGGCGGCGGTCACCAACCTGTTCGGCGCGCTGTGGGGCACGGCGGTCGCCAAGACCATCTCCAGCGGGCTGATCGACACCAGCGTGGTGCAGGTCACCGCGCCCCTGCTGCTGTGCGCACTCATCGGGGCGATCGTGTGGAACCTGATCACCTGGGCGATGGGCCTGCCGTCCTCGTCCAGCCACGGCCTGATCGGCGGGCTGTGCGGCGCGGCGGTGGCGGCGGCGCACGGCAACTGGTCGGCGATCCTGTGGTCGCACCCGGCGCATCCGTGGTTCAAGGGCACCGGCGTGTACTGGAAAGTCGTGCTGCCGATGGTGACCTCGCCGGTCATCGGTTTCATCGGCGCCTTCATCCTGTTGGCGATCCTGTACGCGATCATCGTCGCCATTGCGCGCTCCGGCGGGCCGCTCGCGCGGCTGGCGCGGCCGCGTTTCGTCGGCGCGTTCTTCCAGAAGGCGCAGTTGGCCAGCGCCGGTTTCATGGGCTTCGCGCACGGCTCCAACGATGCGCAGAAGACCATGGGCATCATCGCGCTGGCGCTGGTGTCGGCGGCGAAGGAAGGCCACCTCAGCGCGCTGCCGAACTGGTTGCATTTCCTCGACCCTTCCGCGGCGGCGATGGATCACGGCGAGATCGACCTGTGGATCAAGCTCAGCGGCGCGCTGGTGATGGCGCTGGGCACCGCCGCCGGCGGCTGGCGGATCATCAAGACGATGGGTCACAAGATGGTCAAGTTGCAGCCGATCGACGGTTTCGCCGCCGAAACGGCGGCCGCCACCGTCATCACGGTGTCGTCCGCGCTGGGCTTGCCGGTTTCGACCACCCACAACATCTCCGGCGCGATCATGGGCGTGGGCACCGCCAAGAACCCGCGCGCGGTGAAGTGGGGCGTGGTCGAGCGCATCATCTGGGCGTGGATTCTCACCTTGCCAGCCGCCGGCGGCGTGGCGTGGCTGCTCGTGCACCTGTTCATGCGGATGGGCTGGTTCTGATGCGCCATCCGCCGCTTCGTTGCCGCAGAAGTGCAGCCGGTTTCATCGAAGACGAACCATCATCTTGAAATCGATATCCGCATCCACGCCGATGCCCGTGTTCCATCATCCGAATTCTTCAACCACCCATCTGCCAGCGAGATCACGATGAGCCAGCGCACCGCCCGTTGCCGCCCCCGCCACCTCGCCATCTGCCTTGGCGCAGCACTGTTGACGCTCGGCAGCGCATGGGCGGCGGCGCCTGCTCCCGCACCTGCGCCAGTAACATCGCCAGCGACCGCAGCGACGGCTCCGGCCAAGCCGCAGCCAGCCGAAGATTTCCTCGCCGCGCACATCGACGCGTCGGTCGATCCGCGCAAGGATTTCTTCGACTACTCCAACGGCCACTGGCTGGCCACGCATCCGATCCCGCCCTCGGAGTCGTCGTGGGGCATCGGCAACCTCGTGGAGGAAGACACCTACGACACCCTGCACAAGCTCAACGTGGAATTCGGCGCGCACCGCGCACCTGCGGGCAGCTACGCGGAGAAGATCGCCAATTTCTGGAACACGGCGATGAACACGGCCAAGGCCGATGAGTTGGGCGTCGAGCCGCTCGCCGACGAACTCCAACGCATCGACGGGGTGACCGATGGCAAGACGGCAATGATGGAAGCCTTCTCGCTGGCGCAGATCGGCGTGGATGCGTTCTTCGACGGGCAGATCAGCCAGGACGAGAAAGACAGCGCCGCGTGGGCGATCCACTTCAATCAGGGCGGGCTGGGCTTGCCCGAGCGCGACTTCTATTTCAACACCGAACAGGGCGTGGCGAAGATCCGCGGCGAGTACGTCGCGCATCTCTCGCGGCTGTTGCAGTTGCTCGGCCGCAAGCCGGCCGATGCCGATGCGGCGACGGGCAAGGTGATGGCCTTCGAGACCGATCTTGCGCGCATCTCGCGCAAGATCGAAGACCTGCGCGATCCGGATCGCAACTACAACAAGATGAGCCCGGCGGACTTCACCGCGAAGTACACGCCGGACATCCCGTGGAGCGAGCGGATGTATTCCTGGGGCGTGCAGCCGCAGGTGGTGATCGTGGGCCAGCCGGAGTTCTTCCAGGGCATGGATCGGCTGCTGACGAAGACCGATCCGGCCGTGCTGCGCGACTACCTGCGCCTGCACCTCGTGGACACCTACTCGCCGACCCTGAGCAAGGCCTTCGACGACGAGTACTTCCGCTTCCACGGCCAGGCCATGAGCGGGCAGAAGGAGCAGCGCCCGCGCTGGAAGCGCGTGATCGACGCCGAGAACGTGGCGATGGGCATGATCGTGGGCCAGGCCTACGTGGCCGACCACTTCCCGCCGGAGGCCAAGAAGCGCTACACGGCGATGGTGGAGGCGATCCGGGCGGCCTACCGCGACCGCATCGAGAAGCTCGACTGGATGAGCCCGCAGACCAAGGCGAAGGCGCTGGCGAAGCTCGCCGCGGTGACCGCCAAGGTGGGCTACCCGGACAAGTGGGAGGACTACCACGACATGAACATCGCCAAGGCGTCGTACTGCCAGAACATGATGCGGGCGGCGCTGTGGCAGTTCAACGACCGGGTGCGCAAGTTCCCGCTGCCGGTGGATCGCAGCGAGTGGGACATGACGCCGCAGACCTACAACGCCTACTACAACCCGTCCAACAACGAAATCGTGTTGCCGGCGGCGATCTTCGCCGTGCCCGCCGTGCCCGACGCGCAGGTGGACGATGCCGTGGCCTACGGTTATGCCGGCGCCGGCACGATCGGCCACGAGATCACCCACGGCTTCGACGACGAGGGCCGCAAGTTCGACCCGCAAGGCAATCTCACCGACTGGTGGACGGCCGAGGATGCGGCCAAGTTCGAGCAGCACGCCGCGGCGCTGGTGCGCGAGTTCGACGCCTACGAGCCGATCCCCGGCCTGCACATCAACGGCAAGGCCGCGCTCGGCGAGAACATCGCCGACTTCGGCGGCGTGCTGCTGGGGCTGGATGCGTTCCGCAAGACCGAGCAATTCAAGCAGGGCAAGAAGATCGGCGGGCTCACTCCCACCCAGCGCTTTTTCCTGGGTTATGCGATGGGCTGGATGAGCCAGCAGCGCGAGGAAGTGTTGCGCAAGCACCTGCTCTCCGACGTGCACGCCCCTGCCAAGTGGCGCGTGCTCGGGCCGCTGTCGAACATCCCCGCGTTCTACGAGGCCTTCGGCGTGAAGCAGGGCGACCCGATGTGGCGGCCGGCCGATCAGCGGGCGAGTATCTGGTGAGGACGTGAGTGGCGGTGCGGGGCGCGAATGCCCGCGCGATCCGAGTTCTCGCGGGCTCGTGCTTCGATCGCTTCGGCCCATCCGGGCCTTGGCGATCGACCCCGCCCTCCGCTTTTCATCTACGTTCCTGCTGCGATGAAAAGACCGGCCCGGACATCCTGTCCGTGCGCTCGTGGCATGCGCCACTCGCCCTGCTACGGGCGTTCGCCGGTACGCGATCTGCCACTGGCCGATCATCGCGATGGATGCTTCGATCGCTTCGGCCCATCCGAGCCTCAGCGATCGACCCCGCCCTCCGCGTCGTGCTACGGGCGTTCGCTCGCGTGCGATCTGCCACTGGCAGATCGCACGCGAGCTCACCCCGATAGCTGCGCATGCTCCAGCGGCCGCTCGCGGTGCAGCAGCATCCACTCGGCGTGTTCCTCGAGGCAGGCGCGGCCCAGCGAAAACAGCAGTTGCCGGGTTTCGGTTTCGGAGTGCGACAGGTTCAGGCGCGCGCGGCAGCTCTCGAACAGCCGGCTCATGAAGCGGAATTGCTTGATGAGTTCCTTGTCGGCGCGCTTGTAGGAATACGCCTCGCGGATGCCGGCCAGCAACGGCAGCAGGCCCATCGCGACGATCAAGACATTTTGCGCGATCAGCGGCAGCTTGCTGCCACCGACCAGCAACACGCTCGCGCCGAGCAGGCCCGCTGCCAGGGCGAGGCGGCCCATGCTCGCGGTGCGGTGGTGCGAATGCTCGCGGCGCACGGTGCCGCGCAGGAAGTAGTCGAGCTGACCGCCACGGCCATCGGCGTCGCCGATCCAGCGCGCGATCACCCATGCCAGCCAGTGCGCGTCGGGCACAAACCCCTCGTCGCGCAGCAGGCCGCTGCCGCGCATGGCGTGGCGGATCCAGCTCAAGTCCACATCCTGTTTCTGCAAAAACCCGTCGTAGCCCAGCGAGCTGTTCGGCGGCGCTTCCACGCCCGCCAGCCGCCAGTAGATCTGCACGCGCAGCCCCTCGGCGAGGCCGCGGTAGTCGAGGTACTTGCGTTGCCATTCACGGCGGTCGCCGACGATGTGCAGGATTAGTCCGGCGAAAAACAGCACGAGGAAGGCGATCAGGCACCATGTGTCGGTGGCGATGTCGGAAAAGAAGATGAATGAGAAACCCATCGCCGCGGCGATCATGTGCGTCCAGAACAGGCTGGCGCGCACGCGCTTCTGGAAGTGCACGGCCAGCCAGTCGGCGGCCTGCAACTGGCGGTCGAGGATGCCGATGCGCGGCGGCGGCGTTTCCGGCAACGGATCGGCGAATGCAGACGATGGCGTTGCGGCGATGTGTACCGCGTAGCGGTCGGCGTCGTCGTTGAAGGTTTCCAGTTGCGCGAACACGGTGCGATACGGCTCGGGCACGCTCGCCGTCGCGTTCGATGCGCCGGTCAACGTCAGCCAGCGCGTCTGCAACGGTGGCACGCCGGGCGGCTTGCCCGCGTGCAGGCGGCGCGACACGCCGATGTGATAGATCAGGTCGCTCTCGTCGTCGGCCAGCAGGTTGGGCGCGGCTTGATCCGTGCGCAAATCGGGCATCACGTCGTGCAGGTGAAAGTCCACCACCTGCGCGGTGCCGCCGGTGGCCGCGCTCGGGTTGCCGTCCCACAGCGCCAGCAGGATCTGGCAATGCGAGGACACGAACATGCCCAGTTGCGCGTACTGGCGATTGCGCGCGGGGCCGCGCACGCCGATGGACGCCAGCGTGTTGCCCGGCGCCAGCGGCAGCACGCGCACCTGCGCACGCGCGAGCAGGCGATGGAAGCGCTCGAGGATGTCGGCGGAGTCGAAGTCGCGTTCGTATTCGGACTGCGGCATCGGCAGCGGCACCATCAACTCGATGCCCAGCTCCAGCGCCTCCTCGGCGACGAGCTGGTCGCCGCCCTCGGCCAGCGCCGAGATCAGCCTCAGGGGCAGGGCGGGGAACTGCGCGCGCAGGTTCGAGAGAAACGCGCGCACCGCCGAACGCAGGGCCAGTTCCTCGCCCGGCACGAGGTCGCGGTGCGCGGTCAGGCCGACGTTCAGGCGCATGCGCGCGTCGTGTGGAATGTTCTTGCTGGCCGTGGCGTCGCTCACCGAAAGCCCATGGTGTCCGATCTGCGTCGATGCCTGTGGCGACATGCGGCACCCAATGATGTTGAAAGAGCCTGAGCTATCGCTCCCTCCCCCGCATGCGGGGGAGGGTTGGGGTGGGGGCTGGCGTGCGACAAAAGCTCCCCCCATCCCAGCCTTCCCCCGCAGGCGGGGGAAGGAGCCAAAGCGGTATTCGTCGGACGTGGGAGGGCGATATTCGCGCCCACATCATTTCGCTTGCGCGGCGGCGATCAGGCCGGCGACGTGGCGCAGGTCGGAGAGCTTGCGGGCTTCCTCGGATGCGCCGGCGATCTGTGCGGCTGCATCCTGCAGATCGGTGCTGCGCTGCGTCGCGCCGGTGGGCGTCGCCGGCTGGGCTAGGGCATCCACGTACAAGGCGTAGGCGAAATCATGACGGAAGCGGGTGTCGTGCGCGCCGTTTTTCAGTTCGCCTCGGTACCAGTCCAGCGCGGGTTGCAGGGCTTTCGTCGCTTCGTCCGCATGGTTTTGCAGCGCGAGGGCATGGGCGAGGATCGCCTGCGCGAACGATCGGTTGAGCAAGCGGTCGTCGGTAATGTTGCGAGTATCGTCCGGAATGACCAGCCAGCGCCGCGCCAAGGCTTCGGCCTGCGCGGGGTGACCCAACCGCAACTGCGCCTGCGCGGCGACGAACAACATGCCGTGCAGGATGTTGTTGCGCATGGTCATGGCGTTGAAGGCGCTGGCAGGGATGACGATCGTGTCGGTGTGGGCGATGGCGGCGGTAGCCGATGCCAAGGCTGCCTGATCGGCACCCTCGCGCAATTGCACAGTGGCGATCGCCAAGGTATATGGGTCGGCCAGCAGTTGCCGACGCGTATCGTCGGGTGCCAACGTCGCGACCATCAGCCCGACATCGCGGACATAGCGCTTGACCGACTGCGCGGCGCCGGCGTCGTCGCCCATGGCGGCTTGCCAGTTGTACAGCGGAATCCACTGGTACCACGCGATGATGCCCAAAGGCGATGGCAGGCGTTTGTCCTGCGCCAGCGCGAACAAGCTGTGCAAGGTCGCGATGGCCTGGCCGATCTGGCCCTGGTCGAACTGCTGCTCGGCCACGATCCGCAGGCCGGTGTGCCAGAAGCCCCAGCCTTGCAGGTCGGAGGGATTGAAGCGCACGACATCCTCGCCGATCTGCACCGTCTTGCGCGCGTACTCCATGGCGGTGGCGTCGTCGTGGCGACGCACGGCGATACGCGCCAGTTGGTCGGCGGCGAAGTCGCGGTTCCACATCGAGTGCAGGTCGCCGGGGCGGCGCGTGAGCACCTGTTCGGTCATGGCATACACCTGCTGTTCGAGCTGCTGCGCCTCGTCGAGGCGATTCAATTGCATCAGAAAGCGCGACTCGGAGTCGGCGATGTCGGCATACGAGGCCGCCGCATCGAGATCACTCATGTCCATGGCGCCGATGCCGGCCATCAGCTTGCGCGCCTCGTCGCAGGTCTTCACGCCCTGCGCATAAGGTTGCGAGTGGCTGAGGAAATTCAGCGCATCGGCATAGACCAGCTTGGCCGCGCGCGGGCCGTTCGGCTTGTACACCAGCGGGCGCAGCAGGTCGGTGGCGCGGGTGAGTTGCTGCGGCGTACCGCGACCACCGAACAGGTAGGTGCGGCCCCGCTTTTGGAGCGACAGCGCCAGGCCGAAGGTGACGGCATCGCTGCGGTCGCCCGCTGCTTGCAGTTTTTCGAACACCGCCTGTGCCTGTTCCAGCAATTTGAATCCGGCATCGGTCTGGCCGCTTTCGATCAGCGCCGCGCCTTCGCGGGTCAGCGCCATCGCGCGGTACAACTGCGTTTTCGGGGTGACCAGTTCCGGCGGCAGGCCGTCGTAATAGGCGACCGTCATGTGCGCGAGCTTGCCGAGGGTTTCCAGTCGCCCGGTCGGTTCCAGTTCCGCGTACAGATCGTCGATCAGGTAACTGACCATCTTCTCGGCATCGCCGCGCGACTTCTGCGCCATCGCCTCGGCATCGCGCGCGCGTTGCAGGTTGATCCAGCCGAAGATCGCGCCGGCGACGGCCACCAGCATCAGCACCGCGCATACGGCAGCGATCTGGCGCGCGCGCACCAGCGCGCGGCGGGTGGCGGCCTCGCGCTCGCGCTGCTGCGCAAGCTGGTGCTCGGCGGCATCGCGCGCCTCGCGCTCGTGGCGCAGGTTGCGGCTGGCGAGCACCACGCCGCACAGCACGTCGTGGGTGAGCTCGACGCGGCGCATGTCGAGGCGTTCCTCGATGCGCAGCAGGCGGCGGTTGACGAGGGTCGGCAGCGCAGCGGCCGGTGCATCCGCCTCGGCCAGCGCCTTGAGCACGCGCTCCTCGCCCACGCTCTCGCGGTAGCCCGATTCGGTGAGCAGCAGATCCTCGACCACGCGGCGCACGCCGGCGGGCTGGTCGGCGAGCGCGCGCTCGTAGAATTCGCTGAGAATGCTGTCGCGCGAACCGGCCAGCAGGTCGGCGGAGATTTCCGTGCGGTGTTGCGACTGCCGCACGGTGTTGAGTTCGCGGCACACGAGGCTGAGCAGGGACGGCTCGACTTCGGCGTTGGCCAGCTCCGAGCCGCCGGCGACGAAGCGCACGATGGCCTCGGCGATCTCCTGCGAGACCAGCTTCCCGCCGGGCTTGCGCACCGCGGTCAAGGCCTGCGCGCCGGTCATGCGCGCCAGCCGCATGCGGTTCTGGGTGATCGAGGGCATGATCGCCTTCGCGCTTTCCAGATGCGCGAGGTAGTCCTCGCGCAGCGCGATCAGCACGCGGTAGTCGGCGCGGGCGAAATCGAAATCCTCGGCGGCCGCGTCGTCGTCCTCGATGCGCGCTTCCAGTGCCGCCGGCGGGCGGTTCTCGACGAGGTCGGCGAGGTCTTCGAGGAACTGCCGCGCGCGCTGGCGGCCGGCGTCGTCGGCCTGGCCGAGGGTGAAGATCTCCTCGAACTGGTCGAAGATCAGCAACGGCATCAGGGTGTGGCCGCCGGCGTCGCGCAGCAGGTCGCCGCGGTGGTGCAGGAACTCCCACAGCGATTCGCCCTCGACCGCGCTGCCGGGGCGCGACCACGCGCCGACCTCGGCGCTGGCGCGGAAGATCGCCTGCTTGATCTGCTCGGAAGGCGCGGGCGAGTCGGGCGCGTAGTCGATGCGCACGTACACCGGGCAGTAGCCCTCCGCGCGCAGGCGCGGCACCACGCCGGCGCGCAGCAGCGAGGTTTTGCCGAGGCCCGACTGGCCGAACAGCACGGTGAGCAATTTGCGCTGCACGCGCCGGCACAGCTCGGCGGCTTCCTCGTCGCGGCCGTGGAAATAGGCGCGCGATTCCTCCGAATACGAGAACAGCCCCAGCCACGGGTTCTGCGGGTCGATGGCGACGGCATCGGCGGCGCGAGTTTGATGCTTGCTGTCGTTCATGCCGGCGTCGTTCATGCCTTACTCCCGCTGAACAGGTCCTGCAGGCGACGGATGAACTCCGGCGACGGCTCGCCGCCGGGCAGGCGCGAGAAGTGCAGGGCGCGGAACACGTCCGGCACCAGCGCCTGCATTTCCGGGGTGTCGTCGATGCAGGTCGGCAGGATGAACACCGCGCCCTCGGCGATGTTGCGGGCGCGATCGACCGCGTAGCTCCATTCGCGGCGGAAATAGGCTTCGTGGCGGCGCTGGGTGGTCGCCGAGATCACCGGCAGGAAATAGCTGCAACGGGCGATGTTGGCGCGGATCTTGTGGTCGTAATCGTCGCCGCCTTCGAGCCGGTCCATGTCGAACCAGGTGACGATGCCGGCCGCGTCCAGCGCGGCCTTGAGCTTCTGCACCGCCGGCAGATCCTCGCGCGCGTAGCTGATGAACACCGCGTTGGCCGGCATCTCGCGGGCGGGCGGCAGGAAGCGCTGCGGCGCCTGATTGCTGCCGCTGCCCGGTTGCGACGGGCGCTGCCGCTGCATCCAGCGCGCGTGCAATTCGGCCACGAAGGCCTCGGCGCCGCCGTACACGCGGGTGCGCACGCTGACCTGTTGCAGGAAGGCGACGAGGCGACCGTCCTGCAGGGTGTGATCGTCGGCCAATACTTCGGTGACTTCGCGCGGATCGGACAGGCGCTGGCGCTTGGCCATGCGCAGGAACAATCGCGCCAGCCAGTTGGAGAAATCGCTGCCGATCAGCAGCAGGTGGTTGTGTTCGAGTTCGTGGAAAAGTTTTTCCGGGGTGAGGTGCTCGGACTGCAAGGCGCAGATGAACTCGAGCATGTCCTCGTCGGACAGCACGTAGGTCGGCGAGGCCGAGAGCCGCCCGAGCAGGTGATAGACCACGGTGCGCTGCAACTGCCCGCGTTCGCATGGCAGGTCGGCGACGCGGTTGGGCGCGTAGGCGATGACCTCCGTGGACGGCTGCCCGCCGTACCGCTCGCGGTTGACGGCTTTTTCCAGCAGCGGGTCGAAGGTGGTGGTGACGAACAGGTCGAAGTCGGCGATCTGCGCCAGTTGCAGCAGCGCCTGCGGCGGTTCGAAATCCACCTCGCGCATGATCGAGCGCAGCCGCGTGTAGGCCTCCTCGCGGCGGCCGCGCTGGCCGAGGTAGGAGCACATCACGTCGTTGAGGGTGAGCGGTTGCGGCAGCGCGGTCGCGTCCACGCCGAGCTTGGCGGCCAGCCGCTCGGCCAGCCATTCGTACAGCGGGCGCAGGCCGCGGTCGGTTTGCACGCGCAGCAAATCCGGCCCGATGATCGGGATGACCCGACGCTCCTCGATGTAGTTGAGCAGGTCGTCCCAGGCGTCGTCGTCGAAATCCCGGAGCAGTGCCGTGGCAGCCGTTTGCGTCATCGTGCGCATCCTTCCCCAGGAAAATCGACGTCGCACAAACTCAGGCCGGCGAGTGTAACGCCGCCCGATGGCGGGCTGGTAATTTCGAGTGCGGCTACATCAGGTCGCCGCCCGCGGTGAGGCGGTGCTCGATGCGGTCGCCCACGCCGCCGATCTCCAGCACGAGGCGGTCGATTTCCGCGGCATCCAGGCCCTCGTAGGGGCGGTTCTCGCATAGTTGCAGGTAGGGCACGCCGTCGAGCGGGCTGATCGCGAGGTAGCCCATCGGGCTTTCCCAGTTGAAGGCCAGCGCGCGGCGCAGATCCACGCCGGTGGTCGGGCCCAGCACCGTGCTCACGCGCAGGAAGCGGCGGCCGTCCTCGTGCTCCAGTTCGGTCAGGTAGATGCTCTGGTGGCGGCGGCCCTCGTTCAACGACAGCCGCACGCACACGAGGTAGGGCTCGCTGGTGGTGATGGGATAGCGCGCGAGCAGGTGGCCGCGGATGGATTCGAAGGTGAGCATGTCGGCCCCGTGGGTGGTCTGGCTTATGCTAACGCCATGCCTGCGACCAGACCAATGCCGCGAACGATGAAAGTGACTGGCACCACCCCGGAGAATGAAAGGATCTGCAAAAAACTCCCTCCCCCGCTTGCGGGCGGTGATGAGGCGCGTTTGCGAACTGCCGGTGGCAGTTCGCGCGCCGAAGAACGCTCGGTGGGGCTGGATGGTTGGGGTGGGGGGAAGCACCGCGAAAATCAGCCCCCATCCCAGCCTGCCCCCGCAAGCGGGGGAAGGAGTCGATTGCAGAGTGATGCGCGGCGGGCAGAAACTTCGGTCACATTCACGCGAGCGCAGGACGCCAAACGAAGAACCATCACTGGCACGGCGGCCCAAGCGTTCATCCTCGCGGCGATCCGTGCGATCCCCGCCGGCAGCGTCGCCGGCTACGGCGTGGTCGCGCGCCGCGCCGGGCTGCCCGGACGGGCGCGGCTGGTGGCGAGGATCCTGTCGAACAGCGACGACCCGAACCTGCCTTGGCACCGCGTGCTGCGCAGCGACGGGCGCATCGCCTTGCCGCCGGATTCGCCCGGCCATCGCGAACAGATGCAACGCCTGCGGGCCGAGGGCGTAGCGGTCGAGAACGGGCGGGTGCGCGGCCTGCGGCGGGCCGAGGCCGACCTCGATGCCATGCTGTGGGCGCCGCCACGAGGCTGAATCATCGCCGGAATTCGTCGTTGCGCTGCAATGAAATGCGACGCGGTACCGGTATCATGGCGGCTTCGCTGGTGCGGAGTGCGCATGTTCAACCACTTGCCGAAAGGCATCCAGATCCTGCTGTGGCTCAATGGCGGCCTGTTCCTGTTGCAGCAGTTGATCGATCCTGCGGGTACGGGATTCTTCACGGCTTTCTATCTGTGGCCGCTCGGGATGAACCCCGCCGCGTTCGGCCTGGATGCGCTGCCATCCGGTGTGGGCTTCATGCCGTGGCAGTTGCTCACCTACGGCTTCCTGCACGGCGGGCTGGCGCACATCTTCTTCAACATGTTCGCGCTGCTGATGTTCGGCGCGCCGCTGGAATACACCTGGGGCACGCAGCGTTTCCTCACCTATTACCTGATCTGCGTGGTCGGTGCCGGCCTGACCTACCTCGGCTGGGCGGCGCTGATGGATATCTCCAGCCCGGTGCTGGGCGCTTCGGGCGGCGTGTTCGGCCTGTTGCTGGCTTACGGCATGCTGTTCCCGCGGCAGCGGGTGATGCTGCTGTTTCCGCCGATCCCAATGAGCGCGCGCACGCTGGTGATCGGTTACGGCGCGCTGGAGCTGCTGATGGGCGTGACCGGCATCGGCGGCAACATCGCCCATTTCGCGCATCTGGGCGGCATGTTGTTCGGCTGGTTGGTGATCCGCTACTGGCGCGGGCAGCCGCCGTTCCGCAAGCGCGGGCGCAGCTTCAAGATCTGAAGCGCAACGCTTCGGCAAATTAGCGAAGCGTCTGCGCAATCATCGCGGACGAATGGCTCACGACTTGATCCGGCTCAACGCCAGATCGTCACGCCGGCCTTGATCGCCATCGGCTCCCCGGCCTTGCAGGCGTGGGTCCTGGCGAATTCCGCCGTGTTGGCCAGCACGCCGTTCACCCGGTACTTCGCCGGCGCCTGCACCGCCGAAGCGGCCCATGCGGCGGCAACTTCCGATGCGGTGCTGCGCGCCCACAGGCCGGCGTAGGCGTCGAAGAAATCGCGATCCTCGGCGGTGGTCGCAGCCTTGCCCGACGGTTGGCTCGCCGTGAAGGCCTGCAGTGCCAGTTCCAGCCCGCCGAGGTCGGCGAGGTTTTCGTCGCGCGTGCGCGAGCCATCGACGCGTTTTGCGGCATCCACCGTGTAGGCGTCGTACTGGGCGATGATCGGCGATGTGCGCTGCTCGAAGGCGCTGGTCGCCTGCGGCGACCACCAATCGCGCAGTTGCCCCGTGGCATCCACCGAGCGGCCCTTGCCGGCGATGGCGTTGTGCAACTGGTGGCCGATCAGCGTGCCCAGCGCGCCGAAGCGACGGGCCGCATTCATGCCGTCGTCGAACACCGGCGCGCGCAGGATGGCGGCGGTGACGATGAGGCGGTTGCCCAGCAGGCTGTAGGAGATGTCGGGCACCTGCGGCGGAACCCGCCACGGACGATCGGTGGAGCGCTGGCCGATCGTCGCCATCTCCTGCCGGTGCTGCCATCCGGCCACCGCCAGCATGTCGGCGCCATAACCCTGGCCGAGCTTGAGGCCGGTGACGGTGGGCGCCTGCGCGGGTTCGCCGATCTCGATGCGCAGCTTGTCGAGCTTGGACTGCGCGGCAGCGCGGGTGGCGTCGTCCATCCACGGGTTGCCCGCGATCGCCTTCTTCATGGCATCGCGCATGGCGTCGGCCACCGCCGTCGCGGCCTGCTTCGTCGCCGGGGTGAGATAGCGCTGCGCGAAGGCGTGGCCCATCTGCGCGGGCAAGGCATGGTCGATGGCGTATTGCACCTGCTGCGCGCGGTCGCCGGCTTGCGCCAGACCGGCGAGCAGGCGGTCGTACATCTGGAAGTGCGCATCGCGCAGCGGCGCCGACAGGTAGGGCGCCATCGCGCTGGCGGCATGGAAGCGCAGGTAGGCCTGCCACTGTTCGACGGGAGTGTTGGCGAGCATGCCGTCGGCGGCGTCGAAGAAATCGGTCTGCGAAAGGGAAACCGGAGCATCCTTCACGCCTTGCGCCTTCAGGAACTTCGCCAGTTCGAAATGCGGATAGGCCTTCTGCAGATCGGCCGCCGACAACGAACGATAGGAATTGCCTGGATCGTTCTGCTGCGCCAGCCCCTGCGAGTGCTGCGCGAGTTCCATCTCCATCGAAATCACCCAGCCCGACTGCACCGACACCTGGTCGGCCGGCGTGCCCGTCGCTTGCAGGATGGCCTGCACATAGGTGCGGTAGCGGCCAAGCACGTCGCGGGTTTCCGCGTCGGTGCGGGTGTAGAACGCCGGGTCGGGCAGGCCCAGGCCGCCTTGACTCAGGTAAGCGATGCGCAGGTCGGGATCTCGCGCGTCGCCATCGGCGGCGATGCGGAACAGCACCGGGATGCCGGCCGCATGCAGATCGGCGATGGCAGCGGGCAGATCCTTGTTCTTGCGGATCGCGGCGATGCGCGCGAAGGTCGCTTGCAGCGGCGTCACACCGGCGGCATCCACCGCGGCGGTGTTCATGCCCTCGCTCCACAGCGTGCCCAGCGCGCGCCCGGAATCATCCGTCGCACTGTGCGACAGACTGTCGAGCAACGTGCGCTCGTCGTCGCGCGCCTTGGCGCGCAGGATGCCGAGCGCGGAGATCGCGCCTGCTTCCGGCGCGGGATTGGCCTTCAGCCACGCCGCGTTGGCGTAGTCGTAGTAGTCCGTGCAGGCCGGCGCGACGGCGGCGATGTGCGCGGCAGGGGCCTTGCGTGCCTTGGGTTTCGCCTTGGCGATGGCGCTGGGAGCCGCAGGAACCAACAACAGCATCGGGGCGAGCAGCAAGGCGTGGCGCGCACGGATCATCGAGGGTCTCCTTGGGTGAATGCGCTAGTTTAGCAAGGCGAGCCCAAGCGCCCGCCGTGTGCGCAAGCCGGGATTCAGGATGATCGGGATGCGTGCCGGAGCCAGCCGCTTCAGCGCGCTGGTTCATCCATGCCGATGGCGCGACGCAGGCGCGATGTCAGGCGCGTGGATGCGCGCCAGCTCGGCGGCTGGTAGTCGGGGATGCTGGCGGCGCCGGTCTTGCGGTGCTCGGGCGCGGTCATCGGGCGTTTTTCGATGACGAGGATGCTGTCGTACCAGTGCAGCGAGTGCGCCGAACGGGTGAAGTCGTCCACGGCCAGCGTCGGCGATTCCGAATGCCAGGCATGGATGCGGTCGATGAAGCCCTTGGCGTACTCGACGAAGCTGCCGCGCCGGCGATGCCCGCCGCCCCAGCGCTTCCAGTACGACGTATGGATGTCTTCGCACAGGTACACGCCGTTCGGACTGACGTGGCCGAACAGCTCCTCGAAGGTGGCGATCTGCTGGCGCATGGTGTGGCCGCCGTCGTCGATCAGGATGTCCACGCGCGGGATCTGCTGCGCCAGCGAGCGCAGGAAGCCGCGATCCTCCTGGTCGCCGATGAAGATGCGCGCGTGTTCGTTTTCCAGCGTCTTGCAGTGCGGGTTGATGTCGGCACCGAAGATCCGGCAGCGCGGGCCGAAGTAGTCGCGCCACATGTCCAGCGAGCCGCCCTGCGAGACGCCGAACTCCAGCACATGCACGTCGGTACCGCGGAAGCGCGCGAAATGGCGGTCGTACACCTCGAAGTAGTGCATCCACTTGTGGATCAGGCGGCCGTCGTTGGCCTCGAAGAATGCTTGCAGATCGTTCATGGATGGGTGCCCGGCCACGTTGAATGGCCAATGCGCCGCATC
The DNA here is from genome assembly GCA_018242445.1 of Pseudomonadota bacterium. Taxonomy (GTDB): domain Bacteria; phylum Pseudomonadota; class Gammaproteobacteria; order Xanthomonadales; family Xanthomonadaceae; genus SZAS-103. The sequence continues at coordinate 50,329 of JAFEBW010000023.1, read as the reverse complement.
GTCGGCATATCGGCGTGGCGCGTCAAGATTGCGCCTGATGATTGGTGCCGCTCGCGTTATGAAAGAGCTTGCATCGAAACTCCCTCCCCCGCTTGCGGGGGAGGGTTGGGGTGGGGGCTGGCGCACCCCCATCCCAGCCTTCCGGCCCTGTCGGGCGTTCTTCGGCGCACGAACTGCCACCGGCAGTTCGCAAGCGCGCCTCATCACCCCCGCTTGCGGGGGAAGGGGCCGAAACGAGTTGTGCTGGAAGGGTGAGGGTACAGCGTTCTGCAAATAACGAAGGCCCCGCGAACGGGGCCTTCGGTCGTTGCAGCTTGCACGATCGCGTTCGCGTCACCAGATGATCACGCGCTTGTCCGCCGGGCGCACCATCGCATCGCCGGCCTTGCACGAAAACGCCTGCGCGAAGGCCGGCATGTTCGACGGCGCACCGTCGGCGCGAAACTGCGCCGGAGCATGCGGATCGGTGTTCACGCGCACCGCCAGTTCCTTCGGCTCGAACTTGCGCCGCCAGATGTTGCCGAAGTTGAGGAAGAAGCGCTGATCCTCGGTGTAACCGTCCACCTTCGTGGTCGGCTTGTACTTCGGATCCTTCGCCAGCGCGGCCTGCAGGGCGTCGTAGGCGATGTTGATGCCGCCGAGATCGGCGATGTTCTCGCCCAACGTGAGCGCGCCCTTCACGTGCACCGGCTTGCCGTCCTTGTCCTTGTACGCGACGTAATCGTCGAATTGTTGCACGAGCTTGGCGGTGCGCTCCTGGAAGCCCTTCTTGTCGGCATCCGTCCACCAGTTGCTCTGATTGCCCTGCGCATCGAACTGCGCGCCCTGGTCGTCGTAGCCGTGGCTCATCTCGTGGCCGATCACCGCGCCGATGCCGCCGTAGTTGAGCGCCGGGTCGGCCTTGGCGTCGAAGAACGGCGGTTGCAGGATCGCCGCCGGGAACACGATCTCGTTCATCAACGGGTTGTAGTAGGCGTTCACCGTCTGCGGGGTCATGCCCCATTCGGTACGGTCCACCGGGTGGCCGATCTTGTCCAGTTGCCAGCGCGTGTTGAACTCGCGCGCGGCCAGCACGTTGCCGAGGTAGTCGTCGCGGTCGATCTTCAGGCCCGTCCAGTCGCGCCACTTGTCGGGGTAGCCGATCTTGGGCATGAAGGTGGACCACTTCTCCATCGCCTTCTTTTTCGTTTCGTCGCTCATCCAGTCGAGCTTGGCGATGCGCGCCTTGAGCGCATTGCGCAGATTGTCGACCAGTTGCACCGCCGCGGCCTTGGCCTCGGGAGTGAAGTAATCGTGCACGTAGAGCTGGCCCAGCGCCTCGCCGACGCTGAAGTTGACCGTGCCCAGCACGCGCTTCCAGCGCACCTTCTGTTCCTTCTGGCCGCGCAGGGTCTTGTTGTAGAAATCGAAATGCTCGGTCGCCAGCGCCTGGCCGAGGAATGGCGAAGCGCCGTCGATGGCCTGGTAGCGCAAGTAGGCTTGCCACTGCTCGATCGGCGCGGTGGCGAGCATCTTGTCGAACTGCGCGAAGAACTTCGGCTCGGCCGAGGAGAACTGGGTGACGCCCTTCACGCCGATGCCGTCGAAGAACTTCTGCCACGAGAAATGCGGGGTGATCGCATCGGCCTGCGCGATGGTGACCATCTTGTACTGGTTGGCGGTGTCGCGCGCTTCGATCGGCGTCAGCGACGCCTTGGCCAGTTCGGTTTCGAAATCCATCACCCAGCCCGCCTGCTGTTTTGCTGCGGCGGCCGGCACGCCGCCCAGCTCCAGCACTTTCTGGATGTGCGCCACGTAGGCTTCGCGGATGGGCTTGTATTGATCCTCGAGGTAGTAGGCGCGCTCGGGCAGGTTGTAGCCGCCTTCGCTGGCGTAGCCGATCGTCATCGAGGAGTTCTTGAAGTCCGCCTCGCCACCGAAACCGAACACGCCGACCACGCCCTTGGCGTAGTTGGCATAGATGTAGTTGGCGATGTCTTCAGGGCTGCGCAGGGCGTCGATCGGCGCGAGGTAGGGCTTGAGCTTCACCGAGTCGGGCGTGCCGTCGATGCGCTTCGTGTCCATGCCGCTGGCATAAAAATCGCCGACGATCTGCTGGATCGAGCCGGGTGCGTAGTGGCCGGTCAAGCCGTCCACGATCGCGTGCTGAGCGTTCTCCGAACGCTGGTCGAGCATCTCGAAGCTGCCCCAGGAGGTGCGGTCGGAGGGGATCTGGTTGGACGCCAGCCACTTGGTGTTCACGAAGCCGTTGAGGTCGGTGCAGGGGCTGATCGCCGGATCGAGGTCGGAGCTTTGCAAGCGACTGACGGCGCCGAGGTCGGCGGCACCGGCGGCGGAGGTCGCCAGGGCGAGGACGATGGCGGTGGCGAGCGGACGAATGGTGCGCATGGTCTGGGTGTCTCCCGTGTGGATGGATGCGCGATGGCTGTCGAAGCCGGTCGCTGGCAGGGCGGATGCCAGCGCCCCTCGCGCGCGAACGCGCATTATCCGGCACCCATCGGTCGGGCAACCGTGTCGAAGGTCATGCCTGAGGATCGGGCGCGCGCCTGCGGCAGGGCGCGGCCTGCCAGCGCATCGCCGCCTTCCGCAACGGTGCAAGGAGTAGACTCGAAGCTTCTTCGTAAGCGAGGCATGTACATGCGCATCACCTTCATCGGCGCCGCAGGCGGCGTGGTCACCGGTTCCTGCCATTTGCTGGAAGCGGCCGGCAAGCGCGTCCTGCTCGATTGCGGGATGGTGCAGGGCGGCAAGGACTCCGACGCGATCAACGCCAAGCCTTTCCCCTTCGATGCTTCCGGCATCGACGCGCTGGTGCTCAGCCATGCGCACATCGACCACATCGGGCGCGTGCCGCTGCTGGTCAAACGCGGGTTCACCGGGCCGATCTTCGGACAGGCCGCGACCTGCGACCTGCTGCCGATCATGCTGATGGATTCGGCGCATCTGGCCGAACACAATGCCGAGCTGGCGGCGCGCCACGGGCACGACGAGATCGAGCCGCTGTACGACGAGGCCGATGTCGGGGCCGCGCAGAAGCTGCTGCATCCGCTCCGCTACGAAACGCCAACCGAGATCCTTCCCGGCATCACCGTCACCCTGCACGAGGCCGGGCATATCCTCGGCTCGGCGCTGGTCGAGGTGACGGCCGACGGCAAGACCCTGCTGTTCACCGGCGACGTGGGCATGAAGAACACGCCGATCCTGCGCGACCCCGCCGACCCGCCGCGCGCCGACCTGATCTTGATGGAATCCACCTACGGCGACCGCAACCACAAGGATCGCGCCGCCACGGTGGCCGAGCTGGGCGAGATCTTCGCCAAGGCCGCGAAGGATGGCGGCAACGTCGTCATCCCCGCGTTCGCGGTCGGGCGCAGCCAGGAACTGCTGTACTGGTTCGCGCAGCACTACGACGACTGGAACATGGCGCGCTGGAAGATCTTCCTCGACAGCCCGATGGCGGCCAGGGTGATGACGGTGTACGAGCGCCACGAGGACCTGTTCGACGCCGACGCGGTGAAGGTGTGGGCGGGCCGGATCAAGCCGTTCGAGATGCCGAACCTGCACGTCACCGCCGATGCCGACGACAGCAAGGCCATCAACCAGATCCACGGCGGCTCGATCATCATCGCCGGCTCGGGCATGGCCAACGGCGGGCGCGTGCGCCACCACCTCGCCAACAACCTGGGCAATCCGAAGTCGCACGTGATCTTCGTCGGCTACCAGGCCGACGGCACCCTCGGGCGCTTGCTGGTGAACGGGCTCAAGCACGTGCGCATGTTCGGCCAGGAGTTGCGCGTGCACGCGCAGATCCACACCGTCGGCGGCCTGTCGGCGCACGCCGACCAGCAAGCCCTGCTCGACTGGTACAAGGCCAGCCCGAACCATCCGCCGGTGGCGTTGGTGCACGGCGAGAATCCCGCGCGCGAAACCCTCGACGGGAAACTGGAGAAGCAGTTCGGCATCAAGGTCACGCTGTCGCAGCCGGGTATGACGCTGGATGTCTGAGCCAAGCGGCGTCAGCCCCTTGAATCGGCCCGGCGATGCGGCGACCGCCCGCGCCGGCTTCCGCTACTACGACCTGCTGGTCGGCGGCATGGTCGGCGTGCTGCTGTGCGCGAACCTGATCGGCCCGGCGAAGACCTCCGTCCTGCCCGCGAGCTGGCCTTTGGTCGGCGGCCTGGTGTTCGGCACCGGCAACCTGTTCTTCCCGATCAGCTACATCTTCGATGACGTGCTGACCGAGGTGTACGGCTACGCGCGCGCGCGCCGCGCGACGTGGGCAGGGTTCGGCGCACTGGCGTTCGCGAGCGCCATGTCGCAGCTCATCATCCGCATGCCGTCGGCGCCGAGCGAGCCGTTCAACGCGGTGCTGCAACCGGCGCTGGTGACGGTGTTCGGCGCGACCTGGCGGATCGCGCTGGCGTCGTTGATCGGGTTCTGGATCGGCGATTTCGTCAACGCTTGGGTGATGGCGAAGATGAAGCTGTGGACGGCCGGGCGCTGGCTGTGGACGCGCACGATCGGCTCCACCGTGTTCGGCGAGGGCGTGGACAGTTTGACGTTCTATCCCATCGCGTTTGCGGGCATCTGGGAAAGCCAGACCATCGTCAAGGTGATCGTGTTCAACTGGACGATGAAGGTGCTCGTGGAGGTCGTGCTCACGCCGGTGACCTACGCGGTGGTGGGCTTCCTCAAGCGCCGCGAGAATGCCGACACCTTCGACACCACGACGAACTTCAACCCCTTCAGCCTGCGCGACGAGGGCGAGGTGCGGACGTATCGTTAGTCGCGTTTTCCTTCCCCCTCCGGGGGAAGGTGCCCGCAGGGCGGATGAGGGAATTGCATCGCAGATCGCGATGCCTCGATCCGGATGTGAACATCACAGGATGGATTGCGCGCAATGCAACCACATCCTGCATGAGCCGCCGACGTGGGGGAGTGGCCGCTGGATGAAAACACCTCAGTGCTGCTGCGAAGCAATCCAGTTATCCATTTTTTTCTCCAGCACCGCCAGCGGCAGCGAGCCGTCTTCCAGCAATTGCGTGTGGAAGGCGCGCACGTCGAACTTCGGGCCCAGCGCTTTGGCGGCTTTCGCGCGCAGCTCGCTGATCTTCATCTGCCCGGTCTTGTAGGCCAGCGCCTGCGCCGGCATGGCGATGTAGCGTTCCACCTCGGCCTCGATGTCCACCGGGCTCATCGCCGAGTTGTCGAGCATGTAGGCGATCGCCTTCTCGCGCGACCAGCCCAGCGCGTGGATGCCGGTATCCACCACCAGCCGCATCGCGCGGAACTGCTCGGCCTGCAACTGCCCGAACTTCTGGTAGGGGTCGGTGTACATGCCCAGCTCGTAGCCGATCGTTTCGCAATACAGCGCATAGCCTTCGACGTAGGCGTTGAAGCCGCCGAAACGGCGGAACATCGGCAGCCCGGTCTGCTCCTGCTGGATCGATATCTGGAAGTGATGGCCGGGGATCGCCTCGTGCAGGAACAGATCCTCCATGTCCCAGGTCTTGCGCGAGGGCAGGTCGTAGGTGTTGACGTAGAAGATGCCGGGCCGGCTGCCGTCCATGCTGGGCGGCTGGTACTGGCCGCCAGCGGCGGACTTGGCGCGGTAGGCCTCGACCGGGCGGATCTCGAACTTCGCCTTGGGCAGGATCGAGAAATCGCGCGGCACGCCTTTCATCACCTTCGCGTACACACTGTTGTAACCGTCCAGCAGCGCCTTCTCGCTCTTGAAGGTGAAGCGCGGATCGGTCTGCAGGTAATGGAAGAAGGACTTGAGATCGCCCTTGTAGCCGACCTGCACGCGCAGCGCGTCCATTTCCTTCTTGATGCGCGCCACCTCGCTCAGGCCGATCGCGTGGATCTGCTCGGGCGTCTCGTCGGTGGTGGTTTGCGTGCGCACGTCGTAGGCGTACCACGCCTTGCCGTCGGGCAGGGCGCTCATGCCGACACTGCTGCGCGTGTGCTGCATGTAATCGTTGGCGATGTAGTCGCGCAGGCGGTGGAAGGACGGCATCAACTGGTCGGCGATCAGATGCCGGTAGGCCGCGGTCAGGCGCGCCTTGTCGGCCGCGCTGAAGTCCTTCGGCATGTTCTTGATCGGATCCCAGAACTCGGTGGCCTCGGGCTTGCCCTTGATCACCGCGTCGAGCTGCGGGATCACCTTCACCATCAGCACCTTCGGCTGCACGATGCCTTCCTTGACGCCTTCGCGCATGTTGGCGATGGCGGTGTCGAAGATCGCCGGGATCTTCGACGCGCGCGCCAGCCAGTCGTCGTAATCCTTCACCGTCTGGAACGGCTGCGCATTGGTGCCCGAGCCGAGCTGCACGGCCATCAGGGCCATGTTGTTGAACTGGTCGATCGGCAGCAACTCGTTGTGGAAGCGCTCGCCGTCCACCGCATCCTGCTGCTGCTCGATGAAAATCTGGTAGGACAGCAGCGCCTGCCCGCTCAAGCCGGCGGAACCGATCGCCTTGGCCTTGGCTAACCACTGCTCGTTGAAGCGGTTGGTCTGGTCGATGTAATCCTTCGACAGGAAATTCGGCATCTGGTCGTTGTAGCGCGGGTCGCCGATGAAGGTGGCTTGCAGCGGATTGAGCTTGAGCGAGGCCTCCCAGAAATCCGCGTACAGCTTGTCGAGTCGCGCGGCCTTCGCGGCTGCTGCGGCGGCGACGGATGGCGTGGTGGCGGCCGATGCATCAGCGGAGGGCGATGCGGCAATGGTTGCGGCACCGCTGGCGAAAACGGGCGTCGCAGCCATCAGCGTGACGGCGATGGCAAAGGCGAGGGCGGAACGGTGCATGGTTGTCCTCAGGTTGCGTCGTGGCGGCAGTGACGGCCATCGTGCGCGCTCGCCGCATTGGCCGCACGGGCCGAAGGTCATGCCGGGAGGGTAGGGAGCGGGAAGCGGGAAGTGGGGGAATGGGGTACGGGGTACGGGGTACGGCAGCGAAGCACATACGGTGGCATTGGAGGACTGCACCAACTCCCTCCCTTGTGCGCAGCACAGGGGAGGGTTGGGGAGGGGTGCTCTTGCGTTCGATTTCACGTCGACGAAGCACCCCTCCCAACCTCCCCCTGCGCTGCGCGCAAGGGGAGGAGACCACATCGGGCTCCCCAGCAACCCAACATGCATCCGCACATGTGCCGCCCACTACCCCTGCATCTTCTTCCCGATCGCTCCCCGCTTTCCGCTTCACGAATCCCGCTTCACGTCGCATCCCGGCATCGACGGAGGCGTCACCGCGCCGCCGGAGATGATGAAGGTCATCGCCTGATCCACCGTCCAGTCGGTGGCGATCAATTCTTCCACCGGCACCACCAGCAGGTAGCCGCCGGTCGGGTTGGGCGTGGTCGGCACGAACACCGAGGCGAGCTGACGGCTGGAGCCGTCCTCGCGCAGGGTGCGGGTGACGAAGCCCACCGCACGCGTGCCCGGGTGCGGGAAGGCCACCAGCACCACGCGCTGACCATCGCCCGATGGCGAGGACATCATGTCCAGCAGTTGCCGCGAGCTGCCGTACACCGTCTTCGCCAGCGGGATGCGCCGGATCGCGGCTTCGAACCACGCCAGCAGGCGTTGCCCGGCCACGCGCTGGGCGAGCAGTCCGGCGGCAAGGATCAGCAGCACGGTCGCGACCACGCCCACCGCGGTCAGCGCCCAGGGATCGCCCAGCCAGGACAGGTTCGGCGCTGCGTGGGCGAGGTTGTCGAGCAACGGGCCGATCAAGGGCCGGCTCGCGTCCGAGAGCATCCCGAACACGAACTTGAACACCACCCAGGTCAGCCACAGTGGCAGCAAGGTGAGCAGGCCGGTGACGAACAGGCTGCGCACCGTCGCGAGCGTGGTGCCGGATGCGCTGCCTTCGTCGCGGTTCGAACCTGCTGGGGCCATGTCAGCGACGCGGCGGGTCGAACACGCGGACGACGCGGAAGCCGACGTCGTCGAACCCCTGCGCGCCATCGAGCGCGCCCGCACCGCGCCCGGCCACGCTGCGGTCGAGCAGCCATTCGGCGTGCGCGGGATTGAGGTTGCCCTGCGCTTTCGCGGCTTTCCAGTCCGCCGCCGTTGCGAGCCGGTAATGCTGGCCTTTCTGGGCGCCCAGCCATTGGGTGTAGGCGTTGGCGTCGTTCCAGCTGACGCACACCACCGCTTGTCCGCTGGTGACGACGAAGCCCGGATCCGACCAGGTCTTGCGTCCGTCGGCGGGGGCCGGGCGCGGGCCGCTGCAGGCCGCGGCGGGCCGGCGTGTGGCATTGACGAAATCGGCGTACTCGTGCCGCGTCACCTGCGCGCGCGCGAGCGCCGCCACGGGTGCCTTGGGCGTGGCGCGCGGCAGGACGACCCATGCCGGGCCGAGGGCGGCGACCTGCGCGTCGAGGTTGGCGGTTGCCTTGGCGGCTTCGGCTTGATTGGCGGCCAGCGTGACCGAGCGTTTGTACACATCGGCGAGGTCGATCTGCCGGGCCAGCGCCTCGGTGCGGCGCAGCGCGTTCTTGTCGTCGATCGAGGACTCGGCCTGCACGCGCCGGTCGATCGCGCCGCCGAGGATGGCGCGTATTTCTCGCCAGACGGGCGCATCGCGGCCGATGGTGCCGTCTGCCAGTTGCAGGGATTTCAGGCGGTCGTCGAGCACGCGCGGGTCGTGGTGTTCCACGATCGACTGCGCCTCGCGATTGGCCAGCGCCTTGAGCGTGTCGGCGGCCAGCGCGCGGGCCGGTTCGCTTTCCGGCGACAGCTTCCATGCCATGCGGGCCAGATCGACCGCATTGCCATCCGCCGGTGCGGTGAGATCGCCGCGTTTGAGGGCTTCGCGGGCGGCGGAGTACACGGCGGTGTCGGGGGTGATGCTGCCGGATGCGGCGACGGCGGAGGGCGGCGCACTGGATGCGGGGCTTGCTGCTGCGAAAGCCGGCGCAGGGCTGCCCGCTGGCGCGGAAGATGCCGGCGTCGGCAGGCTGCGGGTGGACGGCATCGCCGATGGGTGAATCGCGGCATGCGCTGGACGCGGCGCATGCCCGGGCTGGTCGGTGGCATCCTCCGCATCGGCGGAGGGCTTCGACCACGGCAGGTGCTGGTGCACGGCGAAAAATACGCCGACGGCGAGCACGATGCCGATGCCTGCGCGCGCCGACGGGTGCTTCCACCATGCCCCCGCGGCGGATGTGCCGTCGCTGCCGAGCAGGCTGGAACCGAAACGCTGCCGCGAACGGCGTTCGATGCGGTCGGTGGCTTCGAGCATCTGCCGTGCGGTCTGGAAGCGCTGCGCCGGGTCCTTGGCCATCGCCTTGTCGATGAAGAATTGCCAGTGGCGTTGGTGGGTCGGCAGGCTGGGGACGGGGTTCTGCGCGTGCATCAGCGCCAGCGCCAGCGCATCGGGCGCCTGGTAGGGCAGGTGCCCGGTCAGCAATTCGTAGGTCAGCACGCCGACGCTGTACAGATCCGCGCGGCCATCGACCACGTCGCCGCGCGCCTGTTCGGGGGCCATGTACCCCGAGCTGCCGACCGCCAGCCCGGCGGTGGTGATGCGGCTGGTGTCGCGACGGCTCAAGGCGATGCCGAAGTCGGTGAGCAGCGGGCGATCGGCGACGTCGAACAACACGTTCGCGGCCTTCACGTCGCGGTGCACGATGCCGCGCTGGTGCGCGTATTCCAGTGCCGACAACAGCGCGCGCAGGATGCGCACGATGCCTGCCTCGTCGTTGCGCAGGTCGCGCTGCGCGAGGTCGCCATTGCCGAGGTAGGGCATGATGTAATACATGCGCCCGTCGCCGGTGCGGCCCACCTCGTAGATGGCGACGATGCACGGGTGGCTGATCTGCGCGATGGTGCGCGCTTCGTTCTCGAAACGCTGCTTGCTCACTTCATCCTGCAAGCCGCCGGCTTCCATGACCTTGATCGCCACCGGGCGATCCAGCGATTCCTGGGTCGCCAGATACACGGCCGCCATGCCGCCTTCGCCCAGGCGCTTCTGGATGCGATAGCCGGGAACTTTCGGCGGCGGCGCGGCTGCGCCGGTGGCCGTGGCATCGGGTTGTGTGCCGGGGCTGGCCATGCGGGGCGTTACGACCATCGGTGCGGTTGGGTTCGCCGCAGCATACGGCAGGCGGCGACCGGCAGGAAGCCGGGCGTGGCCGTCGTGCGGGGCGGTATCGTGCGCTACGGTTCGAGCTGCTGCACGAGGCGGAAGCCCACGTCGTCGTAACCGCGATCGGCCTTGCGCGCGGGAATGCGGGGCTCGGTGGTGTGGTTGCGCCAGGATCTGCCCACGACGGCGTGCCAGTTGCAGTTGTTGGCGGCGCAATTTTGCAGCCACGACGACACGTTGCCCTCGACGCTGTGCAGGCCCATCGCGCTGGCCGGCCCTGCATTGGCATCGACGGTGCCGCCGGTGGCCGTCAGGCTGCCGCCGTCCGCGTCGATGATCGCCCATTCGGTGGCGGTGGGCAGGCGGTAATGGCGGTGGGTGCGGTTGCCCAGCCAAGCGGCATAGGCCTGCGCATCCTGCCAGCTCACGCACACGACAGGGTGGTCGCTGGTCTGCGGGATGCCCGGGTTCAGCCACGTCCGCGAATTGTCCGCCTGGAAATTGTCGGCTGGACGATTGAGTGGGCGCGGGGGAAGGGGGCGTCCGAAGCGATTGAACCGACCTTCCACGCGTGGCTCACGCGCTGCCGGGCGCTCGAGGATCTGCGCCTTTTCATACGCACTGCAGGGTGTGGGCGAACGATGGGTGGCCAGGGCGAAATCGAGGTATTCGTGACGGGTCACCGGCAGCCGCGCGACGGCGGCAGACAGGAGGGTGCCGGATGGATCGCGCATTTGCACGAAGCCCTTTTCGACCTGGCCCCCGGGTTTGCTGGCAGGCGATGGAGGCGGCAACTGCGCCGGCGGGGTGAGGGTGGCGACCGGCGCAGGCCGCGTGGGTGCGGGCTTGGGCGCGGCCGGGGCGGGCACGTTGGCGACCGTCGGCGGCGGTTCGGCATTCGGCAAGGGGATGGCCAACTGGTTGGCCAATTCGCGCGTCTGCGTCATCGCTGCGGGCGAGGTTTCATCTTTTTTCGCACGGGCCAGCAGCGCTTTCGTGGTTGCCTCGCGCAAGGCCTTCCATGCCGGCGATGCGGTGCCGACCGTCGCGGTGTCCAGCGCCTCGGCCTGCTTGCCCAGATCGACCGCGCGCCCGTCGCGGCGCTCGTCGATCGCGCGCACCTGATGGTCGGACATCACCTTGAGCACGTCGCCGACGAGCTTGCGGGTGTCCGGCGTATTGGGGGCGAGACTCCACGCGGCAATCGTGCCGTCCAGTGCATTGCCGTCGGTTGGCGGGGTGAGGTTGCCCTTCGCCAGCGCGCTGCGCGCCTTGGCGACCAAGTCGGCGGCACTGTTGGCGGGCGACGCCACCGGGCGCACGGCGCTGGCCACGCCAGATGCCGTGCTCGCGGCCGGGCTGGCCGGCGATGCCCCGGCGGGCGAAGCGACGGGGCTGGCGGCGATGGCGCCGACCGGCTGCGCCGGCGCAACGACGGCGGCTTGCCGCGTGCGTTGCCAGTGCACCACTCCGGCCACGGCCACCGCGCCGAGCAGGCCCAGCACCGCCAGTTTTTTCTTCCCGCCGCCCGCCTTGGCAGATCCCCCGCCCGGATGCAGGATGCGCTGCGAAATCTGCCGTCCGCTGCGCTGCGCGGTGCGCTCCAGCGCGCCGAGCATCTCCTTGGCCGTGGCGTAGCGTTGCGCCGGATCCTTGGCCATCGCCTTGTCCACGAAGGCCTGCCAGTGTTTTTTCGCGGGCGGCAGGCGCGGCACCTCCTTCTGCGCGTGCATCAATGCCAGCGCGAAGGCATCGGTGGAACGGAACGGCAATTGCCCGGTGAGCAGTTCGTAGGTCAACACGCCCACGCTGTACAGGTCGGCGCGGCCATCCACCGCATCGCCGCGCGCCTGCTCGGGGGCCATGTAGCCGGAACTGCCGACCGCAAAGCCCGCCGTGGTGAGGCGCACGTTGTCGTTGCGCGTGGTGGCGATGCCGAAGTCCGCCAGCAGCGGACGGTTGTCGGCGTCGAACAGGACGTTCTCCTGCTTGACGTCGCGGTGTACCACGCCATGCGTATGCGCGTAGTCCAGCGCCGACAGCAGGTTGCCCAGCACCTGCTCGATGCGCGCGTCGTCGCGGCCGAGGTCGTGCGCGGCCAGATCGCCGTTGGGCAGGTAGGGCATCGAGTAATACAGCCGACCATCCGCGGTGCGGCCGATCTCGTGGATCGCCACGATGTTCGGATGGCTGAGCTTGGCGATGGTGCGCGCCTCGTTTTCGAAGCGTTGCATGCTGGTCTCGTCGGCCAGCGCCTCGTGTTCCATCACCTTGATGCTGACCGCGCGGTCGAGCGCGACCTGGGTGGCCATGTACACCGTGGCCATGCCGCCCTGGCCCAGTTTGCGCTCGACCCGGTAGCCGGGAATGTCCGGCATCGCCTCGTTGGCGCCGGTGGTGTGCACCACGGTCGCACGCGGATCGGAGGGGTTGGATGGGGGATTGGTGGGCGATTGCATGGGAACGGCTGGACGATCCATCGCAGGTTGTCTCCAATGAGGATACGGCAGCCGGGAGCGCCCCGGTAGCACCTGCACGGGCGAACGCAGCCGGCCGTCGGCGGGTTGACCCCGGCGATTCGCCTGTCGCGGGTTTCGTTCAGGTTCGCGTGGGGGCGATCCTACAGGCGGCCTTCGGTCAGGCCCGCCGCGGCGTGTGTGGCGCTCGTGCCGGCCGCGAGCCTGCTGCGGAACCGCAACGCGCTTCAGAACACCAGCGCGCTTCAGAACAACGGCGCGCTTCAGAACAACAGCGAGGCCATCTTGCGCCGGTAGCTGCCGACGAGATCGGCGTCCTCGACCACCCGGAAGGCATCGATCAGGGCACGCCGCGGCAGCCCGTCCGCGTAACTGCGGTTGCGGCGCAGCATGTCGATGAACTGGTCGAGCCCGGCCGCCGCGCGGCCTTCGAGCAGGTGTTGGGTGCCCAGCAGGTGGCGGGCGTGCAGGTCGGCCGGGTTGGCGGCGACCACCGCCTCCAGCGCCGCGACGGACGGGGCGTCTTTGAGCAAGGCTGCGAACCCGAGGTGCGCGCGGGCGCGCAGGCTGCGGTCGTCGGTGGCGAGGTTCGCCGGCAGGGCGTCGAGGATGTGTTCGGCCTCGGCGGTGGCGCCGGTTTTCAGCAGGGCGAGGGCGAGATCGAGCTTGAGCGCCTCGGCTTTCGGATCGGCTGCCACCGCCGCGCGCAGGCGTGCCACCTCGGCCTGTGGATCGAGCGCCGTTGCCGGGACTTCCATTGCGGGCTCGGGCGCCGGCGCTGCCGCCGGCTCGATGCCGTGTTGCTTCAGGAACTGTCGCACTTGTCCTTCAGGCAGCGCGCCCTGGAAGCCGTCCACCGGCTGCCCGCCCTTGACGAGGATGACGGTGGGGATGGAGCGGATCTGGAAGGCCGCGCCGAGTTCCTGCTCCTTGTCCACATCCACCTTGGCCAGCTGGAACGCCCCGTTGTACTCGCTCGCGAGTTTTTCCAGGATCGGCCCGAGGGTCTTGCACGGGCCGCACCAGGTCGCCCAGAAGTCGATCAGCACCGGCGTCTTGATCGAGGCCTGCAGGACATCGGCCTCGAAACCGGCGACGGTGGCGTCGAAGACATGGGGGCGATTCCGGGCGTCGAGGCTGGTCATGGCGTTCGCTGCATGTGAGATGCGCGCAATTTAAGGCCGAATCGCCCGAATGCAAGCCTTCCGACACTGCACCCGATCATGGTGCCGAGGCGGAGGTGGGCGCGAGGTCCAGCGCGCAACCGCAGGCGCATGCGTATCCGCCGCAACCACCGGGGCGCCGCAACACGCCGCCGACCGCAGGCTTTGCCGAATGCATCGCCGCGATCCACCGCCCACTGCCGTCATGCGTCCTGCGGCTGTCCTCCATCGGATGGCGTTCGATGCTGCCCTGCATGCGTCGATGGCGGCATCGCATTTTTACGTGTTTTTTATGGGCAACGGCCATTTTTCTACGTTTTCGCTACGCGCCGCTTCCCAGAATGCGCCATCGCTTTCGAGGAGCGTCCGTCGTGGACATCGTCTATCTCGCGCTGATCGCAGGACTCGCGCTGGCGACGGCCGGCTACCTGTGGCTTTGCGATCGCCTGGGAGAAGGGCGATGAACCTCCTGTACCTGATCGCCGCCATCGCCGCGGTCGCGTTGAGCCTGTACCTGCTCGCTGCGCTGCTGTGGCCGGAGAAGTTCGAGTGAACGGCAACGACTGGCTGCAGATGGCGCTGTTCCTCGCTGCGCTGCTCGTGCTGGCGAAACCGCTCGGCGCATACATGGCGATGGCGTTCGCCGATGCGCCCAATGCCGTCACGCGCACCGGTGGCGGCGTCGAGCGCCTGCTGTACCGCGTGTGCGGCATCCGCGCCGACGAAGAGATGGACTGGCGCCGCTATTCGCTGGCGATGCTGGCCTTCAACCTCGTCGGCCTGCTCGCGGCATACGCCTTGCAGCGCACGCAGCAGTGGCTGCCGCTGAATCCGCAGCACATGCAGGCCGTCAGTGCGGATTCCTCCTTCGACACCGCCATCAGCTTCGCCAGCAACACCAACTGGCAGGGTTACGCCGGCGAATCGACGATGAGCTACCTCACCCAGATGGCCGCGCTGGGCGTGCAGAACTTCCTGTCCGCGGCGACCGGCATCGCGGTGCTGATCGCGCTGATCCGCGGCTTCACGCGGCGCACCGCGAAGACCATCGGCAACTTCTGGGTGGACATGACGCGCAGCACGCTCTACGTCCTGCTGCCGCTGTCGCTGGCGCTCGCGCTGGCGCTGGTTTCGCAGGGCGTTGTGCAGACCTTCGACGGCTACAAGGACGTACCGCTGCTGCAGCCGACAACGATCACTGAAACCGTCAAGGATGCCGCCGGCAACGCCGTGAAGGACGCGCACGGCCACGACGTCACCAGGACGACGACCATCACGACGCAGACCCTGCCGATGGGGCCGGCCGCCTCGCAGGTTGCGATCAAGCAGCTCGGCACCAACGGCGGCGGCTTCTTCAACGCCAATTCCGCGCACCCGTACGAGAACCCGACGCCGCTTTCCGACTTCCTCGAGCTGCTGGCGATCGTGCTGATTCCGGCAGCGCTGTGCTGCACCTTCGGCGCGATGGTCGGCGACCGTCGTCAGGGCTGGGTGCTGCTCGCGGCGATGCTGGCGATCTTCGTGCCGCTGATGGTCGCCTGCACGATGGCCGAGCAGGCCGGCAATCCGGCCTTCGCGTCGCTGCACGTCGATCAGGCCGCGAGCGCGCTGCAGGCTGGCGGCAACATGGAAGGCAAGGAGACGCGCTTGGGCATCGTCGATTCGACGATGTGGGCGACGGCGACCACGGCCGCGTCGAACGGCTCGGTCAACGCGATGCACGATTCGTTCACGCCGCTCGGCGGATTGATCCCGATGTGGCTGATGCAACTGGGCGAGGTGATCTTCGGCGGCGTCGGCTCCGGCCTGTACGGCATGCTCGCGTTCGCGATCGTCGCGGTGTTCATCGCCGGTCTGATGGTGGGGCGCACGCCCGAATACCTCGGCAAGAAAATCGAGGCCTACGAGATGAAGATGGCCAGCCTCGTGGTGCTGATCCCCTGCGCGCTCGCCGTGATCGGCACGGCGATCGGCGTGATCGCGCCGGCAGGGCTGTCTGGCATGGCCAACCCCGGCGCGCACGGCTTCAGCGAGGTGCTGTACGCCTTCTCCTCGGCGTCGAACAACAACGGCAGCGCGTTCGGCGGGTTGTCGGCAAACACGCCGTTCTGGAACACGTCGCTCGGCATCTGCATGTTCTTCGCGCGCTTCCCGCTGGCGATCGGAATGCTCGCGATCGCCGGCTCGCTTGCCGCGAAGAAGCACGTGCCGGTATCCGCCGGGACTCTGCCCACGCACACGCCGTTGTTCGCCGTGCTGCTGGCGACGACGGTGATCGTGATCGGTGCGCTCACTTTCCTGCCGGCGCTGGCGCTGGGCCCGATCGCCGAATGCCTGACTGCGGTGCATCCATGAGTTCGATGCTCACGCCAGCGATGCGCAGGACCGGCGTGCTCGACGGGCAACTGCTCGTGCCGGCGCTCGCCGACGCCTTCCGCAAGCTCTCGCAGCGCGCGCAGGTGCGCAATCCGGTGATGTTCGTGGTCTTCGTCTGCAGCGTCGCGACGACCGGACTCTGGATCCAGGCGCTCGCCGGCCACGGCGAGGCGCCGGCAGGCTTCATTCTCGGCATCGCCATCTGGCTGTGGTTCACCCTGCTGTTCGCGAATTTCGCCGAGGCCATCGCCGAAGGCCGCGGCAAGGCGCAGGCGAACGCGCTGCGCGGCGCGCGCAGGGAAGTGCAGGCGCTCAAGCTCGCCGCCCCGCATCGCGATGCGGCGACGACGTTCACCGTCGCCAGCGAGCTGCGCACGGGCGACTTCGTCCTCGTCGAAGCGGGGCAGGCGATCCCCGGCGACGGCGAGATCGTCGAAGGCGCGGCCACGGTGGACGAGAGCGCGATCACCGGCGAGTCCGCGCCCGTCGTGCGCGAATCCGGCGGTGACCGCAGCTCCGTCACCGGCGGCACCAGGGTGCTGTCCGATTGGATCGTGGTGCGCATCAGCGCCAATCCCGGCGAGAGCTTCCTCGACCGCATGATCGCGATGGTCGAGGGCGCCGCTCGCCGCAAGACGCCCAACGAGATCGCGCTGACCATCCTGCTGGCGAAGTTCACCCTGATCTTCCTGCTCGCCTGCGCGACCCTGCTGCCGTACTCGCTCTACAGCGTGCAGGCCGCGGGCCACGGCCATCCGGTGACGATCACGGTACTGGTCGCGCTGCTGGTGTGCCTGATCCCGACCACGATCGGCGGTCTGCTCTCGGCGATCGGCATCGCCGGCATGGATCGCATGATCCAGGCCAACGTGATCGCCACCTCGGGTCGCGCGGTCGAGGCCGCCGGCGACGTCGATGTGCTGCTGCTCGACAAGACCGGCACGATCACGCTCGGCAACCGCCACGCCGTCGCCTTCCACCCCGCGCCGGGCGTGCGCGCCGAAGCGCTGGCCGACGCCGCGCAGCTCGCCTCGCTGCCGGACGAAACGCCGGAAGGCCGCAGCATCGTCGTGCTGGCGAAAGAGAAGTACGGCCTGCGCGAGCGCGAGATCCACGAGGACGACATGCACTTCGTGCCGTTCACCGCGCAGACCCGCATGAGCGGCGTGGATCTGGCCGGCGGACGCGCGATCCGCAAGGGCGCGATCGACGCCGTCGAGAAATATCTCGCTTCGCTCGGCGGCGCGCTGCCGGCCGAAGTGCGTCGCATCGCCGAAGAAATCGCGCGCCAGGGCGGCACGCCGCTGCTGGCCGCCGACGGCCGCAGCGCGCTGGGCGTGATCGAGCTCAAGGACATCGTCAAGGGTGGCATCCGCGAGCGTTTCGCCGAACTGCGGCGGATGGGCATCAAGACGATCATGATCACCGGCGACAATCCGCTCACCGCTGGCGCGATCGCCGCCGAGTCGGGCGTGGACGACTTTCTCGCCGAGGCCACGCCGGAAGCCAAGCTCAAGCTGATCCGCGACATCCAGGCCGAAGGCAGGCTGGTCGCGATGTGCGGCGACGGCACCAACGACGCGCCCGCGCTCGCGCAGGCCGACGTCGCGGTGGCGATGAACACCGGCACGCAGGCGGCGAAGGAAGCCGGCAACATGGTCGACCTCGACTCGAACCCGACCAAGCTCATCGAGATCGTCGGGATCGGCAAGCAGATGCTGATCACGCGCGGTTCGCTGACGACCTTCTCGATCGCCAACGACATCGCCAAGTACTTCGCGATCATCCCCGCCGCGTTCTCGACCACCTACCCGGCGCTGAACGCCCTCAACGTGATGCATCTGGCCACGCCGGCGAGCGCGATCCTGTCGGCGGTGATCTTCAACGCGCTGATCATCGTCTTCCTGATCCCGCTGGCGCTCAAGGGCGTGCGCTACCGCGCGCTCGGCGCCGGCGCGCTGCTGCGGCGGAACCTGCTGGTCTACGGGCTGGGCGGCATGGTCGTGCCGTTTGTGGGTATCAAGCTCGTCGACATGCTGCTGGTTCTGCTCGGACTCACCTGAGGAGCGACACGACGATGCGCATGCATCCACTGAACATCGCGCTGATCCTGTTGGCAGCCGCCGGAGTCGCCTCCGCGCAGGATGCGCCAACGCCCACGCCGGCAATGGAGCCAGCAGCGTCGGCATCCGTTGCTCCGGCGTCGAATGCTCCCGCGCCCGGTTCCAGCGGCGATTGTTCGGCGGGTTTCGTCACCCGCCTCGCCGCGGCGTATCGCGAGGACGCAAATCCTGCTCCCTCCGACCCGAATGCGCCGTCGCCGCCGCGCCGCGCACTGGATTCGCCATTCTCGTCATCGCCGTTTCCGTCGTCGGAGTGGCAGATCGGCGGCATGGACTATCCGATCGGCGTGCCCAACAACAACTCGACCTATCCGCTGGAAAAGGCGCTGGGTTGCAGCGCGTTCGGCCACTGGATGCAGGACAACCGCATCGAAATCTACGGCTGGATAAACCCGTCGGCGAACCTCAGCACGTCGAGTTTCAACAGCTATCCGCTGTCCTATGCCACGCGCCCGAACCGCGTCGAGTTCGACCAGTTGCTGTTGCGCATCGAGCGCGTTCCGGACACCGTGCAGACCGACCATTTCGACTGGGGCTTCCATTTCGACAACCTGTACGGCTACGACTACCACTACACGACGATGAAGGGCGTGCTGAGCGATCAACTGCTCAACCACCCGAATCCGAACCAGCCGATCGCGGCGAACGCCGGCGTTGCCGGCAAGACCTACGGGTACGATCCGATGATCTGGTACCTCGAACTGTATTTTCCGAAGGTCGCGCAGGGCATGACGGTCACCGCGGGCCGCTACCTGTCGCTGCCCGACATCGAAGCGCAATTCGCCCCGAACAATTATCTGCTCACCCATTCGATCCTGTACACGGTCGACGCGTACACCAACGTCGGCGTGCTCGCCTCGGTGAAGCTGTCGGATCAGTGGACGGTCCAGTTCGGCCTGCACGGCGGCGACGACTCCGCGCCTTGGGACAACACCTCGCGCCTGAGCGCGCAAGGCTGCGTGCGCTGGGTGTCGAAGTCGAACAACGACATGCTGTATCCGTGCGTCGAGTCGTACAACGGCAAGAACCAGACCTACAACAACCTGCAGGAGTTCGTCCTCACCTGGGGCCATCGCTTCAGTCCGAACGTACATACGCTGACCGAGATTTATCGCATCTATGTGCTGAATGCGCCGGGGTTCGCGCCCGGCAGTCAACCGGCATACGGCATCGTCAACTACTTCAACGTCGAGCTGAATCCGAACAACATGATCTCGTTCCGCAACGAGTGGTACGACGACGTGGTCGGCCAGCGTACCGGTTACGCGACGCGCTACTCCAGCCATACCCTCGGGTTGACGCACTGGGCGTCGCAGGATCTGGAGATCCGGCCCGAGCTGCGCTACGAACATGCCTACGACGCGCCGGCTTACGACGCCGGCACGAAGAAGAGCCAGGCGACCGCGCTGCTCGACGTGATCGTGCATTTCTGACTGGAGCCCGCGATGAATTCCGTGCTGCGCCAGGCCATCACCCTGTTCATGCTGCTGACGCTGATCACCGGCGTCGCCTATCCGTTGCTGGTAACCGGCATCGCGCAGGTCGCATTCCCGGCGCAGGCGCACGGCAGCGTGCTCGCCTCCGGCGGCAAGCCGCTCGGTTCGAGCTTGATCGGGCAGCCGTTCGACGATCCGAAATATTTCTGGGGCCGCCCGTCGGCGACGTCGCCGCAGGCGTACAACGGCGGTGCTTCGACCGGATCGAATCTCGGCCCGACGAATCCGGCGTTGATCGATGCGATGAGGCAGCGCATCGCGGCGTTGCGCGCGGCCGATCCGGACAACGTCGCGCCGGTTCCGGTCGATCTGGTGACCGCTTCGGGCAGCGGCCTAGACCCGGAAATCTCGCCGGCCGCGGCGCGCTTCCAGATCGCGCGTGTCGCACGCGCGCGCCGCGTGGACGCGGCCTGGGTGCGGGCGCTGGTCGATCGCGCGACGTCGCGGCGCACCTTCGGCCTGCTCGGCGAGTCGCGCGTGAACGTGCTCGAACTCAACCTCATGCTCGACGGTCGCGCTCTCGATGGGCGCTGGCGTTGAGCGCCGCGCGCTCGGCATGATGGCGGCATGTCCTCGCGCATGGCAGGCCCTGCCGACGAACGGCCCGACCCGGACGCGCTGCTCGCGCGCGTGCGGGAGGACGAGGCGCGCGCGCGGCGCGGGCGACTGAAGATCTTCTTCGGCGCCGCCGCCGGCGTCGGCAAGTCCTACGCGATGCTCGAGAACGCGCGGCGGTTGCGCACCGAGGGCGTCGATGCCGTCGTCGGCTACGTCGAACTGCACGGTCGCGCCGAGACCGAGGCACTGCTCGACGGCCTCGAGATGCTGCCGGCGCAGACGATCGGCCACCGCGGGATCGGCCTGCGCGAGTTTGACCTCAACGGCGCGCTGGCGCGCCATCCCGCGCTGGTGCTGGTCGACGAACTCGCGCACACCAACGTCCCCGGCGCGCGCCACCCCAAGCGCTGGCAGGATGTCGAGGAACTGCTGCAGGCGGGCATCGACGTGCACACGACGATGAACGTGCAGCACCTGGAGAGCCTCAACGATGTCGTCGCGCAGATCACCGGCGTGCACGTGCGCGAGACGGTGCCGGACGTGGTGTTCGACCGCGCCGACGAGGTCGAGCTGATCGACCTGCCGCCCGACGACCTGATCGTGCGGCTGCGCGAGGGCAAGGTCTACGGCGGCGAAAAGAGCGCGCAGGCGCTCGGCGAATTCTTCCGCAAGGGCAACCTGATCGCGCTGCGCCAGCTCGCGCTGCGCGCGACCGCCGACCGCGTCGACGCGGCGATGCGCGAGTACCGCGAGCGCCACGCGATCGCCGCGCCGTGGGTCGCGGGCGAACGTTTGCTGGTCTGCGTCGGGCCCGATGCGCTGTCCGAGCGCGTCGTGCGCGCCGCGCGCCGGCTGGCGTTCGCGCACCACGCGCAGTGGCTGGCCGCCTACGTCGAGACGCCGTCGTTGCAACGGCTGCCGCAGGAAACGCGCGACCGCGTGCTGCGCACGCTCAAGCTCGCCGAACAGCTCGGCGCGCAGACCGAAAACCTGTCCGGCGACAGCGTCGCGGCGGAGCTCGTCGCGCTGGCGAACGCGCGCAACGTCAGCAAGATCATCGTCGGCAAGCCGCTCAAGCCGCGCTGGCGCGACCGCCTGAAGCGCTCGCTGGTGGACGAGCTGATCCGCGCCAGCGGCGCGATCGACGTCTACGTGATCACCGGCGAGGAAGGCGAAGCCTCGGTGACGCCGTCGCGCATCCCGAAGCGCTCGAGCCAGTGGCCCGCGTATGCCCGTTCGCTCGCGGTGGTCGTCGCGGCGACGCTGGTCTGCCTGCCGCTGGCCGAGCGCATCGACCGCATCAACCTGGCGATGGTCTATCTGCTCGCCACCGCGGTCGCGGCGTGGCGCTTCGGCCGCGGGCCTTCGGTCGCCAGCGCCGTGCTCGGCGTGCTGGCGTTCGATTTCCTGTTCGTGCCGCCGTATTACTCGTTCGCGGTGTCGGACACGCAGTACCTGATGACCTTCGCGGTCATGCTCGCGACGGGATTGATGATCAGCGGACTGACAGCCTTCGGTCGCCGCCAGGCAGCCGTGGCGCGATCCCGCGAACGACGCACGGCCGAGTTGTATTCGCTCAGCCGCGAACTGGCGGCCAGCCGCCACCTCGACGACCTGGCAAAGGTCCTGGTGCGTCACGTCGTCGCGACGATGGATTGCGAGGCTGCCGTGCTGTTGCCCGACGGCGACCGCCGCATCGCGGATCCGGCGCATTTCTGCTCGCGCGGGCAGGTGCGGTCACAGGGCTCGGTCAACCGCCTGCCGGTGCCGGGCAACGAGCTGGGCATCGCGCAGTACAGCTTCGATCACCAGGAGATGGCCGGCCTCGGCACCGGCACGCTGGCGGGCGCGGACGCAATCTACCTGCCGTTGAAGGCGCTGCATCGCTGCGTCGGCGTGCTTGGCGTGCGTCCGCACGACCCCGGATCGAGCCCGGGGCAGGCTCTGCGGCAGTTGCAGAACCCCGAGCAGATGCACTTGCTGGAAACCTTCACCACGCAAGCGGCCGTGGCGATGGAGCGCGTGCTGCTGGCGCAGGCCGCGCAGGATGCGAGCGTCGAGGTCGAATCCGAGCGCATGCGCAACGTGCTGCTCAGCTCGATCTCGCACGATTTCCGCACGCCGCTGGCGACGATCGTCGGTTCGGCCTCGACCCTGCTGGCCGACGAAGCGCGGCTCGACGAAACGCGCCGTCGCGTGCTGCTGGGCGGCATGCTCGACGAGGCGACGCGCATGACGCGGCTGGTCGGCGACCTGCTCGATCTCACGCGGCTGAGCTCGGGAAAGATCGCGCTCAGGCGCGATTGGGCCTCGCTCGACGAACTGGTCGGCGCGGTGCTCGCGCGGATGGACGAGGCGTTGTCGGGGCGCGAGATCGCGATCGCGATGCCGGCCGACCTGCCCCTCGTGCCCTGCGACGAGGTGCTGGTGGCGCAGGTGCTGGGCAACCTGCTCGAGAATGCGCTCAAGCACACCCCGCCGGGGACGGCGATCGAGGTGGGCGCTGAAACCGTGCCCGGCGCGATCCGCGTCCGCCTGCGCGATCATGGCCCGGGCTTGCCGCCGGGCGAGGAGGAACGGGTGTTCGAGAAATTCCATCGCGCGCGCGCCGAGGAAGCGCAGAGCGGTTTCGGCCTCGGGTTGACGATCTGCAAGTACATCGTCGAGGCGCACGGCGGCATCATCGCCGCATCCAACGCGCCGGGCGGTGGTGCGGAATTCGCCTTCACCCTGCCGTTGCCGGAGGATCTCGCCGCATGACCTCGCCAACCGCCCGTCTGCTGGTGATCGAGGACGACCGCCAGATCCAGCGCTTCCTCGCCACCGCTCTGGAATCGCATGGCCACGAATTGCTGGTTGCCGATACCGCCGCGGATGGATTGCGACTGGCCGCGCTGCGGCAGCCCGACATCGCGCTGGTCGATCTGGGTCTGCCGGATCGTTCCGGGCTGGAGGTCATCCGCGAACTGCGCGGCTGGTATCGCGGCGCGATCATCGTGTTGTCGGCGCGCAGCCAGGAGCAGGAGAAGGTTGCCGCGCTCGATGCCGGTGCCGACGACTACGTGACCAAGCCCTTCGGCATCGGCGAGTTGCTGGCGCGCCTGCGCGTGGCCGAGCGCCACCTGCGCGAGCGCAGCGCGGATGCCGCATCCTCCGTGGTCGCCATCGGCGATCTGTCGATCGACCTCGCCGCGCACCGGGTGGCGCGCGCCGGAGTCGAAGCCCGCCTCACGCCGATCGAATACAAGCTGCTGGCGGCGCTGGCGCAGCATCCGGGCAAGGTCGTCACCCACCGCCAGTTGTTGCGCGAAGTGTGGGGCGCCGCGCACGTCGAGTCGCCGCAGTACCTGCGCATCTACATGCGCGCCCTGCGGCGCAAGATCGAGGCCGAACCGGCGCGGCCGAAAGTGTTGCTGACGGAAATCGGCGTGGGCTATCGGCTGGTCTCGCCGGCTCCCGATGCCGCTGGAAGGGATTGATCCGCGGCCCCGTGCTTCCGCCTCGTGCTGCACTGCGGTAGGCTGCACGCAACGTCCTTCCCGGCCCGCAGCGGCCAAGCCCATGCAAGACCGTCCCGACCCCGCCCAGCCCACTCCCGCCTACGATCCGAAGACGGTCGAGGCCGCCGCGCAGGCGTTCTGGGCGAACACCCGCGCCTTCGAGGTGAACGAAGCCGACCCGAAACCCAAGTACTACTGCCTGTCGATGCTGCCGTATCCATCCGGCGCGCTGCACATGGGGCATGTGCGCAACTACACCATCGGCGATGTCATCAGCCGTTTCCAGCGCATGCTGGGCAGGAACGTGCTGCAGCCGATGGGCTGGGATGCCTTCGGCCTGCCCGCCGAAAACGCCGCGATCAAGAACAAGACCGCGCCGGCGAAGTGGACCTACGCCAACATCGGGCACATGCGCGAGCAGCTGTCCACGATGGGCTACGCGATCGACTGGACGCGCGAGTTCGCCACCTGCCGGCCCGATTACTACGTCCACGAGCAGCGCATGTTCGTGCGCCTGTTCAAGAAGGGCCTGGCCTACCGCAAGCAGTCGGTGGTGAACTGGGATCCGGTCGATCACACCGTGCTGGCCAACGAGCAGGTGATCGACGGCCGCGGCTGGCGCACCGGCGCGATCGTGGAGAAGCGCGAGATCCCGCAGTGGTTTCTGAAGATCACCGATTACGCGCAGGAATTGCTCGATGGCCTCGATCAATTGCCGGGCTGGCCGGATTCGGTCAAGACCATGCAGCGCAACTGGATCGGACGCAGCGAGGGCCTGGAGATCGCCTTCGACGTGGACGGCCAGCGCGAGCCGCTGATGGTGTTCACCACGCGCCCGGACACCCTGATGGGCGTGACCTTCGTCTCCATCGCCGCCGAGCATCCGTTGGCGCAAGCCGCCGCAGCGCGCGATGCGAAGGTCGCTGCCTTCATCGACGAATGCCGGCATGGCGGCACCGCGACTGCCGACATCGAGACGCAGGAAAAGAAGGGCATCGACACCGGTTTCCACGCGATCCACCCGATCAGCGGCGAGCGCGTGCCGGTGTGGATCGCCAATTTCGTGCTGATGGGCTATGGCACCGGTGCGGTGATGGCCGTGCCGGGGCACGACCAGCGCGACTGGGAGTTCGCCAGCAAGTACGACTTGCTGATCAAGATGGTGATCGTCAGCGACCCGGTGCGCGATGCCATCCTCGAAGTCGGGCGCGAGGCCGCCGGCAATGCCAACCCGATGACCGCGGCGCTCGGCGAGGGCAGGGCGCTGGACGTGGTCGAGCCGGAAGGGGCGATGGCGATCGTCGCCGATTTCGAGCAGTCGATCATCGTCAATGGCGCCTACACCGAATACGGCACCTGCGTGAACTCCGGCGATCTGGATGGCATGGGCTACGAGGAAGCCTTCGCTGCGCTGGCGGAAAAACTCGAGCGCGAAGGCCGTGGCCGTCGCCGCGTCAACTACAGGTTGCGCGACTGGGGCGTGAGCCGGCAGCGCTACTGGGGCTGCCCGATCCCGATCATCTATTGCGAACGATGCGGCGCGGTGCCGGTGCCGGAGGAACAATTGCCGGTGCTGCTGCCCGAGGACGTGGCCTTCATGGGCACCGGCTCGCCGATCAAGGCCGATCCGCAATGGCGCAAAACCACGTGCCCGCAATGCGGCGGCGCGGCCGAGCGCGAGACCGACACCTTCGACACCTTCATGGAATCGAGCTGGTATTACGCGCGTTATACCTCGCCGGGCGCGGCGGACATGGTGGATGCGCGCGCGCGGCACTGGTTGCCGGTGGACCAGTACATCGGCGGCATCGAGCACGCCATCCTGCACCTGCTGTACTTCCGCTTCTTCCACAAGCTGATGCGCGACGCCGGGCTGGTCGCGGGCGACGAACCGGCGACCAACCTGCTCTGCCAGGGCATGGTGATCGCCGAGACCTTCTACCGCGAGGACGCGCACGGCGCCAAGGACTGGATCAATCCCGCCGACGTGGAAATGCAGCGCGATGCGCGCGGCCACGTCGTGGGCGCGACGCTCAAGGCCGACGGCCAGCCGGTGCGGATCGGCCCCATCGAAAAAATGTCCAAGTCCAAGAACAACGGTGTGGATCCGCAGGCGATGGTCGGCAAGTACGGTGCCGACACCGTGCGCTTGTTCTCGATGTTCGCCGCGCCGCCCGAGCAATCGCTGGAATGGAGCGAGGCCGGCGTGGAAGGCTGCGCGCGTTTCCTGCGCAGGCTGTGGAACTGGGGCGAGAAGCTGGCCGCGCAGACGGCAGCGCGCGGGCGGCCGGACGTGGTCGATGCCAGCCAGCTCGATGCGAGCCTGCGCGCGGCGCGCCGCGACTTGCACGCGCACGTCGCGCAGGCCGACTACGACATGCGTCGCCTGCAATTCAACACGGTCGTCTCGGCGGCGATGAAGATGCTGCGCGTGCTCGAAACCCTGCCGCTGGAAGCCGCCGCGGGCGATGCCTGCGCGCAAGCCCGGTTGGCCGTGCAATACGAGGGCTACTCCAAGCTGCTGCGCCTGCTCAACCCGATGACCCCGCATTTCGCGCATGCGATGTGGCAGAAACTGGGCAATGCGCAATGTCTGATCGAAGAGCTGCGCTGGCCGGGCGTGGATGCGCAGGCGCTGCAGCGCGATGCGGTGAAGCTGGCGGTGCAGGTCAACGGCAAGCTGCGCGGCACCATCGAGGTGGCGGTGGACGCCCCGCGCGAGGCGATCGAGCAGGCCGCGCTGGGCGAGCCCAACGTCGCGCGTTTCCTCGACGGCCAGCAGGTGCGCAAGGTCATCGTGGTGCCGGGCAAGATCGTCAACATCGTCGCCGCGGCGTGACGCGGGCCTCGCATCGACTTCCCCCGGTGGCCGCCGCGCGCCGTATGATCCCGACCCAATGATCCAGACCTCGCCAGCACCTTCCGGAACCTGCCCATGAACTTGCGCAGCACGTCGTTCCCGTTCGCCTGCATCGCCGTTTTGATGCTGGCCGGCTGCGGCTTCCATCCGCGCGGTGCCATGCTGGTGCCCGATTCGGTGGGCCCGGTGAAGGTGATCGGCAGCGACCCGTACAGCCCCTTGACGCTGGCCTTGTCGCGCGCGCTCACCCAGGCGCACGCGCAACCGGCCATCGACCCGCATGCGCGTGCCGCCACCTTGCGCATCGTTTCCGAGGCCTGGGACCAGCAGCCGCTGACGATCAACGTGCATGCGCAAGCCACCGAGTACTACGTCACCTACGTGGTGAAGTTCTCCTTCACCACGGCCGCAGGCAAGGACATCGAACCCCTGCAGGAAGCGCGCCTGCAGCGCGACTACGCCTACGACGTGGCCAATGCGCTGGGCGCTGCGCAGGAGCAGCAAACCATCCGCGAGGAAATGCAGCGCGACATGGCCGCTGTCATCATGCGGCGAATCGACATCGCCCTGCGCCACATGCAGCCATGAGATGGGCCGATGCAGTTTCAGGATGAGGCCGGATTCGCCGCCGCGCTCGCGCGAGCGCCGCTCCCGGCGGCGATCCTGGTCGCCGGGGCTGAGGAATTGCGGGTCATCGAGGCCGCCGACGCGGTGCGTGCGAAGGCGCGCGAAGGCGGATCCGAACGCAGCGTGTACCACGTCGATGGCCGTTTCGACTGGGATGAACTGGTCGGCGACTTTTCCGCGATGAGCCTGTTTTCCAGCGCGCGCCTGCTGGACGTGCGCACGCCGGACGGCAAGTTCGGCAAGGAAGGCGGCGAGGCGATCGCCGCCTTTTGCAAGGATCCTCCGCCCGGCACCACCTTGCTGGTGAGCTGCCTGGAATGGAGCAAGCGGCATGCCGAAACGACGTGGGCCAAGGCCATCGCCAAGGCCGGTCATGTCCTCGCGATGTGGCCCCTGCCGCGGCACAAGCTCGCCGACTGGTTGTTGCGCCGCCTGATCGCGCACGGCATCGACGCCAGCCACGAGGCTGCCGAATTGTTGTCCGAACGGGTGGAAGGCAACCTGCTGGCGGCCGCGCAGGAAGTCGAGAAGCTCTCCTTGCTGGTCGACCGCAAACAGCGCATCGACTTGGCGCAGATGCAGCGACTGGTGGCCGATTCCTCGCGCTACGACGTGTTCAAGCTGACCGACGCATGCATGGAAGGCGATGCCGCTCGCGCCGTGCGCATCCTGCGGGCCTTGCGCGCCGAGGGCGATGCGGTGCCGGCCCTGCTCGGCCCGCTGGTGCAGCAGATCATGCAAGTGGCGGGCCTGGCTGCCGAAGCCGCGCGCGGCGGCGACCTGCGCGCGGCGATGGCCGCGCAACGCATCTGGGACGCGAAACAAGCGGTGTTCAGGCGCGCGCTCGAGCGCCACGATGCGCGAGGCTGGGAAGCCTTCACGATCGAGTTGGGCCGCATCGACCGCATGGCCAAGGGCCGCGAGGCGGGCGACCCGTGGATCGCGCTGGAACGGCTGCTGGCCGCCATCGCCGCCGCGCGCGGGCGGCGGTTGCTGGTGGCGTGAATCGCGCACCCGCCGGCCCGTGATCCGCATCCTCTACGGCGGCACGTTCGACCCGATCCATTGCGGCCATCTGGCCGTTGCCGATGCCGCCGCGACAGGCTTCAACGCCGAGGTGTCCCTGCTGCCAGCGGCCGATCCGCCGCACCGAGCGCGGCCCGGCGCCGGCGCCACGCAGCGCGCGGCCATGCTCGACCTGGCCATCGCCGGGCATCCGCGCCTGCGCGTGGACCGGCGCGAACTGCAACGCGCGGGCCCTTCGTACACGGTCGATACCCTCGCCGACGTGCGCGCGGACATCGGCCCGGCCGCGCCGTTGGCGTGGCTGCTGGGTGCCGATGCCTTCCGCGACCTGCATCGCTGGCATCGCTGGCGCGAATTGCCCGGGCTGGCCCACCTGATCGTGGCCGTGCGGCCCGGGCATGGCTTGAGCGAATTGGATCCGCAACTGCGCGACGCGCTGGCCGGTCGCTGGACGACCGACCCCGCCGCGCTGGCGGCGGCGCCTTCCGGACGGGTGTTCCGGCTCGACCTGCCGCTGCGCACGGAAGCAGCCAGCGATCTGCGCGCGCTCATCGCCGCCGGGCAACCATGGGAAGCCTGCGTCCCGCCGGCGGTGGCCGCATACATCCGGGCACGGCGTTTGTACGCTCACGCCACGCCATCGCCACCGCAGGCTTGATCCGCAGGCTTGCTCTATACTTTCCACGCGGCCCGTCGCCGCCACCGAGGATCAGCGCACTTGACCACCCAGGCCGTCGTCATCAAGACCCGCATGCCGGAACCGCCACCGTCGGCCGAGGCACTGCTCGCGCAGGTGCGCCTCGCGCTCGAAGAAATCAAGGCCAAGGACGCGGTGGAGATCGACATCCGCGGCAAGACCAGCATCGCCGACTTCATGGTGGTCGTTTCCGGCACGTCCACGCGGCACGTCAAGTCGATCGCCGACGAGGTGGTGCGCTTCGCCAAGAAGGTCGGCGCGATGCCGCTGGGCGTGGAAGGCGAGCGCGAAGCCGAATGGGTGCTGGTGGATCTGGCCGACGTGATCGTCCACGTCATGCTGCCGCGGGTGCGCGAGTTCTACGCCATCGAGCGGCTGTGGACGGTGGGCGACCAGCCGCCGGAGGACGCGTGAACGACCCCTACAATTCCGGCGCCATCCAGCCGCCTTTAGCGGACGCCCTGACCGATGCGATGGTGACCACGGCGATGGAGCTTCCGGGCTATCGCATCGTGCGCAACTTCGGCCTCGTCCGCGGCATCACCGTGCGCTCGCGCTCGGTGGTCGGCAATTTCCTCGGCGGTCTGCAATCGCTGTTCGGCGGCAACATCACGATCTACACCGAGCTGTGCGAGCAGGCGCGCATGGAAACCTATCGCGACATGGTCGCCCATGCACGCCGCATGGGCGCCAATGCCATCGTCGCGGTGCGCTACGACGCCACCGATGTCATGACCGGCCTGACCGAGGTGCTGTGCTACGGCACGGCCGTGCGCGTCGAACCGGCCGAACCGCGTTGAGGAGGATCGACGCTTGACCCTCGCTTTTCCGGCGCAGATGGCTTTGCCCCCTTCCCCCGTTTACGGGGGAAGGCTGGGATGGGGGAGTGTGCCCGCCCCCACCCCGACCCTCCCCCGCAAGCGGGGGAGGAAGTAGTGGCAGGACCGCATGCGAATGGAGCATGAAAGCGCGGCTGATCGCGGTCGGCGACCACGCACCGGACTGGGTGACGACCGGATACGCCGACTACGCCAGACGCCTGTCGCATTGGCTGCCGCTGGAGTTAGTCGAAATTACCCCCGGGATGCGTGGCAAGCATCGTGATGTCGAACGCGCGATGACCGACGAGGGCGCGCGTGTGCTCGCGGCCTTGCCCAAGGGCGCGCAGGTCGTGTTGCTCGACGACAAGGGGCGGATGCACTCGTCCACACAGCTCGCGCAACGGCTGGAGCACTGGCGCGGGCAGGGCCGGGATCTGGCCTTGCTGATCGGTGGACCGGAAGGCCATGCGCCCGCGGTGCGCGCCGCCGCACATGAAAGCTGGTCGCTGGGCCCGGCCACCCTGCCGCACATGCTGGTGCGGCTGATCGTGGCCGAACAGATCTACCGCGCGGCCAGCCTGCTGGCCAACCACCCCTACCACCGCGCGTGATCGTACCTGCATGTCTTGGAAACCCTGATCCCCTCGCGGGATAGGGGCGATCGTCGCGCCCGTGGCCTTGCCGCCTGAAACCCCCTCTCCCCTTGCGGGAGAAGGGCAGGGAGAGGGGTGAATTCGCGACTCGACTCATCGAGCCTTCATCCTGCCCCGACTCCGTCGGGAAAGCCTTTCATTCCTTAGAAAGGCTGGATGCCGTTGGCCTTGAACCAGGTATCCGCTTCCGACGTCGTCGTGCCGCAGGCGTTGTAGTTGATCGTCATTTCTTCTTCGGCGGCGATGTCGCGGTCGGCGATGAAACGCATGAAATTGCCGTCGGTCAGCCCTTCATAGCGCAAGTTGGCCGGATTGGCGTGGTTGTACATGCTGCCGTAACCCATTGCCATCGCGATGGCCTTGGGGCCCTTGGTGAGGTTGCCCCAGTTGAACACGTAATGGCGCAGGCGGATCGGCAACGGCAGCCACGGCGCGGTGAGCACGATGGCCGGCGCGATCTCCACGGTTTCGCCGGCAGCGATGGCGCGGGTGGCGAACACGCCGCGTCCCTTGGCGGTGCCGGTGTCCCTGACGTAGCCGAGCGGTGGGGAAGATTGCATGGTTGTGCGTGGAACCGAAGGCGTGCGTGTGCGCACGGGCAGGGCATGCTCCGTGCGCGCGGGCGAATCGTCAAGTGCTGCGGCGGAAACTCTCGTGATGTTCTGACGCTTCTCAGTGCCCCAGTTCGAATTGCACGTTCAGATCGACGCCAAGCGTGTTCTCGCCGGCTTCCACCGGCGTGGGTGCGGCGGCGTTGGCCGCCATCGCCATCCGGAACATCGGCCGTGGCGGCGTGGCGTTCTCGCCGGATTCGGAGATGCTCACGATCCGCCGCACCTTCAGCCCCGCCGCCTGCGCATACACTTCGGCACGTTCGCGCGCCTGTTCCACCGCCGCGCGGCGTGCTTCGTCGAGCGCGGCTTCGGGTTTGTCCACGCTGAAGTCGGGCCCGTAGATCTGATTGGCGCCCTGGCGCACCAGGGTGTCGAGCACGTTGCCGATCTTGCTCATCTCGCGCAGGCGCACGCTGACCGTGTCGTTGACCTCGTAGCCGGTGATCTTCGGCGGCTGCTTGTCGCCGTAGTTGTACTGCGGCTGCAGGCCGATGCTGGAAGTCTGGATGTCGCGTTCGGCCACGCCGGCCTGCTTGAGCGCGGCGATGACGGCGGTCATGCGCGTGGCGTTGGCGCGCAAGGCCGCATTGGCATCGGCGTCGCGGGTGACCACGCCGGCCCGGATGCTGGCCACATCCGGCGTGCGCCGGGATTCCCCGTGGGCGTTGACCTGCAACAAGGTCGCATCCGGCGGCAGGACGATGGGCGCGTTCTGCGCGTATGCGCAAGGTGCGAGCAGCAGGGCGAACAGGGCGATGCGGCGAATCGACATGGCTTTGGCTCCGGCGATGACGTGGGGCGATGAAGTGGCGATCACCATAACCGATCCGCCCGAACCGGCGATGAGCGCGTCGCAGATGACGGCAACCCCGTTTTTCGATCCGCACGTTACGCGCCATCCGCGAACACCCGATAGCGTACGGGCAGCACGCACACGGTTTCGCCGACGACTGGCACGGCCGTCGCGTCCTGCGAGCCGAAATCCACTTCCAGCCGATCGCTCTGTTGCGGCAAGGTCAGGGTGAGCACGTGGCGTCCGGCACGGCGCTGCACCAGCGTAACCTGAGCGATCAGGCCTGCTTCGGTGGTGAGCGCCATGTCGTGCGGGCGCGCGTACAGGCATGCCGGGCCATCGGCCACGCCGCCGCAGGGCAGGGTGACGATGCCGCCATCGGGATGGAACGAGCCGCCGCGCACGTGTCCGTCCAGACGGTTGGAACGGCCGAGAAAATCGAACACGAAGGCATCGGCAGGGTTCGTATAGACCGCGTCCGGGCTGCCGTCCTGAACGATGCGGCCTTCGCGCATGACCAGCACGCGATCGGCCAGTTCCAGCGCTTCTTCCTGATCGTGGGTCACCAGCACCGTGGTGTAGCCGGTCTGGTCGTGCATCTGCCGCAGCCAGCCGCGCAATTCGCGGCGCACCTTGGCGTCGAGCGCGCCGAAGGGCTCGTCGAACAGCAACACGGAAGGTTCGATGGCCAGCGCGCGGGCGAGGGCGACGCGCTGCATCTGCCCGCCGGAGATCTGGCTGGGCAGGCGATCGCGCAAGTCGGCGATCTGCACGCGCCGCAGCAGGTCGTCCACGCGCCGGCGCAGGTCGGCGGGCGCAGGGCGTTCGCGGCGCGCCCGCGCCCGCAGGCCGAAGGCGACGTTCTCGAACACGTTCAAGTGCGGGAACAGGGCGTAATGCTGGCTGACCAGGCCGACGCGGCGCTCGCGCAGGTTCATCGCGGCGGCATCGCGCGCGCCGAAGAGGATGCTTCCGGAGTCCGGACTATCCAGCCCGGCCAGCACGCGCAGCAGGGTGGTTTTCCCCGCACCCGACGGCCCCAGCACGACCAGCAATTGGCCGGATGCGATGCAAAGGTCGATGCCGCGCAGCGCCGGGAACGCGTCGTAGCGCTTGTGCACTCCCGCCAGGGCGATGCGCACGGCGGCGGCGTTTACGAGGCATCCGCGCGACGCTGGCGCGGTGGGGTGGCGGTCGCCGGGGACGCATCGCCGGAATGCCGGCGACCCCTTGGTGCGTGGGGTTCGAGCGCGTCGGCCGCGAATTGGGCGAGGTTGCGGTGGTCGAGCACCTGCGCCATCGCATCGCGGACGTCGCCCATCAGCAGGCGTACCGCGCAGGCATCCGGGTCGGGGCAATCGGCGCAGGGCTTGTAGGCGGTGACGCTGGCGCAGGGTATCGGCGCGAGCGGGCCGTCGAGGACGCGGATCACGTCGCCGATCATGATCTGCCCAGCCGGCCGCGCCAGTGCGTGGCCGCCGCGCACGCCGCGCTTGCTGTCGAGGATGCCGGCCTTGCGCAGATCCACGAGGATGGCTTCGAGAAACTTTTCCGGCACCCGCGCATCGCGGGCGATCTGCCGCGCCTGCAGGCGCGGTGCCTGTGCGCCGGCGAGGGCGCACAGGGCACGCAGGGCGTATTTGGCTTTCATCGTGAGCATGATTTCCGAGGGAGCATATAGGATTTTGTGCGCCCCATGTGACCCGCAGATTCGATGCATGGGCTGGGTATGGTTGTATCCTGTGCGTTGTGCGGTAGTTTCCTAGTGGAAAGGTTGGGGCGGCGGCAGCCGCGTCATGATCCGGTTCGAGTCCGGCGCCGCGCACTTTTCCCTCATGCAAGATTGCCTGCGAGTCTTTCGATCTCGCCACGGCGCTTGCCCGCAATTTCGCAGGGTGCGACGGATGTGTCGTGGAAGTCGACGGAATATCTGTCGTCCGAACCTGTTGGTATGAGGACTGCGATGGCAGCGGTTATGCTTCGTGGATGATCCATCTGGCATCCCAATCCCCGCGACGGCTGGAACTGTTGCGCCAGATCGGCGTCGAACCCGGTGTGCTCGACGTGGATGTGCCCGAGCTGCGTCTGCCCGGCGAGGCCCCAGCCGACTACGTCAACCGGGTGGCGCGCGAAAAGGCCGGTGCGGGGCTGTTGCAGGTCGTGGCCCGCCCGGGTGCGGTGGTGATAGGAGCGGATACCGAGGTGGTGCTGGACGAGGAGGTGTTCGGCAAGCCTGCCGATCAAGCGGCCGCGACGGCGATGCTGGCGCGGCTGGCCGGGCGCACGCACCGCGTGATCAGCACGGTGTGGGCGGTCAGCGCCGCGCGCGAACTGCACGCGCAGTCGGTGTCGCAGGTGCGCTTCGCGGCGCTCGACGCAGCGGCCATCGCCGGCTACGTCGCGACGGGCGAATGGCGCGGCAAGGCGGGCGGTTACGCGATCCAGGGCCGCGCGGCTGCGTTCATCGAACATCTGGAAGGCAGCTATTCGGGCGTGATGGGATTGCCGCTATGCGAAACCGCAGGTCTGTTGCGCGCTTTTGGGGGCGTGAATGGTGAATGGTGAATCGTGAAAAGCATGGTGACTGGTAGCAGTTTGGCATCTGTCGTCGGGATGATTCGTTCGTAACCATCAGGAGTTCGCGCTTGGCTCGCACCATTCACCATTCACCATTCACCATTCACGCGTAACCATGAGCGAAATCCTCATCAACGTCACCCCGCGCGAGACCCGCGTGGCGCTGGTCGAGAACGGCATGCTGCAGGAGGTGCAGATCGAGCGAGCGGCGCGGCGTGGCTACGTGGGCAACATCTACAAGGGTCGCGTGCAGCGGGTGATGCCGGGCATGCAGGCGGCGTTCGTCGAGATCGGACTGGAGCGCACCGCGTTTTTGCACGCATCGGATATCCAGCGCGCGTCGCAGGCCGGCACGGACGATCTTCCCGTCGAGGTCGGCGTGCCGGTGCCCGGAGGGCCGGGCGTGCCGGCGATCAACGAACTGCTGCACGAGGGCCAGCAGGTCGTGGTGCAAGTGCTGAAGGATCCCATCGGCAGCAAGGGCGCGCGCCTGACCACGCAGTTGAGCATTCCCTCGCGCTACCTCGTGCTGCTGCCGCAGGTGCGCACCATCGGCGTGTCGGCGCGGATCGAGGACGAGGCCGAGCGCGCGCGGTTGCGCGGTCTGGTCGCGGAATTGGCGGGCGAGGCGTCGATGGGCTACATCGTGCGCACCAATGCGGAAGGCTGCGCACGGGAGGCCTTCGCCGACGACATCGCCTACCTGCAGCGCGCGTGGCAGGCGATCGCCGGGGCGATGGCGCAGGCCGAGGTGGGCGCGCGCATCTACGAGGATCTGCCGCTGCCGCTGCGGGCGATGCGCGACTTGATGCACGATGCCATCGAACGGGTGCGCGTGGACTCGCGCGAGGCCCTGCTCAAGCTGCAGGGCTTCGTGCAGCAGTTCACCCCGGCGCTGGTCGAGCGCATCGAGCTGTATCTGGGCAAGCGCCCGATCTTCGACGTGTACGGGGTCGAGGACGAGATCGGCCGGGCCTTGCAGAACAACGTTCCGCTCAAGTCCGGCGGCTATCTGGTGATCGACCAGACCGAGGCGATGACCACGGTGGACGTGAACACCGGCTCCTTCGTCGGCCAGCGCAACCTGGAGGAAACCGTCTACCGCACCAACCTCGAGGCCGCGCAGTCGGCGGCGCGTCAGCTTCGCCTGCGTAATCTGGGCGGCATCATCATCATCGACTTCATCGACATGACCGATGCCGAACACCGCCGGCAGGTGCTGCGCATGCTGGAGAAGTCGCTGGCCGGCGACCATGCGCGCACCAGCGTGCACGAATTCTCCCCGCTGGGGCTGGTGGAGATGACCCGCAAGCGCACCACCGAGAGCCTCGAACGCCAGTTGTGCGAGGCCTGCCCCACCTGCGCCGGGCGCGGCCACGTGCGCACCGCCGAAACCGTCGTCTACGACATCTTCCGCGAGATCACCCGCGCGGTGCGCCAGTTCGACGCTGCCTCGCTGCTGGTGATCGCCGCATCGAAAGTGGTGGCGCGCGTGCTGGAGGAGGAGTCCGCGGCGGTGGTCGAGCTGGAGGAGTTTCTCGGCAAGTCGATCCGCTTCCAGGCGGACGAGCAGTACCGGCAGGAGCAGTACGATGTCGTGCTGCTGTAACGCAGGCTCGCGCTGAGTGCGGGCGCACCTGATCCGCGGTCTGCACCACGCGCGACGCGGCCTGTTCTATACCGTGGCGATCGCGCTGATCCTGATGGCGGTCGCGGTGGCGATCGCCGACCGCTTGCTGCCCTTGGTGCAGGAACACCCCGACCGCATCGCCGCGTGGTTGATCGCCCACTCCGGGCGGCAGGTGCGCTTCGCCAGCGCCGAGGCGCACTGGACCAGCCGCGGCCCGTTGTTCACCCTGCACGACGTGCGCATCGGCAAGGGTGCGGACCAGTTGATGGTGGACCGCGCCGAGCTGCTGGTGGCGATGTATTCGGGCCTGCTGCCCGATCATCCGTTCACCGAGCTGCGCCTGCAGGGCCTGGCGCTCACGGTCGAACGCGATGCCGATGGGCGCTGGCGGCTGGTGGGCCTGTCCGGCCCGCACCAGCCGGAGAACCACAATCCGCTGGCCACGCTGGAGGGGTTGGGCGAATTGCAGATATCCGGCGCGCGCCTGAGCGTGCGCATCCCCGCGCAAAAGTTCGCCTTCACCACGCCCGAAGTGGCGCTGCGCATGCGCGTGACCGCCCAGCGCCTGCGCGCCGGCGTGCGGGTGAATGCGCCCGCGGGGGCGCCCGTGTTGGCCACTCTCGACCTGGATCGGCGCAGCAACGACGGCAGCGCGTGGATCGGCAGCGAGAACCTCAACCTCGCGCCATGGATCGACTGGCTGGCGGCCGCCGGTGCCCGTGTCGAGCAGGGGCGCGGCAAGGTGCAGCTCTGGCTCGGCATCCACGACAGCCGCGTGGCTTCCGTACAAGTCGATGCCAACCTGCGGAACGTGCGCGTTTCCGGGCACGCCATCGCAGCGGACGGTTCGACCCGTCCAGGTGTGGATCTGGCGGACATCGCCGTGTCGGCGCGCTGGCGCATGCTCGCGCATGGCTGGGACTTCGTGGCGCCGGTGTTCCGGCTGCGCACCAAGGACGGCCGCGACGAGCGGCTGGATGGCATCGCCCTGCGTTCGGCCGGAGGCTTCACGCTCGCCGCCCCGCGCGTGGATGGCGGCCTGCTGCTGACCCTGGCCATGCTCACCGATCGCCCGCCCGCAGGCTTGCGTGCCTGGCTGTTGCAGGCATCGCCGCGAATACGCCTGAGCGCGGTGCGCGCCAGCCTGGCCCCGGATGGCACGCTGCGCGGCAGCTTGCATCTGGACGACGCGGGCTGGGAGCCGGTCGGCAACACGCCGGCGCTGCACGGCGTGGCCGGCAGCGCGGTGTTCGATCGCGATGCCATCGCTTTCACCTTCGACAAGCCCGACCCTGCAACAAACCCATTCCGTCTGTTGTGGCCGCCGGCGTACGGCCCGCCGATTCCCTTCTTAGTCGATGGCGAGCTGACGGCATGGCGCGACGGCGGCGACTGGGTGCTGGAATCCTCCGGCCTGCACACGAAGAACGACGAGTTGGACATGCGCACGCGCATCGCCATGCGTTTCCGCGGCGATGGGCGCAAGCCGCGGCTGGACCTGTTCGCCACCGTGCAGCCGGCGCGCATGGTCGATGCCAAGCACTATTGGCTCCGGCACAAGATGCACCCGTCCACGGTGGCATGGCTGGACACGGCCATCGAGGGCGGGCAGATCGCCGGCGCGCACGCGATGCTCGGCGGCGACCTCGGCGACTGGCCGTTCCATCACGACGAGGGGCGCTTCGAGGCGGTCGCCGATCTGCTCGACGGCCGCCTGCATTTCCAGCCCGACTGGCCGCGCGCCGAGCACCTCGCCGGGCGTCTGGCTTTCGTCGATTCCGGCATGCGCTTCGACGGCACGGCGTCGATCCTCGGCCTGCAGGCCACGCAGATCGCCGCGCAGATCCCGTCTTTTCCCGCGCCCGTCCTCGACATCCGCGCCGACGTGCTGGCCAGCGGCCCGCAGATCCTTGCCTTGCTGCGGCAGAGCCCGTTGGCGAAGAAGATCGGCGCCGGCATCGCCACCCTGGATCTGCAAGGCAGCGGCCTGCGCGGCAACGTGCACCTGAGCATCCCGCTCAAGCACGAATTGGGTCAGCCGCAGGTCGAAGGCGATGTCGATCTGGCCCGCGCCACGCTCGCCGACCCGCGCTGGAACGTGGCTTTCACCGAGGTCGGTGGCCGCGTCCATTACGACCAGACGGGCGTGCTGGCCGATGGTCTGGACGTGAAGCTCGACGGCAAGCCCGCGAAGTTCCGGCTGGCCGTGGGCGAGTACACCAAGGATCCCACCATCGCGGTGGACGCGACCGTGAGCGGGCTGCTGCCGGCAGCCGTGTTGATCGCGCGCGCGCCCATGCTGGGCTGGCTCAAGCCCATCCTCGAAGGCAGCGCCGGCTGGACGGTGCAGGTGAAAGTCCCCGACGTCGCGACGAAAGGCGGCAACGCGCCTGCTGTGCTCGACGTGCGTTCCGACTTGCAGGGTGTGCGCCTGAAATTGCCCGCGCCCTTGGCCAAACCGGCAATGCAGAGCTTGCCCCTGGAGGTCGTGGCGACCATCCCGGCCAGCGCCGGCGAAACGCGCGTGCGCCTCGGCGACGTGCTGGAAGTGCGCGGCAGCTACGACGACCGGCAGGCATTCCGGGGCACGCTCGCCTTCGGCGGGGCGAGCGAGGTGCCGTTGCCCGCGCACGGGCTGGTGGCGGCAGGGCATGTCGATGCGCTCGATGCCGCGGGCTGGGTCGCGCTGGCGGGCGGATCGTCCAGCATGCCCGGTGCGGGCGACCTGCGATCGGTGGACGTGCAGGCCGACGATCTGCTGCTGGGAGGCCGGCATTTCGCCGATACCCGGGTGCGCATGAACCGGCACGCCGACGTCGCCACGCTGGGCCTGGATGGCGAGGCCGTCGTCGGCACCATCACCGTGCCCAACGATCTGGCGCGCGGGATCCGCGCGCAATTCGACCGCCTGTACTGGCCGGGGCCGGCACCGGCATCGACGCCGCCGCAAGCCGCTACGGCTGCGGCCGATTCCGACATCGACCCGAACAAGGTGCCGCCCCTGCACGTCGAAGTGGCCGACCTGCGTTTTGGCGATGCAAGGCTCGGCCATCTGCGCATGCAGGCCCATCCGGTCGCGCAGGGCCTGCGCATCGACCAGCTCGATACCTCATCCAAATCGCAAACCATCGATGCCAGCGGCGACTGGCTGCACGTCGGCGGCGGGGTGCGCACGCGCCTGTCGATCAACTTCAAGGCCGACAGCCTGGGCAAGATGCTCGATGCCTTCGGCTTCAAGGGCGTGGTGGCCGCGGGCAAGACGAAAGCGACCTTGCAGGCGAGCTGGCCGGGTTCGCCCAGCGCGTTCCGCATGGCGGCGCTCGACGGCAGCCTCGACCTCGACGTGGGTGAGGGCCGGCTGCTGGAAGTCAAACCCGGCGCGGGGCGCATCCTCGGGCTGGTCAGCCTTGCCGAATTGCCGCGCAGGCTGTCGCTGGACTTCCGCGATTTCTTCGACAAGGGTTTCAGCTTCGATTCCTTGCGCGGCCACTTCGTCTTCGCCGACGGCAAGGCGCACGCCGACAGACTCGCGATCAAGGGCCCGGCGGCCGACATCATCGTGCGCGGCGACGCCGATCTGGTCGCGCAGACCTACGACCAGACCATCGACGTGCTGCCCAAGGCCGGCGGGCTGGTCACCGCGGTCGGCGCGGCGGTGGGCGGCCCGGTCGGCGCGGCGGTCGGCGCTGTTGCCGGCGAGGTGCTCAGGAAACCGTTGCAACACATGGCGCACAAGCGTTACCACGTCACCGGGCCGTGGGCGCATCCGGAAGTGAAGGTGGTGCCGGTGGAACGCGAGCCCGAGGTTTCGCCGCCGCCGCCATCAGGTTAGGCTGAGGGACTTTTGTGGCCGCGCTTGCATCACATTGTTGCAAGCCCCACATCAGAATCCTGCGCCACCACTGCGCGAACTTTCTTTTCACCGCGAATCTTTCCCCATGACCGATCTAATCGCCCTCGCCGAATCGCGCCTGCTCGCACCCGGCGGTTTGTCCGTATCCTCGCTCGACCGTGCGTTCGCGCGTTTGCTCGGGCCGGGCATCGACGATGGCGACCTGTATTTCCAGCATGCCCGCCGCGAGAGCTGGACGATCGAGGACGGCATCGTCAAGCACGGTGCGCATGCCATCGATCAGGGCGTGGGCGTGCGCGCGATCAGCGGCGAGAAGACCGGTTTCGCCTATTCCGACGACATCCGCGGCGATGCGCTGCTGGAAGCCGCCGGCGCGGCGCGCGCGATTGCCCGCAACGGGGTCGAGGCCAGCGGCGGTGTGCCGGTGCACGTCAGTGGGCGCGCGCTGTATCCGGCGCTCGATCCGATCGACGCGCTGGATGCCGATGCCAAGATCGCCGCCCTGCGCCGCGTCGATCAACTGCTGCGCGCGGCCGATCCGCGCGTCAAACAGGTGATCGTGAGTCTCGCCGGTGGCGTGGATACCATCCTGCTGGCGCGCGCCACCGGAACGGTCGCTGCCGATGTGCGGCCGATGGTGAGGTTCAACATCCAGGTGATCGTCGAGGCCAACGGTCGCCGCGAGCAAGGCTATGCCGGCGGTGGCGGGCGTTATGGCTATGTCGATCTGTTCGCCGGCGGCAAGCCCGAAGCTTGGGCGCGCGAGGCGCTGCGGCAGGCGGTGGTGAACCTCGATGCGGTGGATGCGCCGGCCGGCGCGATGCCGGTGGTGCTCGGTCCCGGCTGGCCGGGCGTGCTGCTGCACGAAGCGGTGGGGCATGGGCTGGAAGGCGACTTCAACCGCAAGGGCACCTCGACCTTCGCCGGCCGCATCGGCCAGCGCGTGGCGTCGAAGGGGGTCACCATCGTCGATGACGGCACGCTCGCAGGCCGGCGTGGATCGCTCAACGTCGATGACGAAGGCACGCCGACGCAGCGCAACGTGCTGATCGACGACGGTATCCTCGTCGGCTACATGCACGACACGCTCAACGCGCGGCTGATGGGCGTGTCGCCGACCGGCAATGGCCGCCGCGAGAGCTACGCGCACCTGCCGATGCCGCGCATGACCAACACGCTCATGGTCGCAGGCTCGCACGATCCGGCCGAGATCATCGCCTCGGTGAGCAAGGGCCTGTACGCGCCGAATTTCGGCGGCGGCCAGGTGGACATCACCAGCGGCAAGTTCGTGTTCTCGGCCAGCGAGGCGTATTTGATCGAGGACGGAAAAATCACGCGGCCGGTGAAGGGTGCGACCCTGATCGGCAACGGGCCGGAGGCGATGCAGCGCGTGGCGATGATCGGCAACGACATGGCCCTCGACGAGGGCGTGGGTATCTGCGGCAAGGAGGGGCAGTCGGTTCCCGTCGGTGTGGGCCAGCCCACGCTGCTGCTGGAGTCGCTGACGGTGGGTGGGACGAGGGCGTGATGAAGAAGCGGGGGATGGGGTATGGCCGCGTTTGGCAGGGCGTTCGACGACGCGCGCGCCTGGTTTTTCCGATTCCCTATTCCGTATTCTCCATTCCCGGATTTTCCAACTCCTCCCGCACCGCCCGAAACAACTCCCGCTGCGCATGTGGAGGTTTGTTGCGCAGGCGTTCGGCTTGCGCATTGCGGGCGAGCTGGCGCAGGCGCTGGCGGTCGGCCTGCGGATGGTCTGCGATGAACTCGCCCAGCGCGGCGTCGCCATCGGCGATCAGGCGTTCGCGCCAGATCTCCGCGCGGTGCAGTGCTGCGGCGTCGCGGCGGCCGTCGGCTTTGGCATGGTCGAGCGCTTCGCGCAGCGCATGCAGGCATGCATCGTCCTGCCGGCGCAGGTTCTTGGCGAGAAACTGCGCCTGCCGCTTGCGCGCGATCTGCTGGGTGATGCGCTGGCTGTCGCGCACCAGCGTGCGCAGGTCGTCGTCCAGCGGCAGCTTCGTCAGTTGCGCTTCGCTGGCTTCCAGCAGCCGCAATGCCAGTTCCAAGACGCCCAATGCCTCGCGCCGTCGCTGGCTGCGGCTGGGGCCGTCCCAAGCGATGTCGGCATCGTCGCCGCTGTCGTCGTGATCGTTCATCCCGCTAGGATACGCATGTGACTTCCACCCTCGCAAAACCCGACACCTCGCGCGAGCGCATCGCCGAGCTTTTCGATCTGGCGCAGGACATCCTCCGCCGCGCGCGCGCGCGCGGTGCCGACCAGTGCGAGCTCTCATTGAGCGAAAGCCGCGGCCTCAACGTCGCCGTGCGCATGGGCGAGGTGGAAACCGTCGAGTTCACCCGCGATCGCGGGCTGGCCTTGACGGTATATTTCCGCGACGGCGCGGCGGGCCTGCGCAAGGCCAGCGCCAGCAGCGCCGATCTGTCGTCATCGGGTCTGGAAGCCACCATCGACCAGGCCTGCGCGATCGCGCGTTATACCGAAGCCGATCCGCTGGCCGGGTTGGCCGATGCCGAGCGCATGGCCGCACGCATCGACGACTTCGACCGCTGGCATCCCTGGGCCATCGACGCCGACGCGGCGGTCGCGCTGGGCATCGCCTGCGAAACCGCCGGGCGCGAGGCCGATCCGCGCATTTCCAATTCCGAAGGCGCCAGCGTGAACTCCAGCGAGAGCCTGGCGGTGTACGCCAACAGCCACGGATTCGTCGGTGGCGAGCGTGGCACCAGCCATTCCATCGCCTGCTCGCTGATCGCAGGCCGTGGCGATGGCATGCAGCGCGACGACTGGTACACGCTGGGATTGGCATCGACCGATCTGGAATCGCCCGAAGCGGTCGGCCGTCGCGCCGCCGAGCGCGTACTGCGCCGGCTCGACCCGCGGCGTGCGCCGACCGGCAGCTTTCCGGTGCTGTTTTCAGCCGAACAGGCGCGCGGGCTGATCGGCAACCTGCTCGGGGCGGTGTCCGGTGGCGCGCAATACCGCGAGTCGAGCTTCCTGCTCGGCGCGGCGGGGCAGCGCATCTTCCCCGACT
This sequence comes from Pseudomonadota bacterium, assembly GCA_018242445.1. Classification (GTDB taxonomy): domain Bacteria; phylum Pseudomonadota; class Gammaproteobacteria; order Xanthomonadales; family Xanthomonadaceae; genus SZAS-103. The sequence continues at coordinate 7,338 of JAFEBW010000023.1, read as the reverse complement.
GGTTCGCCCTGCGCGAGCGCCCGCACCTGACGCGCGGCCTGCGTTCGAGTTCCTACGACGCCGAAGGCGTGGCCACGGCCGAGTCCAACCTCGTCACCGGCGGCACCCTGCAACGCTACCTGCTGGATGCCTACTCGGCGCGCAAGCTCGGCCTGCGCAGCACCGGCAACGCCGGCGGCGTGTTCAACCTCGAAGCCAGCCTCGGCCACGACGACCTGCCGACCCTGCTGCACGGCATGGGCCGCGGCTTGTACGTCACCGAATTGATGGGGCAGGGCGTGAACCCGGTCACCGGCGATTATTCGCGCGGCGCGGCCGGGTTCTGGGTCGAGAACGGGGAGATCGCGTATCCGGTGGACGAGATCACCATCGCCGGCAACCTGCGGCAGATGTATCTTGCACTGGAGGCGGTCGGCAGTGAGATCGATCCGCGCTCGCACGTGCGCACCGGGCCGATGCTGATCGGGGCGATGACGGTGGCCGGGGCGATGGCCGATCCGGGCGGCTGATGGCGTTCATGTGGATCGAGCCGCAGCGTGTATTTGTCAGTACGTCGTAGTACGCTCGCGTTGCGGCAACCATCCGTTTCATCACTGGGGAGAGTGACACATGAGCGATGTACCGCAAGATCAAAAGACCATGGGCATGCTTGCCCATCTGTCCGCCTTGGTAACGATCGGGCCCCTGATCATCTGGTTGATGAACAAGGATCAGCCTGACAAGTCGTTCGTGACGAACAATGCGAAAGAAGCGCTGAACCTCGTGATTTCACTCTGGATTGTGATGGTGCCAGTGTGGATTGTGGCGTATATCTTGGTGTTCGTTCCGGTCATCGGTTGGATCATCGACATTGTGTTGTGGCTGCTGATGATGGCCGTGGGTATTGCTGGTTTGGTGTTCATCATCATGGCCGCCATGAAGGCCAACGAAGGTGTTGAGTATCGCTATCCCTTCGCGTTGCGCCTGATCAAATAACGCACAAGCATTCAGCATGATAGAAAGCCCGCGTCGTGCCTTGCACGGCGCGGGCTTGTGTTTGCGCGTTACACTGCGAAGACCCGGCTGTCTGCGAATGAAGCCCATGAGCACGCCCGATCCGACGACGCCCGAATCCGCGCCATCGCCGCAGCCGGTCAATATCCCGGCTGTCGCCATGCCTTCACCGGCGCTGCCCAGCATCGACGAGCGCCATTGGGCCATGCTGGCGCATTTGTCGGCGTTGCTAGGGTATCTGATCACTTCCGGTTGGGCGGGCAGTGCGGGAGGTTTTCTCGGCCCGCTGATCGTGTGGTCGCTGAAGAAAGACACCATGCCCTTCGTCGATCAACAGGGCAAGGAAGCATTGAATTTCTCGATCACCATCTGCATCGCTTTCGCGGTGCTGTTCGCGTTTGGGGTGATGACCTTGTTCATCGGCTTCATCATCGCCCTGCCGCTGATGGTGGCGGTCGCCCTGTACGCGCTGGTGTTCACCATCATCGCCTCGATCAAGGCCAGCGAGGGCGTGGCCTACCGCTATCCGATCACGTTGCGGCTGATCAAGTAAAGAATGTCGCCGTATTCCGGGTTCTGTCCGCCAACGGCGCGGACAGCCCCGGAATGACGACGATGCAGGCGTGCGCCACGATGGCATTGGGAGCGGGTGAGGCCGTCTTCCGCATTCGCAAGCAGCGGGCGCGATGGCCGAAGCGTCAACCTCGCGCGGGTTCCTGCGTTGTGGTGGGTCGTACGATCGACCACGCCGGAGGATGCCATGCCCAGCAACCAGCTCGCCGAAGCCGCATCGGCGGTCAACCGTTTCGGGCTGGGCGCCAGGCCCGGCGCCATCGTCGGCATGGCCGAGCCGCGCGGGGTGCTCGCGCAGGAACTGCGTTCCCCGCCTTCCGTGCAAGGCCTGTTCGCAGGCCTGCCCAGCAGCGCGGACAGCCTCGCGGCCGAATACCAGTTCCGCGCCGACCGCAAGGCGCGCAAGGCCGAACTGGAGGCGCGCGAGGCGGCGGTCAAGAGCGGCGACCCGGAGGCGGTGAAGAAGCTCGGCGACGGTTTCTTCAAGCAATTCGGCGATCAGATCCAGGCTGAAAACGCCGCGCGCTGGAATGCGGCATTGACCGCCGAGATCGGTTTCTCCGAGCGCATCGTGCGCTTCTGGAGCAACCATTTCGCGGTTTCCGTGGACAAGCGCCCCACCACCCTGCTGGCCGCACCGATGGAGCGCGAGGTGATCCGCCCGCATGCGTTCGGGCGCTTCGCCGATTTGCTGCTGGGCATCGAAACCCATCCGGCGATGCTGCTGTACCTGGACAACGCGCAGTCGATCGGCCCCGAATCCCGCCTCGGCGAGCGCTTGGCACGGGGCGGCGGCAATCCGAAGCGCAAGGGCGCGCAGGGGCTGAACGAGAACCTCGGCCGCGAGATCATGGAGCTGCACACGCTGGGCGTGAACGGCGGCTACACGCAGGCCGACGTGATCGAACTGGCCAAGGCGATCACCGGCTGGAGCGTGCGCGTCCCGCGCGACGACGGCCCGGGTTTGCGCGGGGGGCAGACCGATCACGCCAATCCCGTCACCGGCTTCGTGTTTCGCGAGAACACCCACGAGCCGGGCGCGCGCACCGTGCTCGGCAAGCGTTACGCGGAAGGCGGCATGGAGCAGGGCAGGGCGGTATTGACCGACCTGGCCGTGCATCCGTCCACCGCCAAGCACGTCTGCGGGCAACTGGCCTGCCACTTCGTCGCCGACAAGCCGCCGCAGCCGCTCGTGGAGCGCATGGTGGCGACGTGGCTGCGCAGCGGCGGCGACCTGCGTGCGGTGTACCTGTCGATGCTGGAAAGCGGGGAGGCGTGGGGGCCGGAAGCCCGCAAGTTCCGCACGCCCGACGATTACCTGATCGCCGCCTTGCGCGTGCTGGGCGTGCAGCAGGCGCCGGACGCGCGCAAGCTCGGCGGCCTGCTGGCGCGCATGGGGCGGCCGGATTTCACCCCGCACTCGCCGGCCGGTTTCACCGATACCGCCGATGCGTGGATCGGGCCGGATCCGATCTGGAAGCGCGTGCAGGTGGCCGAGGAACTGGCCGCGCATGCCTCGCGCGAACTCGTCCCCGAACAGATCGCGCAAAACGCGCTGGGCCCGCGTTTGCATCCAGCCACCGCACAGGCGGTGGTGCGTGCCGACTCGCCGCAACAGGCGGTGAGCATCCTGTTCGGCAGCCCCGATTTCCAGTGGAGGATCTGACATGGCGACCCGTCGTGACGTACTCAAGGCGATGGCGCTCGGCGCTGCGACCCTGACGATGTGGCCGCGCGCGGCGTGGTCGGCCGCAGGCGCAGTGGGTTCGACGCCGCTGCTGCTGGTGGTCATGCTGCGTGGCGGTCTGGACGGCCTGCATGCGGTGCCGCCGATGGGCGATCCGGGTTGGGGATCGCTGCGCGGCTCCTTCCCCTTTGCCGGCGCGCAGGACAAGGAACGGCCCATCGCGATCGACCGCAACTTCGCCCTGCATCCATCGCTGCAATACGCCGCGCAGTTGTATCAGCAGAAATTCTTCATGCCGATCGTTGCGGTCGCGCCGCCTTATCAGGGCCGCTCGCATTTCGAAGCGCAGGATTGCGTGGAGAACGGCAGCGCCAGCCCCAGCGGCGCGCACGATGGCTGGCTGAACCGCTGCGTGGGCAGCCTGCGCGGTGAACAGGGCCTGGCGCTCGCCGCGTCGATGCCGCTGATCATGCGCGGGCCGACCAAGGTGGACAGCTGGTCGCCGCCGCTGCCGGTGGGGGTGAATCCCGACCTCGTGCGCCGGCTCGACACCCTGTATGCCGAGGATGCGCAACTGGCCGAAGCGTGGTCGCGCGCGGTCGCGCAGTCGCACGACGATGCGATGCAGGAAGTGGATGCGATGATGGCGCCGATGCGGGGCGACGCGGCAGCGATGAAGAACCGTGGCGATGCCGTTGCAAACGCCGGCGGCAAGGCGCGGTCCAATTACGGCGGCGCGCTGCAACTGATGATGGCATCGGCGGGCCAATTCATGGCCAAGAACGATGGCCCGCAGATCGCCTTCGTCGAAGACACCGGCTGGGACACGCATGCCGGCGAAGTGGGCATCCTGCAGCGCAAGCTCAAGCAGCTCGACGATGGGCTGAAGGGCTTTCACGAATCCATCGGCAGCGCATGGGATCGCGTGGCGGTGGTGGTGGTCACCGAGTTCGGCCGCACCGCGAAGATCAACGGCACCGGCGGCACCGACCACGGTACCGGCGGCATGGCCTTCCTCGCCGGCGGCGCCATCGCCGGCGGCCGCATCGGCGGCCGCTGGCCGGGCATTTCCGCGCAGGATTTGAACGAGGGCCGCGACTTGCATGCCACCACCGACATGCGCGGTCTGTTCAAGGGCTTGCTGGCCGCGCATCTGCGGATGCCGACCGATGTGCTGGATACGCGCGTGTTCCCCGGCAGCGCGGCGGTGCGGCCCATGGAAGGCCTGCTGCGCGGTGCGCGCGTGGCGGGTATCGGCTGAGAGGGTGCGGGTGCGGAAGGAACGCCTCGCGTCTCAACGATCCCGCATCACCGCCATTTCGCCCAGCGCCAGCAGTTCCGCAGCGGCTACGCCCAGCGGGGCGAGCGTGTCGCGCATGGCGTGTGCCAGCTCGTCCAGTCGCCGACGCGAACCGTCAAGGCCGAGCAGGGCAGGGTAGGTGGATTTGCCTTGCGCGGCGTCCTTGCCGGCGGTCTTGCCGAGTTGGGTTGCACTGCCTTCGACGTCGAGGATGTCGTCGCGGATCTGGAAGGCCAGCCCCAGGGCTTCGGCAAACGCATCCAGCCGTTGCAGCGTCGCCGCATCCGCGCCTGCGCACAGCGCGCCCATGCGCACGCTGGCGCGCAGCAAGGCGCCGGTCTTGAGTGCGTGCATGCGTTCGAGTTCGGCCAATGTTTGCATGCGCCCGGTGGCATCGATATCGAGTGCTTGCCCGCCGCACATGCCGGCGGTTCCGCTGGCTTGGGCGAGCGTGCGCAGCAGCGCGACACGCAGCGCGGCATCGCCCTCGGCACCGCTCAACACCTCGAATGCCAGCGCCTGCAAGGCGTCCCCGGCGAGAATGGCCGTCGCCTCGTCGAAGGCCACGTGCACGGTCGGGCGGCCGCGGCGCAGGTCGTCGTCGTCCATCGCCGGCAGGTCGTCGTGGATCAACGAATAGGCATGCACCAGTTCGACCGCAGCGGCGGGCGCGTCGAGTGTGGCTTCGTCGCAGCCGCAAGCCACGCCGGCGGCGTAGACGAGCTGCGGGCGGATGCGCTTGCCCTCGCCGAGCACGGCGTGGCGCATCGCCGCATGCAGGCGTTGCGGCATGCGGTCGTCGGGCGGCAGCGCGCGTTCGAGCGTTGCGCGTGTGCGCGCGGCGCGGCGGTCGAAGGCGGCGGCGTGCAACGATGGCCCGTGGGTCGCGCGCACCGGGGCGGCCTGCGTGGCCATGCTCAGGCGTCGTTGGGAACGAAGGATTCGGCGCGATCCGGGTTGCCCGGATCGCCCAGCAGCTTCACCCGCAGCTCGGCTTGATCCAGCGCGCCCTGGCATTGCCGGTACAAGGCCACGCCGCGTTCGTAGGCTTGCAACGATTCATCCAGCGACATCTCGCCCTTTTCCATGCGTTGCACGAGTTGCTCGAGTTCATCGAGCGAGCGCTCGAAACCGGCGACCACCGAGGGCGCCGGTTCGAGCGTGGATGCTGTTTTCTTGACCATGCCGCGCAGTGTGGCGGCGGGCGCTTGGCGGGTCAATCCGGGTGCGCCCGGTGCGCGGCCCGGGTGACGCCCTCGATGCCGTCATCCCAGCGCAGGCAGGCGCCACGCTCGCGCAGCCAGTCGTGCATGCGTGCCGACAGGATGGCATCGCCGGCTGCAAGAAGTTCACCATCGGGCGCGAACAGCAGGGGCATGCGTGCGCGTGTCCACGGCGGCACCTCGCACGTTTGCAGGAGGTGTTTGAGGGCGTGATGGTGTGCGCGTCCGGGCAGGCGGATGCGTTCGCCGCCCTGGCGGGTGCAAACGGTCAACGGCGCGTCAAAGGCATCGGCGCCGTGCAATTCAAGGCGGCCACCTCCGGGCAAGGACAAGGGTGCACGGCCGTCCCAGCGCGTGCTCCAGTCCGTCGGCAACGGTGCCTGCGGCGAGTGCGCATACAGATCGTCGCGCCAGCGCCGGATCGCCATGCCCGCCCATTCCAGCCGCGCCGCGCGGTCGTGGCGCGCGGGCAATACATCGCTCTCGATGGTGGCCAGCACACGCGCCGGCGGCGGACTGCCGTGCAGTCGCCACAGCCACGCGCGCAGCAGGTGCGCACGCTGGGCGCGCGGGCAGGCCAGCAGACCGTGGATGGGCAGGATCGTCGGCGCGAGCAGCAGTGCGTCGAGCGCCGTGCCGGTCGTGGTGCGCAGATACGTCGCCTGCTCGGCCAGCAAGCTTGCACTGCGCGCGAGACTGGCATCGGCATGCGGCCAGCGTTCGCGCAGCAAGGGCAACACGCGATGGCGCAGGAAGTTTCGGTCGAAATCGGTTTGCGCGTTCGATGGATCCTCGACCCAGCGCAGCGCATGCGCATCGGCATGGGCGCGCAAGGTGGATCGCGGCCATGCGAGCAAGGGCCGCCACAGGTGCAGCCCACCCAGGCGCGAGCGCCGCCGCATCGCCGCCAGTCCGTCGCCACCGGCACCGCGCAGCAGTCGCAGCAGGACGGTTTCAGCCTGATCGTCGCGGTGATGCGCCAAGGCCAGCACTTCGTCACCCATGACCGCGGATCGAAACGCCGCCAACCGCGCCGCACGCGCCGAACCTTCCGCGCCGCGACCCTCGGTGCGATCGACCTGCACGCGCAGCACCGCGATGGGGATGCCCAGTTGCGTGGCGAACGCCTCGCAATGGCCGGCCCACGCATCGGCTTCGGCTTGCAAGCCATGATGGACGTGGATCGCACGCAGACCGCGCTCACGCGCTTCCGGCAAGCTGGACAGCGCATGCAGCAGCACGGTTGAATCCATGCCGCCGCTGAAGGCGACCACGAGCGAGGAATTGGGCAGTGGCAGTAGCGATCGCAACGGCAAACCAATACGAGGCGATGCAAGCCCCTCCCCCCTCGTGGGGGAGGGGTTGGGGAGAGGGGATGAGGCGCGATGGCATGCGGATTGCGCGGGTGCTTCCCCCTCTCCCGGCGCTGACGCGCCACCCTCTCCCGCAAGGGGAGAGCAACTGTGTTCAAGGTCAAGCAGTTTTTGCATGTCGCGAAGGATCCCAATGAGTGTTATCGCGCAGCATGGCGTTGAGCATCGTCAGCAGCTTGCGCATGGCAG